>NZ_CP116398.1:1904424-2539233 GCF_029643245.1 Methylomonas sp. EFPC3
TGACTAAAACCCAGAAAAAAATCAAACGCCAATCAAACATGAATTTATCCATTGCAAATAATCCTGAGACCCGCGTTCAATGTCGAGCGCGATAATTTCCGGAACTTCATAAGGGTGGAGTTTTGTCACGGCAGCTACGATTGCCGGATAACGGTCCTGCCGACTCTTGATCAGCAGCAAATGTTCCTGAGCGGTTTCTATTTGGCCTTGCCATTGGTAAACCGAACGGACGCCGGGCACGATGTTGACGCAAGCCGCCAGCTTTTCGGCGATGAGCGCATGCGCCAAATTTTCGGCGCAATCCGCATCGGGACAGGTACAGAGTATCAATTGGTACATCGCGATATTATCCTGGAATTTCTACTGGGATGCTCTTAGTATTAGCCGCTTTTTTCCCGGCCAACTCACCATGAAAATCATGCACGCCCTGTTTCTGACTTTTCTGATCGTACCGTTTTTGGAGATTTACCTGTTGTTGCAGGTCGGTAGCGTCATAGGCACCTTTCCGACCGTGCTTTTGGTGGTGTTGACCGCGACCCTGGGAGCATGGCTATTACGGCAACAGGGCTTTGCAACCTGGAACCGGTTCCAGAACGGTTTGAGACAAGGAGAAATTCCGGCTTATGAAATGGTGGAGGGCCCGGTCTTGTTGGTCGGTGGGGCCTTATTACTGACGCCGGGATTCTTTACCGACTTATGCGGCTTCGCCTGCTTGATTCCGGCAGTCCGGCGAAAAATAGCCGATTATCTGATCGAGCGGCATTTATCCACCACCCAGGCTGGTTCGATATTCCGACACACTGCCCGCGACCGGTCTGTGATTGACGGCGAATACGAGAAACACTGAAAAATGACAGCAGCCTGAATTCGCGCTATCGCGAATTCAGGCTGCCCCGCATTTATTGGCCGTTGTCGGTGCTGGCATCGGTGGCGGCAAAACCGCCGCTCAGCGTGTTTTTTCCAAAACCTGAATACGCCGGGCACCAGCCGGAGTAGCTGGTGGCGACCAACACCAAACCGACCAGCAGCATTAACACGCTGGCGGTAAACAAAGACACGCTCAGCAAAACCACTCCTGAAACCATGCGCACTTTTTTGTCTTTATCGCCGATGTTGTGCTCAAACTTGACCAAACGTTTATAATCGAAGCTCATTTCCAATCCTCTCTGTGTTGTATTTATTTAGTCCTGACGCAAGGCTCTCCCTTTAAAGGCAAGCAAATATACACAGCTCCCCGAAATCTGCAAGCTATAAAAAATGGATGTCTCTTCTATCATTGCCCCGTTAAACGACCAGCAACGTCTGGCCGTTTCGGCCCCTTCCCAAGCCATGCTGGTGCTGGCCGGCGCCGGTAGCGGCAAAACCCGGGTGCTGGTACACCGCATCGCCTGGCATATCAAGATCAACCACGTCTCGCCCTACCACATCCTGGCGGTAACCTTTACCAACAAGGCCGCCAACGAGATGCGCGGCCGGATCGAGGATTTGCTGAACACCTCTGCCCGCTCGATGTGGATCGGCACTTTTCACGGTCTGGCCCACCGCTTGCTCAGACAACATGCCAAGCAAGCCAAACTGCCGGAAACGTTTCAAGTGATGGACAGCGACGACCAATTGCGCATCGTCAAACGCCTGATCAAGAATCTGAACCTGGACGACAGCAAATGGCCGCCGAAGCAAGCGCAATGGTTCATCAATGGGCAAAAGGACGAAGGCATCCGCGCCCGCCACATGCAGGACAGGGGCGATTTTTACCTGCGGCAGATGCGCCAGATCTATTTGGCTTACGAGGAACTGTGCGATCGCTCCGGCTTGGTCGATTTCGCCGAACTGCTGCTCCGCGCCCACGAACTGCTGCGCGACAATGCCGATTTATTGAGCTTTTACCGCGAGCGGTTCCAGCAAGTCCACGTCGACGAGTTTCAGGACACCAACACCATCCAATACGCCTGGCTGCGATTACTGACCGAAGGCAACAACAACCTGTTCGTGGTCGGCGACGACGATCAATCGATTTACGGCTGGCGCGGCGCCAAAATCGAAAATATCTACGCCTTCCAAAAACACTATCCGCAACATGGTGTGATCCGCCTGGAACAGAACTACCGCTCCAGCGGCCACATTCTGAAAGCCGCCAACACGCTGATCGCCAACAACGACAACCGGATGGGCAAGGAATTGTGGACCGACGCCGGCGACGGCCACGCTCTGGCCTTGTACTCGGCGTTCAACGAACAGGACGAAGCCTATTTCGTCGTCGAAAAAATCCGGCAATGGGTGCGCGACGGCGGCCTACGCAGCGAAACGGCGATTTTGTACCGTTCCAACGCCCAATCCCGCCAGTTCGAAGAACGTTTGATGACCACCGCCACCCCATACCGGGTTTACGGCGGCCTGCGCTTTTTCGAACGGATGGAGATCAAGAACGCCCTCGCCTATCTGCGTTTGTCCAGTAACCCGCACGACGACGCCTCGTTCGAACGGGTCGTCAATACGCCGACCCGCGGCATCGGCGCCAAAACCCTGGACGACATGCGACTCCTGGCCCGCGAAAAGCAATTGTCCTTGTGGCAGGCGGCGCAGGCCATGCTGGAACAAAACCAGTTGCCGGCCCGTGCCGCCAACGCGCTGCGCGGCTTCATGAATCTGGTGCTTGAGCTGGGCCGGGCTACACAAGATTGGAGTCTGCACGAAACCGTCAAACATATCGTCGAAACCAGCGGCCTGATCGAACTGTATAAAAAGGAAAAGCAGGATAAAGGCGAAGCCCGGTTGGAAAACCTGGAAGAGTTGGTCAACGCCGCCCGATTGTTCGACTATGATCGCGATAATGCGGAAAACCTGTCTGAGCTGGACATGTTTCTGGCCCACGCCGCGCTGGAAGCCGGCGAAATGCAAGGCGAAGCCGACGAGGATTGCGTGCAGTTGATGACGCTGCATTCCGCCAAGGGCCTGGAGTTCAAGCTGGTGTTTCTGGTCGGCATGGAAGAAGGCCTGTTTCCGTCGCAACAGGCACTGGACGATCCCGGCCGGTTACAGGAAGAACGCAGACTATGCTATGTCGGCATCACCCGCGCCATGCAACAACTCTATTTGACCCACGCCGAATCGCGCCGCCTGTACGGCAAAGACAGCTATCCGCGGGCCTCGCGCTTTTTGCGCGAACTGCCGCAGGAATCGATACAGGAAATCCGCTTGCGCGCCAACGTCACCCGCCCTGCCGCCGCTGCGCCGTCGGCATCCGCCACTCTGGGCGGCGGCAGCTTCAAACTCGGCCAAACCGTCCGCCACGAGAAATTCGGTGAAGGCGTCGTGCTGCAAACCGAAGGCGAAGGCGATCAAGAGCGGGTACAAATCAATTTCCGCAACGCCGGCTTGAAGTGGCTGATGTTGGCTTATGCCAAATTAGACAGGCTATAAGCGATTTTGCGGCAGAATTGATGCCAACGCCTGGTCAATTTTAGTTCGGAAGAAGCGTTAATTCCGGCATCGGTACCTTTCCAATTCCGCTCTCGCTAGCGAGTCACCGAAATTCCGTAAGCCCCGGTACCGGTTGGACTGTAATGACGCACCCTAACGAAATACTGACCGGGCAGCAGGACCCGAACAATTTGCGAATTAGTGCCGGGTCCGCTATCGTCGTCTTGCGTCACAAAACTGGTTTGGCTGTTGGGTCCATACAGGCTGATAAAGGTATCTGTCGAACCGGATGTCGTAATCGTATGGCTGACGGCAGCGGAAACCATAAAGGTATATACATCGCTTTCGTTCGCAGCGGCGATATTGCCTTGCACCACCGGGCCGTTGACCAAGATTTCCGGCAACCCAGGCGGCGGATTGGGCGATACATTGCCACCCACTGCAATCCCGTATGGACCGGTGCCGCCAGCCTGATAATGGCGCACCTCGATAAAATAGGTACCTGCCGATAACTGGGTTTCGATTCGAGCATTGGTTTCAGGGCCGCTATCGTCGTCGCTGGTAACCAGATCGGTCTGATTGTTAGGCCCGAATAGCGACATGAATACATCGGTTGGCCCACTTGTTTCCAGCGTATAGATCCCGGCTGTCGGCGCCAAAAAGCGATACCAGTCGCGCTCGCTGGCGAGTCCGATATTGGCCGGCCGCGAAGCCGCCCCCACCGTCAAATCGATAATTTGCTGAGGTTGCGCCAATTCGTCGTCGTAGCTGTATCCCAGGGTCGTATGGTTAATAACGCTTCCCGGCGTCGGTGGCGACACTTCATTTTGCCAGGGCTCTAGCGGCGTGTTCAAATTGAAATTGGCATCGCCTTGGAACGCTGCCTGATCCGGGTGTTGGCGTTGCCACAGCGCCCAAAGCCGGTCTACATTGCAATGCAAAAGAAAAAAGATCGGATCGTTGGGCGAACTGGCGGTACCCGCGGCACCGCCGACCGACGTATGCACCGTGTTATGGCTTTGGTTCTCCGCGTTACGCACGAATACTCGATAAGGCACGCTAGCCAATACGGCACGCACGGTATTGGCGGTGGGTAACTGACTGAGTTGCAGGTCGCGAGTAAGTTCGACGGGATCGCTGGGGGAATCGCGCTCAGTCAACGGCCACCGACCGCTACCGAATGCGAACGGGCCGTTTTGCACTGCGCCGCCGCGCGGAACGCCGTTGCCGCCCATGAAATCATCATCCCAAAGACTCGAGTTGGCGTTACGGTCGGTAGTCCAATCCCAATAGGGTAAGCTTACTGAGGCGTCAATAGCCTGCAGGTCAAGTTCAAGTCGCCGCAAAAACTCCCGGTGCCATGGCAAAAACAACACGCTGCGATGAATCCCACTGTTGAATAGCTCACGGTGATGACGCACATATCGGTCGTAGACGCCGTTAGCTTTGAGTTGCAAAAGAGCGGCAATGAAACGCGCCTTTTCGTCCGGCGTTAATGTGGTGTGATTTTTTCGGATACCCATGGCAGATCCTCCTCTGAGTAACTACGGTAAGCTCACATTTTGAGCATGGTCACTGTAAAACAATCGTCGCGACTTGTCATGACACCCGCGTACCGGTACGAAAGTACCTGGTAAATCTATGAACTTACAACGCGATATTCGGTGGTTCGTGCCTCGGTCTGGCCAGTGAATAATTTGCCAAGCTGTAATGATTCGCCGAATTTATCCTGGAACTCCGTTCGGGCTAAGCTGATCGAAACTAGCGGAGACGGGATCTTCGACACGTGCATGGCAAACGATATTTAAGTACCGAGTTAATGGTTCATAGAAAGACCCAAGCACCCACACTCCCGCTCGCCGGCCCCACAAACAAAAAACGCGGCGCCCGGCCAAAGCCGGAACGCCGCGTTTTGATTTAGGGCAAAACCGATCAGTCTTCTACGGTGACCACTTTCAGGGAGTTGGTACCGCCCTGATGGCCGGTCGCGTCGCCTTTGGTGATGATGTAGGTATCGCCTTTGTTGACCACACCGCGGGTACGCAGCTTGTCAATGATGGCTTTGTTGACTTCGGCTTTTTCCATCGATTCGCGGCTGAACGGAATCGGGAATACGCCGCGGTACAACGTCACCCGGCCCAGCGTTTTTTCGTGACTGCTAAACGCGTAAATGGGGATGTTGGAGTTGATCCGCGACATCCACAACGGGGTCGAGCCGGACTCGGTCAACGAGGCCACACCGCTGATCTTGGTGTGGTTGGCCATGTACATCGCCGACATCGCAATGGCTTCGTCGATCGCCGAGAAGCTATCGGTCATGCGGTGATGTGAATGAGTCACGCTCGGTTGCTTTTCGGTTTCCCAGCAGATGCGCACCATGGCTTGCACGGTTTTCACCGGATGCTTGCCGGAAGCGGTTTCCGCCGACAGCATGATCGCATCGGTACCGTCGACAATCGCGTTGGCAACGTCGAACACCTCGGCGCGGGTCGGGATCGGGTTTTCGATCATCGACTCCATCATCTGCGTTGCAGTAATCACGGCCCGGTTCAGTTCGCGCGAACGTTTGATCAAGTGCTTTTGCGCCGCCGGCAAGTTGGCGTCGCCGATTTCCACACCCAAGTCGCCGCGGGCGACCATGATCGCGTCGGACGCCATGATGATCTCATCGATCACGTCCATCGCTTCGGCCCGTTCGATTTTCGCCACCAAACCGGCATAGGAGCCGGCCGCTTCCAACAAGGCACGGGCTTCGTGCATGTCGTCGGCGGTGCGCGGGAAGGAGATAGCCACATAATCGGCCTGAATCACCGCGATGGTTTTGATGTCTTCTTTGTCCTTGTCGGTCAACGCCGCCGCCGACAAACCACCGCCCAGCAGGTTGATGCCCTTGTTGTTGGACAAGTCGCCGCCGACCACCACTTTGGTGTTGACGCGGGTGCCGTTCTCGACGTTGACCACGTCCAGCACCACCCGACCGTCGTCCAGCAGCAGGCGAGTGCCCGGCTTGACTTCGCGCGCCAGCGGCTCGTAGCTGATACCGACCTGAGTATGGTCGCCGTCGTATTTACCAAGATTGATGTCCAGGGCAAAGTCTTGGCCTTCGTCCAGCCAGACTTTGTTTTCCTTGAAACGCTCGATCCGGATTTTCGGGCCTTGCAGGTCGGCCAGAATACCGACCCTGCGGCCGGTTTTCTTGCTCAGTTCCCGCACGCGGTTGGCACGGTCGATATGATCCTGAGCGGAACCGTGCGAGAAATTCAAACGAACGACATCGATACCCGCGTCGAACAATTCCTCAAGTACGCCCGGCTTGTCCGTGGAGGGTCCCAGCGTCGCCAGGATTTTGGTTCTTCGTAACAGCATGTAATCCCTTTATTTGGCGTTATGCAGCGCAATGGTGGTGTCCAACATACGGTTGGAGAAACCCCACTCGTTGTCGTACCAGGACAAGACTTTAACGAAGTTACCGCCGGTCACTTTGGTCAGACCCGCTTCGTAAATCGACGAGTGCGGATTGTGGTTGAAATCGGAAGACACCAAAGGCTCATCGTTGATCGCCAAAATGCCTTTCAAAGAACCGTTAGCCGCTTCGCGCAGAATGCTGTCGATTTCTTCCTTGGTGGTGTTGCGCGAGGCCTGGAAGCACAAATCGACCACGGAAACGTTGATGGTCGGAACCCGCATGGCGAAACCGTCCAGTTTGCCTTTCATTTCCGGCAATACCAAACCCACTGCGGCAGCGGCGCCGGTTTTGGTCGGGATCATGGACTGGGTCGCAGAACGGGCGCGGTGCAAATCGCTGTGATAAACGTCGGTCAGCACTTGGTCGTTGGTGTAAGAGTGGATCGTGGTCATCAAACCGTGGTCGACGCCGATGGTGTCCATCAACGGTTTAACCAGCGGTGCCAAGCAGTTGGTGGTGCAAGACGCGTTGGAAATCACGGTGTCGGACGCTTTCAGGGTTTGGTGGTTGACGCCGTAAACCACGGTGGCGTCGACATCGTTACCGCCCGGAGCGGAAATGATGACTTTTTTGGCGCCGGCAGAAATGTGCGCGGAGGCTTTGGCTTTGCTGGTAAAGAAACCGGTGCACTCGTGCACGACGTCGATGCCCAGTTCACCCCAAGGCAATTTAGCCGGATCGCGCTCGGCGAAAACCCGGATGCGGTCGCCATTAACCACAATGTAATCGCCATCCACTGTCACATCAAACGGGAATTTGCCATGAACGGTGTCGTATTTGGTCAAATGCGCATTGGTTTTGGAATCGCCCAAATCGTTGATCGCAACCACTTGAATTTCGTTGGTGCGACCGGCCTCGTACAGTGCGCGCAGAACATTGCGACCGATACGGCCGTAACCGTTAATTGCAACTTTAATTGCCATAGAATTTTCTCCGGGATGATTGTGAAGGACTGGGGTTGAGATGTGCCGAAAGCACCAAAAATTCGGCAGATTGTAGCAAACCCTGGCAAACAACGTCTACCGCCGCGACCGGATTAGCGCCGCTCGCCGCTGCCGCACCTACTCAACTACGTTACAATTGCGCTCCATTCCCGACTGCAGACAACCGCTCATGCAAATCCAGTGGTACCCCGGCCATATGCACAAGGCCAGCAAAGAAATCAAATATGCGCTGCCTGAGATCGATCTGCTGATCGAGATCCTCGACGCCCGCATCCCTTACAGCAGTCAAAACCCGATGCTGGCCAGACTGCGCGGCAGCAAACCCTGTATCCGGGTATTGAACAAAACCGACCTGGCCGATCCGGAACTGACCAAGCAGTGGCAGGCGTATCTGGAACGCGAGCAAGCGGTGAAAACCCTGGCGGTAACCACGCAACAACCCGACAAAATCAAACAGATCATTGACCTGTGCGGCAAAATGCTGCCGGAAAAAACCGCCGCCGGCAAAGTGGTCAGAACCATGATCATGGGCATCCCGAATGTCGGCAAATCGACCATCATCAACGTACTGGCCGGCAGGACCATCGCCAAAACCGGCAACGAACCGGCCGTGACCAAACAGCAACAACGCATCAACCTGGGCAAGAATATCGTGCTGTCCGACACGCCTGGCGTACTGTGGCCTAACGTCGAGAACCGGCACAGCGGTTACCGGCTGGCCGCCACCGGTGCCGTCAAGGATACCGCGTTCGAACACGCCGATATTGCTTTGTATACGCTGGATTACCTGCGTCGTGTGTATCCGGAACTAATGCGCCAACGCTATCGAATGGAAACCCTAGCGGAAGAATCGCAGGCCTTGCTGGAAGCGATAGGTGCCAAACGCGGCTGCTTGCGCGCCGGCGGCATCGTCGAACTGGACAAGGCGGCCAAACTGCTACTGACCGAGTTGCGTGCCGGCACTATCGGCCGAATCACACTGGAAACTCCGGAGATGATAGAGGCCGAGATGATGGAAATGGCCTCGATCCGCGCCGAAAAAGCCGCCGAGCGCGAAACGCGCCGACAGCGCTCCTGACCGGCGCCAATGCGCAATCGGGCCGCGGCCGACGGTTCAGGCGTTGAAAATCGGCGCAGCTTGCCCCACATCGTTCCGGAACCTTTAAGCTACCCCTGGGGTCTGCTGCGCAACCGCTGAGCGGCCAATATTCTCAAAAACGGAGCCATTCGAATGAATCCTCAAGAACGCGATCAACTCAACCTGTTCTTAAAACAATTGACCGAGGCCAGAATCAGCGCCAAAGATGCGGAAGCCGCGCAGTTGATTGCCGACGGCGTCGCCAAACAACCCGATGCCGCCTACCTGCTGGTGCAACGGGCCATGTTACTCGAACAAGCGTTGAACAGCGCCAAAAGCCAGATCGCCGACCTGCAACAGCAATTGCAAAATAGCGCCGCGACGGCACCGCGCGGCGGATTTTTGAGCAACGATCCGTGGGCGGCAGCACCAGCTGCTGACGGCGTTCCCGGCGTCGGCAATTACCAGGTGCCGCGCAACGCGCCGATGCCACCGCAAGCCAGCGCGTTCGGCGGCGGCTCGAGCTTTCTGGGCAACATCGCCACCACTGCCGCCGGCGTGGTCGCCGGATCGTTTCTATATCAAGGCATCGAAAGCCTATTGGGCCACCACGGCGGCGGCCAATCGCTGTGGAGCCAATCCCCGCACGATAGCTTGGCGGAACCGACGGTCATCAACAACTACTACGGCGACGAGGCGATTGCCGCCGCGACCGCGGACGAGCCGAACGATTATGCCAGCGACGGATCGAACGACTTCGATACCGCCGGCTCCGACGACTCCGACTGGATTTAGCCTATGGACTGGCCCGAGCCGAAACTTTGAAGTATCGGCCCGGGCCAGCGCGTCAGCCACCTACCAAGCCACAAAACCACTAGCGCCAAACTCGCTCCGTCCTCAACTCCCAGCAAGGCGGAAGCTCGCTGTGACTGCGGGCGTCACCGCCTTCCTTCCCCAAAAATATGGTCTACACTTTCGAAAAACCGGCGCAAGCCGGCGAATCATCTAGCCTAGCAGCCGTCTGATACGCCTTCAACCTTTGGAAAATCTTTAATGCAACTCACCATACGGAACAAATTGATCGCCAGCTTTTCGGCTCTGGTACTGATCTTAGTCATATTCGGGCTGTTAGCCTGGATCTATATCGGCCGGTTGGGATCAAGTCTCGACGAAATCGCAGAATGGAAGGTGCCGGCCGTTAAACTGGCCGTCGACGTGCACGCCGGCGCCTACGACGCGACGATAGAGCAGCTCAATTACCTGCTCTACGAACGCGAGGAAACCTATAGCCGCGCCAAGCAGGTGTTGAACACCATGGACGACAACCTGAACAAAGTCGACAGTATAGGCAACACCTTTTCCGATAAAGCCTTGTTGGAACAATCGGCTTCAGTACGCAACAATGTCAAAGATTTCCGCGAGTTATACGATAACGGCGTCGCCGCATTGAAAAACAATCGGCAAGCGGTCGACACCATGGTCAACAGCGGCAGAGCGGTACTGGCCGAAGCCGACGCCTTTGCCGAAAAGCAAGAAACGGAATATGCCAAACTGTTGGAAAACGGCGCCAGCCAGACCGAACTGAACGGCAAGGTACAAAAATACATTCTGGTCAACCGCATCAAGTCGCTGGCGCAGACCATCATTCAACACGAAAAGGAAGAACGGCTGTACAAGGACCGCCAGTATTACCAACAAATGCAGCAGGAATTACCGGCACTGATGGTGTTGTACGACAAACTCGCCGCAATTACGCCCGAACCGACCGAACACGAACGCATCGATAAAGCTCGGGCCGAAACCGCAAAATACCAAAACGCCGCGGCGCAATGGATCGACAACGACACCCGCCTGAAACAAATCGTCGCCAAAATGGACCAAATCGCCGCCAGCGCCCGGCAATCGGCCGCCGCCGCGGAACAGGACGGCTGGAGTAAAGCTCAGGAAATCGCCGGCAAAACCGTGGCGCTGGTCGGCCAGGCCAATACCATCATCGTGGTGTGTCTGATCTTGGGCATTGTCATCGGCGTCGGGATGGCGTTCACCGTGCCGACTAACATAGTCAATTCGATCAATGCGCTCAGCAAATTCGCCAAAGCCTTCGGCACCGGCAACCTCACCGTCCGCACCCGATTCTCGCCCAGCGACGAAATCGGCGTCATGGCGCAAGACTTCGACCACGCCGCAGAAAGTATTCACAAAATTGTCGGCAAGGTCAGCGGCTACTCGCAAACCTTACAACGGAATGCCGAAGTACTGCTGCGGGCCGTAGAGAACAACTCAGCCGGGGCTCAGTCGCAAAAAGAATATATCGAACAGGTTGCGTCGGCCATGACGGAAATGGCTGCTGCGGTGCAAGCGGTGGCCCGCAATGCTTCGCAGGCGGCCGGAGCCGCGGCGGAAACCGACCGCCAAGCCCGCGCCGGGCAGACCGTGGTGCAGCAGGCAGTCGGCTCGATAAACGCACTGGCCCGAGAAATTGCCGATGCGGCGGGAACGGTCAGCAATCTGGAAAACCACGTCAACGACATCAGCAGCATTCTGGATGTGATTCGGAGCGTTTCCGAACAAACCAATCTGCTGGCGCTGAACGCGGCGATTGAAGCGGCCCGCGCCGGAGAACACGGCCGCGGCTTCGCCGTGGTCGCCGACGAAGTACGTACGCTGGCCAGCCGCACGCAGTCATCGACCAGCGAAATCCAGAGCATGATAGAAAAGCTGCAATCAGGCTCGAAACAAGCCGTCGTCGCGATGAATGCCAGCCGGACACTGGCCGAACAGAGCGTGGAAAAAGCTCAGGCATCGGGTCAGGCCCTGGGCGCAATTACCCAGTCGGTGGCGACCATCAGCACGATGAACACCCAGATCGCCACCTCTGCCGAGCAACAAAATGCGGTGACCGAGGAAGTCAGCCATACCGTGATCAAGATCACCGAGATCGCCGAAACCGGCGTCGATACTGCAAGGGCCTCGCTGAAATCCGGCATAGAATTGACCGATCTGGCCAAGGAACTGGAACAAGCGGTGTCGCAATTCAAGGTATAAGCCCGGACTACCGGCCGCGACAGGGTTCCGCCGGCCGGTAACTGGCGGATTTCACAGCGATCAAAATCCCCAGAATTCGACGTTTTCGAACGAAAACGACTCGCTGGGCGGCAGCTTTTCGCTCAATTCCAGCAGTCGGATCGGCTTTTCGATGCCGTAGCCCTGGCAAAAGTCCACCCCTATCCCTTTCAATAGCGTCCTGATTTCGTCGTTCTCGACGTATTCGGCGATAGTTTGCAAGCCCATGGAATGAGCAATTTCGTTCATCGACTTGACAATGGCAACGTCGGCCTTGTTGTTATGCATGTCTTTGACAAAAGCGCCGTCTATCTTCAGATAATCGACGTTGAGATTTTTCAGGTAGGAATAGGACGAGTATCCGGAACCGAAATCGTCGAGCGAAAATTTACAGCCGAACTGTTTGATCGCGCCGATAAATTTCTTGGTAAATCCCAAATTTTCCGCCGCCACGGTTTCAGTGATTTCGAACGTGATTTTTTCGCAAGGTACGCTGCCTGCCGCCAACACCGATTTCAGAAACTCCAGAAAATCCTCGCTATTGATCGACTGCCCGGACAGATTGATCGAGAAACCGTCGATTCTATTGAATAACTCGCGATTGTTACCGATCCAGTCGAATACATTGCTGACCACCCATTGATCGATTTCCGGCATGCGCTGACAACGTTCCACCGCAGGGATGAAATGGTCGGGGGCAATGACATTGCCGTCCTCGCCGGTGACGCCAAGCAATATCTCGTAATGCAAATGGCTGGCGGTGACGGGATCGGTGCCTGCGATCATCTGGCAACGGGCAAACAAACGGTTTTCGGCAAAAACTTTGTCGATCCGGCCGATCCATTCGTGCAGCTTTTCCTGATAACGCAAATTCTCGTCATCGCTGGAAAACACCAATACATTGTTCGGCCCTGAGCGTTCGGCCGACATGCTGGCTGAATCCGCCCGCCGCAGCAATTCCTGTACGTCGTAGCATTCGGCGGCGAACGGCACCAAACCCAGGCTGACGCTGATCGAAAAGCTGCTTTCCTGCCATTGAAAATGTGCCTCGTTAACCACTTTCACCAGCTTACGCGCCGACGCCAAACCCTCCGCCGCGGAACAGTTCTTGAACAAAATCGCGAACGATTCATCGCCCAACCGCGCCAGCAAATCGTTACGCTCGACGTGTTGCGATAGCGTTGCCGCCAAACTCTTCAACAACTGCTCGACCCCGACAGTACCGCAAATATTGGCGATCACCCGCAAGTCCAAGACTTCCATATGGCACAGCATATGGTGGGCGTCACCGATTCTGGCGGTCTCGTTCTTGAGCTGCTTACTGAACTCGTCCCTGGTAAACAGTTCGGTCACCGGATCGTGCGTGGCATTGAACAGCAGTTTTTCATGCATCTTCTGCAGCATCAAATTGGTCGTTCTATCGACCAAGGGCGAATCCAGACTTTCCATTTTTATGGCTTCGCCTTTACGCATCAGGTCGGCCAGCTCCTCCCTGCTCAACTCCAATTTATTCAGGCCGTCTCGGTTCACAAACACATACAATTGCAACAAATCACCGACCCACACCAATTTCATCGATTCGAAGCCTTGGCCGTCGCGCAGCAAGGTAAACCAATCGCCAACACTGAGCTGCTCGACCTGCGCCATCCAGGCGTCTTCCTTGAGCGGGCGCTCTTTATGACTTCCGGTATCGGCCGGCGGAATTCTGACCGTCTCGACCGGTTTGCGTACCTTCGGGTCGCCGCTACCCAGCAACAACGCGGTCAATTCATCGACCACACTGTCCAGTAAAAACACGTTGGTACATACCGAGGTCAACTGCTCCTTGACGTAATCCAGCGTGGTCTGGATCGTCGCCGCCTGGATTTTCAGCATCGAATCCTGTTCGAACAGCCAGAACAATAGGTCGTCGAACACCTTCAAATAGGTGCGTTTTTCCTCGGGTTTACGTTCGCAGTTCAATTCGGCGATCAGCAGCAGGTGTTGCCAGCCGTATTGCAATAATTCCGGGATGACTTTAGGCACCACCCGGCCGGCAATACGCTTGTCGATTTCGTCCTGTACCGAATGCCGGGCCTTTTCCAGCTTCTGTTGGCCTTCGTAAGTTTCTATGATGCGTTTGACATTGGTATCGACCGATCGGGTCACTTGCCGGGTAAGTTCGCCCAACTCGCGCTCGGCTTGCTTGAAGACCTCGGGGTTGGTTTGAGATTCGCTATTGATCCGGGCAACAATATCGTCTACCGCGGTTTTAATATTGATATTTTTTACCACCCGATTACTTTTGACCGCAGGCTCCAATACCGACAATTGGTTCAAAATGCTTTTTACCGGATGTAAATCGGCGTTTAAAAAATCGTCGCCGCGCAATGCCAGAGACAGTAAAGGCAAGTGGATACGTTCCAGCGCCGGTTTGATCTCGGACTCGGGCGCCACGTCGTTGAACAAGGTTTCGAAAAACCGGCCATAGAGATCCAGATGTTGCATATCGGACGCGGAAATCGATTTCGCCCCCAGCCCCAAGCCGCTCAGCGTATCCTGCAAGCGCTTTTTCAGCAGCGACGCATCCCAGTGCAACTTGGGTTCTCCGGCCAGATTTTCCTGCAACCGGGCGATGGCCGTGGCAATTTCGTCGCGGTCGAACAGCGCCGCGGCCGACGCCTGACGCGCGGTCGCGGCAGGTGCGGCAAGCTCGGGATAGTCGATGCCGGTCTCGGTCAACAAATCCAGCAACGTTGCCGCGACCTGGCCTAGCGGCCGCCGTTCCCGCGTGTCGCCGCCTCCCGTTACCTGGCTCAATTCAGTGGGCGTTTGCTGTTCGCCGAACCCTGAGCGGTTGGCGACGTTCCCGCCGCCAAGCCCCCTGGATTTGCCGATATCGCTCCAATGCGGCTGCCGCGGAGTTCTCTTGTCCGCAGATTGGTTCCGCGACAAAAACATGTAAGTTTTCTGGTAAACGCCGTTCAAGTCATTGAATAGCACCTTGCCGAATGCGCTATAGACCAGGCTATTGATTTTCCGCGTCAAATCCAGCTGGATCACCAACTCGCGAAAACTGTCGCACAACACCGCTGGGCTGAGGGGGTTAACGACGCCACTCTCGCTGAAACCGAATATCCGGCCGATCTCGCCGGCGACCAGATTGATTTGCTCGTCGTAATGGTTAGCCAGCTTTCTGATGATCAACGACATATTCAGCCAGTCTTCGAAGTCCTCTTTCTCGACCAGGGAAAGCACGCTGTAGTCGGGAATCAAACGCTCTTTATCCGGCTCGTTCCGGGCAATGCCGTCGACATGGGACAATACCGAAGTACAGAATTCGCTGATAAACGTTTCCCGCCCGGTTTTCAATACCGTGATTAAATCGTCGAGCATCGACTGATTGGTAAAGCATTCGCTGTATTGACTGGAGTCGGCGATATAGTTGCCCACCATCTCGTAGTAGTGGTTCAGCACCGGCGGCAGGTTTTCGATCAAGAACACCTTGAACAGATTTCTCAACTTCTCCTGATCCAACTTACCCGGCTGGTTCTGGTTTCCGGGTGCCAACAACGCATTCAATGGCGCGCTGGCATATTTTTTCAATGCATTAAACGTATCCCGCGGCATATCCTCGACCGCGACGCCGATGCCACCGCCGGCAACATGTAAGGCGCGGGCATCGATCCGATATTTCTCGCCGTTGGCCGCCGAATCCAGGGAAAACTGGATTTTCACCGCTTTGTCCAATGGTATTTGCTCGGGCGCCTTCAGCGCCAAGAAAAATCCGCCCAAGCAAAAATCCAAAATCACCGCGTCGAACTGCAAACGGTTATCGACCACCAACACGGCTTCCAGCTCGATCGGATAGCGAATGTACCTGCGCTGTTTTTGTTTATTAATGTTGGTAGGCATGTAAAGCGAAAATTGAAATTCTATCGATCGCGAAAATCCGCCGCGGGGATCGAACAAGACCGACTTGGGCAGCCCGTCCGGGCAGGAAACAATAGTTACCCGACGCGAGCGATACCAGAACAGCCGGGGTGAAGCCGTCTAACAAGGGCGCTAACTCTAAAATCGAATACTACATCAGCTCTCCGGAACTCACAAATAACGGCAAAGCCTCTCAAAACAGCCTCCTCGACACTAAATCCAAAGACTTAACCCGGCACCGCTAGTGAGGCGCTCCCTCGGGAATGTATCGATCTTAACCAGAAACATCCCGTGTCTCCTGTGTACAATAATAGTCGGTAGCTGCAGGAATGCCTTTGTAAAAACTTGCCCGAACACGACCCCGCCGCCCGCTAGAGCAAAACCCTGGTTCCAGCCACAACTCGCCAAGCACAGCATGACAAATACCCCATCCGTCCCGCCGCCGTTTGCGGCATCCCGCTTTAGCGTCGCGCCAATGTTGGACTGGACCGATCGCCATTGCCGTTATTTTCACCGCTTATTAAGCCGGCACGCCCTGCTGTATAGCGAAATGGTGACCACCGGCGCAATATTGCAAGGTAATGCCGAACGGCATTTGCAACGCGACGCGGCTGAACACCCGGTCGCCTTGCAATTGGGCGGCAGCAATCCACGGGAACTGGCGCAATGCGCCCGTATCGGCGCCGGCTACGGCTATGCCGAAATCAATTTAAACGTCGGCTGCCCCAGTGACCGGGTGCAAAACGGCCGCTTCGGCGCCTGCCTGATGGCCGAACCGCAATTGGTCGCCGATTGTGTCGCGGCCATGCGCGATGCGGTTTCGATTCCGGTGACGGTCAAATCCCGCATCGGCATCGACGACCGCGACTCCTATACCGAATTGGTCGATTTCATCGCGACAGTCGCCCGTGCCGGATGTAAAACCTTCATCGTCCACGCTCGCAAGGCTTGGCTGTCCGGTTTGTCGCCGAAAGAAAACCGCGAGATTCCGCCATTACGTTATGGCGTGGTGTTCCAGTTGAAGCAAGATTTTCCGGAACTTGAGATTGTGATAAATGGTGGCATTAATACCCTGGATACGGCCGAAGCTTTATTGAGCCAAGTTGACGGCGTCATGCTCGGCCGCGAGGTTTACCATAACCCGTTCCTGCTGGTGCAGGTAGACGCTCGGATTTTTCCGGGATGAACGGCCGCTACCCAGCCGGCGGCAGATCTTGATGGCGATGCAGGATTACATAGAACAGCAAATTCGGTCAGGCCAACGTCTGCATAACATCACCCGGCACATGCTCGGCTTGTTCCACGGCGTAGACGGAGCCCGCGCCTGGCGCCGGCATCTGAGCGAGAATGCCAGCAAACCCGGCGCCGGTTTTGAGGTGGTTTTGGACGCTCTGGCATTTACTTTTTGATCCTGTATACTCACGGCATTTTTTTACCCAGGGGCGGCGATGGAAGAATATTTCTCCAAAATCATTCAGGCAATAGGCGAAGACGTGAACCGGGAAGGTTTGCGCGACACGCCGAAACGGGCCGCGAAAGCCTTTAAATTCCTGAATAACGGTTACGAAAAGAATCTGGACGACGTCTTGAATGGGGCCATTTTCCAAGCCGATACCGAAGACATGGTCATCGTCAAGGACATCGAACTCTATTCACTGTGCGAACACCATCTGCTGCCCTTCATCGGTAAATGCCACATCGGTTACCTGCCGCAAGGCAAGGTACTGGGCCTTTCGAAACTCGCGCGTATCGTCGACATGTACGCCCGCCGGCTACAGATTCAGGAACAACTGACCCGGCAAATCGCCGACGCGGTGGAAACTGCTATCGACGCCCGTGGCGTCGCGGTCGTGATCGAAGCCAAGCATCTGTGCATGATGATGCGCGGCGTCGAAAAACAAAACTCGGTGATGACCACCTCGGTGATGAGCGGCATTTTCCGCCAGGAAATCAGCACCCGCTCCGAGTTCCTCAATCTGATCAACCGAAAATAAGCTGATGAGCGAAACTCCTGCCGACAAAACCGGCGTCTTGCTGGTCAATCTCGGTTCGCCGGCTTCGCCGAAAACCGGAGACGTCAGGCGTTTCCTGCGCGAGTTCCTGGGCGACCCGCGGGTCGTCAACCTGCCGCGGCCGCTGTGGTGGCTGATATTGAATCTGTTCGTGCTGCCGTTTCGGCCGCGCAAATCCGCCCATGCCTACCAATCGATCTGGACCGAGCAAGGTTCGCCGCTGATCGTGTTCAGCCAGCAATTGACCGAAAAACTGAAAGCGCGTTACGGCGGACCGTCGCTAGCCATCGACTGCGCAATGCGCTACGGCAAACCGGCCTTGCGGGACAAATTAAGGGATCTGAAAAAACAAGGCGTCACCGAAATCGTGGTATTACCGCTCTACCCCCAGTATTCGTCAACCACCACGGCCTCGATTTTCGACATCGTCGCCGACGAATTCGTCGACTGGCGGCATATGCCAGGTTTGCGTTTTATCAGCGATTTTCACCAGCACCCGGCTTACATCGCCGCCGTCGCCGCGTCGGTGCAGCAGCATTGGCAGGAAAATGGCCAAGCGCAATTGCTGGTCATGTCCTTTCACGGCTTGCCGGCTAAATTGACCGAATGGGGCGACCCTTACTATTACCAATGCCAGACCAGCGCCCGTTTGATTGCCGAGAAATTGGGCCTGACCGAAACACAATGGAAACTGGTGTTTCAGTCCCGATTCGGTCGTGCGGAATGGTTGAAACCCTATTGCGTGGAAGTGCTGGAGGAATTACCCAAACAAGGTATCCGCCAAATTGACATGATCTGTCCCGGATTTTCGGTAGACTGCCTGGAAACGCTGGAAGAAATCGCGATAGCCAATCGCGAACTGTTTCTGGAAGCCGGCGGCGAAAGCTACCGCTACATTCCGTGCCTGAACGACAGCGACGCCCACGTCGAGCTGATGCTAGAGTTAATAAGAACCGCACGCTGACGTTGCGGCCGATAAAAAACGGGGGAGGCAGCATGCAACAGAACATTCTACAAAGCTGGAACGGCGAATGGCCGAAGGCCCGCTCTACCGAACCGCTGGCAACCGGTGCCGGAGTGATCGACCCGGGCGCCTTCAATACGATCGAGGTCGACGAACTGTTCGACAACGTCAATTACACCAGCACCCTGGCCGGCCAAGCCGTACTCTACCGTTCGCTGGCCCAGCCCATGAACGACTGCGAAGCCATTGCCGCCAAACAGGACGCCGTGCGCGAAATTCGCGACAACCCTGCCGTCCGGGAAAACATAGAGAATATCGTCGCCAATGCCGCCGCCGGCGAAAACCGCTTGTATCTGCTGCTGTTCGGCGAATTCCTGGGCGGTTTCGGCACCGCCCGCGAACACAATCAGATCGAGGGCTACGGCTACAAACAATACGTGCGCGGGATTCGCGTGGTGCTGAATCTGGTCGGCGCGATTTACAATTCCGGCCGGCCGCAAAGCCCTTATCTGCAAAGCGTGTTCGACAAAATCGGTAATTTCGCCCAAAGCAACGAATACTCGCTGATGGTCGGCCCGGTCTACAACAGCGAAAAAGGCCTGCAAAGCAAGGAACAACGTAAAAACTCGTTTGCTCCGACCACGATTTTCCGGCCCACGCTATTCAAACCGTTACTGATCGCAGTGTTAATTGCCGCAATTTGGGGCTTGACCCGGATTTTCCCCAGCGACATGTTCCAGGTCACCCGCGACGGCCTGTCTGTAGCCTCGGTATTCTTCCTGCCGTTGGCCTTGGCTTACATTCCGGTGGTCGGCGGCTACGACCGCGACAACTGCATCATTCCGCTACGCGAGATCTACAAAAACTCTGCCGCGCTCGGCGAATTAATGGACGGCCTGGGCCAGCTCGACGAATTGTTGGCCTTTATCAAGTATGCCGAGAACTACGGCAGCGAAACCGTATTGCCCGACTTGACCGCGGGAGACCGCCACTCGATTGAATTGCACGACGCGAAGAATCCGGTGCTCGGCCACAAAAATCCAAACTACGTCGGCAACGATTTCAGCATGAGCGAGGAACGGCTGGTCTGCGTCACCGGGCCGAATAGCGGCGGTAAAACCGCATTCTGCAAAACCGTCACTCAAATTCAATTGCTGGCCCAAATCGGCTGCTACGTGCCGGCCCGGGCCGCCAAAATGACAGTAGCGGATCGGATTTTTTACCAGGCGCCGGAAATCAGCCATCTCGACGACGGCGAAGGCCGCTTCGGCACCGAGTTGAAACGCACCCGCGACATTTTCCTGGCAGCCAGCAGCAACAGCCTGGTCGTGCTTGACGAAATGGCGGAAGGCACTACTTTTGAAGAGAAAATGCAGTCGTCGATCGACGTGCTGGACGGCTTTTACCGCAAAGGGAACAGCACCATCCTGATTACGCATAACCACCAATTGGTCGACGTGTTCGTCAATCGCCGGGTGGCGACGCCGAAACAAGTGGAATTCGCCGACGACATGCCGACCTTCAAGCTGATCGACGGCATTTCCCGCGTCAGCCATGCCGATCGGGTAGCAAAGAAAATCGGCTTTTCCAAACAAGATATCGATAACTATCTAGCTAATTCATGAACATAGGTACACCCGACACTGCCACCGCCACCAAAGCCCTGCTGCTCGGTAGCGGCGAACTGGGCAAGGAAATCGCGATCTCGCTGCAGCGTTACGGGGTGGAAGTGATAGCGGTCGACCGCTACCCCGGCGCCCCGGCAATGCAGGTGGCCCACCGCCGCCATGTGATCGACATGACCGATGCCGCGGCGGTCAAGGCCTTGATCGCGCAGGAACAACCGCACTTCATCGTGCCGGAACTGGAAGCGATCGCCACCGACGCACTTGCAGACATCGAACGGGTCGGGCAAACCACGGTGGTACCGAATGCCCGCGCCATCCAATTGACGATGAACCGGGAAGGCATCCGCCAACTGGCAGCCGCGGAATTGGGCTTGCCTACTTCGAAATACGCCTTTGCCGAATCCTTCGCGCAACTGCAAGCCGCCGTGGATAGCGGCATCGGTTACCCTTGTTTCGTCAAACCGACCATGTCCTCATCGGGCAAGGGCCAGTCGATGGTGAAAAGCGCAGACCAATTGCAAGCGGCTTGGGATTACGCCAAAGCCGGCGGCCGCACCGATACCGGCAAAGTCATCGTCGAAGCCAAAATCGACTTCGACTTCGAAATCACCTTATTGACGGTACGGGCGCTGGATGCGGAAGGCCGGGTGCAGACTTATTTTTGCGAACCGATCGGCCACCGTCAGGAACACGGTGACTACCGGGAGAGCTGGCAACCGCAAGCCATGAGCGAAAATGCCATCGCGCTGGCGCAACAAATCGCCGGCAAAGTCACCGATGCCTTGGGCGGACTCGGCCTGTTCGGTGTGGAACTGTTCGTCGCCGGCGACCAGGTCTGGTTCAGTGAAGTCAGCCCGCGGCCGCACGATACCGGCATGGTTACGATGGCCAGCCAACGCCAGAGCGAATTCGATCTGCATGCCCGGGCGATTTTGGGTTTACCGGTCAATACAGCGCTGGACAGAACTGCTGCCAGCGCCGTGATTCTGGGCGGTATCGACGCCAAAGCGGTTAGCTACCAGGGATTAGAGCGAGCCTTGGCAATACCCGATACCGATGTCCGCCTGTTCGGCAAACCGGAAGCCTTCGCCGCCCGGCGCATGGGCGTCGCGCTGGCGACCGGCGAGACGGTCGAAGCGGCGCGGGCCAAGGCCGTACAGGCCGCCAGCTCGGTCGCGATTCAGCAATGATCTGATATTTCGGGAGGGTAACGCGATGAAACGCCTGCTGATCGCCATCTTATCCTTCGCGCCAATCGCCGACTCCGGGGCGGACATCTATAAATACGTGGACCCGGACGGCCGGGTTTATTACACCGACGAGCCGAAAAAAGGCTTCGATTACCGCTTGATCATCCGCACCCGGCCGCGCACGTATAGCCGCGACTTGAAGTACATGTCCGGCAACAAACTCAAATTCAACGATTTGATTGCCAAAGCCGCAGCCAAACACCAAATGGACCCGAAACTGCTGCACGCCGTAATTCAAGCGGAATCGGCCTACAACCCGCACGCAGTATCTTCTGCCGGCGCAGTGGGCTTGATGCAGTTGATGCCCGACACGGCCCGTCGCTACGGCGTCACCGACCGGCGCGACGCCGAACAGAACGTCGACGGCGGCACCCGTTATTTGAAAGACCTGCTGGCGATGTTCAACTCGAATTTGACCTTGGCCGTAGCCGGTTACAACGCCGGCGAGGGTGCGGTGATGAAATACGGCAACGCCGTGCCGCCCTACCCGGAAACCCGCAACTACGTACAGCACGTACTGTCGCTATATCGGAAAAGCTGAGTGAAGGTCGCCGCAATCAGGCAACTGGTCGCCGACGCGACAAACCTGTTCTCGTTGCCCGACATCTATTTCCAGCTAAATGAAATGATCCGGGACTCGCGGTATTCGCCAGCCGACATCGGCGCGGTGATCGCAAAAGACCCCGTACTTGCGGCGCGGCTGCTACGCGTCGTCAACAGTCCTTTCTACGGCTTCCAGGCCCGGATAGACACATTGTCGCGAGCCATTACCGTAATCGGCGTCGACGACCTGTACAGCCTGGTCGTGGCAACCTGCATCGCCGACCGGTTCCGGCAAATACCGGGCGAATTGGTGGACATGGCCAGTTTCTGGCGCCGCAGCATCCATTGTGCGATTTTGGTGCGGGCCTTGGCCAAGCGCTGCGCGGTTTTGCACGCCGAACGGCTGTTTATCGCCGGCCTGCTGCACGATATCGGCTCGCTGCTGCTCTATCACCGCTTGGCGGAACCCAGCCGCCAGGCGCTGCTGGCCGCCAACGGCGACCGCCGTTTGGTTCCAGGCCTCGAACAAGCCCTGCTCGGCTTCACCCATGCCGAGGTTGGCCGCGAATTATTGAAGAACTGGGGCCTGCCCGAATCCCTGTACGAGACAGTAGGCTGTTACCTGGAACCGGAGCAAGCTTTACTGCATAAGCTGGATGCGCACCTACTGCACATTGCTTGCCGACTGGCCGACTGCAAATCGGCCGCCGAGCGTCAAGCCACTGCGGCCGGTTTTGCGAAGCAAACGCTGATATTGGTCCGGATCAGCCGCGAACAGATTCTGGAAATCGCCGACCAAGTCGACCAGGACTTAGCGCAAATGCTGGATTTATTCAGCCCGCCCTAACCCGCCGCCGGGTTCAGCACGTCGACGCCGAATTTCTTCAGCAAACCGGCCAATTTAATCAAGGGCAAGCCAACCAAGGCATTCGGATCTTCGCCGCAAATTTTATCGAACAAGGCAATACCCAGGGATTCGGATTTGAAGCTGCCGGCGCAATCGTAGGGACGGTCGATGTCCAAGTAATATTCAATCTGCTGCAGGCTTAAGGATTTGAAGTGCACCTCACACTCGACCAGATCGGTAAAATACTGTCCGCTGGCGCTATCCAATACGCAAAGCCCGGTGTAGAAAGACACCACTCTGCCCGATTGGCGCTGCAACTGGGCAACTGCCCGCTCCCGATTCCCCGGCTTTCCCAGGATTTCGCCGTCGAACGCCGCCACCTGGTCGGAGCCGATCACCAAATGTGCGGGATGGATACTGCCGACTGCCAGCGCTTTTTCGACGGATAAACGCAGTGCCAAATCCGTTGGCGGCTCGTTCGGCCGGGGCGTTTCGTCGACGTTCGCCGGGCAACAATTGAAGTCGACAGCCAATTTTTTCAATAGCTCTCGACGGTACGGGGAGCTGGATGCCAGCACGATGGAACTAGTCTCGGTCATGGAATAGCAAGTTGTCAGTTTGACGCAACAGTCTGATATCTGTATGATTGTACAGTTATGTCAGATAAGTTTCCCGACCATATTGATCCTCTGCTGTTCGCTGAAAGACGTAGCGTATTGGCCGGAGAATTGAATATCGCTACGCTCGAACGCTTGGCCGATAGCGTAGTTGACCGTAGCGGTGTCTTGGCCGTCCGCATCGAGTTCGGCAAAGAGGGTAAACGGGTTACCGTGTCCGGCCATATAGGGGGCGACCTCCAATTGGAGTGTCAATCCTGCCTGCAGGCGCTGGCATGGCCTGTAGATATCAGCTTTAAATTGTCTGTTGTGTCTTCGCTACAGGAAGCCAAGCAACTGGACGATTCCGAGCCGTTAATGCTGGACGGCGATACGATTTCGTTAACCGCCTTGGTCGAGGACGAAATTCTACTGGCGTTGCCGGATTATCCTCGACACCCGTTCGACTGCATCGAACGCAACCGTTCCGAAGACGCCGAATACGGCGCGACCGATAGTCAGATCAAGGCGAACAACCCTTTTTCTGTTTTAGCAAAACTTAAAAAAACTGGAGATTGAAATGGCAGTACAAAAGAGCAAAGTATCGCGTTCCAGACGCGGTCAACGTCGTTCACACGATGCATTGGTCGGCAAAACCCTGGCCCAGGATCCATTGACCGGCGAAACCCATCTGCGCCACCACATGACACCCGACGGTTATTTCAAAGGCCGTCAAATCGTCGGCGCACACGAAGAAGATTAATCGTAGCGTTCCGCCGGGTATCTACCCGCGCCGGATTTATGCCGAATAAACCGCTCCGGTCCGCGAACCGGGACCGGCGCTTTTGGTCTCGGCGGCCGGGAAGACAAACGGCGCATTTCGGCAGCACGATAGTCTCTGGGTAAAGCCAACTTGTTGTTCGGCAACAGTTGGCTTCTTTTAACTTATGGGGTTAGTCATAAGCGTGAGCTCAACTCTCTCAATCGACGCCATGGGCGGGGATTTCGGTCCGCAAGTAACGGTTCCCGCCTCTCTGGCCTGTTTAAGAAAAAATCCGGATCTGAATCTCATCATGGTTGGCGACGAGGCGGTTCTGCGCAAACTGCTGGAACCGGCGCTTGCCGAATTTGACGGCCGGATCAGCATTCAACACGCCTCACAAGTCGTGGAAATGGACGAAACGCCGCAAAAAGCGCTGAAGAACAAAAAAGATTCTTCGATGCGGGTAGCGATCAACCTGGTTCAGGAAGGCAAAGCCGACGCTTGCGTCAGCGCCGGCAACACCGGAGCCCTGATGGCAACCGCCCGTTTCGTGCTGAAAATGATCCCCGGTATCGATCGTCCCGCGATTATTTCCACCCTGCCTTCGACCTTCGGCCATACCCACATGCTGGACTTGGGCGGCAACGTCGATTCCAGCGCCGAACATCTCTATCAATTCGCCGTGATGGGCGAGGAAGTCGTCAAAGCGGTGGAGAACATCGAGCGGCCGCGTATCGGCTTGCTGAATATTGGCGAGGAAGACATGAAAGGCAACGAGCAAGTCAAAGCTGCCGCCAAATTACTGGAAAATTCCTCGCTAAATTACATCGGCTACGTGGAAGGTAACTCGATCAACGCCGGCAACGTCAAAGTCGATTTGATCGTCACCGACGGCTTCGTCGGCAATGTCGCCTTAAAATCGATCGAAGGCGCCGCAAAAATGATCGGTTCCAAATTGAAAGACAGTTTCTCGAAAAACTGGCTGACCAAACTGGCCGGTCTGGCGGCCTACCCGGTTCTGAAACAATTCAAAGACAGCATCGATCCGCGCCTCTACAACGGCGCCAGCTTCATCGGCTTGCGCGGACTGGTGATCAAAAGCCACGGCGGCGCCGACGCCCTGGCCTTCGAGACTGCCATTCATCTGGCCGAACTGGAAGTGGCGCAAGGCGTTATCCGTAAAATCAGCGAAAAACTGGAAGTCGCGCTCGCGCAGAAGGTCGCCTCATGAGCCGCTGGACCAAGGTAATCGGCACCGGCGGCTATCTGCCGCCGATCGTCCGCACCAACGACGATATCTCCAACATGGTCGACACCTCCGACAGCTGGATTTACGAACGTACCGGCATCAAAAGCCGCCGCATCGCCGGCCCGGAGGAAACCGCCTCCAGTATGGCCGAAATCGCCGCCCGCCAGGCCATAGCCATGGCCGGTATCGCCGCGACCGACATCGATATGATCGTCGTCGCCACCGGCACGCCGGAGCGGGTCTATCCCAGCACCGCCTGCCTGCTGCAGGAACGGCTGGGCATCAAACACTGCGTTGGCTTCGATATTCAGGCCGCCTGCTCCGGTTCGGTTTACGGCCTCAGCATCGCCGACCAATACATCAAAACCGGCTTCGCCAAAAACGTCCTGGTGGTCGGCAGCGAAATCTGCTCGCGGATTGTCGACTGGAGCGACCGCAGCACTTGCATTCTATTCGGCGACGGCGCCGGCGCGATCCTGCTGACGGCCAGCGCGGAGCCCGGCATATTGTCCACTCATATTCACTCCGACGGCGGTTACGAAGACCTGTTGTATTGCCCGAACCCGCAAGTGGCAGCCGAAGCCAAACAGCAAGAGCCGGCCTTCATCAGTATGCGCGGTAACGAAGTGTTCAAAGTTGCGGTCAACACGCTGGGCCGGATTGTCGATGAAACCCTGGCCGCAAACGGCTTGCAGCAAAGCGATATCGACTGGCTGGTGCCCCATCAGGCCAATACCCGCATCATTGCCGCCACCGCGAAAAAACTCGGCATGTCGATGGATCAAGTGATTCTGACCTTGGAAAACCAGGGCAATACCTCCTCGGCATCGGTGCTGCTCGCCTTTAACGAAGGCGTGCGCGACGGCCGCATCCAACGCGGCCAGACCGTGCTGATGGAAGCATTCGGCGCCGGTTTCACTTGGGGCTCCGCATTACTGAGGTACTAACGATGACAATCAACGAACAAAGTTACAATCTGGCCTTCGTCTTTCCCGGCCAGGGCTCGCAAGCGGTCGGCATGCTCGGCGCGTTGGCCGAAGCCACCCCGGTGGTGAAACGAACCTTCGAACAAGCGTCCGACGCGCTGGGTTTCGATTTGTGGAATCTGGTCGCCAACGGCCCGGAAGCCGATCTCAATCAAACTCACAATACCCAACCGGCCATGCTGGCGGCCGGCGTGGCCGTCTGGCGGGCTTGGTGCGAGCTATCGGCGATCCGCCCTGCCTGGATGGCAGGCCACAGCTTGGGCGAATATACCGCCCTGGTCTGTTCCGGCGCACTGGGCTTCGACGACGCAATCAAATTAGTTGCCGCCCGCGGCCGCTTGATGCAGGAAGCGGTACCGGCCGGCGAAGGTGCAATGGCCGCCATCCTGGGTCTGGAAGACCACCAAGTGGTCAACACTTGCACTGAAGTCGCCCACGGCGAGATCGTCGCCGCCGCCAACTTCAACGCGCCCGGCCAAGTCGTCATCGCCGGCCAAACCGCCGCCGTCGACCGCGCCATTGAAGCCCTGAAAGCCCTGGGCGCCAAGCGCGCCTTGAAACTGCCGGTCAGCGTACCGTCGCATTGTGCCTTGATGGAAGCGGCCTCCGACCAGCTCAACGAGATTCTGCAAGGCCTGAACGTCGACATGCCCAATACCACGCTGATTCACAATGCCGACGTCAAATCGCACGGCTCGCCGGAAGTGATTCGCTACGCGCTGAAAGAACAATTATTCAAACCGGTGCGCTGGGTGGAAAGCATCAAATTCATGCACGAGCAAGGCGTTACCGCCTTCGTCGAGTGCGGCCCCGGTAAAGTGCTGATGGGCTTGAACAAGCGCATCGCCGCCGATGCCGCCCACTTCACCTTGTACGACATCGAAACCATCAACAACGTTGTGGAGCAACTCCGTGGATAAGAAAACCGCCATCGTTACCGGCGCCAGCCGCGGCATCGGCCGGGCCATTGCCGAAAGACTGGTCGCAGACGGCTTTTACGTACTGGGCACCGCCACCTCCGACAGCGGTGCCGAGGCTATTTCCGCCTACCTGGGCGACAACGGCAAAGGCTATAAGCTGAACGTGGCCGACGCCGCCGACATCGAAGTCTTTATCAAGACCACCGGTGACGCCTACGGCACCCCAGCGGTTCTGGTCAACAACGCCGGCATCACTCGCGACAACCTGCTGATGCGCATGAAAGACGAGGAATGGGACGACATCATCAACACCAACCTGACCTCGATCTTCCGGATGAGCAAAGCCGTGTTACGCGGCATGATGAAAGCCCGTTACGGCCGCATCATCAATATCTCGTCCGTCGTCGGTTCGACCGGTAACGCCGGCCAGACCAACTATGCCGCGGCCAAGGCCGGCATGGTCGGCTTCGCCAAATCGATGGCCAAAGAAGTCGGTTCGCGCGGCATCACCGTCAACACCGTGGCGCCGGGTTTCATCGACACCGACATGACCAAAGAATTGTCGGAAGAGATCAAAACCGCCCTGCTCGGCTCAATCGCGCTGGGCCGCCTCGGCCAACCGGACGAAATCGCCCACGCGGTATCCTTCCTGGCCTCCGAGCAAGCCTCCTACATCACCGGCGAGACCTTGCACGTCAACGGCGGCATGTACATGCCTTAACAGCAGCCGATCAAGCCTGACAAAAAGGCCTGTCGCCGAAAAGGCTTCAGGCCTTTTTATTGCCCGCCGGCCGAACATCTCAACCTTGCTGCATCGCCATCGCCACCGCCGCCGCCCTGGTCGACACGCCCAGTTTTTCGAAGATATGTTCCAGGTGTTTGTTCACGGTGCGGGGACTGGTACTGAGGATAATGCCGATCTCCTTATTGGTCTTGCCGCGGGCAATCCACATCAGAATTTCGGCTTCGCGAAAAGTCAGCTTCAGTTTTTCACGTAGCGTCTGCGGACTCCACTGCGCATCGTCGCGCTGCAACAGCAGCAGGTACTCGCCCGGCTGTTCGCAGGCATTGACTGTGACCGCAAATCCCGGCACCAGCCGATGCGGTTCCGAGTCGGCCTCGGTCCGGCCGGACTGGCGCAACCAGCGTTGAAACCAGCCCAGCATGTCCTCCGGCAACACACTGTCGCCGGCAAGCGCTAGGTCCAGCCCCCGGAATGCCTTGAAATCCGCCAGCCATTGCGCCCCGGCCGGCGTCCGCCAATGGATTTGGCCGCCGGCATCGACCGCCAGCGCGGCAAACTCGCCGTGGTTCAGCAATTGTTCGGCTCGGAGCAGGTTGCGGGTCTGGCTCAGATGCACTTCGATCCGCGCCAAGACTTCGGCCGGCCGGATCGGCTTGACGATGTAATCCAGCGCGCCTTCGCCGAAGCCGCGCAGCAAGTTTTCCAATTCGCTGAGGCCGGTCATGAACAGTACCGGAATCGCCGCCGTGGCCGGATCGGCTTTCAACCGGCTACAGGTTTCGAAACCGTCGATGCCCGGCATCATCACGTCCAGCAAAATGATGTCGGGTTTGACGTATTGGATTTGTTCCAGCGCCGAACTGCCGTCGGTAGCGACCAGCACCCGGTAATTGGCTTCCGACAGCGTATCGGACAGCAAAGCCAAATTACCCGGCGTATCGTCGACGATCAATACCGTGCCGTTGCTGAGAGCCGCTTCCATCATCGCCCTGCCTCCTGTTTGTTCATATTCAACAATTGCCGAATTTGGCCCAACTTGAATTCGTTGGCCAGATTCAGCAACTTGGCAAAAAACAACGCATATTGTGGTTGTTGCACCGACAGACGTTGCAAGACCTTTTTCAGGCCCATCAAATCGCCGATCCGCACGCAGTCGATGCAGTCGGCCAGCAATTCCGCCGGCGGCACCGCTAGCGCCCGCTCGGCATCGGCGGCCGGCACCGCTTCGTCACGATACAGCCAAGTCAAGGCCAGATAGAGTTTCAGCTTGTGCATCAGTTCCCGCACCTGGATCGGCTTGGCCAGAAAATCGTTGCAGCCGGCATTCAGCGCCGCCATCCGGTCGCTGGCGTAGGCATTCGCGCTCAGGATCACGATCGGCATACTGCAGCCGCCTTCCCGCAACAGCATCGCGGTTTCGATGCCGTTCATGCCGCGCATCGAAATATCCAGCAAGATCAAATCCGGCCGCTCTTCGGCCACTTTTTCCAGACATTGCTCGCCGGAATCGGCTTCGCTCAGATAAAAACCCAGCGGCTCCAGCATGTCCAGCAACAACTCGCGGTGCTCGCGCTGGTCGTCGACCACCATGATTCTGCGTCTGGCACCCCGGTAGCCGGCGATCGCGGCGACTTGATCCGGCTCGGCATCGGCACCCTGACTGGGCAGCAGCAAGCGCACGGTAAAGGTCGAGCCCTGCCCTACCTGGCTTTTCACGGTCAATTCCCCGCCCATCACTTCGGTCAGGATTTTACTGATGGTCAAGCCCAGCCCGGCACCGGCCACGGCGTTGCCGGTCGGCTGGCTGACGCGGGTAAACGGCTGGAAGATATTCTGCAAATGTTCCTCATCAATCCCGGCACCGCTGTCGATGACCTGAAAACTGGCGACGCCGCCGCTATAACCGATGCGAAACACGATCTCGCCTCGCTCGGTGAACTTGACCGCATTACCCAACAGATTGATCAGAATCTGCCCCACCCGCTTCTCGTCGCCGCGCACCCGTTGCGGCAACTGGTTGCCGATCTGGCAATTGAAACTCAAACCTTTATCCTCGGCCTGGACCCGGTAGGTATGCACCAAATGCTCGATAAACTCCGGGAAATTGAAGGTTTGATATTTCAATTCGAACTTGCGCGCCTCGATCCGGGCGATGTCCAGGATGTCCTCGACCAGCGCGCACAAATGCTCGCCGCTGCGCTTCAAGGTTTCCACGGCCTGTTTGCGGTGCGGCGGAATCTCCGGGTCCTGATGCAGAATATGGGCGTAGCCGATGATGCTGTTCAGCGGCGAGCGGATCTCGTGGCTCATGCTGCTCAGAAAGCGGCTTTTGGCCTGATTCGCGCTGTCGGCCAGCTTCATCGCTTGTTGCAGTTTGCTGTCGGTCTTCTTGTGCTCGTCGATTTCCTGCAGCAATAACTGGGTTTGTTTCGCAGTCTCCTCGTGGGCGACGCGCCGGCTTTCGCCGTTCAAAATCAGCCACCAGGTGCACAGGCCGATGAAGACCAGCAGCGAGGCGTAGATCTTCAGAAAATTATGCAGCAGCAATTGAAACGCACCGGCGTCGCGGCGGATGCTGAGCAAATCCTGGTAATAAATGATGCTGATGAAAATGCCGGTCAGCACCGCCAGAAAGCCGAATAACAAACCGAAACGCAACAAACGCATCCGCGCATGCAGACTCAGAAATTCGGGCAGGCCGTATTTGGCCATCCGTTCCAGGTAATCGTCGAAGCGGAATCCGACCTTGCAGCTATCCAGGCAGCGGGCGTCCAGCGTGCAGCACAGCGAACAGATACTACCGCCGTAAGCCGGGCAATAGGCCACGTCGTCGTGTTCGAACTCGTTCTCGCAAATCGAACAGGTGTTACGGGCGTAGCGGTTGCGCTCGTCGCGGTCGCGCGCCAGATAATGCTTGCCCTGGCTGAACCAGGCCAGCGCCGGCGCCAGCGCAAAGGCCAAGCCCAGCGCGATCAAAGCCGAGAAGGCTTTGGGCCACTCGCCGAACAAACCGACATAAGCCAGAATCGACACCAGCGACGCGACGAAAGTCGATACCATGCCCACCGGATTCAAATCGGACAGATAAGCCCGTTTGAACTCGATTTCCTTCGGACTCAAGCCCAAGGGCTTGTTGATCATCAATTCGGCGGCGACGGTGCTGATCCAGGCGATCGACATATTCGAAAACAAGCCCAGCACCTTCTCCAGCGCGCCGAACACGCCGAATTCCATCAACAGCAGCGCAATCAGCACGTTGAACAACAACCATACCACCCGCCCCGGATGGCTGTGAGTCAGGCGCGAGAAAAAATTGGACCAGGCCAGCGAGCCGGCATAGGCGTTGGTGACGTTGATCTTGAGCTGGCTCAGCACCACAAACAAGGTGGTGGCAGCCAACGCCCATTCCGGATTGTCGAATAGCTCGTTGTACGCCACCAGATACATCTGGGTCGGCTCGTGGGCATGCTCGGCGGGGATACCGTGGCGGATCGCCAAGTGCGCCAACAACGCCCCCAACAACTGCCGCACCACGCCGAACACCACCCAACCCGGTCCGGCCGCCAACATCGCCGCCCACCAGCGCCATTTGTTTTGCTCGGTTTTATCCGGCAAGAAGCGCAGAAAATCGACCTGCTCACCGATCTGCGCCACCATCGAACAGGCCACCGTCGCCGCGCTGCCGAACAGCAACCAGTCGAAACCCTGGCCGCTGCCGGCGATCCAGAAATAGGTTTCCAGCGTCATCAACGCCTCCGGCTCGGCCCGCGCCACCGCGATATACGGCGCGATCAACAACAACAGCCAGACCGGCTGGGTCCACAGTTGCATCCGACTGATGGTGGTGATGCCGAAGGTCACCAGCGGCACCACGATGACCGCGCTGACCACATGGGCGTACGCCAACGGAATCTGAAAATACAATTCCAGCGCCAGTGACATGATCGAAGCTTCCAGCGCAAACAGCGTGAAGGTGAACGAAGCGTAAATCAGCGAGGTAACGGTCGAGCCGATGTAGCCGAAGCCGGCGGCGCGGGTCAGCAGATCGATGTCGATATGAAAGCGGGCGGCGTAATAGCTGATCGGCAGCGAGGTGATGAAGATAACGATGCCGACGGCGATGATGGCCCAGAAAGCGTTGGTAAAGCCGTAGTTGATCGACAAAAACCCGCCGATGGCTTCAAGAACTAAAAACGAGGTCGAGCCAAACGCAGTATTGGCGACCTGGAACTCGCTCCATTTCCGAAAGCTGCGCGGCGCATAGCGTAGCGCGTAGTCTTCCAGGGTTTCGTTGGCGACCAGGGCGTTGTAGTCGCGGCGGATTTTGGTGATGTTTTGGTGGATGGTTTTCATTTGGTTGTGTCGCTACCGCGACGGGGTTTGTTTGAAGTCGGGTCTCGGCCCGACAACCGAGTGACTTTTGCTACGAAAACCATCCCTGGTTTTCGCCCTTCGGGCCAGCCTTTCGGCTGTTCAAATTCGTTCCAGACGAATTTGTGCGTGGCCAAAGAAAAGTCACCAAAAGAAAGGCCACCCGACATTCCGCCTTAATCCTGCGCTTTACGAAAACCATCCGTGGTTTTCGCCCTGCGGGTCAGCCTATCGGCTGTTCAAATTTGCTCCAGGCAAATTTGTCGCTTTTGGTGAGGGTTTTCGGAAGGGCCATCCTTGGCCCTCCGAAAACGAGCGGCATCCCTGCCGCTCCCCTATCGGGCTATTCTCACCAAATACCCACGGGGCACAAGAGCTGCGATGCTCGGGGCGGAATAACGGGACGAAAACCGTCGCGCTATCAAAACGGCTTAGGTTAGACCAAGATTCGTAGGGTGGGCACGGCTTTTTGTGCCCACGCGGACAAACCGTTCACTCCCCCACAACCAATTCATCAACGCCATCACCCCAATCAACCGAATAAACGCCGTCCTTAACATAACGATGAAACGTCGAATACGGCCAATCTTTGACCTGCTGCGAATACCCGTGCTTTACCGGGTTGTAATGAATGTAATCCATATGCCGGGCAAAATCGGTTTCATCGCGTATTTGATGTTCCCAATACCGGCGTTGCCATAAGGTCGATTCCCGATGTTTTTGTTTCGAGGCATTGATCCATTCGGCCCGCCGATATGCGTCACCTCATGCCACGCTCACCTGCCGTTTTATCACGCCCCAACGGGTTGAATAATCCGCGTCGTCGCCCGGCAAGGTCCAGATAGTATGCAAATGATCCGGCAACAAAACCCAGGCATCAATGGTAAACGGCCGTTTGGTTCGGGTAATCGCAATCGCCTTTCGCAAAGCCTCTCGTACCGGTTCATCGCATAAAATCGCCTGCCGCCGATACGTCACCACCGTGAAAAAATACGTTGCACCGGGATTTTGCGAGCGGCGGTAACGGGACATTTTTATTTGTTAGTTTTCGGTGGTTAATCAGGGTTTGTGGTTTTCCCCGCGTTGGCACAAAAAGCCGTGCCCACCCTATGCAGCTACGTTGAACATTTGTTGCGATAATTATTACTCAAGCGCACGACAAAATAAAAAAACACAGCGACGCAAAAAAACATAGGCCAAACATAAATATAAGCCTCCTTACTTTTGATATATTTACTTCGTTGATCTAAATAATCAATTACTAGCTTTCCATCAACCTCCAGCTGAAGGAGCCGATTTTCAGTAAAAAATCCATTGATTCTTGCCTCATACCACCATGCTTTCGCTTTTTTGCCTTTAAGTTGATTTTTATCTTCGGAAGCGACGCAATCTTTCATCCCAACACTTGTTATCCAGCAGTTCAATTCGATAGATTTACCTTTATCGTTAAGCATTAGTGAACTACCTCTGCTTAGTGGCGTAAGGTTAAATGATATCGTCCCATCGCCAGTTTCTAATTGATTAAACTCTGGAATTTTTAATAAAAATGTATCGAGATCGAATAACGACAATATAAATGTTAATAAAACAAATAATAAAGCAGCGCTAGCTAAACTTGATTTATTTTTCATAAATGCCTGAAAATTTATTCCGATGGATGTGCCGAACGGAGTGAAGCTCATCGATCGCGAACGATGCGCCTCCTTTCGTCGGCAGCATCCTACAACACAATCAAAATCCTAGCTTTCAAAATCATCTAATAACCTTTCATCTCGCGACGGGGTCGTTCCCGTTATTCCGCCCCGAGCATCGCAGCTCTTGTGCCCCGTGGGTATTTGGGGAGATTAGCCCGCAGGGGAGCGGCAGGGATGCCGCTCGTTTTCGGAGGGGCTGGGAAGCCCCTTTCGAAAACCCTCGCCAAAAGCGACAAATTTGCCTGGAACAAATTTGAACAGCCGATAGGCTGACCCGCAGGGCGAAAACCACGGATGGTTTTCGTAAAGCGCAGGATTGAGGCGGAATTCCGGGTGGCTTTTTCTTTGGATACTTTCTTTTGGCCAAGCAAAAGAAAGTATCTCGGCTGTCGGGCCGAGACCCGACTTCAACAGAACCTGTCGCGGTAGCGACACATTCATATCCCCCCTCATCCTAGCCTTCTCCCTCAGGGAGAAGGAACAAACCGTCCCGCAATCAAATGCATAAACCAAATATATGAGTGCCACACGCAAATCATGCCAAGCCAAATATCACTTCCTCTCATGCCCAAACTGAAAAATCACCGGATTGCCCTGGTTATGAATAATCACCTCCTTCTTCGGCTCGTCGCCTATCGCCGCCGGTTGAGCTGCAGTACTCGCCCCCGCCGCAGCCGGAATCTCCCGAACCTCCACCCGCACGTCCGGCATCCATTTCGGTTTGAACAACTCGGTTCTGACTCGGCCGGGTTGCTTCGGCAGCGGTGCTTGCTCCAGCACGTCCAGGCAGGCGGTGCCGATTTGGTCGACCAGTTTGTCGGCGATCCGCGCCGGGGCAACGTCTTTGTCTAAAGCATGAGCGCTGAAAGTCGATTCGCGTTCGACCAAAACCGCTTGATTGCCGGCATCGCGCAAACTGCAGGTCACCGGCAATACGTCGGCTTTTTGGAAATCGACGGCGCGCGGGTCGGAGTTGCCGGAGGAAAAGGAAAAGCCGACCGGGGTTTCCCGCCGCGCCACTTTACCCAGCCTGGCCTGCAACCGGTGGCTGAACGGCCCGCTGGCGCTGAGCGGAAACTGCCATTCCGCCAGATTGTTCCGTACCCGCTCAGCCAGATTCGCCGGGTCCAATCCAATGCCGAACTGGCTCAGATTATCGTCGACCAGTTCGAATGCAACCGCTTGTAGCGGCTTAACCGGTTCCGGCTCGGCCGCGCCTGCCGCACCGGCAAAACCCAGTGCGGCGACAGCCAAAACAAAAAAGTTTTTCATAGTCTTCTCTCTCCCAAGTTGCTTGCCACTCTACGGACGCCGCGAGTTGCCGGCCATACGTCAAATGACTGATGAGTCATTCGCCCGATTGTGGCAGGACCGCGCAAAATTTAAAAATTTCCCCGAAGTTTACGAGCGCCACGGCCGCCGGCTCTGGCAAGTTTTAACTAGATAGGGGAATGCAAATGACGGGTTTTAATCGACAAAAAACCGGCAGCCGGGCCATCGGCTTGCTGAGCGGTATGGCCTTGGGTGCCATCGGCCTGAGCCAGGCGCCGGAAGCGACAGCCGGCGCCACCTTCAAGATCGACGACACCAAATGGGTCAGCGTCGGCGCCGGTTTGCGCACCAGTTTCCGCGCCCAGGAAAGCGCCGCCGGTGCCGGCGCGGAAAAATGGAGCAACGATTTCAACCTGGACAACATCCGTTTGTATATCAACGGCCAGATCCATAAATACCTGAAAGTGGAATTCAACACCGACTGCCAAACCTGCGGCAACGGCGGCGAGGTGCGGGTGCTGGATGCGATCGGCAAATTCGAGGTCAACCCTTACGCCAACTTGTGGGTGGGCCGGATGCTGGTGCCGGCCGAACGCCGCGAAATGAACGGTCCGTTCTACAGCGCCGTTTATAACATCTTCTCCGCCGGTACCCCGTTCGAACCGTCCGATTACAACTTGGTCATCAAATCCGACGGCACCTCGGCCGGTTCCTTCGGCCGCGACGACGGTGTCACCTTCTGGGGTGCGGCATTCGACGGTCGCTTGCAATACGCCGCCGGTTTTTTCCGCGGCTTACGCGGCGGCGCTAACGTCGACCACAACATTCTCTATGGGCAACGCGTCGCTTATAACTTTTGGGAAGTCGAGAAGAACCCAGGCTATTACACCTCCGGCACCTATTACGGCAAAGGCGGCGACATCCTGACCGTCGGCATCTCCAACCAATATCAGGAAGACGGCGCCGGCCGTGGATTTACCGCGGCCAGTGGAGCCGATCCGGCGATTCCTGCGGCAGCAGGTAGTTTTCGGGGCACCACGGTCGATCTGTTGATGGAAAAAGTATTGCCCGGCGGCGGCGTCGTGACCTTCAATGGCGAGTACAAAAACTACGGGATTTCCGGCAACGCATACAACCAATCAGTCCGCGATAGCGAGGGAACCGACCGGTCAACCCAATTCTCGATGTTCGAAGGCAATGCTTACGACGTCAGCGGCATGTACCTGTTTCCGCAAAAGATCGGTATCGGCCAGTTCCAGCCGTTCCTGCGCTACGTCAACGTCTCCCCCAGCACCAGTTCCACCCGCGAGGTGTATGAAGCCGGCGTCAACTACATCATCGACGGCCACAACGCCAAAATTTTCGCCAGCTACCAATACGGCGACCTGTTAACCAAGGGCATCAACTACAAATCCACCGCCACCGGCGACGACGTCAGCCAGATGATGGTCGGCTTCCAGTGGCAAATTTAATGACGGTGGCATAGCCACATTTACGCCAACCTGACAAACCGTAGGGTGGGCACCGAATAGGTGCCCACGCGAAGCAGGAGCCTTCACGCGTGGGCGCTGCCTGCCCACCCTACCTAGCGAGCAAACGGGCCACCATCGCCCACGATTTCTTCCTGACATAGGACTACTACAATGAAAAGACTGAGCATTTCCTTCCGCAAACTGGCGACCGCCGCAGCGCTCTCCACCGCGCTGTTCGGCGCTGCCGGCTCGGCCCAGGCCGAAGACACCATCAAGGTCGGCGTACTGCATTCGCTGTCCGGCACCATGGCGATCTCGGAAACCACTTTAAAAGACACCATGCTGATGCTGATCGACGAGCAGAACAAAAAAGGTGGTCTGCTCGGCAAGAAACTGGAAGCGGTGGTGGTCGACCCGGCCTCCAACTGGCCGTTATTTGCAGAAAAAGCCCGCGAGCTGATCACCAAGGACAAAGTCTCGGCCATCTTCGGCTGCTGGACCTCGGTATCCCGGAAATCGGTCTTGCCGGTGATCGAAGAACTGAACAGCATCCTGTTCTACCCGGTGCAATACGAGGGCGAAGAGTCTTCCAAAAACGTGTTCTACACCGGCGCCGCGCCTAACCAACAAGCGATCCCGGCGGTCGACTACCTGATGAACGATCTGAAAGTACAACGCTGGGTGTTGGCCGGTACCGACTACGTCTATCCACGCACCACCAACAAAATCCTGGAAGCGTACTTGAAAGCCAAAGGCGTCAAACCGGCGGACATCATGATCAACTACACCCCGTTCGGCCATTCCGACTGGCAAAGCATCGTCGCCGACATCAAGAAATTCGGCTCGGCCGGCAAGAAAACCGCGGTGGTTTCGACCATCAACGGCGACGCCAACGTGCCGTTCTATAAAGAATTGGGCAACCAAGGCATCAAAGCCGAGGACATTCCGGTCGTCGCTTTCTCGGTCGGCGAAGAGGAACTTTCCGGCATGGATACCAAACCGCTGGTCGGCCATTTGGCAGCCTGGAACTACTTCATGAGCGTAGACACCACCAAAAACGCGGCCTTCATCCAGCAATGGAAGGACTACATCAAGAATCCGAAGCGCGTGACCAACGACCCGATGGAAGCGCACTACATCGGCTTCAACATGTGGGTGAAAGCGGTCGAGAAAGCCGGCACCACCGATCCCGACGCGGTGCAAAAAGCCATCATCGGCGTCGAATTCCCCAACCTGACCGGCGGCACCGCGAAAATGCTGCCCAACCACCACATCAGCAAACCGGTGCTGATCGGCGAAATCCAGGAAGACGGCCAATTCGCCACCGTCTGGCAAACCAACAAAGTCGTCGACGGCGACGCTTGGTCCGACTTCCTGCCGGACAGCAAACCGATCATCGCCGACTGGACCGCACCGATCAATTGCGGCAACTACAACACCAAAACCAAGAAGTGTTCAGGACAGAACTACTAACAGCGGATGTTATCCCCGCGAGGCGCGCGACACGGAAGTCGCGGGCTTCGCCCCCGACAGGAATTACGATGCAAAGCCACCGTTTTAGAACCCGTTTAAAAACGCCGCCCGGTTTACGCCCGGCCGACCGTTCCCCCAAAAACAGCCTCTTGAGCATGATGACTACTACTTCTACTCAGACCGGAATCGAAACCCGCGGCGTTTTTAAACGGCTTTTCGAACTCGCTTTTTTGAATACCGTCCGTCATGAGCCTGTCGCCGGCCTTTCCGCGCTGCCCGGCTCGAACGGAACCAGTGCAGTAGATCGATCCGGCTGGCTAATCAGAACCGGACTCGTCCTGCTGATTGCCGCAGCAGCTATGGCCGCCCGGCCGGCACTGGCCGACGAAACCGGCAACCCGCTGGACTTGCTGCGCCAAGGCAGCATGTCCGAGCGGGAGCAAGCGGTGGAACAACTGGCCGCCGACAGCGCCAATCTGAAACTGCTGCAGGCCTTGCAGGACGGCAAGCTGTTCGAACTGAAAGCCGAAGCCAAGCTGGCCATCGGCCAGGAAACCCAAACCGGCTACAGCCTGACCGACCCGATCAGCGGCGCCAGCCTGGGCGAGCTCGAGCGCGGCGCGGTCGGCAAGATCAATCTGAACAATAAACTGCGTACACTGCTACGCAAAGCCATCGGCCAGTTGCAACTGAACCACGCCGACCCGGCCGTGCGCCTCGGCGCCGTGCAAGCCATGGCCAAAAACGTCGACGACAAGGCCTTGGCGCTGTTGAAGGACCACCTGGACCACGAGGCCGACGCCGAAATCGTCGCCGCGATCCGCGCCGTACTATTGCTGCAGGACATCAACAGCCCGGACAAAAGCCAGCGCATCAATGCAATCACGACCTTGAAGGAATTGGATAGCCAGGACGCCGTCAACAAGCTGCAAGCCTTGACCGAAAAAGACGCCGACGGCAATTTCGTCGAAGCCGACAGCGATATCCGCAATCTGGCCGAAGCGGCGCTAATAAAAATCCGCGGCCGGATGCAAGCTTACGCCGCCATCGAAACCGTGTTCTTCGGCCTGAGCCTGGGCGCGGTGCTGGTGCTGGCCGCCATCGGTTTGGCGATTACCTTTGGCGTGATGGGCATCATCAACATGGCCCACGGCGAACTGATGATGTTGGGCGCTTACACCACTTACGTGATGCAACAACTGCTGCCCAATAACCTGGGCACCGCCTTGATTCTGTCGATTCCGATGGCGTTTTTGGTCGCGGCCTTGGTGGGTATCGCCATCGAACGCGGCATCATCCGCTTCCTGTACGGCCGGCCGCTGGAAACCCTGCTGGCGACTTTCGGCGTCAGCCTGTTCCTGCAACAAGCGGTGCGCTCGATCTTCTCGCCGCTGAACCGCAGCGTATCCACCCCGGACTGGATGAGCGGCTCCTGGCAGATCAATGACTTTCTGTCGCTGACCTGGAACCGCTTTTACATCCTGATCTTTTGTCTGCTGGTGTTTACCGCCTTACTGCAAATTTTGAAGCGTACGAAGCTGGGTCTGGAAGTCCGCGCCGTGGCGCAAAATCGTGGCATGGCTAGAGCGATGGGCATCCCCACCGCGCGAGTCGATGCGATGACCTTTGGCTTGGGTTCCGGTATTGCCGGCGTCGCAGGCGTGGCCCTGAGCCAGATCACCAACGTCGGACCGAATCTGGGACAGGCTTACATCGTCGATTCGTTCATGGTGGTGGTATTTGGCGGGGTCGGTAATTTGTTCGGCACCTTGGTGGCTGGATTCTCGTTGGGGATTGCCAATAAGGTGTTGGAGCCTTATGCAGGGGCGGTGTTGGCGAAGATTTTAGTGCTGGTGTTTATTATTTTATTTATTCAGAAGAAGCCTAGGGGGTTGTTTCCTCAGAAAGGCAGAGCTGCCGAGTCTTAATGTGACTCGCGTAGGTTGGGTTAGCGAAGCGTAACCCAACACGAGGGCTTTGATGTGGTTGATAGCTTTGGGGTTTGGTTTTGTGTCGCTACCGCGACGGGTTGTTTAGAAGTCGGGTCTCGGCCCGACAGCCGAGTGACTTTTCTTTGTTTGGCCAAAGAAAAGTCACCAAAAGAAAGGCCACCCGGAATTCCGCCTCAATCCTGGCTTTTACGAAAACCATCCATGGTTTTCGCCCTGCGGGCCAGCCTATCGGCTGTTCAAATTTGCTCCAGGCAAATTTGTCTCTTTTGGCGAGGGTTTTCGGAAGGGGCTTCCTGCCCCTCCGAAAACGAGCGGCATCCCTGCCGCTCCCCTGCGGGCTGATCTCGCCAAATACCCACGGGGCACAAGAGCTGCGATGCTCGGGGCGGAATAACGGGACTAACCCCGCCACGAAAATTAAGGTGGTCGGCCCATCCTTTCCGGCTAGCTTGAGACTCAATCGTAGGGTGGGCACGATTAAGTGCCCACGCGGAATAGCAACCAACGGTGGGCAAAGTTGCCCACCCTACGCAAATTCGGGCGGCTGATGGTTTTAACCCCGTATGCCGCGCCGAGCACCGAAGTTTTTATCGAGAATAGCCCGAAGGGGTGCGGCAGGGATGCCGCACGGCGGCGGAGGGGCTGGGAAGCCCCTTCTGCCGACCCTCGATAAAAACTTCGGCGCGCAGGATATAAGCGGCATCCGGGCCGCCTTTTCTTTGGGTACTTTCTTTTGGCGGAGCAAAAGAAAGTACCTCGGCTGTCGGGCCGAGACCCGACTTACAAAAAACCGTCGCGGTAGCGACACCAAACCAGGCAGTCAAATGAACCTACAAAATCTGACTCAAGACAAAACCTACAGCACCGTCCTAACCGCGTTAGCATCGGTCACACTACTAATCCCCCTATGCAATCTAATCTTCCCCGAAGACTCGGCCCTGCATTTCTCCGCCTACTCAGTCTCCCTAATCGGCAAATACCTCACCTTCGCCCTACTCGGCTTATCACTCGACATGGTCTGGGGCTATGCCGGGATTCTGGTCCTCGGCCAAGGCGCATTCTTTGCCTTGGGCGGCTACGCGATGGGCATGTATTTGATGCGGCAGATCGGCACCCGTGGCGTGTACGGCAATGCCGAACTGCCTGACTTCATGGTGTTCCTGAACTGGACCGAACTGCCCTGGTACTGGTACGGCTTCGAGAATTTCGGTTTCGCGATGCTGATGGTGTTCCTCGCCCCTGGCCTGCTGGCTTTCGTGTTCGGTTGGTTGGCGTTTCGCTCGCGAGTGACCGGCGTGTATTTGTCCATCATTACCCAAGCCTTGACTTACGCGCTGCTGCTGGCTTTCTTCCGCAACGAAATGGGTTTCGGCGGCAATAATGGACTGACCGATTTTAAAGACATCCTCGGCTTCAACATCCAATCCGAAGCCGTCCGTTCAGTATTGTTACTAATGACCGGCCTCAGCCTGATCGGTGCCCTGCTGTTGTGCCGCTGGATCGTCAACAGCAAACTGGGCCGGGTGGTCACGGCCATCCGTGACCAAGAATCCCGGGTGCGATTTCTGGGTTACCGGGTGGAATTGTTCAAACTGTGGGTGTTCGTGTTCGCCGCCATGTTGGCCGGGCTGGCCGGCGCGCTGTATGTGCCGCAGGTCGGCATCATCAACCCCAGCGAATTTTCGCCGCTCAACTCGCTGGAAATCGTCATCTGGGTCGCGGTCGGCGGTCGCGGCACTTTGTACGGCGCCATCATCGGCGCGGTGCTGGTCAACTACGCCAAAACCGTATTGACCGGATTGATGCCGGATGCCTGGCTGTTTTGCCTGGGCGGCGCCTTCATTTTGGTCACGCTGTTGATGCCCGACGGCATCGTCGGCCTGTTGAGCCGGCGGATTAAACCCAAACCCACTCTTAACGCTACCGGAGGACAACCGGCATGATGATCTCGGCTGCAACCACCACCGAAGGCGGCGCCAGCCTGCCGCTGGTCGGGGAAATCGACGCCCGCCACGGCCCGATTCTGTACATGGAAGACGTCAGCGTCAGCTTCGACGGCTTCCGCGCGCTGAACCATCTTTCCTTGTACATCGACGACGGCGAACTTCGCTGCCTGATCGGCCCCAACGGTGCCGGCAAGACCACGCTAATGGATGTGATTACCGGTAAAACCAAACCGGACAGCGGCTCGGTGTTCTTCGGTCAAACCATTGACTTGCTGGAACTGGACGAACCGGCCATCGCTCAAGCCGGCATCTGCCGCAAGTTTCAAAAGCCCAGCGTGTTCGATGCCTTGACCGTGTTCGAAAATCTGGAACTGGCCTTAAGAACCGACAAGCGCACCTGGTCGACCCTGTTTCACAAACTCAACGGCGAGCAACGCGACCGCATCCATGACGTCTTGCAAACCATCGCCCTGCCCGCCCAACAACGGCAACTGGCCGGTGCACTGTCGCACGGCCAAAAGCAATGGCTGGAGATCGGCATGCTGCTGATGCAAGATCCGAAAGTGATGCTGGTCGACGAACCCATCGCCGGCATGACCCATCAGGAAGTCGAACGCACCGCCGAGTTATTGCTGTCCTTGCAAGGCAAACATTCCATCGTCGTGGTCGAGCACGACATGGAATTCGTGCGCAGTATCGCCCGTAAAGTCACGGTATTGCACGAAGGCTCTGTGCTCACGGAAGGCACCATGGACGAAGTCCAAAACGATCCGCGCGTGATCCAAGTTTACCTGGGGGGATGATGTTAAACATTAGCGCATTGCAACAATACTACGGCGCCAGCCACACCCTATGGGACCTGGATTTGAGCGTCCCCGCCGGGTCCTGCGTCTGCCTGATGGGCCGCAACGGCGTCGGCAAAACCACGCTGCTCAAAGCCATCATGGGCCTGCTGCCGGTGGCCGACGGCAGCATTCAATTCGACGGCGTGGAACTGGCCAAAGCCAAGGCCGAATCCCGCGCCGAGCTGGGCATCGGTTACGTGCCGCAAGGCCGGGAAATCTTTCCACTGTTGACCGTGGAAGAAAACCTGAAAACCGGCCTGCGCGCCGCCAACAAGCACGGCATCAAAAAAATCCCGGACAGTATCTTCGAGATTTTTCCGGTGCTAAAACAAATGCTAAAACGCCGCGGCGGCGACCTATCCGGCGGCCAGCAACAGCAATTGGCGATTGGCCGAGCCTTGGTATTGAATCCGCGCCTGCTGATTCTGGACGAACCCACCGAAGGCATCCAGCCCAACATCGTCAGCGAAATCGGCGATGTGATTATTCGCCTAAACAAGTCGCGCGGCCAACCTGTCGCCGTGCCCAAACCGGAAACCGGCGAAATCCATCAAGCCATCGACCGCATCCACAAAGAACTGGGCGTCACGGTGTTGCTGGTGGAACAAAAACTGCCGTTTGCGCGCAAGGTGGCGAACCAGTTTTGCATCATGGACCGCGGCCGGCATGTGGCGGTGGGGGCGATGGACGAATTGGCGGACGATATGGTGAAGCGATATTTGACGGTGTGACCCAACCAAGCCCCTTTTCAAAAAAGGGGCTTGGGCAAAAACGGGCATCGGCCATCATTCAAACTCACAGCGGGATCACGGAGAAATAGACATGAAATCCGAACAATATTGGCTGGCGGTCGGGGCATTGTTATTGGTTTGGTCGATGCGGAGCGAGGCGCATGGCAGTTACGAAGCCGTGATGGAAGGCGGCAACCTATTGCAATTGACCCAAGCCGCCCTGCATCCGTTTTTCGAAATCCCCGATCTGCCGGCATTACTGATCAGTGTATTAATTTTGGGATTCGTGTTCGGCCCGGTTATATTGCACCTCGCCCGGCAACGGCACGCTCAAAAATCTGAGCCACCACTGTTGTCGGAAAAATCGGCGATCACGCCAAAATCCAAAAACTGATAACGCCGCCGCTCATCCATGCCCGCAAACCTCGCCGCTTCATCCGTTCCCGTTGCCACCTCAGAACCAGCAGCATGGGAGGCCGAGTTAAGGCTGGGCTTTAGCCAACGCGGCGACAAAACCGTCTTGGCTAACAGCGAGCACCGCGGGCCTTTGACCGTACAGCGCCCCTTCTACCCGGAAGGCGGCGTTTGCCACGTCTATCTGCTGCATCCGCCCGGCGGCGTGGTAGCCGGCGATCAGTTGAGCATTACTGCCGCTGTCGACACCACAGCCCAAGTACTCATCACCACGCCCGCCGCCGGCAAGTTTTATCGCAGCGGCGGCGGCGAAGCGCAGCAAACCATCAATTTAACAATCGGCGAAAATGCCAGTCTGGAATGGTTGCCGCAGGAAACCATCGTTTACGAAGGTGCGCGGTTAAATTCCAACATGAATATCGATCTGGCCGAACAAGCACGCTTTATCGGCTGGGAAATATTAGCCTTAGGCCGCCCCGCTGCCGGTGAAGGCTTCGACAACGGCGCCGCCAGCCTGAACTGGCACATCAGCCGCGCCGGGCGTTTACTGTATATGGAGCGCTTGCGCCTGGATGCAGCAGCTTTTCAAGCCCGTTGGGGTTTGTTTGGGCATTCGGCATGCGGGACGATGTTTGTTTATCCGGCTACTCCTTTGCAATTGGCGGCAGTGCAGGAATTGATTGGGGATGAGGCTAATCGCGGGGTGACCTTGATTGAGGGGTTGTTGATTTGTCGGGGATTGGATAGGCGGGCGGATTTGTTGAAGTCGTTTTTTGAAGCTGTTTGGGGATTGGTGCGGGGGGATGTTGTCGGGCGGGAGGTTTGTGCGCCGAGGATTTGGGCGACATGATTTTTGTGTCGCTAACGCGACGTATTTGTTTTGAAGTCGGGTCTCGGCCCGACAGCCGAGATACTTTTCTTTGCTTGTCCAAAGAAAAGTATCCAAAAGAAAAGACACCCCGATGCCGCTTTGATCCTGCGCGCCGAAGGGTTTGAACGGGGTTTTCGGAAGGGCTATCCCTAGCCCTCCGAAAACGCGATGCGTCCCTGCATCGCCCCTGCGGGCTGATCCGTCCAAACCCTCCGGTGCTCGGCGCGGCAAAAGGGGATTAACCCCGTCGCGCGTTGAATAGTTATTGGGTAAATTTGTATTTTGGGTTTCAAATTCTATTGTAGGATGCTGCCGACGAGAGGAGGCGCATCTGTCGCGAGCGATGCACTTCACTTTATTCAGCACCCATAAGCTTAAACAGTGATAGATAAACAGCTATGAATTTAAAGTTTCAGAATCTTCAAATTGATCCCACCGATCCTTTCAGTAAAGATCTGTTAAACCGTAAACCAGAAATTGAAAACCTTTCTACTCTTATTTCTAATCTTAACTCACCTGCCGTATTGGCGATAGATTCACCATGGGGCACGGGAAAAACCACATTCATAAAAATGTGGGAAGCTTTCTTACAGAACAATGGAATTGAATCGTTATATTTTAACGCTTGGGCAACCGATTTTTCGGAGGACCCTTTAATTTCATTTCTAGGAGAAATGAACGATGGGCTTTCTAAATTGATCAGCTCTTCCGCTGAATCCAACGAAACTTGGGAACGTGCAAAAAATATTGGTACAACATTGGCAAAAAAAGGCATTCCAGCATTGATCAAAATCGCAACGGCTGGGGTTATCGACGCAGAAAAAATTATTGAAGACGAAGCCTCAAAAGTAATGGAAGCTTTAACAGGCGACATGTTAAATAACTATTTCAGGCAAAAGAGTGCCATCGCGGAATTTCATGAGGCATTAACCAAATTAATTGCCGAATCGAAGATAAAACCCATTGTTATCTTTGTCGATGAACTTGACCGTTGTCGACCTACATACTCAATATCTTTATTAGAAAGAATTAAGCATCTTTTCAACATTGAAGGCTTAGTTTTCGTACTTTCACTTGATAAATATCAACTCTGCCATTCGATTAGCGCTGTTTACGGCTACAACTTTGACTCGGAGTCGTATTTACGTCGTTTTTTTGACTTTGAATACCAGCTTAAAAGACCTGAAATTAAGGGATATGTGAAAGCGTTAGTTACAGTATTGGAATTAGATAAATTTCTTGAACCAAGAAAGAAATACGTAGGATTTCGTTATGATTTGGAACACCTCGAAATGGTGTTTTTGATGTTAGTTGAACGTCTAAATCTCCCTCCACGTGAAGTTGAGCAGCTTATTGCAAGCATTAATCTTGCCATACGCACTACCAAGGAGAATGAATATGTCTATCCAGCGTTATTGGTTTTTTTAGTAATAGCTAAAAACAAACGACCCAAAGTATATCAACATTATATTTTGCCATCTGAAAATGAGAGAGCAATTATCGACTACTTGTATGAATTGATACCAGAACAATTACGGTACAAGAATTTCAGTTTCGAGTGTGCGCTTATTGAAGGATTTTTAATTGCGGCGAAGATAGATCGATACGAAAGGAGTGAGTGTGAAACATATAATACACACAGAAAAAATCTGGCTGATGAAACTTGCACGTCCGACGCTCGAGGAGAGTCGTGGAGATCGTAAGTAAACCGAATTATAGCCCGCGTAGGTCCGATTAGCGAAGCGTAATCGGACGAATGTTTAAACCTAACAAACACTCAAACTCTTAAAACACTAAAAAACCATGCCCAATTACCGACGCGCTTTTATTCCGGGTGGCACCTGGTTTTTTACGGTGAATTTGTTGGTGAGAAAGAATAACGATTTGTTGCTCCGGGAAATCGATTTATTGCGAGACACGGTGCGGGCGGTGCGGAAGCGTTACTCCTTTCAAATTGATGCCTGGGTGGTATTACCGGAACATATGCACGCGGTTTGGACGTTGCCGCCGGGTGACGCGGATTTCAGCAAACGCTGGCGATTGATCAAAAGCGGATTTTCTCGGGCATTGCCAAAAACCGAGTACCGGTCGAATGTTCGAAAGATGGCTGGCGAACGTGGAATCTGGCAGCGACATTTTTGGGAACATTCGATACGCGACGAAACAGATTTTGAACGCCATGTTGATTATGTGCATATCAATCCGGTTAAACATGGGCATGTCGCCAAAGCCGTCGAGTGGCCGTATTCGAGTTTCCATCGATATGTGGAAAAGGGAATTTATCCGCCAAGTTGGGGTGGAAATTTGGATTTGGCGGTGGAAGGGGATGATTAACATGCGTCCGATTACGCTTCGCTAATCGGACCTACCGAGATTGATTTTGAACCTTTAATTTCGGGATGGTTTTGATCCCCTGATGCCGCGCCGAGCACCGAAGGGTTTGGACGGACAAATCGGCAGGATAGCCGATTTGCATGCGCAGCACCCGAAGGGCGAGGTAAATGGATGTACCGAGTGAGCAGCCCGCAGGGGCGATGCAGGGATGCATCGCGTTTTCGGAGGGCCAAGGATGGCCCTTCCGAAAACCCCGTTCAAACCCTTCGGCGCGCAGGATCAAAGCGGCATGGGGCGGCCTTTCTTTTGGGTACTTTTCTTTGGCCGTCCAAAGAAAAGTACCTCGGCTGTCGGGCCGAGACCCGACATTTAAATAACCTTCGCGGCAGCGACACAAAACAACGTCAATACTCATAATGAAACCGCAACTGCGCAATCAACAAGGTATCCCCGGCAACTTTATAAACGATTCGATGCTCGTCGTTAATTCGCCGCGACCAATAGCCGGACAAACCGTGTTGCAAAGGTTCCGGCTTACCGATGCCCTCGAAGGGCTGGCGCTGGATTTCTTTGATCAATTGGTTGATACGTTTGAGAATGGCCTTGTCGGTGGCTTGCCAGTAGAGATAGCTATCCCAGGCGTCGGAGGAAAAAGTGATTTTCACTCGATTAATTCGCGCTCCGTGCCTTGGCCGGATTCCAGCTCGGCGATCGATTCCAGCAAGCGGCGGGCGTTAGCTGGGGAACGTAGCAGGTAGGCGGTTTCCTCCATGGCTTGGTAGTCTTCCAGAGACAGCATTACCACCGGGGATTCGCTTTTGCGGGTGATGATGATGGGGGCATGGTCGGCGCAAACCTTGTCCATGGTTTTAGCCAAATTGGCGCGAGCGGCGCTGTAACTGATGGCGTCCATTGATGCTCCTGTTGTACAAAAAAGTGTACGATAGCTTAACGTCGACGGTTGGCTACTGCAAATTGGAAACACGCGTGGGCACGATTAAACGTGCCCACCCTACGAAAACGTCACATTAACGAAACGACTATGCAATTAACCCCAAGAGAAAAAGACAAACTCCTCCTCTTCACTGCCGCCCTCCTCGCCGAGCGCCGCAAAGCCAGAGGTTTGAAACTCAACTACCCGGAAGCCGTGGCCTATATATCCGCCGCGATCATGGAAGGTGCTCGTGACGGTCAGACCGTGGCCGAGTTGATGGCTTATGGCCGGACGCTATTGAGCATCGACGACGTGATGGATGGCGTGGCGGAAATGATTCCCGACGTGCAGGTGGAGGCAACGTTTCCGGATGGCACCAAATTGGTAACAGTGCATGACCCAATTGTATAGTCATCGCGTGGGCACAAAAAGCACGTGCCCACCCTACGAAAATCTGTCAGAAAGCAAAGAAAATCCAACATGTAGGGTGGACACGATTTATCGTGCCCACGCGGAAAACCAAATTTAACAGGAGCCCCCATGATCCCCGGAGAAATCTTCCCCGCCGCTGGCGACATCGAACTCAACGCCGGCCGCGCCACGGTCAAAGTCCTGGTCGCCAATAGCGGCGACCGGCCGATTCAGGTCGGCTCTCATTATCATTTTTACGAAACCAACCCGGCTTTGCATTTCGACCGTAGCGTGGCCTTGGGATTTCGGCTGGACATTCCGGCCGGCACCGCCGTGCGTTTCGAGCCAGGCCAACAGCGCGAGGTGCAGTTGGTGGCGTTTGCCGGCGAACGTAAAGTCTATGGCTTTCGCGGCGAAGTGATGGGCCCGTTGGAGAAAAGCGCATGAGCAAAATCAGCAGACAAGCCTATGCCGACATGTTCGGCCCCACCACCGGCGACCGGCTGCGGCTGGCCGACACCGATTTGATCCTGGAAGTGGAAGCCGATTACACCGTTTACGGCGACGAAGTGAAATTCGGCGGCGGCAAGGTGATCCGCGACGGTATGGGCCAAAGTCAGCTGGGCAACGATCAGGCCGTGGATTTGGTGATCACCAACGCGCTGGTCATCGATTACTGGGGTATCGTCAAGGCCGACGTCGGCGTCAAGGACGGCCGCATCTTTAAAATCGGCAAGGCCGGCAACCCGGACGTGCAGCCCGGCGTCGACATCATCGTCGGCCCCGGCACCGAAGTCATCGCCGGCGAAGGCCAGATTCTCACCGCCGGCGGCATCGACGCCCACATCCATTTCATCTGCCCACAGCAAATCGAAGAAGCGCTGTGTTCCGGCGTGACGACGATGGTCGGTGGCGGCACGGGACCTGCCACCGGTACCAACGCCACCACCTGCACACCGGGGCCGTGGCATATCCAACAAATGCTAAAAGCGCTGGACGGTTTGCCGATGAACTTCGGCCTGCTCGGCAAAGGCAACGCCAGTCTGCCCGCTGCCTTGGATGAGCAAATCCAGGCCGGGGTGATGGGCTTGAAACTGCACGAAGACTGGGGCACCACGCCGGCGGCGATCGATTGTTGCCTGAGCGTGGCCGAGCGTTTCGATGTGCAGATTGCCATTCACACCGACACGCTGAATGAATCCGGTTTCGTGGAAGACACCATCGCCGCCTTCAAAGGACGCACCATCCACACTTACCACACCGAAGGCGCCGGCGGCGGCCACGCCCCGGACATCATCAAAGCCTGCGGCCTGAACAACGTGCTGCCGTCGTCGACCAACCCGACCCGACCCTACACGATCAACACCGTCGACGAGCATCTGGACATGCTGATGGTTTGCCACCATCTCGACCCCAGCATCCCGGAAGACGTGGCTTTCGCCGAATCACGCATCCGCCGCGAAACCATCGCCGCCGAGGACATTCTGCAAGACCTGGGCGCGTTTTCGATGATCTCGTCCGACTCGCAAGCCATGGGCAGGGTCGGTGAAGTGATCATCCGCACTTGGCAGACCGCGCACAAAATGAAGGTGCAACGCGGCGCGCTGGCCGGCGACCCGGCCACCAGCGACAACCAGCGCATCAAACGCTACATCGCCAAATACACCATCAACCCGGCGATCAGCCACGGCATTTCTCACGAAGTGGGCTCCATCGAAGCCGGCAAACTGGCCGACCTGGTCCTGTGGCAACCAGCCTTCTTCGGCGTCAAACCCAGCCTGGTTATCAAAGGCGGCCTGATCGCTGCTGCACCGATGGGCGACGCCAATGCCTCCATCCCCACCCCACAACCGGTGCATTACCGGCCGATGTTCGGCAGCTTCGGTCGCACCGCAGCTAACACCTCGATGATCTTCCTGCCGCAAGCCGCCGTCTCCGCCGGCGTGGCCGGGCAATTGGGTTTGCAAAAGCGGGTCGGCACGGTCCGCAATACGCGCAACATCGGTAAATCGGATATGAAGCTGAACGACTACCAGCCGGTGATGGAGGTTTGTCCGCAGACGTATCAGGTCAAGGCGGACGGGGTGTTGTTGACGTGCGAGCCGGCGGTGGTGTTGCCGATGGCGCAGCGGTATTTCTTATTTTGATGCGGACTGGTTCCTAAGCTCCGGCTTGGGAATCGAAGTGCTCGAAAGCTCTAGCTTTCATTAATGTTGTGTCGCTGCCGCGACACAACAAAACCAAAAGAAATCAAATAATCCAAAAGCCATCGTGTTGGGTTACGGCTATCGCCTTTTATGCCCTTCGGGTAAACCCAACCTACATAAAATAAAACAATGCTAAAACTCACCGAAACCACCAACACCGAAGACCAGCCCGACGACACCCTGACCCTGCCTTACGACGCCCGCCAAAAATCTCGCCAACCGGCGACTACCAAAGGCGGCATCCAAGTCGGCGTATTTTTACCCAGGGGCCAAACCCTGAAACACGGCGCAATCCTGACCAACGGCCAAGGCTTCAAAGTACGCGTCGATGCCGCTCCGGAACAACTGTCGGTCGTCAAATGCAGCGACCCACTGTTGTTTGCCCGCGCCTGCTACCATCTCGGCAACCGCCACATCGCCCTGCAAATTCTGCCGGACGAACTGCGCTTTCTGACCGACCACGTGTTGGATCAAATGTTGGTCGGTTTGGGCTTGACCGTCGAGCATCACACCCTGCCGTTCGAACCGGAAGCCGGCGCGTACCACAGCCATGGTCACTAATCTGTCGTTGCTGCGGCTGTTACAACTGGTCAGCCCCAGTTTGCCGATTGGCATGTACAGCTATTCGCAGGGGCTGGAAACGGCGGTGCAGGACGGTTGGGTGACCAACGCCGAGCAAACCGGCGACTGGCTGCGCGGTTTGCTGCACAACGCTTTGGGCAAGGTCGATGCGCCGCTGCTGGCGCGGTTGTACGATGCCTGGCAAGCTGGCGATATGCAAGCCGTCGAGCATTGGAGCCAGACTCTCAATGCCTATCGGGAAACCGCCGAATTGCGCGCCGAGGACAAGCAGACCGGCCAAGCCTTGGCGCGTTTGTTGGTCAATCTGGAGATGCCGGAAGCGCAGGCTTGGCAGAAACGGCCGGACGCGACGCTGGCGACTTTGTTCGGCTTGGCGGCGGTGCGCTGGCAAATCGACAAGGCCGACGCGGTGAGCGGTTACCTGTGGGGCTGGTTGGAAAACCAGGTGCTGGGCGCGATCAAATTGGTGCCATTGGGGCAAGTCGCCGGGCAGCAATTATTACAGCGTCTGGCCGGCGAATTGCCGGCTTTGGTTGGGCAAACCCTGGCCATGACCGACGACCAGATCGGCGGCAGTTGTTTCGGGCTGGCCCTGGCCAGCAGCCGGCATGAGATGCAGTATTCGCGGCTGTTCCGATCGTGAAATAACAATAATGCCTCGATGCAGCGCAAGCGCAATCGAGGTTTGAGCAACCTTAACCCCGGATGGCATCCGGACTACTGGAGAAAACATGAACGACAAACACGTATTGAGAATCGGCGTCGGCGGCCCGGTAGGCTCCGGCAAAACCGCGCTGGTGGATGCCTTGTGTAAACGCATGCGCGACGATTACCAAATCGGCGTCGTCACCAACGACATTTACACCCGCGAAGACCAGCAGTTTTTGATCCGTAGCCAGGCCTTGCCGGAAGAGCGAATTCTGGGCGTGGAAACCGGCGGCTGCCCGCATACCGCGATCCGGGAGGACGCATCGATGAATCTGGCGGCGGTGGACGAGTTGTGCGAGCGTTTCCCGGAACTGGACTTTGTGTTGGTGGAAAGCGGCGGCGACAATCTCAGCGCCACCTTCAGCCCGGAACTGGCCGATCTGACGCTTTACGTGATCGACGTTTCGGCCGGCGACAAGATTCCGCGCAAGGGCGGCCCCGGCATCACCAAATCGGATTTGCTGGTGATTAACAAGATCGACTTGGCACCTTACGTCGGCGCGTCGCTGGACGTGATGGACCGGGATGCGAAAAAGATGCGCGGCGAGCGGCCGTTCGTGTTCAGCAACATCAAAACCGGCCACGGCCTGGAGCGGATTATCGACTTCATCGTCCGCCAAGGCATGCTGGCCGCAGCCTGAGCCGGCGCAAACCCAGGTTAAACCGCCTCAGGCATTCGGGATTTGCAAGGCCGGCCAATCGAAGGCCGGCCCGATATCCCACTTATCCTGCCGAAAATTGATGTGGCTGGCGATACCGCTGTAGTTCTGGAAGAAATCCGGATCGCGTTCGAATTGTTTCGCCGTCGGCGGCAAGGTGCGCGGGATATTGAAGCGGGCGCATAAGTCCTGCACCAACAGCCGGATCGACTCGGTTTGCCCGGCCGGAAAGGCGGCGAAATAATGCTCGCCGCGGAAGCTTAGTTTCCGATATTTTTCGGTCTGGCTCAGTTCGCAGTAGCGGGTGCCGAACGGCGCGTTGTCGCCCCGCTTCGGCGGCCACCAATTCAAACTATCCGGATTGTCCGCCGCCGGCCGCAACGGGCCGACGTTGGCGATTTCGATCGCGATCGAGCGCTTGTCGTGGCGACCGCCGCTGCCCTGGACTCCAAGATGGTAGGCCCATTGCGCCGGGTCGAATACTTCGTACACCGTACCGTCCACATCCACCAGATAGGCCGCGCCGATACGGCCGGCGTCGCCGTTCCAGGTATCGAAGGCCGATTTGGCGCTGGAGCCGGCGGTAAAATGCAGCACGATCAAATCCTTGTGCGGCCGGTCGCTGTAATATTGCCCGGCCGGCAACCGGAAGCGGCTGCGGTTGATCGCCAACGCCGGTGCGGCACTCACTGCTGGCGCTGGCGGCATCGTATCGGTGCTGAGTCCGGCCGGATCGTTAGCCAACAGCGCCCGCGGATTGGGCCGTTCGCTGGCGCCGGCCCAGAAAAAATGCCCGTCCAAATCGCGATACCAGAAACTATTGCCGGATACCGTTTCGCCAACCGCAAAGCCACTGATCTCCACCCGGCTGCCGGCCGGCAATACTTTGACCAGCGCGCCGCTCAAGGCCGGGCTTTCCCGCAATTTGACGTTCACCAGCAGGCCGATTTGCTTGCCGCTCAGGCCGGCAAACTCAGGTTCCGGTACCGCTGCCGCCAGCAGTTCGGTCAGATTCAACGCCGTCGCCGGACAAGCCGCCGAGGCCCGGATGGCACTGTGCAGCAGTACGTGTTCGGCATCCAGCTCGATGCGCCAGCGGTCGGCAATCTCGCGCAACAGCCGGGCGCAAACCGCCTGCTGCCCGGCCGGGAAGCCTTGGCCGGCGACCATCTCCAACACGATGCCGATCGAATAATAGTTCGGGTTGCTGTTCGGCCGCTGTTGGACCAAGGCCGCGCTGGGGTTGACCACCAAGCCGGCGTGAAAGGCGGTGTCTTTCTCGTCGACGTACTGCCGGACCCGGCCGTCTCCGGCAATCGCGTAGTGGGTCGAGACCAAGCTGCCGCCGCTGCGATAACCGGTTTCGGCCTGGGCCAGATCGGCGACGCTGTGCAACACGATCACATCCGGCTTGAATCCGCCGGGCCGACCAGGGCGAAAATTGTCCGCGGCGCAGCCTATCCAGTCGATTTGCATACCGCCCTCCTCAGCCCAACGCCTTCAAATCGCCGCGCTCGCCCTGCAACGGGTTGGCGGCAGTCGGCGACAACGCATCCGCAGTCGCCGCAAGCTGGGAGCTTTGACGGATGGCTTTTTGCTCGTCGTCCTTGCGCGCCAGACCGGAACGCAACTGCAACAGTTTGCTCAATACGTTGTACCAAAACGGCCCGCCCATGCTTAACAGAAACATCGACAACACCACGCCGGGGACACTGGCATTCTGCTGCCAATTGTCCCGCCAGGCTTGCCAATCCTTGGGCCAGGTGATCAGGCCGCGGTCGGCCAGCACGTTCAAGTAATATTTTTCGGTTTCGATACCGGCGGCGGATTTGACCGGTTCGGCCGACGCATCACTGCTTGCTCCGGTTTTGGACTGGCTTTTGGCGTCCGCCATCACCTTGGCTTTGATGGTCTCGTCCTGGGCAAAGGTCGGCGCCAATTGCACGAAGGCGCTGCGCATTTGTTCGTCCATGGCCAAGCGATTGATGATGACGAGCGCATCCAGTTGTAATCCGACCGCCAGCAAAGCCGCACTGAATACGCTGACCGTGCGCGCCGTCGACGAGAAACGCACCGCGACCCGATCCAGCAAATTGTCGAAATTCATGTGGATCACCGCCAAAAACTCGCTGGCGGCCTCTTGCAGCAAGGCGTTGGCTTCCCGCACGTCCTGCGCCAGTTCCGGATTGGATTTTTCGAATTGCAGTGCCAGCATTCGCACGTTTTTCAGGGTCGCGGTCGGGTTCTCGACCCCATTGCTGCCCAATGCCTGCCCCAGCTTTTCCGCCAAATCGATGTGCTTGGCGATGATGCCTTTCAATTTTTGATAAAGCCGCTTTTGTTTGTTGACGCCGGTTTCGGTCTTGACCTGCTGGATCAGCCGGCCGGCTTCCAGGCTCTTCAAAAACGCCGGATACTCGCGCAACTTGTTCTCCAGTGCCGCCAAGCCGACGTTGACGGTAATCGCCCCGTTCGCCAATTCGGCGTTGACCCGGTCGAATTCGGCTTTGATGCCGGCATCGTAGGCTGCGGCCAACTCCAGCAGGCTTTTGACGAATTCTTCGCGGTGGATCACCTCGCCATAAGACAAGAAACGCAGCCGCGGCGGCAGCCAACTGCGAAACCGGCCGCCGATGGTCTGTTGGCTCAACACTTTACCGGCGATCGCTGCCGCGTCGGTGCGTGCCAGACGCGGGTCCAGCACTTCCAGCAGATCGGTCAAACCGTGGTGCAGGTTGCGGCCGCGGCTGGCGAGCAGCTTGAGTATGGCCTGGCTGATCAGCGTAACGGCCATGCTGGCGATCAGCATCACCACCGACAAGCCCAGCAATATATCCAAGGACTTCAACATCAGTTTTCTCCCCTACCCCGTTAGACGGTCCGCTGCAACCGCAACCGAAGCTTTGGTCGGCAGCAGCCCGCAGCATAAACCGTAAAGCTTAGACCATTCGGCCCAATCGCCAAAATCAGCCGCCCTCCAGCGGCAGCCGCTCCATCAGGTAGCACAGGCAATCCTGGCGGATCACCCGTTCATCCAAGGTCAGCATCGACGGCATCGTCGGCCGCTTCAACACCAACTGCCCGTGCCGAATCTCGAAAAACCGCTCGGTGACCGGTATCCCGGCGTTATCCCTGGCGACCACCGGCACGCGCGCCGTCGAGCTAGTGCCGAACGCGCTGCCGGCGGCAATTTCGGTGAAGTTCAATCGCTCCAACCCGCTGTCCAGCAGCAAATCGGCGCTGCGCTCGGTAAAGCTGAAACTGGCATCCTCGGCGATACAGACCTGGGCTACGGTGTGGTAGATGTCCACATCCTGACGGGCGACCGGATGCGCCGGAAATTCGTGTAAGTGCAGACAGCTATCCAAAAACTCGAGCGCATGTTCGGTGCCGTGCGGCTGGCCGGGACGGCCGCATTCCAGCGTCACGGCCGGGCAAAACTGGGCGAATGCGCCGGATTGGATGCCTTTGGGGTGGGTAAAGTAGACCAGCAAGCGGCCGAACAAAGCCCCCAGATGCAAAAACTCCCGGTCCAGTTTGTTGATGCAGGCGTAATGCGGGTTGCGGCCGGTATTGTTATGCACGTCGACGCTGGCAAACACGCCGCGCCGGCGCATGATTTCGCAAATCTGCGCCGCCCAAGCCGTTTCCGGCGACGGTGCCAGGCCGGTACCCGGCCAGATCCGGTTGAAGTCGGGCTGGCCGTCCAGTCGGCGCAGATTGTGGCGGGCGGCCTGGGTATTCCCAAAAAACAGGGTCAGCCCGCGCGGCAAACTTTGGCCCTGGTATTTGCGCAATAACTGTTGCACGGCCAGAAAGCCGGTCGATTCGTTGCCGTGCAGCAGCACCGACACGAACAGCGTCTCCGGCCGCTTGCCGGGCAGATGGAACAAGGCCGGTTCCGGCACCAGGGTATGCAGGGCTTCGACCGGAATGTCCAGCAGCCCCGGCGGCAGGACGTCGAATTGTTTCAGAGCGGAATGTGCGGAGAGGTTCGATTGCATGGCCGAGGTGTCCAAAGTCCGTTCAGCGACTCAACATGCCCGAATATTCGACCGAGAGCAACCGCAATGCGCCGTTCGGCGGGGTGCGCTCAGAGCCCCCAGCCCGAGACCGGCTCGCCGCCGAGCTGGCGCAGCAAATACTCCCGCGTCATTGCGCTAAATTCGCCGGGATGGGCTTCGATAAAGCGCCGCTGCCACTGGCTGCCGGTCTGCCGGCTGGCGACACGGCGGCGGACGATGCCAAGGTAGTCCAACGCGTCGCGGTTGCGGATGCCGAGCGCGTCCAGCCCCAGGCCGGCGCGCGGCAGCAGTTCCTGTTCGATCAGCTTGGCCAGCCGCTGCTTGCGGTTGCCGAACCAGACCACATGGCAATCCAGCCCGTGGCGGGCGGCCTGATAGAAATTGTCCTTGGCCTGAGCGAAAGGCAGTACCGCCCCACCCTCCGCCCGTTCGTCGGCCAGATTTTTCACCAGCCCATAGAAAAACGCGGCATTGGCGACCATATCGATTACGGTCGGCCCCGCCGCCGGCGTGCGGTGTTCGATACGGATATGCGGCGTGCCGTCGGCGTCGAACCCCACCAGCGGCCGGTTCCAGCGCCAGATGGTACCGTTGTGCAGGCGCAGATAGCGAAACGCCTCCGGCGCATCGTCGAATTGTTCCGGCAACAGCACCGGAAAATGCTGCAAATTCTCGATAAAACATTCCTGGATCGAGTGCCGGGCGTAATCCGAACCGAAACCGACCCGGTGCAACGGCCCGTCCGCCGCACCGCTATAACCGCCGGCAGCGATGGCCTGCTCGAACATCGGAATCCGGGTCTCGGCCCATAAATCCTTGCCGAACAGATACGGCGCATTCGCCGCCAGCGCCACCATCGCCGCCGAGGCGATGATGGAGGCGTTGTAAATGTGGTGGGCCTGACTAAGCGGACACTGGATATGCAACTGTAGCGAGGTAGTGGCCGCTTCCAGCATCACGTCGTGGTGTTCCAGTTTCAGATGCTCGTGACCGCATATATCCAGACAAATCGGCCGGCCGCGGTTTTGCAAAATCTGCTGGTTCAAAGCCCGGTAACGGTTCATGTCCGACATATTGCCCAGATGCAAATCGCGCTGTTCCAAGGTCGGCAGCGTACCGATCGCCAACAGGTGCAAATCCATTTGCCGGGCATGCCCGGCCGCGTCTTGCCACGTCTGTTGCAATTGTTTGTGCATCGCGCCGAACGCAGCGCCGGTCAAGGCTTGCGGCGGCGTGTTCAGTTCGATATTGAACTTGGCCAGCTCCGGACCGGCCAGCAGCGGCTGACCGAAGGATTGCAAATACGTCTGGTTAGCCGGTGCCGGCCGCATATCGCCGTCCAACAACCAAGCTTCTATCTCGAAACCGGCCACCGGCGCAGCTTCCGCACAGGCTTTGTCGCGGATCAAACGACCGAGCAATTCGGTCTCGGTCTGCAAACGCCGGCAAAACCGGTCGAAATCGGCTTCCTGATACGCAGCGGCGCGGGTTTCTTGGCCCATAGTTAAGTCCGGCGGTGTGGCGGAAGATACAGATAGTAAAGGCCCCGGCTCGCGCCGGTCAATCTTCTCGCGCCGGTCAGGGGTGGCGGGCGACTGGTCTAATACGGTGCGAATAACACATCCTTGTAAATCGCGTCACCAAAGCTGTACTCAGCGCCACAGTTCGCTGAGCTTAAGCTTGCGGCCGCGGGTTTGACCGGCGGCGCGCAAGGCTCGGGGGGCAGCCGTTACGCGGCGACTTTGCGCTTGGCGGTCAGACGCAACATGCTCAGCGCGCCGCTGCCGAACAACCACACCGCGGCCGGGACCGGCACCGGCGCTGCGTAATTGCCCAAGTCGGCCGCGGATACTTTATAGGCATGCAGGACGCCGGGCAGCAGTTGGTACTCGGCGCTCAGCGTCGCCGCGCTGCCGTTTGCGGTCCAGACGCAGGCCTCGGTCTGGCCCAACGGGCATTGAATCGAGCCGGCGTAAGGGTCGGCATCGCTGAAGCGGAAATAGACGTCGAACTGGGTGCCGCCGGCATTTTGGGTGACGCTGTAATCGTTGTCGGTGCCGGCCAGCAACAGATAGCTGCCGTCGGCCAGTTTCGGCCCGATCGCCAGGCCTTCCCATTTTTCCGGAGACTTATTGCCCAGTTCGGCCAGGGTATTGGCGTCCAGGTCCAGGAATTGGCTGGATTTGGCGACCTTGGTGTAAACCGCGCCGGCCGCATCCAGATCGATGCCCGAGACGTCACTAGCGCCGGTCAAATCGATTTTATAAACTTCCTTATCGGCGGTCGCCAAATCGGCGCCGACGCCGACGCCGCGGTTGTTACGTTCCAACACCAAAAACTCGTGGTCGTTCAGGGCCACCAGCGCCGACACGCCCTGGCCTTGGCCGGAGCGTTTCATTTGGTAGGCGTATTGCGCTACGGCCTCGCCGGTCGCGGTATCGAATTTGACGATACGGTTAACGGAACCGCTGCTGGCGCCTTCGTCCAACATCGCACTTTGCAACATTGCAAACGCATATTTGCCGTCCGGGCTGACGGCCAAGCCTTCGAAGCCGCGATTGTTGCGTTTGCCGGAGTTGTTGCCGGTATCGGCGGCGTAATTGGCGACGCCGCTGGCGGCATTGCGCGGCATCAGATTGGCCGGTGTGGCGTAGGTTTTGACGACGGCGCCGCTATTGCGGTCGATTTCGTACAGCGACGGGCCGTACTCGTCGGACACCAGTAAATTGCCGTTTTTGGGATTGACCACAATGCCTTCCGGATCGAAAGCGTTACCCAGTGCGTTGGTCGGATTGGGCGCCAAGCCGTTCAGGGCCGCACCGTTTTTGTTGAATTTCAAAGTCTGCGCAATCTGGAAGTTCGAAATCGCACCGGATACCGGATTGATGTCCAGCGTGAAGCGCTGCACCCGAGTTTCGTAGTTCAAGCTGCCGCCGCCCGGACCGCGATCGGACAGGCCCCACCACTCGTTACGGTGGGTGTCGTAATAAATGTCGGAAAAGAAGCCGACCCGGCCGTCGTTGACGCTGCTGCCGAACTGGTCGGCGGTAGCGCCGGAAATTGCCAAACCGTTGACGAAGGTCGGCGCGGCGGAAACGGTATCGGCCAGCAGTAAACCGGCCATCAGCAAACTGGGTGTAACACGCATAACGGATTCCTGAATGGTTGAAAATCTTGTGATCGGATTCTCAACTTTATCCGGCGTTTGTTACATCGGCGTGACGGTTTCCGTCCCCCGACTGCGCTTGGCTCACTATTCACCCGGCCCGGAATACTGATTGCCTTTGCGCTTTTGCGGAGGCTAAACCTGTCGAAAGACGCCCCCTCAGGGCCAATGTCGTTAAGTTTAGGTTTAACCGTTGGGCCTGAGCCCGTCGAAGGGCGAATGGTTAAGCCATTCATGGTTCGACAAGTTCACCACGAGCGGCTTAACTTAACGACATTGCCCTCAGGGCTTGGCCCTATCAGCCCAACGGAATCAAGTGTTGAAACAGGGGCGGGTAAGGAACTCATGGGCACCGAGATAAGCGCTCGTTCAATCCGGGTCAATCGCCGATTTTGAACGCCGTCTGTTGTCCAGAGCGGCCGAGCGATGTTAGCCGGCGAAATCAGATACCTAATTGGGCCGTCCTTTAGCCAACATGTGTATCACTTCCCCGGCAGGTACTGGTTGGCTGAGCAAATATCCCTGAATTTCGTCGCAACCGTAGTCGGCCAGAATATCGAACTGGCCCTGTGTTTCCACGCCTTCGGCAATCACGATCATACTCATTGAGTGGGCAATGTTGATCAACATCTTGACGATTTTTTGATCATTCTCGTCGTGGCATAGATCTTTGATAAAAGAGCGATCGATTTTGAGGTTATCGACCGGCAAATTTTTCAGATAGCTGAGAGAGGAATAACCCGTGCCAAAATCATCAATCGATATTGCAATTCCTCTGCTGCTGAGCCGCTTTAGCGAGGTCAATGCCGCCTGAAAGTTACTCATCAGGGTGGTTTCGGTTACTTCTAATTCCAGTTGCCGCGGCGAAATCTGATACTCCGCAATGATGGCAAAAACCCTGTCAACAAAATCGTCTTGCTTTAGTTGCACCGGGGATAAATTCACCGCAATACAAAGGTCCGAATATCCCAGTTCGCTCCAATACTTCAACTTTTCGCACGCGGCTCGGATCACCCATTCTCCAATCGCGACAATCAAACCCCGCTGCTCGGCAAAATCGATAAACTCGAACGGCGCCAATAGCCCACGGCTAGGGTGCCGCCAACGAATCAAAGCTTCCACCCCGACAATGGTTTTGTTGGCGATGTCCATTTTCGGTTGATAAAACAACTCCCATTCCTGGTTTTGAATCGCGTTGCGTATCTCCTTATCCAGACGCAAATGCCGGATCGACAGATCCTGCATGTGGTTGTCGAAAAACTGGAAACCGGTTTCGGATGTTGTCTTTTTGCAAAAGGTTTTCGCGACAATCGCGTTGTTGATTAAGCTGTCTACCGTACTGGCATCGGCGGGATATACGCTGATGCCGACGTGACTGGTAAGGTAAATACTGGTTTGCTCGACTTCGATCGCCGTCGCCAAGGCCGCCATCAAGCGCTCGACCATCCAAGTGATGACCTCTTTATTAGGCAACTCGGGGATCAAGACCGCAAACACGTCCCCACCGATCCGAGAGAGCGTTAGCCGCGAGATGTCATCGCTTTTTCTGAAGGTAGAATTCAGCCGATTGGCAACTTCTTGCAAAATATGGTCGCCGGCGACACTCCCCAAGGACGCATTAATCATGCCGAACATACCGATATCGACCACGAATATCGCCGCCAAATGACTATAGCGTTGCCCCCGCTCGATGACTTGGCGCACCCGGTCGTAGAACAAAACCTGATTGGGCAAACCGGTCAGTTGGTCATAATGCTTGGAATAATCGAGTTCGCTGGAAATCTGCGACGCGATCAGTTCCAGTTCGTCGACACGGGATTGCAACGCGGAAACGGTGCCGCTTGTGAAAGCGGTATCGTTGCCGGTAGCCGGCTGACTCTCTGGCAGAGGCGTTTCCGGTTTCGCGTTTTCGGAAAACTGATTTTTTAACTGCCAGCGCACCACTCTGTTTCTACCGGATTCCTTGGCAACATAGAGCGCCTCGTCGGCAAACTTGTTCAATTCCGCTGGATCGGTCGGTTTGTCGACAATGCCGGCCACCCCCAGGCTGGCGGTAACCCAGGGTCCATTTTCGAAGCGAGCGGCCGATTCAGCCTTAATCCGCAGACGAATCCGCTCTGCAACCGTAACGGCCTCCTGCACGCTCAAACCGGGCAACACCAGGCAAAATTCCTCGCCGCCATAGCGCCCCACCAAGTCGACCTTGCGGGTATTGGTGGTCAGCACCTCGGCCAGCAGCTTGATGACCACATCTCCGGTCGCATGGCCGTAGTTGTCGTTTACCGCCTTGAAGTGATCAATGTCCACCATGACGCAAGACAGCTCAAGGTCGTTTTGTAAGGCTTCGTTAAAGGATTTATCGAAAAGTTCGAAAAAAGCGCGACGGTTCAAGCAGCCAGTCAGCGAATCGCGGGTCGCGAGAAAATGCAATTCCTTATTCTGCTGTTGGACTTGCGCCTGACTCTCTTCAAGCCTGTTGACCATGGTCTGTAGCCGACTGTTACGCTCCTCCAGCTCCGTAATATCGTCGAGTGTTATCAACACGCCTTGCGCGGTATCGTTCCCACCCCAAATCGGCGAGGCGTTGATCGCAAATTTAAAGCTTTCGCCGTTGGGATTCACCAACTTCAGATGAGCGCCTTTGGAACTTTTCCCTGATTTCAGCACGGTTTGCCAAGGTAAATAAACCTCGGAGTCGGTTTCATCCGCACTTTTCCAATTCAGTTTGGAAGCATTTTTGCCGAGTAAGGCACCGATAGGACTGCCGATTTTCTGCAGCAGCGAGCGATTCGCCAGAACAATTTGCTGCCGCTCGTCGATGATAATGACCCCCTCTGCCAGCGTATCGAAAGCCGCGTTGACCCGATCCGGAATCACGGCACTCGGATCAAGCATTTTTAAAGTTCTGAGCATGAACGCCAGATAAATAAAGAAGCCGACGACCAGAAAAAATATCGCTATTTTAAAGCTGGGGTGTTCAAGAAAATCCGATAACGACTCACCGGATATCGGTACAAATTTAAATTCGATTTCGCCCCATTTTTCAGAATTTCGATAAATTGGAACCACCAAATAAGTCGAGGTCGATTTTTGACTATCGTAATCGCGCCACTCCTGGCTATGGTCCCCAGTTTGAAAAATCAATTCTCCATTCTGGAGCCGAATACCGGAAGATAAAATATCGGAATTACGCTTAATCAATAAATTGAGCATCCTCTCTATTTTTTGAGGATCTTGATCAGCAGCCAAAGTGGAAAACTGAATTGCCAGAGACTCGCTAACATGCTTGCGCGATTCTAATAGAAATTTAGACTTATCAGGCATAAACCCCAGCATTTCCGCTGCAAATAACAAGCAGATTGCCAGCATTACCAATGCAAAACTTATTCGCATTGCCGGCAACAAAACGCCAATGGTATTTTTTACTGAATCCATGATATTAAAAAAACTACGGCAAAATACTAAACCCAAATAAATCGATACTTATTTATCGCTATCTTCCGAGTCGGCCGGGTTTGATGATTGATCTTTTTTGCTTCCGTCTACAGAATCCGCATCTTTCCTGGCGGATCTTAGAACCGGCAAAGGATCAAACCGTTTCAACAACGGCACGGTAGACATAAAGCTCGCCATCAGCGATCCTGCGCGTAGTATCCAGCTCACAAAACCGGCAGTCAGGCTCGCGCTAGTACCCAGTATGATTTTAACGTTTACCGGGTTAGCATCCGCAACGGCGTCAGGATCGCTCATCTGCTGGCGAATGTGATCCAATCTATTCCAAAACTCTATTTCCTCTTGTTCGGAAAGGACAGATTCGGTATCGGTGCTGTATTGCTCCAAAGCGGAGTTTTTTAATTGAAAGTTCTGTTTTCTGACGATATCGCGACGTTGTTCCTGCAATAGATTATCCTGCACATAAGCTGATAACTTGACATTATTTTTGTCAACTTCCGATGAGCCTTGATCCACCGAAACTAAAATATCAACATTATTTATCCCTTCAATCTCATTATTGACTATTTGAGTAACAGCAACACTTTCGCCAAAAACATTATTAACTTGATCGAAAATAGCGGCGGAACTTAGTACTTTATCGCCTACAGACTGCTCGGTTTGATCTTTACGATCCGAACCATTTGTCTGATTGTATCTAATTATTTCACGAAAACCGTTTGTCTTATCATCACTACTTGAGTAGGTAATTTCGGCATTCACCAGGTTAGAACTCGCGCCGCCATCGTTGACGGTGACGCTGAAATTCGGAACCACCTCATTGCCGTCGTCGACAAATTGCACTTGGCCGGCAGCCAACTGGGCGCTACTGAAGCTGGTGACGCTGGCACCGGGGTTACCGGTCAATTGGAAGTAACCGCCACTGACGCTGGAGACTGTGTAAGTGAAGCTGGCGCTATCAGGGTCGCTGACGCCGAAATTGGCGGCACTCAGCGTAACGGTCTGGCCTTGGCTCAAGGTCAGTGTCGCGCTACCGATGACTGGCGCATCGTTGACGCCGGTATAGTTGATCGTCGCGGCCACGGTATTGGATTCCAACGCGCCATCATTGACCGTAACACTGAAGCTCGGCGTCACTTCATCGCCGTCGTCGACAAACTGAATTTGATCGGCGACTAGCTGGGCGGTTGTGAAGCTGGTGATGGCGACCCCTGGATTACTGGCTATTTGGAAATAACCGCCGCTAACATTGCTCACAATATAGCTAAAACTGGTGTTATCCGGATCATTGACGCCAAAGTTGGATGCGGCAAGAGTCACTGTCTGACCTTCGCTTAACGTCATATTGGCACTGCTTAGAACCGGGGCGTTGTCGTTGACATTGGTCACGGCAATGCTAAAGGTCTGACTGTTGGTCGAGCCATCCGAACTGGTCGCCAACACCGTAATGCTGTGGCTGGTGGCGGTCTCGTAATCCAGCAAGCTGCCGTCGGCAACGGTGACGATGCCGGTGCTGCTGTCGATGGCAAAGCGGCCGCCGGCATCGTCGCTGAGGCTGTAACTGATCGTGGCACCGGCATCGGCATCGCTCGCCAGGGCGGTAATGCCGACGACCGTGCCATTGGCGGCGTTCTCACTGATTGTATTGAGAGCAGTATCGCTGTCGGTGATGATGCTGACCGGATTGTCGTTGACATTGGTCACGGCGATGCTGAAGGTCTGACTGTTGGTGGAACCGTCCGAACTGGTTGCCAGTACCGTAATGCTGTGGCTGGTCGCCGTTTCGTAATCCAACAAACTGCCGTCGGCGACGGTGACGACACCCGTACTGCTGTCGATGGCGAAGCGGCCGCCGGCATCGTCGGTCAGGCTGTAGCTGATGGTGGTGCCACTATCGGCATCGGTCGCCAGGGCGGTGATGCCGACCACGGTGCCGTTGGCGGCGTTCTCCGCCACGCTGTTGATCGTGGCGTTGCTGTCCGTGAGGGTGCCGACCGGGTTGTCGTTGAGGTTGCTGAGATTAATCGTAAAGCTTTCAGTATTGGTCGAGCCGTCGGAACTGGTCGCCAACACGGTGATGCTATGGCTGGTGGCGCTCTCATAGTCCAGCAAACTGCCGTCGGCGACGGTGACGACACCGGTGCTGCTGTCGATGGCAAAGCGGCCGCCGGCATCGTCGCTTAGGCTGTAACTGATCGTGGCACCGCTGTCGGCGTCGGTGGCTAGAGCCGTGATGCCTACCACAGTGCCGTTGGCGGCGTTCTCGGCCACACTGTTTGCGGTGGCGTTGCTGTCGCTGACTGTAGAGACCGGGTTGTCGTTCAGGTTGGTGACAGCGATCGTAAAGCTTTGGCTGTTCGATGAACCATCACTGCTGGTTGCCAATACGGTAATGCTATGACTGGTGGCAGTTTCGTAATCCAGTAAACTGCCGTCGGCGACGGTGACGACACCCGTACTGGTGTCGATGGCGAAGCGGCCGCCGGCATCGTCGCTGAGGCTGTAACTGATGGTCGCGCCACTGTCGGCGTCGGTGGCTAGAGCCGTGATGCCGACCACTGCGCCGTTGGCGGCGTTTTCAGTCACGCTGTTGACCGTGGCGTTGCTGTCGGTGACTACGCTGACCGGATTGTCGTTGACATTGGTCACGGCAATGCTGAAGGTCTGACTGTTCGTTGAGCCATCCGAACTGGTCGCCAGCACCGTGACGCTATGGCTGGTGGCGCTCTCATAGTCCAGCAAACTGCCGTCGGCAACGGTGACGACACCGGTACTACTGTCGATGGCGAAGCGGCCGCCGGCATTGTCGCTGAGGCTGTAGCTGATAGACGCGCCGCTGTCGGCGTCGGTGGCCAAGGCGGTGATGCCGACTAACGCGCCATTGGCGGCGTTCTCGGCCACACTGTTGGCGGTGGAGTTGCTGTCGCTGACTGACGAGACCGGGTTGTCGTTGAGGTTGACGACATTGATCGTAAAGCTTTGACTGTTTGTTGAACCGTCGCTGCTGGTCGCCAGCACCGTGATGCTATGACTGGTGGCGGTCTCGTAGTCCAGCAAGCTGCCGTCGGCAACGGTGACGACACCGGTATTGCTGTCGATGGCGAAGCGGCCGCCGGCATTGTCGGTCAGGCTGTAACTGAGCGTGGCGCCGCTGTCGGCGTCGGTCGCCAGGGCGGTGACACCCACGACCGTGCCGCTGGCCGCGTTCTCGGCCACACTGTTTGCGGTGGCGTTGCTGTCGGTGAGGGTGTTGACCGGATTGTCGTTGAGGTTGCTGACAGCGATCGTAAAACTTTGGCTGTTCGTTGAACCGTCGCTGCTGGTCGCCAGCACTGTAATGCTATGGCTGGTGGCGGTCTCGTAATCCAACAAACTGCCGTCGGCGACGGTGATGACACCGGTGCTGCTGTCGATGGCGAAGCGGCCGCCGGCGTTGTCGCTCAGACTGTAGCTGAGCGTCGTGCCACTATCGGCATCGGTCGCCAGGGCGGTGATGCCGACCACGGTGCCGTTGGCGGCGTTCTCCGCCACGCTGTTGATCGTGGCGTTGCTGTCCGTGAGGGTGCCGACCGGGTTGTCGTTGAGGTTGCTGAGATTAATCGTAAAGCTTTCAGTATTGGTCGAGCCGTCGGAACTGGTCGCCAACACGGTGATGCTATGGCTGGTGGCGGTCTCGTAGTCCAGCAAACTGCCATCGGCGACGGTAACCACCCCGGTCGTGCTGTCGATGGCGAAGCGGCCGCCGGCATTATCGGTCAGGCTGTAACTGATCGTGGCACCGGCATCGGCATCGCTGGCCAGAGCCGTGACACCCACCACGGTGCCGGTGGCGGCGTTCTCCGCCACACTGTTGGCCGTGGCGTTGCTGTCGCTGACTGTAGAGACCGGATTGTCATTCAGGTTGCTGACAGCGATCGTAAAGCTTTGGCTGTTCGTAGAACCATCCGAACTGGTCGCTAGCACCGTGATGCTGTGGCTGGTGGCGGTCTCGTAATCCAGCAAACTGCCGTTGGCGACGGTGACGACACCGGTCGTGCTGTCGATGGCGAAGCGGCCACCGGCATTGTCGGTCAGGCTGTAACTGAGCGTGGCACCGGTATCGGCATCGGAGGCCAGGGCGGTAATCCCGACGACCGTGCCATTGGCGGCGTTCTCGCTGATGGTGTTAAGACTGGTATCGCTGTCACTGACAGCGGAGACCGGATTGTCGTTGACATTGGTCACAGCAATGCTGAAGGTCTGACTGTTGGTCGAACCATCCGAACTGGTCGCCAGCACCGTGATGCTGTGGCTGGTGGCGGTCTCGTAATCCAGCAAACTGCCGTTGGCGACGGTGACGACACCGGTCGTGCTGTCGATGGCGAAGCGGCCGCCGGCATTGTCGGTCAGGCTGTAACTGATCGTGGCACCGGTATCGGCATCGGAGGCCAGCGCGGTAATGCCGACGACCGTGCCATTGGCGGCGTTCTCCGCCACACTGTTGGCCGTGGCGTTACTGTCAGTGATGGCGCTGACCGGATTGTCGTTGACATTGGTCACAGCAATGCTGAAGGTCTGACTATTGGTCGAGCCATCGGAACTGGTCGCCAGCACCGTGATGCTGTGGCTGGTGGCGGTCTCGTAATCCAGCAAACTGCCGTCAGCGACGGTGACGACACCGGTCGTGCTGTCGATGGCGAAGCGGCCACCGGCATTGTCGGTCAGGCTGTAACTGATCGTGGCACCCGTGTCGGCATCGGAGGCCAGGGCGGTAATGCCGACGACCGTGCCATTGGCGGCGTTCTCGCTGATGGTGTTAAGACTGGTATCGCTGTCACTGACCGCCGAGACCGGATTGTCGTTGACATTGGTCACGGCAATGCTGAAGGTCTGACTATTGGTCGAGCCATCGGAACTGGTCGCCAGCACCGTGATGCTGTGGCTGGTGGCGGTCTCGTAATCCAGCAAACTGCCGTTGGCGACGGTGACGACACCGGTCGTGCTGTCGATGGCGAAGCGGCCACCGGCATTGTCGGTCAGGCTGTAACTGAGCGTGGCACCGGTATCGGCATCGGAGGCCAGGGCGGTAATCCCGACGACCGTGCCATTGGCGGCGTTCTCGCTGATGGTGTTAAGACTGGTATCGCTGTCACTGACAGCGGAGACCGGATTGTCGTTGACATTGGTCACAGCAATGCTGAAGGTCTGACTGTTGGTCGAACCATCCGAACTGGTCGCCAGCACCGTGATGCTGTGGCTGGTGGCGGTCTCGTAATCCAGCAAACTGCCGTCAGCGACGGTGACGACACCGGTCGTGCTGTCGATGGCGAAGCGGCCGCCGGCATTGTCGGTCAGGCTGTAACTGATCGTGGCACCGGTATCGGCATCGGAGGCCAGCGCGGTAATACCGACGACCGTGCCATTGGCGGCGTTCTCGGCCACCGTATTTACACTGTTGTTAGCGTCGGTCGGCCCCACGACCGCGTTGTCATTGAGGTTGTGGACCGCCAAGGTCACGGCCTGATTGCTGCTAAAGGTGCCGTCACTGGCTACTACATTGAAACTGTAGCTGGTCTTAGTTTCGTAGTCGGCCGGGGCGTTGAGGGTGACGGCCCCGGTGGTGGCGTCGATGCTCAACAAGGCCGCATCGGTACCACTCAAACTCCAGGTCAGCGCGTTGCCGTCGGCATCGCTGCCGCTGGCGGTGTAGACCACCGTGCTGACGGTACTGTTCTCATTCACGCTTGCTGTGCTGCCCGAGCTGATCACCGGGGCGTTGTCGTTGACGGCCGTGTAATTGATCGTAGCCGCCAAAGTGTTGGAATCTAGCGCGCCGTCATTGACCGTGACACTGAAATTTGGGGCGACCTCGTTGCCGTCATCGACGAACTGGACTTGACCAGCGCTGAGCTGGGCGCTGGTGAAGCTGGTGACACTGACAGCGGGGTTGGTCGTGAGTTGGAAGTAGCCGCCGCTGACGCTACTGACCGTGTAGGTAAAGCTACTGTTATCCGGATCGGTCACGCCGAAATTGGCGGCGGACAAGGTGACGGTATCGCCTTCGTTCAAGCTTAGCGACGCGCTATTGATAACGGGTGCCTCGTTAACATTGGTTAGCGAGAGGGTAAATGTTTTGTCGACGCTCAGCCCGCCGGTGTCGGTTGCGCGAACCGTAATGTTGTGACTGGCGGCAGCCTCATAGTTAAGCAGACTGCCGTCGGCTACCGTGATTTGGCCGGTAGCAGTGTTGATCGCAAAACGGCCGCCCGCGTTATCAGTGAGTGCATAACTCCAGTTTTCATGCGGGTCATTATCCAAACCCACCACTGTACCTACCACCGCGCCATTAGCGGCATTCTCGGCAATGCTGCTTAGTGCTACGCTACCGCCTTCCAGGCGGGCGTTCGCCCAAACACCGTGATCGAACGCATTGCCGTTATTGGCGTTGTCGACCGCCAGCCTTATCGTGCTGGCGCCGGCAACGCTAATGTTCAGGTCAATAGGTGTGCTGGCGGAATCCAGAACTCCACTGCTATAGGTCTGTACGCCATCGACATAAACATAGAAACGCACACTACCATACAAGCCGGTTTGGTAATCGTTGATGCCGATTGTGGCCTTGAACGACGTGGCGCCGTTAACTGCGTAATCGACATAACCGTAACCATTGCCGGCGGGACCTGGATGGGTGCCCAAGCCCCGTGCGTAATTGACCCCGTCCAGGACAATGCCATAACCGCTATGCCCGGTATTTATGGTCAAGTCATACATCGATTGACTCTGATAACTCTGATCTGACAGATAGCGCGTCGCGACAATGTCTGTCGGCGCGTCGTTGACAGCGGTATAGTTGACGGTTGCCGCCAGCGTATTGGAATTCGCCGAGCCATCACTCACCGTCACGCTGAAGCTCGGCGCCACTTCGTTGCCGTCATCGACGAACTGCACCTGACCAGCGCCGAGTTGGGCGGTGGTGAAACTGGTGACGGCGACGCCGGGATTGGTCGTCAGCTGGAAATAACCACCCGAGATGCTGCTAAGCGTGTAGGTAAAACTGCTGTTATCAGGATCGGTCACACCGAAGTTAGCCGCCGTCAGGGTGACGGTTTGACCCTCGTTCAAGGTGAGGCTGGCGCTGGTCAGCACCGGGGCGTCGTTGACCGGATTGATCGTCAGCGCAACGGTTGCGGTCTCGGTGGTAACTCCTGATGTCACGGTATAGCTGAAGCTAGTCGCGCCGTTGCTGTTGGCGGTGGGCGTGAAGGTCAAGCTGCCGTTGGCATTTAAAGTGACGTTGCCGCCGGTGATGGCGACCGTTTGGCCGCTACTGACGCTGGTGCCGTCGATAGCAGAAATATAACGGCCGGCATTTTCGAAGGTATCGTTAGCCAGCGGGTTGAAGGTCACCGGGGTATCTTCATTGGTGGTAACGCTGTCGTTAATGATGTCGGCAACGGCCGAGATTGAACCGCTGATGGTATCGCTGTCCGACAAGGCGCCGCCGCTGCCGGAATTGCCGTTGTCCGTGGTCACCACGGTAAAAGAAACCGCGCCGTTATAGTCGGCCGTCGCGGTAAACACTGGTGCGGTGGCCGCCGAGGCAAAAAAGGCATTGATCGAAGCGACGTCGCCGGACAGTGTCAAAGTATTGGTGCCGCTACCGCTGATCGTCACACCGGCGGCGGATATTGCGGACAGCACCCCGGCGCCTGCACTGACTGACAGTGTGGTGGTCAGCGTACCCGAACCGCTGTCGGCATCGGCGATCACCACCGAGCCCAGCAATTGAATCACCGAGTCTTCCGGCACAATGGTGCCATCGCCGTAAACGGTATTGACCGGTGCATCGTTGACCGCCGTGATATCGATCGTAGCCACATCAAAACCGGTCAGCGCGCCGCCCGAGCCGGTATTGCCCTGGTCGTTGACGCTCAGGGTCAAAGTATCACTGGCCGGCGGGGTATCGGAATTGATGATATAGCTCAGCGAGCCGCTGGCATTCCCGGCCAGCAGGTTGTTGATTTGGCTGAGGCTGCCGGTCAAAGTGATTGAACTGGTGCCGGAGCCGGATACGGTCACCCCCGTCGTGCCGGCGCTGGCCGTCAAGGTGCCGGATACCACCGATAGGGTTGCCTGCACGCTAGCGCTGCCGGCATCGACATCGGCGATACTCAGCCCGGTACCGTGTAAGGTCAGGCTGGTTTGTTCGGTGGCACTATAGCTGGCCGGGGTAATCGTTGCCGTTGGCGCGTCGTTGACCGCCGCCACCGAGAGGCTACGCGTTACGGTATTGCTTGATGTCGTGCTGTCGGTGACGCTGAAACTTACGGTGCGGCTGGCGGTGGACGGTGCATCGCTGGTGTTTTGATAGGTCACCGAACGCAGTGCGCTTTGATACTGGGCCACGCTGGCGCTGCCTGACAAGGTCAGCGTGCCGGTGTTGCTGTCCCAACTGCCGGTAATGCCGTTTTGATCGCTTAACGCCAGCACGTCTTGTCCGGACGCGTAATTGCCGGTGATTTGTACCGTGGCGCCGGTCAAGTTGGCGTTGTCGGCATCGCTCAATGCCAGCGTCGCGGTTATCGCCGTAGCGTTGCCGTTCTCGGTATAGGCCAATGTCGTGGCTTCTATAGCCGATAGCACCGGCGCATCATTGACGGCGGTAATGCTTACCGTGGTACTGCCGGTGGCTGTCAGCGTGCCGCCGCTGCCTTGGCTGCCGGCGTTGGCATCGCTGAAGGTCCAGTCGATCTGCACGCTGGCCGGCGGCGCATCGCTCCAGCTCCAATAGACGATGTTGCGCATCAAGGTGTTGACCCGCGCACTGGTTGCATTGGCGCCGAAGGTGATGTCCATCTGGCCGCCGCTAAAGGTGTAGGTACCAACCTGCACGCCGCTGACAAACACGTCGGTCCCGCTGACGGTCACGGTGATGCCGTCAAAAGCCAAGGCATCATCGGCGTTGGCGCCGCCATGACGGGCCAAAGTGAGGGTTGCACCGCTGAAATTATCGGCAGCCGACAACTCGGTATCGAACAGGCTGACGTCGGCATCGAGTACCACCGCGGCACCGTTTTCGATAAAGGTAGGCGTGCCATTCAGGTTACTGAATGTCGGCGCATCGTTGACTGCTGTGACCGCTATGCTCCGCGTCGCCACGTTGCTGGCGGTTGTGCCATCGGTGACGCTGAAACTCACGGTGCGGCTGGCGGTGGATGGAGTATCGCTGGTGTTCTGGTAGGTAACAGAACGCAGCGCGGTCTGGTACTGGGCGACGGTGGCCGAACCGGATAAAGTCAGCGTACCGGTGGTGGCATTCCAACTGCCGGTGATGCCGTTTTGATCGCTGAATGCCAGCACGTCCTGGCCGGTGGCGAAGTTTCCGGTGATTTGTACCGTGGCGCCGGTCAGGTTGGCGTTGTCAAGATCCGCCAGAGTCAGCGTTGCAGTAACCACCGTAGCGCTAGCGTTCTCGGTATATGCCAACGAGGCGGCTTCGACGGCGGAAATCACTGGCGCGTCGTTGACCGCCGTGATGTTGACCGTGGTAATCCCGCTGCCCGTTAACGCCCCGCCGCTACCTTGGGTGCCCGCGTTAGCGTCGTTCAAGGTCCAGTTTAATTGCACGCTGGCAGGTGGCGCATCGCTGGTGTTGCGGTAGGTAATTTGCCTGATCGCCGAATTGGCCAGCGTGTTGGTGGCATTGCTGTTGAACGTCAGCAGCAATGTGCCGTTGCTGTTGGTGGTTACTGTACCAATAATAACGCCACCGACCGTTAGATTGCCGCCTTCCGTCAACGTGGCAAGGCTGCCGCTCGCGCCGAAAACATCCTGGCTGTTGGCGCCGCCATTGCGAACGATGCTCAGCGTCATGCCATTAAAATTGCTTGATGACAATTCGCTGTCGAAAATCTGTACATCGCTATCAATAACCACAGCCGCCGCATTTTCGGTATAGCTGATCGTACTGCCCAGGGTATTGGTGGTAGCATTGAAGGAGGTATCCAGCGAACCGTCGCTGTTATAACGCGCAATAGCCAGATCGTAACTGCCGCTTTGGTCCGTCGAGCCGGCAACCACGATTTTGCCGTCGCCCTGCAAGTACAGCCGAGTTCCCCGGTCATCGGTCGTGGCATTGAAATTGGTCGTTACTTTTCCGGTACCGCCAAAAGTCGTGTCCAATGTGCCGTCACTGTTATAGCGCACCACGCTGAAATCATTGCCCGAGCCGCTGGAATAGCCGCTGGTCAGGATTTTGCCGTCAGACTGGATTTTTACATCCAAAGCAAAGTCACTGCCACTGCCGATCGCAACGATTACTTTGCCGGTGCCGCCGAAACTGGTATCCAGGGAGCCATTAGCGTTCAGCCGGACCAACGCATTGTCGGTGGTACCCGCCGCGTTGGTAAAACCACTCAGTACTATTTTTCCGTCAGATTGCAACGCAACGCCGTAGCCCTGATCCGTGCTGTTGGTGCCGACATCAATAGTGACCTTGCCCGTGCCGTTGAAGCTGGTATCCAACGAACCATTGCTGTTGTAGCGGGCTACGGCAAAGTCAGCGTAGGTAGTGCTGTTATAGGCTTGGCCGGCAAGGACGATTTTGCCATCGGCTTGTACGACCATGCTGCGGGCAGTGTCCGAGCCACCACTAAAATCGGTAGTAACCACACCCGATGTACCAAAGCTGGTATCAACAGAACCATTGCTGTTAAACCGCATCAGCATGAAATCGTTGCCATAGCTGCCGGCAACCAAAATTTTGCCGTCGCTTTGCACCGCAAAGCTATAGCCATCATCCGATCCAGATAAACCGGATACCGCCTTGCCGGTGCCACCGCCGAAACTGGTGTCTAATGTGCCGTCGGCGTTGTATTGCACCAGGGCCACATCGTATCCAACACCATTCACGGAATAACCCAGCACCAAAATCTTGCCATTCGCCAGCACTTGCACGTCTTGCGCTTCGTCCGCGCCACTGCCAATGGCGGTAATCACGTAACCGTTGCCGCTACCAAAACTGGTATCGAGCGTACCGTCCGTGTTGTAACGAGCCACGGCAAAATCTCGTGTTCCGGCGCCGTCGCTCCAACCCACCAAAATGTATTTGCCGTCGGCTTGCTGGGTGACCGCATTGCCGAATTGCATGCCGCTCATAACGGTGAAATTGCGACCGTTGCCAACCGAAAAACTGGGGGCGTCGTTTACGGACGCCACAGAGATAGCCCGCGTTAAACTGTTACTGTTGGCGGCACCGTCATTGACAGTGAAAGATACAGTGCGGGTCGTGGTAGTGGGATTGTCGAAGGTATTGACGTAAGTGACACTGCGCAGTGCGGTTTGATAATTGGCGACGCTGGCGCTGCCAGTCAACGTCAACACACCGGTGGTTGCATTCCAACTGCCGGTGATGCCGTTTTGGCTGGTAAAAGCCAGCACGTCCTGCCCGGCAACGAAATTGCCGCTGATGCTTATCGTGGCGCTGCTCAGATTGGCGTTATCCACGTCGGTAAGTGCCAGCGTAGAGGTAATCGCCGTCGCGGCGCCGTTCTCGGTATACGCCAGCGTCGTGGCTTCGACGGCGGAGATCACCGGAGCGTCATTGGCTGGAATTATGGTTAGGGTGCCCGAAACAATATTGCTGGTACCGCCGTCTCCGTCGGTCACATAGCCGGCCATGGTTCTGACCGCCGTCGATGGATTGTCGGACACATTCTGGTAGGTAATGCTGCGTGCCAAGGCTTGTACCGCCTCGACTGTCGCATTGGCATTAAAGGTCACCACCAGCGGCGTACTGCCATCGGTTCCACCGGTGTAGGTGCCAATCACAACGCCGCCATAGCTGACATTGGTACCCGACACACCAATCTGGCCGGCTCCGGAGCCTTGGTTTTGAATACCGATACGATCTTCTGCTTGGCCGTTGGCGGAAAAATAGACCCTCATCTGCCCGGTATCGAAATTCGCCGAATCCACATCAGTGACAGTCGCGCTGCTTGACACGATGACAGCCCCGTAATTCTCGGGATAATTAAAATTGCCGCTGATGAAGGTGAGAACGGGGGCGTCATTGACCGCCGTGCCGGTCATGGCTTTGGTGCCGGTCACTGCCGCTAGCACACCGTCGCTGACGCTGGTGGCGATGGTGAAATTGCTGTTGAAGTTGCTTGCCGGGGTAAAGGTCAGGCCGGCCAACAAGGTGTTGACGTCGGCGACGGCGCCGCTGGCGGTCCAGACGCCAGTAGCGGCGTTGTAGGTTGAAGTCACCGCGCCCGAGGTGCTGGTGTTCAAGCTGCCGGCGGCGGCATTGGACAAAGTCAAGGTGGCGGTAACGGTCGCGCTGTCGCCGCGGGTGATGACGATATCGGTCAGATTAAGCGCGGTGTCCTCGGTATAGGTTTCCGATGCGCTGAGGTTGGTTGCCGATGGGGCTTCGACTACGTTCGACAAGTTGACCGAATAGGTTTCCGAATAGCTTGCGCCCAGGGAATCGGTGACCTGCACGGTAACGGAGTGGCTGGTGGCGGCCTCGTAATTCAGCAAGGAGCCATCCGCTACCGTCAGCGTGCCATTGCTGGAACTGATGGCAAAGCGTCCGCCGGCGCTGTCTGTCAGGCTGTAGCTGGGATTGGCGCTGGCATCGACATCGAAGCCCACCACCGTGCCAATCACAGTGCCGTTGGCGGCGTTCTCGGCGACGGTAAAGCCGCTGGTTTGTTGATACAGCGCCGCCACTTGACTGGCAGTCATCACGCTATTGGCGACGACGAAATTGTCGATGGCGCCATCAAACGCCGCGTCGCCGCCCCAATGCGATTTGCCGATGAAGTTGTTGCTGCGAACGCCTGTCTCCAGCGCCACGCCAGCTGTGGAGGCCGCCAGGTTGCCATTGACATAAAGCTTCATATTGCCGGACGTATCCACCGTGGCAGCGAAATGCAGCCATGAGCCATTGGTGATGACACTATTGGCGGTGGCGCGATAGGTGTATACGCCATTTTTTTCGATGGTGAAGGTCAGGTTGTTGGTGTTCCATTCCCGACCGACATAGACGTTGCCGATTCCACCGCTAGTGGTTTGGCCGAAATCGAACACCCGCTGCCAATCGCCGGTACTATCGAATTTCACCGAAGCGGCAAAGGTCATGGCGCCGCCGGTGGTAATCCCGACAATGTCGCCATACTGACCGGATGTGCCGCCGGCCAGATCGAGTGCGCCGGAACCACTGGGGCCTGTGGTCTGGCCCGGATTGCCGTATAAGGTCATCGGCGCGTTGTTGCCGGCGGCGTCGCGGCCCAGATTGCTTGGGTTGGTGAATCCATAAACCCCGATCAGACTGGATTCGGCTACACCGCTAATGGCGTAGAGATCGCTGGGCGCGTCGTTGACGGCGGTAATCGAGATAGTCCTTGTCGCAGCGGCACTGGCATTGGAGCCGTCATTCACGACAAACGAGACCGTCCGGGTCGCGGTATTGGGCGCGTCGGATGAGTTTGTGTAGGTAATACTGCGCAGCGCGGTTTGGTAATTGGCGACGGTCGCGTTGCCGGTCAGCGTCAGAATCCCGGTGCTGGCGTTCCAACTACCGGTAATGCCGTTTTGATTGGTAAACGCCAAGGTGTCCTGACCGCTGACAAAGCCGGAGGAAATCGAAATCGTAGCGCCGACCAGATTGGTACTGTCCGAATCGGTAACGGTAATGGCATTATCGACCGCCGTTGAAGTATTTTCGGTGTAACTCAACGCAGTTCCCGTCGTCGTCACCACCGGAGCTGCGGTTGCAGCTTTGATCGATACCGCGCCAATCGTCCAGTCAGTAAAGGCAATTAAAGACGAACCGCTCATCGTCACCGAGCTTGCCCCCGCCTCCACAGAAGACCCGCCCTTTGCCAAACTCAAGAGTGACGAACTGGTCCATTGCGACGTTTGTCCTGTGCCTGCCGTGCTGGCCAAAGCATCTTTCCAATACTGTACGTCAATAACCAGATCACCTGTGGCACTGGCCACATTGACCGATCCAGTCCCCCCCAGCAAACCGGTTGTGCCACTGTTGCCCGCATAAGTGCCGTAAGGTGTTGTTTGATCCACGCCATTGAATGTCGACGCGCCCGCTGCCGCGTCGGTATTTCCGCCAAATGTAATGACCACGTTATTGGTGCCCACGGTGGGATTTACCAATGCCCAGATTTCAACGGCATGATTGCCGGCCGTGCGTCCGACACGGACAAGATCGGCGGTACCGTATTTGACACTGTTAACGCTGGCGCCTACGCCATCAACGGCAATTTCGACAAATAGCGCTCTGTCGGTACCGTTGGACACCGTGTGGGACCAGGTGAGGCTTGTCGTATTCGTGGCTTGCGTAGAGGTGACGGTGCCGTTGGCTGTCACGGCCAACACATCCGTCCATTCTTGTTGCAGGCTGGCGCTGACAGCAACCTGGCTTTCAATGGCGCCGGTTTGATATTCCAGCTGCCAATCGCCACCCAAATCCGCGCTGCCAGTAGCATCCTCCGATGCGGCGATTTCGGTATTGGTAATCCCGGCCAAATAGTCGACAAAGCTCTGGCCGAACTGTGTTTCGGCGACATTACAGCCGTAGAGCAGGATGTCGCCGTTTTGATTGAACGAATCGCCCCAGGCGCTGATGTCGGTCTGATTGCGAATTAAGGTGTCGAAATTCAGTTGGCTGTTACCCAAATCCAGGCTGCCGTCGCTACCGTGAGAGATGATGTGTACCGCATCCAGGTTGTCCCGCTCGGCCAGAACTTGGCTGATTTGTTGGATCCCGTCACTGTTGCTGTCCAGCGCAATGATTTCCAGATTGCGGTCGGAGACGTCGCTGCTTTTGATATCGTTGAGCAGCGTCTGGTAGCCGTCCACGCGGGTGTCGACAAATACGATTTCATTGCGGGGAGCTTGATTGCCGGAATTCTGTGCCGACGGCTGTTGGGTTTCCGCGACCGGTGCCGGATTGGCATTGGCATTGGCATAGACCGCGTTCGGGTCCAGCATCGGCTCGGTGAGCAGACCTTCGACGCCGGCAGAAAACAATTGCCGGGATTCCAACTCCTCCAAAATCGGTTTGGAGTGATAATGTGTTTGACGCAATTTCGAATGCATAGTCCCAAACTCACGCCGGTAGACTGAAAATAGCCGGCACCATCAATGTCCGGCTGTCGAGATATAGGCAGAGTTTAGCCGTTCCGGCAGATTCAGTCTGTGATTGAGACGAGTAATCGGTAACGTAACCGCATCGCCCGCCACTTTGCCGACCCCGCCTTGGCTCTTGCCCGGCGACGGCCCTCCCCGTCGCGGCAACCGCATCGGCGCAGTTTCCCGTTTACCCTCTATACTCTGCATCGACTGTTTAATGCCCGTGTTGGAGAATTATGTTGCTTAAACCCGTCGCCCCCGCCTCTGAAGCCAGCGCGATTGAGAAAATATTAGAGGAAATCAAAGGCTTGATTTCCCTGCCGGAGATTTACCAAAGACTCAGAACCTTGATCGACGATCCGAGGTCGGATATCGACCAGTTTGTCGAGGTGGTAAGTTCCGACCCCAATTTGACGGTCGCCGTACTTAAAGTCGCCAACAGCGCTTTTTTTGGCTTTCCCGGAAAAATCGGCAGCCTCAATCAAGCCGTCAGTATGCTGGGTATCGGCCAATTGCACGATTTGGTCTTGGCAACCTCCGCGATCGGCTCCTTGCAACTGCCTAACGAAATCGTGCCATTGAAAGCATTCTGGCGCTTCAGCTTGTTCTCGGCGGTATTGACCCGATTATTGGCACGTCATTTAAAAATCCCCCAAGGCGAGCGTTTGTTTGTGATCGGTTTGCTTCACGAAATCGGTCATTTGGTGATCTATGCCAAGTTACCGGAACTGGCCAAACGCGCATTGGAAAGCGCCCGGTCCGGCCAACGGCAACTGCATTTGGTCGAGGAACAGTTGTTAGGAATGCATTATGGCGAAATTGGCGCCAAGCTAATGGCTCAATGGCAATTGCCGGGACATTTTCAGGATATCGTTCATTACCAACCCACTCCGGATCACGCGGAAACCTACCGTAAGGAAACCGCGTTGCTGCATCTGGTACACCGCTGTGCCGAAAGAGCTGTTTTCGCTCGCGCCGGGCTAACGCAAACGGGCGATGAAACCGCCAACGCCCTGCAGGATTTAGGGCTCACTGCGGAACAACTGGAAGAAGCCATCGAACGGACGCGGGAAGTCTGCAGGGAGATGGAAAAGGTTATGTTGAACTAAATCCGACATGAGAGCCGAACAGCGTTTTCTATGCGATCTGGCCGAAAGGATTTCCATGCCTGAGGTCTATCTGAAAATCCGGGTTTTACTGGAAAAACCCGGCGCAAGAATCGACGATTACGTTAAAGCCTTGCAAACCGACCCGATGTTAGCCATCCGGATGATCCGCATCGCCAACAGCGAGTTCTTCGGTTTCAAGCGCCAGGCCGCAGATCTTGACGAGGCGATCAGCCTGATCGGTACCATTCAACTCCATGATTTGTTGTTGAGCAGCTTATGCATGCGCACCTTTTGCAATATGCCCAGCCCGGTACTGGATTTACGCCAGTTCTGGCGACAAGCCATCGAATCGGGGATTGCCTGCCAAACTATCGCCAGACTCAGTCACGTCCCGGCTGGAAACCGTTTTTTTACGCTGGGCCTGTTACTTGAAATCGGTCATGCCGCCATGTTCGTCAAAGCACCGGAGCAAGCTCTCGAAGCATTGCTAACCAGCCGCGACCAGGGGCTGCCGATTGACGCCCAAGAGCGCAAAATATTCGGTTTTGATTATTGTCAGCTCGGAGCGGAGCTGACGCGGCTTTGGCATTTGCCGGAAGTCTATTCGCACATTATCGGCCACTACCTGCACCCTGAACTCAGCGCACCGCCCTACCGGAACGAGACTTATCTGATCTACTTTGCCCAACAACTTTTCAACGCACCCGAGCATTTTTCGAAAACCCTTGCAGCCGAGCCATTCAAAGATGACCAATTTGGCCCGATTCCGGCAAACGCCAAAGACGTGGTGGCGCAAGAAATAGCCCAGCACCTCGATGAGGTTTATCAAATGCTCTGCCCACTGAATTTCGTTGCGAATCAGGGAGCTTCAGCGCCATGAGTAACCGCTTCGCTCAGCAATGGTTGAACATCCTGTGCCAACAGGTAGCGGACACGCAGGCCGCCGCCCTGATGGCGCTGGAGCCCGGCACCAAAAAATTGCGACCCGTGGCGAAATGGCTTGCGGATGGCGCGACGCCGGGCGATCTGTCGCCGATTTGCCAGCGCGCACTCGCGACGAATCAACCCGCTAGCATCATTGATGCGCTGCAGCCGGACGAAACGCGTTGCGACTTTTTCGCCATGCCGGTCGTGGTAGGTTCTGCATTATTGGGCGTAATCGCCCTCAAGTTGCAACACTCAGCCTTGGAGCGTCAGCAAGCTGTTTTCGACACGTTGCAGCAAAGCCTGCAATGGTGGCAATTGGCTCAGGGCCAATCACAGTTGAGCGACGATTTTTACGCCGCTGTCGTAAACCTGCTGGCCGGCTGCATGGAGCAGAACAGCTACCCTGAAGTTCTGATTCGGCTGGCGACGGAACTGGCGCAGACCTTGGATTGCGAGCGGGTGGCCATTGGCGAATTTCACGACAATTACACTAAGGTCGTGGCTATTTCGCACAACGCACAGCTCGACCCGCAGACGAATCTGCTGCAAAAGATCGCTGATGCTATGGATGAAGCCATCGAGCAGGATAGCATCGTGGTGGTGCCCAACACCGTTTCGGCCATCATTCAACGGGCTCACCTGGAAGTGGCGAGAAAGTACGGTTACGGTTCGTTATTGACCCTACCTATGCTGCACTGCGGCGAATTCATCGGCGCGGTCACACTCTTGCGTAGCGAACAGCGCCCCTTCGACAGCCGCAGCGTCCGCCTGTGCGAACAGGCACTGGCTTTGATCGCGCCCTACATGGCACTCAAAAAAATCGACGAGCAGGCCTTGACGACCAAGATGGGCGTCAGTCTGAAGCAAGGCCTGAAAGAATTTTTCGGATTGAAGGGATTGGGGCTCAAGCTCACCGGCGTTGGTCTGCTGGTGTTTCTGCTGCTTGCCTCGATACTGCGCGGCGATTTTCGGGTGACGGCCGACGCCGTGCTGGAGGGCAAAATTCAACGTGTGGTCGCGGCGCCAATTTCCGGATTTTTGCAATCGGCCGCGGTACGCGCCGGCGATACGGTACGCCAGGGCGAAGTGATGGCAAGCCTGGACGATGCCGAACTGCAGTTGGAATTGAATAAGCTGGACGGCCAATTACAGAAGTTCCGCCGCGAATATCGCGAAGCATTGTCCAGCGGCGATCTGGTCAAGGTACGGGTGATTAGCGCCCAAATCGATCAGGCCGACGCGGAAATGGAACTTACCCGTCAGCAATTGCAAAAGATCGTCTTGACCGCCCCTTTCGATGGGGTGGTGATCGAGGGCGATTTGAGCCAAAAACTGGGATCGCCGGTGGATCGCGGCAGCACCTTGTTCAAAATCGCGCCGCTGGAGGGTTACCGCATCATCCTCAAAGTCGATGAAAGCGCAATTTCGTATGTGCGCGAAGGTCAAAAGGGTTCGTTGGTGCTGGCGAGCATGCCGAGTCAAACGTTCAGCCTGGTGGTCCAAAAAATCACCGCCGTGGCGAAGACCGATAGCGGGAGAAACATATTCCGCGTCGAAGCCAGCCTGGAAAACGCCCCCGAGCTGTTAAGGCCCGGCATGGAAGGCGTCGGCAAAATCGAGACCGGCCGCGCCAGCTGGTTGTGGATTTGGAGTCACGAAATGCTGGCTTGGTTACGTCTGTGGATTTGGTCCTGGTGATAGCGCCAAAGAGGTTCAGCCGTGTCAGATAATATGTTCAGCCCACATTGGTACCGCGTCGCCAAGCTCAGGCCCAGGCTGCACAGCCATATCGAGATTCATCGCCATGAGTATCGGGGGCTGATCTGGTACATCCTGGAAGACACCAATACCGGCCGCCATCAACGCTTCAATAGCCTGGCCTATCAATTCATCGGCCTGTTGGACGGCAAACTCAGCGTGCAGGAAATTGCTGATGCGCTGAACCACCAATTAGGCGACTATGCTCCGAGCCAGCAGGACATCGTGCAGTTGCTCGGCCAGTTGCATCAGGCCGATTTGATGCAAACCGAAGCCTTGGTTAACACCGAAGAACTGTTCGAGCGCCAAGCCCGGCTGAATCAAACCAAGCTCAACCAACGGCTGCTGAACCCGCTGTCATTGAAATTGGCGCTGTGGGATCCGGACGAGTTTCTCGCCAGACACGCAGCCAAGGCCGCCATTTTATTCAATCCAAAATTCGGTCTGGTCTGGTTGCTGGTTGTGTTCGCCGCGCTGTTGCAAGCCGCCGCCAATTCGGCGGCAATCGCTCACCACCTGGAACTGAATGCGTTAGCTCCTTATAACGTTTTGATTCTGTTCTTACTTTACCCACTGATCAAAATTGCGCATGAATTCGGCCACGGTTTTGCGATGAAACTGAAGGGTGGCGAAGTCCATGAGATGGGCATCAATTTCTTACTGTTCATGCCGGTACCCTATGTCAACGTCTCCGCTGCGAACCATTTGCGAAACAAATTCGATCGGATTCTGATCAGTGCTGCCGGTATTTTGGTGGAATCGTTTCTGGCGGCACTGGGTTTGTTCTTATTTCTGGGCAGCGAAATCGGGGTAATCCAGGATATCGGCTTCAACGTGATGCTTACCGGAGGCGTTTCATCGTTATTCTTCAATGGCAATCCGCTCCTGAAGTACGATGGCTATTACGTCCTGGCAGACGCGCTCGGCATTCCGAATCTCTATCAGCGTTCGAGCCGAATTTGGCCGTATTTTTTCCAGCGCTATCTATTCGATTTGCGCCAGGTGGCTTCGCCGGCTTCGGCACCGGGAGAAACCGCCTGGTTCGTCGTCTATAGCTTGGCTTCGTTGAGTTACCGGCTTTCGATGCTATGGTTTGTCGGCATTTATTTGACCGAAAAATTCTTTGCCCTGGGAATAGTCGTCGCCTCCGCTATGGCACTATTCCAAATCGGCTGGCCTTTGTTCAGGGCAGTAAAATTCGTTTTGACCAGCCCATCCCTCGGCCGAAAGAAACAAAAAGCACTGCTGACCGCCGCCGGCCTGGCCACGGGCTTGATACTAGTTATCGGCGTTGTGCCGATTCCGCATTACACGCTGGCAGAAGGCGTCGTATGGCTGCCGGATGAAGCCCAAATCAAAGTCGAACAAGATGGTTTTGTCGGCGAACTACTGGTCAAACCCAATCAATTGGTCAACCAAGGCGACGCGCTGCTCTACCTGCATGACGACGCGTTAGAAGCAAAGACCAAAATCGCCCGTGCCAGGGTCGCCGAATTGCAAAGTCAATATCGGGCAGAGAGAGAAGCGGATTTAGTCAAAGCCGAAATTCTGAAAGAATCGCTGCGGGTTGCCGAATCGGAACTGGACCACTTGAATACAAAGTCCAATGCCATGATCGTCACTGCCGCAAAATCCGGATACATCCTGTTGCCGGATGGCGATGATCTGCCGGGCAGTTTTTTAAAACACGGCGAACCGATCGGCTACATTCTGGATTCGCAGGCCCCGACGATCCGGATGGCGGTGCCCCAGGACGATATCGGCCTGATTCGCCAACGTGTCCCGCAAATCAGCGTCCGCTTGGCCAGCGAACCGTTTCGGGAATACCCTGCCACCATCATCCGCTTGGCGCCGGAGGCGACGAATACCCTGCCCAGCCCGGCATTGGCAACCACCGGCGGCGGCAGAATTCGGGTCAACTCGCAAGACGAGCAAGCAATGCAAACCCTGCAGAAAATCTTTTTGGTCGACTTGGATTTTTCGGCGCCGACGAATCTGCCGATAGGCACTCGCGCCTACGTGCGGATCAATCATGGTGGCGAAGCGATTGCGGCCCAGATTTACCGGCGCATCCGCCAAGTCTTTTTGAGGCAATTCAGTGTCTGAGTCAGTCATGCGCCCCGGAGTGCGCTACGGCAGTTACCCGCAAAAGCCGGAAAGCCGCTTGACAGACTTCGAGCAGGGCGCGGCGGTTCTGATCGACAAAATACGTAAACGGCTGGGGCGCGAGCGTTACAGCCAAGCGTACATCGTCAGCCGGGTAAAGCAGCACGAAACCCACTTGAGCCACTTCAACGAGCAACAACTCACGCTGGCGATTCTGGAGTTACGCGAGGAACTGCATAAGTACGGCCTGACCGAACGGCTGATCGTGCGAGCGTTTGCCGTGATTCGCGAGACCGCTGCACGCACCTTGAATAAAAGACACTTCGATGTGCAGCTATTTGGCGGCTGGTTGATGATCAACGGCATGTTGGCGGAAATGGAAACCGGCGAGGGTAAAACCCTGACCGCGACCCTACCGGCCTGCACCGCTGCATTAGCGGGCATCCCGGTACATGTGATCACGGCAAACGATTATTTGGCCGCTCGCGACGCCGAAATTTTGCAGCCGCTCTACCTGCGTCTTGGACTGAAATCCGGCGCGGTGGTCGACGGCATGGAGCTGGAACAGCGCCGAAAAACTTATGGCTTGCCGATCGTACACACCACTAACAAGCAGATTGCCTTCGACTACCTGCGCGATCGGATCGAAATGGGGGAAGACACCGGACCGTTGAAATTTCAGTTTCGGCAAATCCAGCGGGAACTAAAGCAAGCGCAATCCGGCCCGCTCATCTTGCGCGGTTTATGCTTTGCCATCATCGATGAAGCGGACAGCGTATTGATCGACGAAGCCAAAACTCCGCTGATCATCACCCAAACCAAGCCGAACGCAGAATCGCCCGAGACCTACGGCGACGCCTTGTATGTTGCGTCATCGCTGTTCATTAACGAAGACTTTGTGATGATTCCCAAAACCCGGGACATCGAACTGACACCGCACGGCGAAAACACCATCGCAGACTTAGTGGTCGGCTTAGGCCCCGTCTGGAAAAACAAACGCTGGCGGGAAGCGATGATCAAGCAGGCCTTGCTGGCCGAATATTGCTTCAAACGCAACAAACACTACATTGTGAAAGACAACAAGATCCAAATCATTGATGAGTTTACCGGCCGAGTCATGCCTGACCGAGCCTGGGAACAGGGCTTGCAACAAATGATAGAAGCCAAGGAGGGCTATCTGATCTCCGAACAACGCGAGCCATTGGCACGGATCAGTTATCAACGCTTTTTCAGCCGTTATCTGAAACTGGCAGGAACGTCGGGTACGGTGCGGGAAGTCGCTGCGGAAATGCACCGCGTTTACGGTATCCATACAGTGAAAGTGCCAACCCACCGCCCATCGACCAGATTGCTCCTCGCCGAACGGGTTTATGCCACAACGACGGCCAAACAACAGGCATTCTTGCAACGGGTCAGCAGCTTGCACCAGCAGGGCCGGCCGATCTTGGTTGGAACCGGCTCGGTGGCCGAATCGTTGGAAGTCAGCGCCTGGCTGAATCGGCTAAATCTGCCGCACCGGGTACTGAATGCCGAGCAAGATAAACACGAAGCGGAGATCGTCGCCCATGCCGGCCAGCTAAATGCCATCACCGTGGCAACCAATATGGCGGGGCGCGGCACCGACATTGGGCTGGGCCTGGGCGTGGCGGAACTGGGAGGGTTGCACGTGATCTCGCTTCACTGCAACGAATCCCGCCGGATCGACCGCCAACTTTACGGCCGTTGCGCGCGCCAGGGCGATCCAGGCAGCTGCGAAGCCATTCTGTCCCTTGAAGACCCCACCCTGCAGGAGTTTTATTCCTCTGCTATGCTCAGGGTCTTAGCGGGCTGGACCGCTGCAGCCGAACCTTTGCCGCCTTTTTTGGGAAAAATGGTGTTACGCATACCCCAATTGGTCAAGGAACGGCAACAGCGCCTGGTCCGAAAACGATTAATGCATCAGGACAAACATTTGGCGCGCATCCTGGCATTCTCCGGCAAATTCGAATAACGGCCGTAGCCTGCTGCCGGCGTTTTTGCTAAAAAGCGGCATCTGCAACCCAATCAGGGCAATCGCCACACTTTTTAAACGACATGAGTAGAATCAACCGGCTATTCTTAATCTGCGCAGTACCAGGGCTCCTTCTCAATCGTGCTGACGTCTCCGCCGCCAACCTGGATTGCATGGTCAAACCGGAAATGTATGTGGAGTTGAGCAGCCCGGTGGCCGGAATCGTGGAGACCTTGCTAGTCGATAAAGGCGACCGCGTCAGCCGAGGCCAGGCGGTCGTGCAATTGGAGGCCTCGGTGGAACGAGCAAAATTCAATCAGGCCAAGGCCGATGCCGAAACCAACAGCGATTTGCGCAACCAGAAAGTGAAATTGGATTACGCCACGCGGAATCGAACCCGTTATCGCAGCCTGTTCACCACCAATGTTATTTCTCAAATCGAAAAAGATAAGGTCGAAACCGAAGTCGCGCTGGCGGAAATCGAACTGAAAAAAGCCACCGAGCGTAAAAATTCGGCGGCGCTGGCCTTGGAACTGGCCAAAGCTCAGCTTGAAGTGAAAACCATCAAAAGCCCAATCGACGGCGTGGTTATCGAACGCTATGCCATGCCGGGCGAATCGGTAAGCGATCGCGCCATCATGAAATTAGCCCAAGTGAATCCGTTACGCGTCGAATTGATTGCCCCTACCGAATACTTCGGTTTGATTCAGCCTGGCCTGGAAGTGGAAGTGCGGCCTGAATTGCCGGCCAAGAAAGTCGTGAAAGCAACCGTTACCAAAGTCGATCCATTAATCGATCCGGCCAGCGGCAGTTTCACCGTGCGCATGACGCTACCCAATCCCGACGACGAACTGGTTGGCGGCGTCAATTGCATCGCCAGTTTCGGGTTCGAAGCCCCTAAGGTCGCCACCAACCCGCCGCCGGCAACCACCGGCATGGCAGGGCATTTGCCGACCAAGCGCTGATTGTCGCTCTCCGCCAGATGCTGACACCGCGCCAGTCGGCTGTTCCTGGCGACAGCCGATACTCCCACTGAGCAACAATCCAACACCGTTGGAGCTTCAACGGCGGCCCGGAGGAGACTCCCGCAACTCAGCGAGAGCCCCAACCGCCGATTCCCAAGCCTGCAACCGAATCCGAAGCCATATCCGCAAGCGGAACGCTAGCGTTTAAATTGCCCGACCAACTGGTTCAATTGTCCGGCCAGTTTCACCAGTTCGCCGATGGCGGCGTTGGTTTGCTCGGCATCGCGCGAGGTGCGCTCGGTTAGTTGGCCGATGTTGCCGACGCTCTGGCCGACATGCTGCGCCATCCGGCTTTGAATGTCGGCCGCTTCCGACATTTTCGAGTTCAGGTGGCGGATTTGGGTGACGCGCTCGGCGATGGTACTCAAACCCTGGTCGGCGCTTTGTACCTGCTCGCGACGCTGCTCGGCACTGATTTTGGCCTTGCTCATCACGTTCACCGCATCTTTGGCCTCGTGCTGCAGTTGCTCGATGATTTTATGGATTTCCTCGGTGGCCTGATGCGAACGCGTGGCCAGGGTCCGCACTTCGTCGGCGACCACGGCAAAGCCCCTGCCCTGCTCGCCGGCGCGAGCCGCTTCGATCGCCGCATTCAAGGCCAGCAGATTGGTCTGCTCGGCCAAACCTTTGATCACATCCAGCACCGCGCCGACGCCGTTGCTGCGTTGGTCCAGCCGTTTGATGACCTCGCTGGCCCGTTCGATTTCGTTGACCAAACCGTAGATGCCGTCGATCGCGTTTTTGGTGGTTGCCGCCCCCTGCGCTGCGTGCTGGTCGGCTTCGACTGAAGCTTGCGCCGCACCGTTGGCGCCGCTGCGGACCTCCCGCACCGAAGACTCCAACTCGTGGATCGCGCGCACCACCGATTCGGTCTCGCTCCGCTGCTGGCTGGCGGCCTGCGCGGTTTGACGGGCGACGTCGGCAATGCGGTCGCTGGCCGTGGCCAATTGCTGGCTGACGGTCGAGACTTGTTCCAAGCTGTCGGCAAAATGCGCCAACATGGAATTGAACGATTCGCTGACCTGACCGATCTCGTCGCCCGATTCGACGACCAGGCGTTTACGCAAATCCGACTGGCCGGCAATCGCATTCACGGCGTTGCGCATCGCCACCAACGGATTGACGACGATCTTGCGCATTAACACGTTCACCACCAACAGGCCGGCGGCAAACATCGCCAGCGAAATCGCCGACGCAGTGACCAGATGGCTGTTGATTTGCGCATCCAGATTGGCGAGCGAATACGACACCCGGACCGCACCCAACACGGTACCTTCCGGCACCGCATGGCAGTTCAGACAATTGGTGCCGCGAAAATCGGCGCTAGCCTTGATCGGTTCCAGCACCGTGATCAGCCGACCGGCATCGTTATTGCCGTAATCGGTAATGGCTTCTCCGGCCAATGCGCGCTGGTCCAGGCTATCGTTCGGGCGTTGGTCGGCTTTGCCGGGTCCGTAAGCATCGGTGATGGCCTTGCCTCGCAGCAGGCGGACTTCGGCGATGTCGGCACGGGCACGGGCCTTGTCGCGCAATACATCGCTCTGCGCCATGGCACCGGTCAACATCAAGGTATTCAGGCCGTCGAAATAACTGTTGGCGGTATCCTGCGCTCTGCCGGTCGCCAGACTGGCCACCATGTCTTTCTGCCGGTCGGCCATAAACAAGGTACTGACGAACATCAGCAACAGAAACACGCTGGCGATGCTGAGCAGGATTTTGGATTGGATCGTGGAATGGTTAGTCATGAAATATCGGCCGGCTGTTCTGAATTGAAGGGGACATCCAATTTCATTATCGGCGGCGGCTGGCAAAACTCAATACATTGTCCGAACCGGCAGCCTGTAATCTTGCACTGACAAGCATAGCCCAAGCCGCCGCCAAAAAGCGTGTCGCGCATGACATCTTTATTCGCATTCCGTTCGGCAAGCGGCTATGCTGCCGGCTGTCGAGATTTTGGATTTCCAGGAGCGTTACCGTGGACGATTTTTGGGGGTTTATCGCCATCTTACTGCTGGCACTGCCTATTGCCCTGTTTGTGCTATTGGGCATGCTGCTGTCGCGGCAGCGGCAGGCGCGGGAGGAATTGAGTGTCGCGCTGGACAGCATCGAGCGACGTTTGCGCGAGCAGCAACACTTGCTGGAACGGCTGAACGCGCATCAGCCGCAACCGGCGTTAGCAGCCGAGCAAGCGCCCGCTGCGGTAGCCGAAACCGCGTCCGAATCGGCCGAGACCATTGCGCCGCCGCTGATTGCAATGGCCGATATGCCGGAACCGATTCCCGCCGCCACACCCACAGTCCAACCTGAGCCAGCCGCGGCCGATCCCTGGCAAACCGCAGACTGGCAACCGGCCGAACCCAGCCGGTTCGAACTGGCCGCACAGAAAATCCTGAAACAAATCTGGAACTGGATCATCGTCGGCGAAGGCCACCGCCCGCAAGGCGCGGCGATGGAATACGCCGTGGCCAGCAACTGGCTGCTGCGGATCGGCGTGTTGATCCTGGTCACCGGTATCGGTTTCTTCTTGAAATATTCGATAGACAATGGCCTGATCGGCGAACAGGCGCGGGTCGCTTTGACCTTGCTGGCCGGGGTCGGCATGGTGGCCGGCGGCGTCAGGCTGGTCGGCGGCCAATACCATTTGTTCGGCCAGGGCTTGCTGGGCGGCGGTATCGCCGTACTGTATTTCGGCGTGTTCGCCGCCTTCGCCTTCTACCACCTGCTGGGCGTGTATCCGACGTTCGCGTTGATGGTCCTGGTCACCGCCAGTGCGGCCTTTCTGGCGGTACGTTTGGATTCGATACTGGTGGCAATCTTCGCCATCATCGGCGGCTATTGCACGCCGCTGCTGCTCTCGACCGGCCAGGTCAATTTCCCCGGCCTGTTCGGTTACATGCTGCTGCTTGGCGGCGGCATGTTGGCGATTAACTGGTACAAGCAATGGCACCTCCTGAATTTCCTGAGTTTCGCTTGTAACTACCTGCTGTTTTTCGGCGCGATGCAGAAATACCAAATCGAGCATTTCTGGCAGGTGTTACCGTTTCTGACCGGTTTTTTCGTGCTGTATTCGACCATGGTGTTCCTGTTTTGCCTGGTCAACCGCAGCAAATCGACCTTGCTGGATTTGATTGCGTTGCTAGTCAACGCCGCGATTTTCTTCGCCACGGCCTACCAACTGATAGACGAGGCTTACGGCCAAATCTGGACCGCACTATTGGCCGTCGCGTTGGCGGCGTTTTATGTCGGCCATGCTTATTACTGTCTAGCGCGAAAAATCGCCGACCGCGAATTGCTGGTCAGCTTCATCGGCCTGGCGGCGTTTTTCCTGAGCGTGACGCTGCCGCTGTTGCTGTCGGCGCCTTGGCTGACCGCCAGTTGGTCACTACAAGCGCTGGCTATGGTCTGGATGGCCGGCAAGGTCAACAGCGCCTTTCTGCGCCAAGCCGCGTATCTGCTGTATCTAATCGTGATCGGCCGCTTCTGTTTGGTCGACTTGCCGGGCCAGTACGCCGCCGCCAGCGACTACGGCGCCAGCCTGGGCGGGTTTTTGTTCGGCTTGTTGCAACGCCTGGCCAGTTTCGGCATTCCGATCGCGTCCCTGGCGGCCGCCTATCGCTTGATCGAGCAGCCGGCCTCTGCCTCGACGCTGACCTGCACTCCGGAAACCGATACCCCGCTGTGGATCAAGGATAACTGGCTGCTGCAGGCCATTGCCATCGCCGGCGCCGGTTTGCTGTTCGTGGCGTTGCAACTGGAGCTTTACCGCAGCTTCGCCTATCTGTACCCGCCGCTGCAACTGCCGATGCTGAGCCTGGTCTGGCTGGCGATGTGCTGGTTGCTGCTGCAGCGGTTTCTGGCCGGCTCCGGCGCCTGGTTGCTACCGGCGTTAAAGTGGTTTTTGGTTGGCGTTGCCGCCAAGTTGTTGTTGTTCGATTTGCCGTCCTGGGATCTGGCCTTGGGCGCCATCGGCGGCGGCGACGATTTATTCACGCTGCGTTATGCCGGCGATTACCGCTTCGAATCGGCATTGATGCGCCTGTTCGACTTCGCCGCGATCATCGCCTTCTTGCTGTTTGCGCTGAGCCGTTTGGCCGGCGCGGAGCGGGATGCCGGCAATTTCCGGCTCTGGCTGGGCGGCTCGGCGCTGGCCTTGCTGTTTACTTTCCTGAGTCTGGAGATCAACTCGATTTTGTATCAATATGTGCCGGGTTTGCGCTCCGGCGGCGTCACCATCTTATGGTCGATATTCGCGCTGGCGCTGGTGTTCAATGGCATCAAGCGACGGATACCGGCTCTGCGCCTGGTCGGCCTGGGCCTGTTCGCGCTGGTGGCCTGGAAGGTGTTTTTCGTCGATTTGGCCCGGCTGGAGCAAATCTACCGGATCGTCGCCTTTATCGTGCTGGGCATGCTGGCGCTGGGCGGCGCGTTTTTTTACATGCGTTACCAACAAACTTTTATCGGCAACGATACTGCAGAGAAATCGCCATGATCGCCAAACTCGTTATCTTGTTCTGTCTGACCCTGTCGGCCACCGCGGCCGAGCGGACGCCACCGCAACGTTTCAGCCGCGCAGTGATCCATACAGAGCAAGCAGACCAGACCTTGTTGGCTGTAACGCTGGATAGTGCGGTTTACGCCGCCAGCGCCGCCGACTTCCGCGACCTGCGTCTGACCGACCAAAACGGTGTCGAAACACCCTATTTATTGCAAAAAATTGCCGAACAAAAGGCTGTGGCCCGGCGCCTCCCCAGCACCGGCAAAATTGTCAGCCTGAACCGGACCGGCGAAAACGGCATCGAACTGATCGTGGCGCTGGACAAAACCGCCGCCGGTGCCGACGGCCTGAGCATCGTCACCGCGCAACGCGATTACGAATACGGCTTACACGTCTTCGGTTCGGCGGACGGCAAAACCTGGCAGCCGCTAGTCGATAACGGCCGGATTTTCGATTACTCGCGCTACGCCCAGATCGGCAACAACGACATCGAGCTGCCGGCCAACAACTACCGCCAATTCAAGCTGGTCGTGGCCCAGGCCAGCCAAACCCGCAGCAGCGGTTTGACCGAACTGACCCGAACCATGCAAAACGGCTCCGAGCAAGAACGTAGCGAAAGCATAGAACTTCGCAACGAGCCCTTACACATCGACCGCATCGAATTCTGGCAAAAACTTACGGAAACCTTGGCCGACGCAGCGCAACGCTTCGACTATCCCGTCGCCTTCAAAATCAGCCAGGACGTCGAGCTCAAGGCCAGTGTGATCGATATCGACAGCAAACGCCTACCCCTGATCGGATTCAGCGTGCAAAGCTTCAGCCCCAATTTCAACCGCCGCGCCGAGGTACAGATCGACGAAAGCCATGGCCTGGAAACCCGGACTCGAACCCTAGGTCTGGGGTATTTGCAAGCCCTGCACTTCCAAGGCTTCAATCGCGACCAAAACACGATCGAATTCGCCGAAACCCGCCGCGAGCATTACCGGATCCTGATCTACAACGAGGATAACCCGCCGTTGCACATCAACTCGGTGGCCGGCATCGGCCACGGCTACCGCTTGTTGTTTCTGGCCCAGGCCGGCCACAACTACCAGCTCGGCTACGGCGTCGACAAAGCCGAAGCGCCGAATTACGACATCGCACCGATCCAGGAACTGTTGCGCCGCGGCTACCAAAGCAGCAGCGCCGAATTGGGCGAAGCAATCGCGCTGGCTCAGCCCGAACCGGAATTCGACTGGGCGGGATGGGTCAACAGCCGCTGGTTTCTGGGTCTGGCAATCGCATCGGTCGCGCTGGTACTGGCCTGGAGCTTGTTCAAAATCGGCAAACGCATCGGCGATTTCGAGTGAGGGAAGCCGGTCCCAAGGCGGCAACACTTAGCCCGATGCCGCAAAAACGCTTTTTCGGCCATCCGGCCGGCCTGTTCGTGCTGTTTTTCACTGAAATGTGGGAGCGCTTTTCCTACTACGGCATGCGCGCGCTGTTGGTACTGTACATGACCGAACACCTGCTAAAGGCGGCGCAAAACGGCCGGCCGGTGTTTGGCTTACCCCAGTTGAAACGGGTTTTGCAAGCCGCTTTCGGTCCGCTCGGCGACCAAGCTTTGGCGTCACAGATTTACGGTCTTTACACCGGCTTGGTCTATCTGACGCCGTTGTTCGGCGGCATGCTGGCAGACCGGGTGCTGGGCCGGCGCCGTGCCGTGCTGTTGGGTGGCAGCCTGATGGCGGTCGGCCATTTTCTGATGGCCGGGGAAAGCTGGTTTCTGTTGGCCTTACTGTTTTTGATCGTCGGTAACGGCTGCTTCAAACCCAATATCTCCGGTCAGGTCGGCGACTTGTATCCGCCCGGCGACCCCCGCCGCGACAGCGCCTTCACCATTTTTTATATGGGCGTCAACCTGGGCGCGTTTTTCTCGCCGCTGGTCTGCGGCACCCTGGGCCAGCGCTACGGCTGGCATTACGGCTTCGCCGCCGCCGGGGTCGGCATGTTACTGGGTTTGCTGGTTTACGGATTGGGCCGACCTCATTTGCCGGCGACAGAAGCGCGCCTGTCATCAACGCCCAGCACTGACGGCACGCTATCCGGCAAAGATTACCGAGCCATCGCGGCGCTCGGCGCCATCGCGATACTGAACGTGATGTTCTGGGCGGTCTACGAACAGCAAGGCAACACCCTGCAACTGTTCGCAGAACACGAAACCGATTGGCACTTGTTTGGCTGGGAAATGCCTTCCACCTGGTTTCAGTCTCTGAATCCGGCCTTCATTTTCATACTGGCGCCTTTACTCGACACGTTATCCCGTTGGCAGACCGCGCGCGGCCGCCAGCCGTCCAGCATCGGCAAAATGGCGCTGGGCGCCGGCTTGTTGGGCGCATCGTTTTTCGTGCTGATTTATGCCGCCAACGATAGCGGTCCGTCAGTCAAAATCAGTTTCTTGTGGCTGGCGTTATGTACCCTGATTTATACCTTGGGCGAGTTATACCTGTCGCCGGTCGGTTTATCGCTGGTCAGCAAAATCTCGCCGCCCGGACTGGTCGGTTTGTTGATGGGGATTTGGTTCCTGTCGTCCTTCTTCGGCAATTTACTTTCGGGTTATATCGGCAGCTTTTATCAGACCATGCCCAGACAAGCATTTTTTCTGCTGTTGGCCAGCCTGGGCATCGGCACCGGCTTGGCGATTTTGGCAATGAAACCGCTATTGCGTAAAGGCTTGGGATCGGTCTGATACTTCGCTAGTGCGGCCAGGGAACAGCCGGCGCCGTTGGCCTGCCCCGACCGCAATCCCGGTTCCAGTCGCGGCAACGTGCCGTTATATTTTTACCCTACGCACTTTGAAGTGCCGCGTTTTGCCTCAGTCGTAACAGGCATGCTCGGCGGGATGCCGATCAGGTCACTTTCCAGCACGGTTTTCTGCAAGCCAATAAGGCTTGAGGCTTCGCTTTGATGGGGCTAGGGATTTTATAGCGGTAGCGCACTTCGGCGCCTAACTGGCCGGGCGGCGGTTTTTTTAATACCACTGGGTAACGGCCGTCACCCCGTTTAAAACCACAAATAGGGTATTTCACACACCGCAAACCGAATGGTGTGTGAAATAACCCACTCTACTTAAGTCCTAGCCGATTTAGCGCACAGCAAATCACTGACATTGTTTGTTTTTTCAGTTATGGCACAGACCTCGCTCAATTGGCACACCCAAGTTGTGCTGATTCCTAAGGGAGCTTGTTATGTCTGTCATCGATCCGTTTACCGCGAAGGAAAACTCAATCGTTCATCGTCCGGTCGCCGCTGCAAAACGCCTGGATTGGTTGCAGAAAGTCACCTTGCGCAAGGTCTTGCTCAAACTGCATTTATACATCTCGCTATGGCTGGGTTTGTTTCTGGCCATTGCCGGCTTGACCGGCAGCATACTGGTTTACGGCGAAGAGATTGATCATTGGTTGAACAGCGACATCCTGGCCGTGGCAGCCGGATCATCCCGACAACCCTTGCAAAACATCCTGGCCACCGCCGATCACGTCTCCCCCATCAAGCACCCAGCCCACCATATTCAACTTCCCAAACATCCCGACGAAGCACTGATTGTGCGTTACCAAGTGCCCCACGCGGGCCCCGGACACAATCATCACTTCCACGAAGTCATGGTGAACCCCTACACCGGCCAAGCGCTGGGCCATCGCGACCGCAACGACTCACTGATTAACTTTATTTTGCGCCTGCACTACAAATTGTTGGTGGACCCGTTCGGCAAATGGCTGATGGGCATCACCGCCCTGCTGACCTTGGTTTTGACCATTACCGGCATTTACCTTTGGTGGCCCAAAACCGGCAAATGGCTGCAAGCACTGGTCATTAAACGCAATGCCAGCTTTACCCGCTTCAATTTTGATCTGCACAAAACCGTCGGGCTTTATACCGCCGTTGTCTTATTTGCCGTGTCGCTTTCCGGCTTTTACTTCAATTTCCCGGACGTCTTCAAGCCAGCCGTCAATGTGTTTTCCAGTGTGCACGAAGTACCGCGTGCCGTTAAATCCAAAACCATCGGCAGCGAGGTGCTGGCCTACGAAACCATTTTGAGCAATGCACTACTGCGCTTTCCCAATCTGCAACTACAGCGCTTGTACCTGCCTGCCGACGCCAATGGCAGTTTCATGGTCAGCGGCAAACAAGCCAACGAAACCCGCAGTAAAGGCGCAACCATGCTTTGGCTGGATCAATACAGCGGCGAAGTACTGATGGTCCGCGACCCCAATCAATTTGCCGCCGGCGATGCGTTTATCAATATCCAGTTACCTCTTCATAACGGCGAAATCCTCGGTACGCCCGGCCAATTGGCTGTGCTGATTGTTGGCTTTGCGCCACTGGCCTTATTGATTACCGGCATCATCCATTGGCTGAAAAAACGCGCATCCCGACGCATTCATAAGCAGCGACTCACCGCAAAAGCGCAGTAAAAGGCGCTTACTGAAAATGCCCAGCAAATACTGGTTGCTTATCACCAGACGTCTGTCGCTGCGGCACACGCTCGGGTATTCGCGAAGTCAGCCATCAACAACACCTAGGTCAAATTCTAAATAAACCCCACCCTTTACTGTTATGAACAACCCTATGCAATACCATCCACTGGCGGCTGCCATTAGTCTGGCATTATGCTGCCAGGTCAGTTTGGCCGAGCCGGAAACAAACGCTTCCAAAGACCAGCCCCCTGCAGCATCGGAAGCACCCCAAAAAGACCAAGCCACCGAGCTGAGTACCATGGTGGTTTCAGCAACCTTATCGGAAAAATCAATCGACGACGTGCCTGGCACCTTGCACTTGATTGACGATAAACAAATCGCACTCCGCGATGTACGTCGTATCGGTGACATTGTGCGAGAAATGCCCGGCGTATACATGGCGATTGGCGCCACCAGCGCGTTACCGCCTGCCGCCAACCGCGCGGTACGCCAGTCCATCCGCGGCATTAGCGGCACGGCGCGCACCGTTGTCCTGCTCGACGACCAAAAAATGAACGATCCGAGTTTTGGCACCGTTAACTACGGCGCGATCTTTTCAGAAGATGTCGAACAAGTCGAATTGGTCCCCGGAGCCGGCTCAGCACTTTACGGCGGTAATGCGTTTGCAGGCACCATGCGCATCGTCACCAAAAAACCCACCAAACGCGAAGTATTGGTGAAAGGCACCTATCAGTTTGATGCCGCCGAGGGCATGACAGCCAGCGGCATCTACCGGGATGTGTTCGACAACGGCTTGTCCATCAGCTTGGGCCACCACCACGAGCTCAATGACGGCATTCGTGACATCTGGGGTTTTGCCAATCCGGGCGGCGGCGGCCCAATTACCAATGTCACAGGCGCCATCCCCACAACCACCGCGCAAGGACAAACCGCTTATCTAGTGGGCGATCGTGGCCGCGCACCATGGGAATCGCACAACAGTCATATCAAAGCCTATTATGATTTTAATGACTACACGCGTCTTTCGGCGGGTCTCCATTACTTCTACTCCGACATTGGTTACAGCCAAGACCCGTTTAACAGCTATCTACGCGACGCCAACGGCAATCCGGTAATCAGCGGCAGAATTCGGCAGAATGGCACCTTATTGGGACAGGTAACGCCAAACGTCTTTCTGAACTCGCCATCGCATGAAGACGATTTGCGCAGCTTTTGGAAGTTTGAACACAATTTCAGTGCGGATACGGCATTAACGGTCAACTTCAACCACACCTCCCGGGACACCTGGTTTACCAACGTCCTCACCACCTCCGGTTTAGGGGGTGGTCCGGGTACGTCAAACCACACTAGAAGCACGATGGTCAACGGTCGGGCGCAGTTGGTATTTCCATTGACCAAAAGTCAAATGATCACCACGGGGTTTGAAGTGGATCATGGTGAAATGGATCGTAAAGATTACGATCTGAGCCAATGGAACGACCGCTACAGCCGGACAGGTACTCGCCTGGTGGCCGATGCCTCAACCGACACCACTTCATTTTTTGCGCAAGACGAAATCCGTTTTACCGATCAATTCACCGCCTATTTAGGCACGCGGGTCGATTGGTGGCAAGCCACAGGTATCAGCAAAGATTACGCATTTAATACTTTCAAGCCCGAATCCACGCAGGAAAGTGTCGAAGTCAATCCCAAGCTGTCACTGATCTACAAAGATGCCTGGGAAGGGGCCACCTTACGCGCATCGGCAGGTAAATCGTTCCGCCCACCCACCTTGCAAGACCTGTATGTTGATTCACGCCGCGGCGTGGTCGCCACGACATTGTCGAATCCCAATCTGACGCCCGAAAGCAACTTATCTTGGGAAGTGGGTGTTGAGCAGAAAATCGCGGCAACCGACACCCAAATTAAAGCCACGTTTTTTGAAAACCATTTATCCGATTTAATTTCAAACAAAGTAATCGAACGCCGCGCCAACTTTACCGGCTCGCAACGCATCAATGCCGCTGAAGCCATTACCCGAGGCGTGGAATTATCGCTTGACCAGAACCTGACTGATTGGCTGTCGCTGTTCAGCAATTACACCTGGACCCCTACCGCAACCACGCTGTCCAGTCCTGGCACACCCGCTGCAGAAGGCAAACGCTTGCCCAATTCACCGGAACATTTATTGACCGTTGGCCTGGAAGCCAATTGGCAGGAATGGTCCGGCAGCTTGATTGGCCGCCATGTTTCCGAATCATTTGATACGGCTGAAAACATTGACGTGGTGCACGATGTATACGGTGGTTTTCAGGCCTTCTGGTTAATGGATGCCAAAATCAAATACAGCCCCACTAAAAACGTCAGCGTCGGTTTCATGGCCAACAACTTAAGCAACGAACAATATTTCCAATTTGCCCCCAATCCAGGGCGTAACTTTCTGGTGGAGCTCAGCTTTAATTATTGAAGACAAAAGCAGGCTGTTGGCTTTTGTTCTCAACAGCTAAGGCCAAAAGCTGAACTACAACGTCGCCATCCGATTTCAACAGATTGAGCCAAAAGCTGTCGGTCGGAGTCATAATCCAATTTCAATAGTTAAGGCATACTGTGACCCAGTTTGCTGTCCGGTATTTAGCTAACAAATTGACATTATCACTGCCTCACCCCGACCTAAAAGAGACATTCAAATGTAGTATGGGTAGTGCTTTTTTCTTCACTTCGCTAAATTTAGTTAAATTTGCAGGCCTTACCATCTGACAAAGACACACTGCTGACTGGGTGCTGATAATCCTTATAATAAAGAATATGATACTGATCGTGGTAATTCAGAACACCTAAATTATCACCCTGAACAGGATCATTTACACCCGTGGGCAAACTAGGTTGTTCTGTTTGTTTAACCAAAAAATCATTATCGGCATCAGTGACAAACATATTCGGAATACCTAAAGTACCTCTAAGGGTAAATAATAAATCTATCATTCTATTGTGAAAGGGAATATTAGTACCAGCCTCTGATACCAGCTCATTTAAACGTCCTGCATTGGTATAATTGGAGACTAACTGACAAATATCAGCAGGATCGGTCTGAAAAAAAGACGTTATAATATGGTTTGGCTTTCCACCCAAATTCAAGTATTGCCGGTAATGATCTTCAATTTCCTTATGCCGAACATCCGCATTCACATGGGTTGCAGCATAGCTTGCAAAGTTTTCACGTAAAAAATCAGCCAAATTTAGATGCGCAACACTTCGCGAAGGATCTAAAACCAAGGCACGTTTTAGTGCAGTTTCTGTCAAATAAGCAGGTTTAGTTCGGTCTTTGCTGACTAGAAAAGCATAATCATTTAGGATTTCGGCAGCTTTTTTTGCTGGAAAATCTGTAAGAGGGACTTCTATAGCCTGAATAATTCCAGCATTCTCCAGATTTAAAACAGCAGCAAGTGCGGGCGCTACTTTTCCTGAGCGTAAATCGTTTTGATATTGGCTAATACTAGACTTATGGGTGCGTTCTAATGCCTGCCAATCAAAAGCCTGCTGGCTATCTATATCCAACCTTAAAAACTGTAAAATTGCTGAGTTTTTCTTTCCTACAACAAGCAGGTTTTGGGCGGCAGTGAGCGGGATATTATCATTCGCCAACGTCCAAACTTTGCCTAACAAAGGATTATTGGGTATTCGAACATTCAACTGTCTTATATGTCCTTCCTTATCTGCATACAAATAATTATTGTCGGCGGTATTTGGGTTTAAAGCTTTACAGAAATTAACGCCTTGATCATGCAACATAGTGGAGATTCGGGGGATATTTTCTTGGTGTTTATAAACACCTAGCCGTGATACACGGAGATCTTCAACAATTGTGTAACCACTATCCAGAACAGTTGGTAAACAATCAAATAGTTTAAAGCGCCGGATATCTACCGGAAGCAGTGCTAGGGATTGCTTTATTTGAGATGGAAAGCTATGCTGGAGATCAAATACATGCAGTTCATCGCTATTCAGCTTAACCAAGTATTTAGCCTGAGGCGAGAAAACCATTTCATAAAATGGTAATATATCTTGAATAACAAATTTTGCTTGACGAAATTCTGTGGAAATTAGAGTTGTATCTGTTTCTAAAATATTTCTAGTAGAATGGCTAGCATAGGCAAAATGGATAGCATCTGCTGCGAATACCAATTTACTGGCGAGGTATTTTTCCCGCCACAACTCCTTAGGATGTTTCGGATCGGCAAGATCAATAGCAATGACCAACTGCTCCGCCTCTAAATATTGGTTTTTTTTGCCGATTTCAATGCCGACTATGGCAAAATCGCCATCACTTGATAAAGCCAATTGCCCATTTTGGGGTAAAGGTAAGAATCCCTGTAGCCTAGGACTTCTCGAATCCGAAGCATCAATGATTTGCAAGCCTGCTGGTGATCGCTCCGTACGCTGTAGTTCTATCACTACACGTTTTCCGTCCACCGAACTACGTGCCAAACTTGGCGTTGCAGTGAGTTGAAGTGTGGATTGTAATGATGGGCTGGCCGCCAAGGCCGTTACAGCACCAAAAACAAGATATATAGAAAAAATTCTGTTAACTAGTTTATCCAAAGTTTACTAGCTCCTCGCTGTTAATTTGTTTGTATTTAAAAAACCATCTATTGATTTGCACAACCATTGTATGAATAAAGGTGAGATTCTTTGTGTTATCAAAAAACGATTTTTGAGTTGTAATTTATCAGCATTTATTACCACTACCTAGACAACAAGTTGTGGATATTTAACTTCTAGCATTATAGCTTGCGTCTAACAGCCGTCCGCTGTTGGCCGATTGGGTGAGGTCGTCAATGGCTGCTTTGTATCCTTGCTGTTTGCAGCATCTGGATTTGGCTAACTGGCCGCTTTGGAGAAACGCGAGTGGCAAAAATGGGTCGATCCCGCCAATTAGCCTCGTCCAAAAGCAGTCATTCAGTGCTGGCGCAATCGTATCGGAATCGATGGCAGGGCTTGGCTTGAGCGGCTGGTTTGGAATGAAATAGCCCCCCCTGCACCTAACCCACGCAAATCGTGCGCTTTTCAGCGTTGGGTCTGTTGATGTCGTCGGCCCAACACAAATCCCAAACCCGCCCAAACGCTGGCAATCGCAGCGGCGATCAAGCCAATGCCTAAAGCGCCGAATGGCGCGTATAGCCAGCTGGTCAGGGCATCTCCCCCGCGAAATACGACGGTATCGATAATGTTTTTGGCCTTGTATTTGGTAACCCTATCAAGCGGGGCGAACAACATTTCCCGTGCCGGCCTTAGAATGGCGTAATCCCCGACCCGGCGTAAAATCATCAGCCCCAGCAACAAGGGCAAACTCGGGTGCCAGCCAAATGCGGCAAAGCCGAGTGCCATGATGATGGGAATACTGGCCAGTGTCCAGGCCACACCGAAAGTGGCAATGATGCGGCGGGTGAAGATCAGTTGCACCAGAATCGACAAGCCGTTCACCACGCTGTCTATCGCGCCGAAGACTTGAGTCTGCTGGGTTTTGTCGGTAAAGGTGTTGGCGACAAAATCGGCCTGGAGCAGATACAAAAACGTGCCGTTGGCACTGGCCAGCAAAATAAAGCCACTAATGCCCAACAGGTAAGGACTGCGCAGCAACAAGCCCAAACCGGACAAGATGCCGCCCGCGACCGGTTGCTCCTCAGCAAATCGGCCTGACTGGTCTGTTGCTTGTCCGGCTTGCCAGTACAACAAAAAATGAATGCAGGGCAAAGTCAAAGCCAGCAATACGGCGGACAACAGTAACAAGCTGGCCGGGCCAATAACGCCCACCAAACCGGTTGCCAGCAACGGCCCCGCCATTGCCCCCAAGCTACCGCCAGCGGAAATAAAGCCAAACAAACGCTGTGCGTGCTGCTTGTCGAATACGTCGGTCATAAAGCTCCAGAACACCGACACCGTGAACAGACTAAACACGCTCAGCCAGACAAAAAAGCCTCTGGCGACCCAGAGATTGTTGAGGTCCCATTGCAACAATCCATAGAACAGCAGTAAATGGCTGATAAAAAAGCCATACACCCAGGGCAAAAACCGACGGCGTGGAAAACGGCTGCAAATCCAGCCGTAGGCCGGTACGGCTAACAGCATGGCGGCAAAGGTAGCGCTAAATAACCAGGGCAGATTTTTAGTGCCGCCACTCACCCCCAGCATTTCCCGCACCGGCCGTAACACGTAATAGCTACTGAGCAGAAAAAAGAAATACGCAAAGCCCACCCAAGCCGCAAGCCGGGACTGGCCGCGGGCGTCGAGCGCGGCAAAACCGATTTTTAAAGGCTGCATGGTTTAATCGTGTCGCATGGCTTGAAAAAACGCCGGCCAATCAGTGACCGGCGCTTGACTGCGATCGCCTGTAATTTCAAAGGTTTTACCATACGCTGCCGGTTGATTCAGTGCGGCGACACAGACCCGCGCGACATCATTGCGGGCAATGCCTTCAACGCGTTGATAATCGCCTTGCGTGACGCGGATGCCAAATTGTCCACCGTCTTCATCCAGTAAACGGCCGGGACGCACCAAGCTGTAAGGAATGCCACTCGATTGAACAGCTTGCTCGGCTTGTTTTTTCCACAACAAAATCGGCCGATTTTTGACCGATTCGGCATACACCGAATCACTCAAACCCGCGCTCGACACCAAAATAATCTGCTGAACGCCGTAGTGCTGAGCGGCTTTGACCAGATGTTGCGTCCCTTCGTAATCGACATAGCGCGCACTGTTGGGATCGTCTTCATCCTGGCTACGGGCACCAACCGCTGAAATAATATGCGTGACCCCTTGCACGGCCTGCGCGACGGCTTGCGGGTCGCGAATGTCGCCGATTTGAATTTCCAAGGCCGCGGTCGAGCCAAACAAGCGTTGTACCTTGTCGGCATCGCGAGCAAAAATCCGCACCGACTGCCCCTGTTGCAGCAAATGATGCACGATGTGTTGCCCGGTGCCGCCGGTGGCACCGGCAACCAGGATTTTATCGGCACTGGCTGTCAGACTGGTTGCCCATAATCCGATCATCAGCCATTTGCTTAAACCGCTGCGCAGGCTCATTGTTTGTCCTGCTCCACACCAGCAAATAAAGCCGACCAATCGCTAAGCTCGCCGGTTTGATCAGTGTTGGTCAGCTCAAAGGTTTTACCTTGTGCGGCTGGGTTGAACAATGCTTTGACACAAGCCAATGCCACATCGGCGCGATTAACGGTACCTTGTCCCGCTTGGTCGGCACCCGTTAACCGAATACCTCGTGTCCCCACGGCATCGTCTTTCAGGCCGCCAGGGCGAATAATGGTGTACGGCACGCCGCTTTTCCTGAGCGCTTCCTCGCCCAGGTATTTCCAGATCAGCACGTTGTTAAAGCGTCGATTTAAAGGGTGTTGCAAATTGCTGATACCCATCGAAGACACCAGGACCATATGCTGAACACCGGCAGCTTTGGCGGCTAAAGCCAGATTTTTGTTACCCGCGTAATCAACGAATTCCGGGCCGTTATCACCGAACCAATCCCCGCCCGAGCCTATGGCCGAGACCACCGCCGTTGCGCCGACTAAAGCACCTTGTAAACTGGCCGGATCTTTAACATCCGCGATGACGGTTTCCACACCATCTCCCAGGGTTTCTTTGGCTTTATTGGCATCGCGCACCAAGGCCCGCACTTTAATCCCCTGGCCCTGAAGCTGCTGCACCACATGCACGCCAGTGCGCCCGGTGGCCCCAGCCACTAGCACAAGCTGATCCGCATTCGCGACTTGCAGCCCAAGTAAACCCACCAAAATCATCCAACCTTTGTTCATGTTGTATACCTCGTTAAAAAATCAATCCATCAAATAACTTGGACGCTCAACAATATGCGCGAGCAGCGCTGAAAACCCTTTAAACTAAACCTATTGTCAGGTAACGGTTCAATTTGAATCGAAATTGGCCGCGGGGAGCACGTCCAAAACAGACGGCGCAATGCCCGTTGGCTATTGCGCCATACCTGCTGCCGTTCAAACTAAACCTGTATTTTCCAATCCATCATGAAATTTTGGCTCCCCCATCTGATATTTGCAGTCGTGTTGAGTTCGACGATTTGGTTCTATAGTCAGTCGCATCGGCCAGTCGAGCGGCTTGAGTCCGTGCGCTATGCCAATCTACGAGGCGAACTCCAAAGCCTGGAGCAATGGCGAGGGCGTTGGTTGTTGATTAATTTCTGGGCGACTTGGTGTCAGCCCTGTCGCACCGAAATTCCGTATTTCAACCGGCGTTTTGCGCAAACCGATCCCCAGCGGCTGGCGATCTTGGGGTTTGCGGTGGACAGCCCGGAAAACGTCAGCCAGTTTATGCAAACCACGGCCATTGATTACCCGCAGTGGGTGGATGAACGCGGCATTGATCTGGCTTTTAAATTGGGCAACCAGCGTCAAGGTCTGCCTTTCACCGTGTTGGTCAATCCGCAAGGCAAAATCGTGGCACGGCATTTGGGTGCTTTAAGCGAAGCCGATTTAGACCGCTTGCTGGCAAAATTGCCCAGCGCTAAGGGCTAATCCAGCCCATCCAGGTGCCCACACCCATCAACAGCATCATGCCCGCGCTGGCGTATTCCAGATGCGGACGCCAGCGCCCCCAGTTGGCGCGCAGTTCGCTGGCAAAATGCGCGACGCCGATGCTGAAAATCAAAGTGGGCAAAATCACCGCCCCCGCTCCAAACGCCAAGCCCAGTCCCAGGCCGGAAAGTGCACTGCCCGCCGTGGCTGCCGCCAGTAACAAGGCACTGAGTGGCGCACACGGATTAAAAGCCATACCCAGCCCCATCACAAATAAGCCGGTACCCAAACCAAAGCGGCGATTGGGTGTTTGGCGGGTGGTGGCGCAAGGCTTGTGCGCACCGCGTTTGGCGCGAAACAGCGCAATCGCTACCCACAAAGTGGCCAGCCCCAACAGCCAGCGCAAACCGGTTTGTTGCAAGGTATCGGCCAATAAGTCGCCCAACAGACCCGCCAATAAACCGGCACAGGCATAGCCCACCAAGCGCCCCACCGAAAACGGGGTGACCCGGCGCCAGGCCTGTTTTAACCCGCCGGATTCGCTGGCGAAAAACACCGGCCCCAAATAGGGCAGACAGGCGATATTGCAGGCTCCGGCACCATAAGTAAAACCCAGTATAAACGCGGCGCTCATGGTCAGGCTGGTCGCTTCCATAGCTACTGAATCTCTTGCGGGGCTTTAGGTTTGCGGTGCAAGTTGGCCAGGGAAATGGTTTCCCATTGTTTTTGGCTTTGTTTGCGGTCTTTGAAATACTGGCTGCTCGAAGAAAAAACCGGCAATCCGGCATAACGCAATTGCAATACTTTGTCGTCCGGGCAAAACTCGACACAACGACCACACAGCGTGCAATCAGGATAGGTAATGTCGTGCTTGTGCATTTCGGTATGAATTTCCCGAATATCCATCGGGCAGGCATTCGCGCATAAACCGCATTTATCACAACGGGGCGTGGCGTTTTTGACCAGGCGCAACAGCCCCACTTTACGAAAAATCGCTTGCAGCGCCAGCATGGGGCAAATCCGGCAAAACGGCTGGCGCACCGTCAAGCCCAGCGAGATGACCAAGCCAAACAAAAACACCCCGACAATGGATAAGCCGGTCAAACTGGCGCTGGCCGAATCCACATACAGTTGATCGGTACTGCCGGTCATCAAGGTAGTCATGATGCGGCTGGGGCAGACCGCACAAAACGGCGCGCCCCAGGCTTCATCGACATAACCGGCGGCGGCCAGCAACGGAAAGCCAAATACCAGCAGCGATAGCATCAACCATTTGACGGGGCGAATTTTATCGACGGTACTGTCGGTCAAGCTTTGCTTGCCTTGCAAGCCCAGCTTTTGGCCGATAATACCCAACATGTCCTGGAAGAAGCCCAACGGACACACCCAGCCACAAAACGCTTTGCTAAACAGCACAAACAACACCAGAAACGTGCCCAGGGTAATGGCTATGGGCAGCAAGGCCATCCAGACCGGCATTTGTCCGGCGAACACCCGTTCCAAACCATGATGAATCTGGTGTTGCAGTGGCACCAGGGCGCAATAATCGGCACTCAGCGGATCGTAAGCACAACTGAGTGCCGGCAAGGCTTTGCTGAGCTTGTCGGTGGTATAGGGACCTAACCAGTAGCCGCCATAAACCATTAAGAAAAACAACGCCCCTTGCACCGTTTTACGCATTACGGATAGATTCATGACGCAGCACTCGCATATTTTTTGACTTTTAACGGTTTGTTGGACAAACGTCTGTTTAACCACAAGCCCACCACAACACCCAACCCGGCCAAGCCCGCCCCCCACGGCACGGACTGCCAATGCAGCGGCGAGACGTAATAATCGCCTTTGAGGGTGGAGCGATAGCGTTGGTCGTTGGCATTCAATTCGGTGCTGATCGAAAACTCGGCGGGCGGATTGGCCGTTAGTCCCGGCTCGATAGCACTAAAGTCGTCCGGCAATTCAAACGCCACCCGTCCTTGCGGGTCGGTGGTGGCGCTCAATTGAGTGCCGTTTTGCGAACGAAATTGCACCGGCTGATTCGGTACGGGCTGGCCCTGAAAGCGCACTTTAAACTGCCAGGTTTTGCCACTGTAGTAGCGGGCATGCTCGGCGGGATGCGGATCGGGTTCGATTTCCAGCGCAGTCTTCTGCAAGCCAAACAAGGCTTGAGGCTTGGCCTTCATCGGGCGACCGTTTTTATAGCTGTAGCGCACCTCGGCTTCAAGCAGGCCGGGCTGCTGTTTTTCCAAGACCAAGGCGTAATAGCCTTCAAAGCCCAGCTTGGGCAATTCCAGCTTTTCCAACACCTGACTGCTTAAATCCGGCAAGTAATAACGAATCGCGCTGGGTTCGCTTAAGTAGGTGGCATGCTGATTACCGCCATGATGCTGCATATCGTGCGCTTTGGGGGCATCCTCAGCCCAGGTATTCATGGTGCTCAGCGCGCCGATTAAAATAAACCAATACGGCATGTCGCCTCCTAATAACTAACGTTAAAGCCGGTGTAATAAAAACGGCCACCGGGGTCGTTGGGGGTGCCTTGCAAGCCCATGACATAGGGCGTGACACGATTAAATACGTTGTCGACGCCGACAAAGGCGGTCAGCCATTGGGTGGCGGCGTAATCCAGTTTGGCATCGAACTCATGGTGGTAAGCGGACTCACGCACACGATTGGCATTGTTGCCGACATAGCCGTCATAAAAGCGGCCATTTAGGGATAAGTCGACTTGCGGATGCAGATGAAAGGTATTTTGAAAGCGAAACGCGTGACGTGATCGGTCGATCAGGCGCTGGTGGGTTTGAGTGTCTTCGGCATCCAGATATTCGTAAGAAGCGAAAAGATTGTAATACTCCTTAACACCCAAGTTAAAAATGATCTCGGTGCCACGTACCTTGGCCTGTCCGGTATTGAAGTTATTAAAATCCGAGAATATGACTGTGCCCACAGTGCGATTGCCGGTATTGATAGACTGGATTAAATCCTCGTACCAGGTGACGTGACCAATCGCTTCCAAGCTACCGTAGACATCGTTATGGTCAAAACTGTATTTGGCGGCCATTTCCAGTGTTTCAGACTTTTCCGGTCTTAAGCTTGGGTTGCCGTTAATCGTCGACACACTGGTGAACGGACCTCGTCGGCTGGTACGGACAAAGGTGGGAAACATATTGACAAACTCTGGCGCTTTAAAAGCGGAACCATAGCCAACCCGAAAATTAAGATCGCCGGGAGACCAGGATAAGCTGGCTCGAGGATTGAGCGCGTCGCCAAAATCGCTAAAAGTGTCGTAACGCACACCCGCCACCAGTTTCACATCACGGATAATGTCCCAGTCGATCTGCGATAGGGCGTGAAACACATGGCGCGTTTGGGCGCCGGGAAAGCGGTTGCGATCGAACGTCGATATGTATAGATCCTGAAACCGTCCCCCGGTACCCAAGGTGACTGTCAAGTTATCGGCGGCAAACCAGTTTAAAAAGCCTTCAATTTGGCCCAATTCGAATTTGGTTTTTTCAATATCAGTGGGGTCCTGAGCATTCCGTCCGACATTTGCCAGGGTTTGACCGTAGGTACCCAACAAACGTGCGCTGCCCCAGTCATAGACATCATCGTAGGTTAGGCTGATTTGTTTGCGGTCTTCATTCTCAACATTACGAGCTCGGTTAAATGCCGTACCCGTGTCGTTTTGTTCCATCAGCTCGCCCGTCCAGCGCAGTTTACGTTGGGGTGTGAAGTCATAAGAGCCCGCGTAATTCACGTAGTAGCGATCAATATCCTTGAGCGTTGTCGTAGGAACACTGGTATCCACTCTTAAATCGTTTTTATTAAACACCTCGGCAGAAAAACGATTTTTCAGACCATGAAAATCACCGGTCGAAACACCCGCCCGTTCAATAAAGGTATCACGCTGACCTCGTTCCGCCTGCCCCCAGGTAAAACTGCCGGTTGCACCAAATTGCTCGCCCGGCGCCTTGGTAATGATGTTAATCACCCCGCCGATTGAATCGGCACCGTATAAGGCCGACATCGGGCCGCGAATAATCTCGATCTGCTGAATATTTTCGATGCTCAAACCCGTCAAATCCGAGGTGCCGAATTTACCGGTTCTACGCAAGCCATCCACCAAAATCAAGGTCTGGTTATTCGAGGAGCCACGCAGGTTAATCCGTGAGTTAGTGCCGGAATCGGCCACAAACCCGGTACCGGCGGCATATTGCAAAATCTGCGGCAAGGTGCGTAGCGAAAGGCTTTTTAAGCGTTGCGGAGTGATGACTTCGACACTGGCTTGGACGTCTTTGACCGCCAGACTGCGTCCCGGCGTGGCGGTAACCACCATAGTATCCAGCTCTGCGAGCGGTGTACTATCGTCCTGTTGCTTGGTTTGAGCGGACACTTCGCTGATGAGAACGGCTAACAGCCAAGCAAAATGCGCCTTATTATTCATTATTCTGCCCTATTCAGATTAAAAATTAGCTTAAAAACGACACTTGATACGTACAGCCATTGGCTTCGAGCGCGTAAACGAGCTAATTTTGTGCCGAGCAAATAAATTGAATAATAATCAAGTAGTAATCTTAAATTGAGCCATTCTAAAATCGGAAAAACAGGTTATTTAACACAATCACATGCTGCCAGCTGCGTGATTTGCCCGATTGGGCAGACTCTGACAACTGACTAGAAAGTGATTGTCGACGGTGCCGGGTTGAGACCGTTCCGGATACTCGGTGCCCGATACGGCGAGCTGTCGGAATATCGTCCGCATATTGACTTACCGAAACATTGGAGGTTACTTCAGGGACAGGACTTGTCTGGACGGGGAGGCTTGATCTAAACACAGCGCCCGTCCCTAACGACTATAATCCGGTCAACGTATTCCATCGAAAAACTGCATAAGCCCATCGCGACTATGAACAAAACCTTGCTATCCGGTGCCTTTAACGTCTGCTTCCTGTTCAGTTATCCGCTGGCAGCGCATGAATTCTGGCTCATGCCCGATAAATTCAAACTCGATAGCAGCGGCGCAGCCAACCAACTTGTTTTTCGGGTGGGTGAAGATTTTATTGGCAACATTTGGGCAAAGCGCGCGGAACGCACGCTGACCCTAATGCATTACACTAAAAATCATGCATTCGATTTAACGCCGTCCACTTTTCAAAGCGATACCATCCCTATCGCCTTACGGTTTGAAAGCGAAGGCACGCATTTATTGGCGATGGAATCCAACAACTCCTTCATTTCCCTGGAAGCTGACAAATTTAATCATTACCTCAAAGAAGACGGTAACGAAGCCGTTTATCAATGGCGTGAAAAAAACGGTACGGCGCATGTCGCCTCCAGGGAAAACTACCGGCGTTGCGCCAAAACCTTGGTACAAGTCGGCACCAAAACGGATGATACCTTCAAGCGCGTCTTGGGCATGCCACTGGAACTGATCCCGCTACAAAATCCCTATCGCTTAAAGCAAGGCGACAATTTGACGGTACAAGTCTTATTTGCAGGCAAACCGCTGACTAACAAAATGATCCTGACCTGGCACAAGCGCACCGCCAGCGATGCAGCCAAACCGCAAACGCATTACACCGACGCCAAAGGCTTACTGACTTTTCCTTTAACCGACACGGGCGATTGGATGGTCAGCACGGTACATCTAGTCCCGGTTGAAAATGATCCCAAAGCCGATTACCAAAGCTATTGGGGGAATTTGACATTTGGTTTCTAAACCGCCCTGATTTTTGCCGCCAAGTCAGGCCGGGCTTCGAAATTCAGTCAGCAAGTGGAAGGCAATCCGGCTGACGCTAAGCAATTCCAGCATGACCCAGACTTGGCGACCTGACTGGGTTGGCGGCAGTCAGCATTACGGTGGCAGCAAGGAACGGGCGTTGCCTGCAAAGCCTCAGCGAACGGCGTAACAGAAATACTCCGCCGTAGCGGCTGGCCAATAAAAATGCCCGGAGTGCCTGGGGGTTATTGAGCAAGGATTTGGTTGCCGGCCGGCCGAAATGGCGCTGGCGCCTGAATCGATTTGAGCCTGACAATCAACATTCGCGCCCAAATCAATTGCGAAGCAACGCCCTTATGGCAAGCGAACCAATTTGAATCCTCGGGCTTACCTTCTGCTGAGCTTCGAGCCCCGGCGGCCAGTTCGATCGCCTGACCGATAACGACGGCAGCAGCACCGACGACCGGTAAGACGAGGTCGGCCGCCTGATCAGCCTGCGGGCATCCGTCTTTCGATTTATTGCGCTGCTACTGCGGCCAGGGGACAGCCGGCGCACAATGCTCGAGATACATTTTCCCCTTGGCGGCGTCGTTCGGAATATAAATCTGGTTCGCGGCGGCGGGCGGGTAATTCGAACCGTCGGCACATTGCACGCTTTGGCCCGGCCCGACCGCAATCCGGGTTCCGACCTTGATCTGGCAGACGCTGAGCCGGTCCGGGGCACTCCATTCCGGACAGATGGCTTCCAGTTCGCGGTATTGTTCCAGACCGGCGGCGGGCGCCGCAAACGTCCACCAATTGCCGTATTCGCTGTAGGGCCGGCCGCTGTCCCAGACCCGGTAAACGGTCAACGGCGCCGACACCATAAAGGCTTGGCCGGTGCACAATTTACCCTGCCCGGGAGCGCCGTACGCTATTTCGACCAGCCTGTCGTCGGCGACCGGCTCCAACCCCGCGGCCGGGGTTGCGACCTTGCCGATACAGCCGGTATCGGCCGATGTAAAGACCAAGGTGCCGTCGATCACGGCCAGCTCGGCGCAACCGGCCAAACCAATTAAGAAAATACCGATAAGCCGGGTTCGGCCCAATCCGCCCATGTGTTCAGTCTCCCGTGGCCGCTGGCGGCCATTTCCGCGCAGACGCTTTGCCTGCAATCCCGTACCATAATAACCTGATCAACCGGATCCGCCGCCATTCATTCGCCCCATGACTCACTTACCGCACCCTGCTCCGACTTCGCCGCGCCTGTATCTTGCCGTGTTGGCCGCCATCGTCTGCGGAGCCTTGTTCGGCGCACTGGATGCCGGCCATGCCGTGCTGCTCAAACCCATCGGCGACGCTTTTATTGGGTTAGTAAAAATGCTGATCGGGCCGGTGATTTTCTGCACCATCGTGCTTGGCATCGCCGGGGCCGAGGACATGAAAAAAGCCGGCCGCATCGGGATCAAAGCCTTGTTGTATTTTGAAATCGTCTCCACCTTCGCCCTCGGCGTGGGCCTGTTGCTCGCCAACCTGCTGAAACCGGGCGCCGGGTTTAACGCCGACCCGGCCACCTTAGATCCGCAAGCGGTAGCCGGCTTCGTCAAACAGGCCGCCGAGCAACGGCTTGCCAATTTTCTGTTGCACATCATTCCGAAAACCTTCACCGACGCTTTCACCGGTTCCGGCGATTTGCTGCAAGTATTGTTGGTATCGACCCTGTTCGGCTTCGCCTTGCAGCGGATGGGCGCAGCCGGCCGCTCGGTGCACCGCTTCGTCGAGGAAAGCGCACAGTTGTTTTTCGCGATGCTGAATCTGGTGATGAAACTGGCACCGCTCGGTGCCGGTGCCGCCATGGCGTTTACGGTCGGCAAATACGGGATTGCCGCGCTGAAACCGCTGGCAGCGTTGATGGGGTGTTTTTACCTGAGCTGCGTACTATTTATCGGTTTGGGATTGGGCAGTATTGCCGCACTCACCGGTTTCAATCTGTTCAAACTTTTAAGCTATCTCCGGGCGGAACTGCTAATCGTCCTCGGCACCTCGTCGTCGGAGTCGGCTTTGCCGCCGCTAATGCAGAAACTGGAGCGGCTGGGCTGCTCGCGTTCTGTGGTCGGTCTGGTGGTTCCGGCGGGTTATTCGTTCAATCTGGACGGCACCAACATTTATCTGACGATGGCGGCGCTGTTCATGGCCCAGGCCCTGAATATCGAGCTGCCGCTCGGCCAACAACTGAGCCTGTTGCTGGTGGCGATGCTGACCAGCAAGGGTGCGTCCGGCGTCAGCGGTGCCGGCTTTATCACGCTGGCGGCGACGCTGAGCGCGGTGCCGGCGGTGCCGGTGGCCGCCTTGTCGTTGATACTCGGCATCGACCGCTTCATGTCCGAAGCCCGGGCCCTAACCAATTTGATCGGCAACGCCGTGGCGGCGATTGTCATCTCCGACTCCGAGCGCGAGCTGGACCGGGAAAGATTGCAAGCCGAATTGAACGCCGGCCGCGGTCGCGCACAGCACTAAGCCCAAAGACTTAGTTTGTTCAAGATTCCGCTGTTTTCATTGGCACCGAGTCTAGTGTATAAAGTGCAGAGTCCAAGACCGGTTCCGGGTTGATTCCGGCATGCCGGGCGGCCGGGTTTCAGCAAGAGTTTCAGGCATCGGCTAACGCAGCATCAATGCTAGAGCCACCGCCTGCCGATCCGATTATCGAGTGAGCAGAATATGGAGCACGTGTCACCAACTGCAAACAAATCGTCCGATTTACCGGGAGGTTACAGGCAGCGCGGCAGCTTAAAAGACTTTCTACTGTTGTTTCTGCCGATCGCCGCTCTGATTGCGGTCGGAGCCTGGACCCTGGGCGAAGCGCGGGTGCACAGCGAGTTGACCATGTTGATGGCCGAGGAGCGTACCTATGTCGACTTAAGCCAGGGCCGACTGGACCAGGAATTAGCAGTGCCGATTCGGCATTTGCTGAGTCTGGCCGGCGAAAGGCCGGTACGCCAAGTCTACGAGGCTGGCGAAAATAGCGATTTTCAACCCATGGTGGAAGCCTTCCTGTCATTGATGTCGCGGAATCCCAGCTACGACAAAATCCGCTGGATCGACGAATCCGGCAGGGAAAAAGTCCGGATCAACAACGTCGACGGCCACCCCTACCCGGTTCCGCAACACGAACTTCAGAACAAGCAGCAGCGCTATTTCTTCCAGGAGTCGATTCGGCTCAACCGCGGAGCAATCTACATTTCGCCGTTGGACTTGAATGTGGACCGCGACCAGATTGAAGTCCCGTATAAGCCGACATTGCGGGTTGCCACCCATGTGTTTCAAGCCGACGGCAGCCCCGCGGGGATTTTGATGATCAACGTCGCCGCCCGCTCGATGTTGCAGGCTTTCGTCGCCAGCGCCGGCCCTGCCGCCGATCGGCTAATGCTGCTCAACGCCGAAGGCTACTGGCTGAAAAGCCCCAATCCGGCCGACGAGTGGGGTTTCATGTTCCAGCGCGACCTGACGCTGGCCGCCAAAAATCCGGCCGCCTGGGCCGCAGTGTCGCAACAAAACCGCGGCCAAGTCAGACTCGGCGATGGCTTGTGGACCTGGAGCACGGCCTCACCGGTACCGAACGGCGACGCCCCCTTGGCTCACAACATCCGCTGGACGATCGTTACGCATTTGCCGGAACGGACGCTGACCGAATTGGCACTTCGGGTATGGCCGGCCAAAATCAGCGGGGCGCTGGTGTTACTGGCGCTATTCGGGCTCGGCATCCACCGGCTGGTTCAGGCCAAATCCGCGCAAGCCAATGCCGAAAAAGACGCCGCCCTGGCGCGGAGCGAGGCCGATTCGGCCTTGCGGCTGCATCAAGCTCAAGCCGGTTTTCGGATGCTGTTCGAAGCCAATACCAACGGTTTATTGGTAGTCGATGCCGAGGGCCGGATCGCCATGGGCAATCCCGCCTTCGAGGCCATGTTCGGCTACCGCTTGGCCGAGCTGCTGGGACAGCCGGTGGAAGTGCTGCTGGCCAACGCCGACCGTGCCGGCCACGCGTTAAAACGCGCGCAATATATGCGGGAGCCGTCCAGCCGGACGATGGGAGCCGGCCGCGATTTGTACGGCACACGCAAAGACGGCAGCCAATTCGCCCTGGAAATCGGCCTAAGCCCGTTCTGGGACAATAAACAGTTCTTCGTGCTGGCGACCATCGTCGATATTTCTGAACGCAAGCGGACCCAGGACGAAATCCTGCGAATGAACGAAACACTGGAGCAACGTGTCGCCGAACGCACCGCCGAATTGCAGACCGCGCGGCGGGAAGCGGAACGTCTGGCCCACGTCAAAGGCAATTTCCTGGCCAATATGAGCCACGAAATCCGCACGCCGATGAACGCGATTCTCGGCATCGCTTATTTGTTGGAAAAAGCCCCGCTCGGCGCCGAGGAATTGGCACTGGTCAGAAAAATCCGCATGGCGGGACGGTCGCTGATGGGGATCATCAACGACATACTCGATTTTTCCAAAATCGAATCCGGCCGGCTGGAAATCGAGCGCACGCCGTTTCGGCTCAACGATGTGCTAGATAATGTCGCGACCTTAATGTCTTCGGTCGCGGCCAACGACGACGTCGAATTCATCATGGGGCCGGCCCCGGAGGGCATCGAATACCTACTCGGTGATGCCTTGCGGCTGGAGCAAGTACTGGTCAACCTGACCGGCAACGCACTGAAATTCACCGCCCACGGCAGTGTCGCGCTGGCCGTCGCCCGCTGCAGCGTCGGCGGCAAGCCGGGCTTGCGCTTCAGTGTCACCGACACCGGCAAGGGCATCGCCGCCGATAAACAAGCCGAAATATTTAACGCTTTTTCGCAAGAAGACACCTCCACCACCCGCCGGTTCGGCGGTACCGGCCTGGGCTTGTCGATCTGCCGTTGCCTGGTGCAAATGATGGGCGGCGAGATCGGCGTCATCAGCGAGTTAGGTAAAGGCAGCGAGTTCTGGTTCGAAATTCCAACGACACCGGTAGATGCGCGGGATTACGCCCATCCGGCACTGACCTTCCAAAACGTCTTGATTGCCGACGATCATCCGCTGGCCCGGGAAATGCTGGCAGCAACGGTACGCAGCCTGGGCTGGAACCCGGAGGTGGTCGCATCCGGCGCAGAAGCGGTAGAGCGCATCCGCAGCCGGGCTGCCGGCCACGGCAAACTGCCGGACATCCTGTTGCTGGACTGGCGGATGCCTGGTCTGGACGGCTTACAGGCCGGCAAAGAAATCAAGCAGATACTCGGTGGCGCTCCGGAGGCGCCGTTGATCGTAATGGCCACCGCGCACGACCGCGAAGTCTTGAGCCACGAACCGGGCTCGGAATTGGCGGATGCGATTTTGAACAAACCGGTCACCGCATCGGCCCTGTACAACGCAATCAGCGAAGCCAGGCGTCATGCGCAAGGTAACCGCGGCCAGCGGCCGAGCGATACGGCCAGCCAGGGCCAACTCCGGCAGCTGCGGGTACTGGTGGTCGACGACAGCGAAATCAACCGCGATATGGCGAAGCGGATTCTGGAATCGGAAGCGGCCGAAGTGTTTTTGGCCGACGACGGTGTGGCGGCACTGGCCTGGCTGAAAGCCAACCCCGGTTGCGCCGATGTGGTGCTGATGGACGTGCAGATGCCGGAGATGGACGGCCACGAAGCCACCCGCCGCATCCGCGAACAGCTGGGATTAACCGCGCTGCCGGTGATCGCCCTGACCGCCGGAGCCTTTCAATCTCAAATCGAGGCCTCGCTGGCTGCCGGGATGAACGGTTTTATCGCCAAACCGTTCGACGTCGACAAGTTGATCGCCTACCTTCGGCAATATGCCTCACGACCGGCACAATCTTCACCGACTGAGACTGAGACTGAGACTGAGACTGGGCCTGATGTCCCGGCGGCCGATGCCGCGCCGGTTATCGATCTGCAAAAAGGTTTGCGGGCCTGGCGGGAACTGGACGTCTATAAAACCTATCTGGAAAAGTTTATCGCCAACCACGGCCGCGACGGCGATGCGATAGCCGAAGCAATCGCCGCCGGTGACGGCGAACAAGCCCGCGCGCTGGTTCACAAACTGAAAGGGTCGGCCGCCAATCTGGCTCTGGTGGCGATTTGGGAAGCCGCCGAACGTCTGGAACTCGCATTTCACCGGCAACTCGCCATCGGAGACTTGCCGCAAGATTTGCAACGCGCCCTGGACCGCGGCCGCATCGCGATCTCCGGCCTGGTCGGCGATTGCGGCAGCGTTTCCAGCGAGTCGGACATTCGCGGCGCCAACCCGACCGGCTCCCCCGACGAGAACGCTTGACTCTCTGGTCTAAACCCTACTTGAGTAGGCAACCCGCCAGAAACAGGCGTACAGCCGGCGTCACCCAGCGTTCGATTTCGGCGGCATCCGGCGTCGGCTCCAGGCCCAATTGCAGGCGCTGCAACCGCTCGCCGCGCACGGCACTGACGAACTGGTCGGCGAGAAAATCGGGGTCGATATCGGCAATCGCACCGGCTTGCTGGTGACGACGGAAAAACTGCGCCAGCGCCGCCAACGTCCGCCGCGGCCCCTGTTCGTAAAATTGGGTCGCCAATTCCGGAAATCGCGGCGACTCGCCGATCAGAATCGCCCGCATCCGCAATACGTCGGGGCGGGTGATGCGGAACAAAAACTGGCAGGCAAAGCTTTGCAAAGCCTGTTCCGGCGGCGACTCGCCGCACAGACTCCCGATGAACTGGTCGCTGCAGCGGCGGATCAACGCGCCGAACAAGCCGGCTTTGCCGCCGAATTGGCTGTAAACGGTCCGTAGCGAGACCCGCGCGTCGCGGGCGATGGTTTCCATACTCAAATTGCCGTAGCCGTGTTCCAAAAAAAGCTGCAGCGCCGCGTCGAGTAATCTATCCCGGCTTTGTTGCTCGTCGCCCTTACACGGGCGGCCACATTTAACCATGCTGTCGTACTCATGAAATAAATTGACTTGCCAAACGATGATACCCTAGACTAAACGGTAATAGGTATTACCATTTTTGGTTGAGGCATTTCAGGGGAGAGGGCATGGCATTTATTTTGGAATCGGTAGTGGGGGCTTATCCGCGCATCCCCGCAACAAAAGCAGGACCGACCCGCTTTGCCAGACGAGGACTTGGTCTCAGCATCTTCGCATTCACTCTGCAATTGGCCGTATCCGGTTGCGGCGATTCCGGCGCGCCGGGCAATACCGCAGCCGCCATGCCGCCGGCCAACGTCAAAATTGCCCAACCCCTGAGCCGGGAAACCAGCGACTGGGACGAGTACACCGGCCGGATCGAAGCCGTCAATGCCGTCGATATCCGCGCCCGGGTCGGCGGTTACCTGGAAAAGGTTAATTTCCATGCCGGCGATAAAGTCAAAAAAGGCGACCTGCTGTTTCTGATCGACCCCAAACCGTTGCAAGCGCAATTGAATTTCGCCAACGCCGAACTGGAACGGGCCAAAACCAAACGCGAACTGGCGAAAAACGATCTGGCCCGCGCCGAGAACCTGTTCAAAGCCAAAGCCATTTCCGCCGAAGAATACGACGCCCGCAGCAAAGGCCTGCGCGAAGCCGCCGCCGCCCTGGTTTCAGCCGAAGCCAGCGCCTACACCGCCAAACTCAATCTGGAATACACCGAAATCCGCGCCCCGATCGGCGGCCGGGTCGGCCGCGAATTGTTGACGGTCGGCAATCTGGTCAGAGCCGACGAAACCCTATTAACGCAACTGATATCGACCGATCCGGTTTACGTCTACGTCGATGCCGACGAACAATCGGTGTTGAAATACCGGCGCCAGGCCAAGCAGGCAGGCAACGCCACCGCCGATCTGCACGGCGCGGCGGTCGAAGCGGCAGTGGCCGACGAAGACGGCTTTCCGCATCAGGGCAAGCTGGACTACATCGCCCCGCGCGCCGACGCCGCCACCGGCACCTTGACCCTGCGCGGCGTGTTTGCCAATCCCGACGAACTGCTCAGCCCCGGCTTCTTCGCCCGCCTGCGGCTGAAAGGTTCGGCGGCTTACCCTGCCCTGTTGGTGCCGGACCGCGCCATCGGTGCCGACCAGGCCCAGCGCTTCGTTTGGGTGGTCAACGCCAATAACCAGGCCGAATACCGGCCGGTCAAGCCCGGCGCCCGCATCGGCCAATTGCGTGTCGTACGCGAAGGTTTGAAAGCCGACGACTGGGTCGTGGTCGAAGGCCTGCAAAAACTGCGGCCCGGCGCCACCGTCGTTCCGGAAAAAACCGCGCTCGACGGCCAGGGAGGCCAATAAACCATGGATAAATTCAGCCACTTTTTTATCGACCGGCCGATCTTCGCCTCGGTACTGTCGATTGTGATCGTGCTGGTCGGGGGCCTGGCGCTGATCGGCCTGCCGATTGCCCAATATCCGGAAATCGCTCCGCCCACCGTCGTTGTCACCGCCAACTACCCCGGCGCCAACGCCAAAGTCGTCGCCGAAACGGTGGCAACGCCGGTCGAACAGGAAGTCAACGGCGTCGAGGACATGCTGTACATGTCGTCGCAATCGACCAATAGCGGCGTCATGGCCTTGACCATCACCTTCAAACCCGGCACCAATCTGGACAAGGCCCAAGTGCTGGTGCAAAACCGGGTGGCACTGGCCGAACCGAAACTGCCGGAAGAAGTACGCCGCCAAGGCTTGAGCGTGAAAAAACGCAGCCCGGACCTGAGCCTGGTGGTGAATCTGGTATCGCCGGATAAACGCTACGACAGCGTTTACATGAGCAACTACGCCCTATTGCAAATCCGCGATACGCTGGCCCGGCTGCCCGGCGTCGGCGATATTCTGTTGTTCGGCGCCCGCGACTACAGCATGCGCCTGTGGCTGAACCCGGAAAAAATCGCCGCCCGCAATCTGACCGCCGCCGAGGTGGTCAATGCCGTGCGCGAACAAAACGTGCAGGTCGCGGCCGGCGTGGTCGGCCAGCAACCGTCGCCGACCGCCGCCGAATACCAATACACGGTCAGCACGCTGGGCCGCTTGAGCGATCCGGAGCAGTTCGGCGAAATCGTGATTAAACCCGGCGCCAACGGCCAGGTCACCAAACTCAAGGACGTAGCGCGGATCGAACTCGGCGCCAAGGACTACAACTCCGGCCTGTTCCTGGACGGCGAAGATACCGTCGGCCTGGCGATCTTCCAATTGCCCGGCTCCAACGCCATCGACACCAAAAAAGCCGTGGTTGAAGCGATGGAAAAACTGAAAACCCGCTTCCCGGAAGGCCTGGATTACGTGCTGGTCTACGACACGGTGGTGTTTGTCCAGCAATCGATCGACGCCGTGGTCAAGACCCTGTTCGAAGCGTTGGGCTTGGTGGTGTTGGTGGTGATCGTCTTCCTGCAAAACTGGCGGGCGGCGGTGATTCCGTTGCTGGCGGTGCCGGTGTCGCTGATCGGCGCCTTTGCCGTGATGGCCGGCTTGGGTTTGTCGCTGAATACTTTGTCGTTATTCGGCCTGGTACTGGCGATCGGTATCGTGGTTGACGATGCCATCGTCGTGGTCGAAAACGTCGAACGCCATATTGCCGAAGGCATGCACGCCCGCGAAGCCACCCGGCTGGCAATGAGCGAAGTGGTGGGGCCGGTCGTCGCCACGGCCCTGGTACTGGTCGCCGTATTTGTACCAACCGCCTTCATCACCGGCGTCTCCGGCGCGTTTTACAAACAGTTTGCCTTGACCATTGCCGTCTCGACGGTGATCTCGGCCTTCAACTCACTGACTTTGAGCCCGGCCCTGTGCGCGCTATTGCTGGACCGCGCCCACGAGAACAAGGACGCCTTCACCAAACTGTTCGATAAGTTATTCGGCTGGTTTTTCGTCCGCTTCAACCGCTTCTTCGACCGTTTCAGCCTCGGCTATTCCAGACTGGTGGCGCGACTGATCCGGATGGTCGCCGTGGTTCTGGTTCTGTACGTAGGCTTGAACGGCCTGAATTTTCTGGCCTTCGAAAAAGTGCCGACCGGCTTCATTCCGGACCAGGACCAGGGCTATCTGATCCTGTACGCGCAATTGCCCGACGCCGCATCGCTGGCCCGCACCAAGGACGTGGTGCAACAAGCCAGTAAAATCGTGCTGGACACCGAAGGCGTCAGCCATATCAACGCCTACGCCGGCTGGTCGATTCTGAGCGGTGCCAACCAATCGAATGTCGCGACCATGTTTGCCCGGCTGGACTCGTTCGACAGCCGCGCTCAGCGCCCCGATCTGCATGCCTCGCAAGTCGTCAAAACCCTGAACCAGCGATTGGCCGCCATCCCCAACGCCCGCATCGCCGTGTTCACGCCACCGCCGATCCGCGGCATGAGTTCGGTCGGCGGTTTCAAATTGCAGGTGCAGGATCGCAATAACGCCGGCATCGACGAGTTGCAAAAAGTCACCGGCGAAATGATCGAAAAAGGCAACCAGCAACCGGGTTTGGTCGGCTTGTTCACCACCTTCCGCGCCGGCGTGCCGCAGTTGTTCGTCGACGTCGACCGCACTCAGGTCAAATCGATGAATCTGCCATTGAAAGACGTGTTCGACACCTTGCAGATTTATCTGGGCTCGTTGTACGTCAACGATTTCAACATCTTCGGCCGCACCTATCAGGTCACGGCCCAGGCTGATGCCGACTTCCGGATGCTGCCCAGCGACATCACCCAGCTCAAAACCAAAAACCTGAGCGGCGGCATGGTGCCGTTGGGCGCGGTCGCCGACGTCAAGGAAATCAGCGGTCCGGACAAAATTACCCGCTACAACATGTACACCGCCGCCGAAATCAACGGCAGCACCCTGCCCGGCGTCAGCTCCGGCGATGCCATCGAGAAAATGGGCCGGGTATTGCGCGACAACCTGCCGCCCGGTTTCGACTTCGAATGGACCGAGCTCAGCTTGCAGCAGGTGCTGGCCGGCAACGTGGCGTTGCTGGTGTTCCCGCTCAGCGTGATCTTCGTCTTCCTGGCCCTGGCCGCGCAATACGAAAGCTGGGCCTTGCCGTTCGCGGTGATTCTGATCGTGCCGATGTGTATTTTGTCGTCGATGACCGGGGTCTGGATCGGCGGCATGGATAACAACATCTTTACCCAAATCGGCTTCATCGTCTTGGTAGGCCTGGCCAGCAAGAACGCGATTCTGATCGTCGAATTCGCCAAACATCGCCAGGAATCCGGCTTGAGCCGCTTCGATGCCGCAGTCGAGGCGGCACGGATTCGGTTGCGACCGATTTTGATGACCTCGTTCGCTTTTGTGATGGGCGTGTTTCCGTTGGTGATCGCCAAGGGCGCCGGCGCCGAATCCCGGCACTTGCTGGGCACGGCGGTATTCAGCGGCATGATCGGCGTGACGATTTTCGGTTTGCTGCTGACGCCGGTGTTTTTCGTCGCGGTACAAGGGCTGGCCGCCAAATTGCGCCGCAATACCAAGGTGCAACAGGCCGGCGCGGAGTCAATGCCATGAATCTTAATTTGAAGCTTCGCCCGTTGGCTCAGGCCATGTTTGCCACCGGTCTGCTGGCCGGCTGTGCGGTCGGCCCGGATTACCAAACGCCGGCCACCGCCGATTTGCCGGGCCAATTCGTCAACGCCCCTGCCCCGCTGTTTGCGGCGGACAGCAGCGAGGTGGCCTGGTGGAAGTTGTTCAATGACGGCTTGCTGGAACAGCTGGTCGAGCAAAGCCTGAACCACAACCGCGATTTGCAAGCCGCCAAAGCCAATCTGGCCGAGGCCAGGGCCTTGTATCTGGAATCCGGCCTGAGCCTGCTGCCGACCGTTACCTCGCGCGCCAGCTACAACGAACAGAAACGTAGCGCCGGGTCTTTGAATAACCGGGCTTTCGTGCCGCGCGAGTTGAAACTGTACAGCATGGGCTTCGACGCCTCGTGGGAATTGGATTTCTTCGGCCGGGTCCGGCGCGGCGTCGAAGCCGCCGACGACCAGGTCGCCGCCGAGGAAGCCAGTTTGCGCGACGTCGAGGTCAGTCTGATCGGCGAAGTCGCCCGCAATTACTTTGCGTTGCGCGGCCTGCAACAGCAGTTGGCCGTGGCGAACCGCAATGCCGACAACCAGGCGCAAACCCTGCAGATCACTCAAGTTAAATTCGACAACGGCCGCGGCACCGAACTGGACACGTCGCGGGCCGAGGCGCAATTGCAAAGCACCCGGGCCGGCATCCCGCCGCTGGAAAATGCCATCTCCCAGGCCATCCACCGCTTGAGCGTGTTGAGCGGGCAGATGCCGGATGCCTTGGTTACTACCTTAAGCACCGAACAAGCATTACCTAAAGCGCCGGAAACGATCCGGATCGGCGATCCGGCGCAACTGCTGCGGCGGCGGCCGGACATTCGCATGGCGGAACGCAATCTGGCCGCGGCGACCGCACAAATCGGCGTTGCCACTGCCGACCTGTTTCCGCGGGTGACCTTCGTCGGCAGCATTTCTCTGGAAGGCAACACCTTGACCAACCTGGTGGCGCCGGGCGGCGATGCCTATTCGATCGGTCCCCGTATTACTTGGGCGGCGTTCGACTTGGGCCGGGTCTACGCCCGGATCAAAGCCGCCGACGCTCGCGCCGAGGCCAGTCTGGCCCAGTACGAGCAAACCGTACTGAACGCGTTGGAGGAAACCGAAAACAGCCTGGTGGCTTATCGCCAGGAATTGAGCCGGCGGGCCGATTTAAGCAAAGCCGCGGCCGCCAGCGCCAAGGCCCGCGAATTGGCGCAGCTGCGTTACCAGGAAGGCATCAGCGATTTTCTGACCGTGCTCGACGCCGAGCAGCGGCTGCTGCAAGACCAAAGCCAGTTGGCACAAAGCGAAACCGCGGCGGCGACGGCGCTGGCCGCAGTCTACAAGGCGCTGGGCGGCGGTTGGGAAGCCGTTGCCGAGCCTGCCGCCGACTAGATCCTTTCAGCACGGGCTCCAATATCTCGGAGCCCGTCGCCTAATCTGCCTCTAAACCGCAGCTTGTGCTGGTGCGGCCCCAGCCATGGCCTTGGCGAAATGGGGACAGAACGACTTTCGTTCGCGGTCAACAAATCCGACACAACTGACTGTTGACCCGGCGCCAGTTTCACGGGCGCCGATCCGGCCAGGCCGCTTCCCATCGCTCGACCGGGTCGGCTTGCAGCTGCCGTTATCGATTCTCCAATAAAATTCAAGCAGTTCCGCACAAAAAATAGAATCTTGCGCATCTCCGATCTTTCACTACAGTTATCCTTATTTCTTCACCACCACTGCTCAGCTAGAAGTATTCGTTTTCCTGGCATTTCATGAAAAAAACTCTTCCGTCTTTATTTCGGATCGCGACTGCGATTTTGGTTTGGCTACCGGGCAGCCCGCATGCGGATGCCGACCTGACCGATCTGAACTTGGAAGAACTGATGGCGGTAAAAATTACTTCGGTGGCAAAAAAAGTCCAGTCCTTGCAGGATTCCGCCGCCGCGGTATTCGTGATCAGCAACGAAGACATCAAGCGCTCGGGCGCCACCAGCATTCCGGACGCGTTGCGCTTGGCGCCCGGCATCGACGTCGGCCGGATCGACTCCAACAAATGGGCGGTCAGTTCGCGCGGCTTCAACGGCCGCTTTGCCAATAAACTGCTGGTGCTGATCGACGGCAGGAACCTGTACACGCCAGCATTTGCCGGCGTGTATTGGGAATTGCAAGATGTGATGCTGGAAGACGTCGAGCGCATCGAAGTGGTCCGCGGTTCCGGCGCCGCCTTGTGGGGCGCCAACGCCGTCAATGGGGTAATCAATATCATCACCAAACACAGTGCCGACACCCAGGGCGGACTCGTCAGCGCCGGCGGCGGCAGCGAAGAAAGAGCATTCGGTGCATTTCGCTACGGTACCCGGCTAAACGATACGACGACCGCCCGTGCCTATCTGAAGGGATTTGAGCGCGACGCATTGGCGCGGGCCAACGGCAGCGGTGCCGGAGATTATTGGAACAAGATGCAGGGCGGCTTCCGCCTCGATTCCGAGGTATCGGACGCGGATTCGCTAACCGTACAAGGCGACATGTACTCCGCCGACTTAAACCAACAACTCTCGCTCGCTACGCTAACCGCACCCTATCGACAAGTTGTTGGCGACCGGGCCATGGCCAGCGGCGGCAATATCGTCAGCCGCTGGCAACATGATTTCTCGGATACCTCAAACACGACACTGCAGTTGTATCTCGATTCCTACAACCGGCGCGAAGGCTTCATCGACGAGGAACGCCACACCACCGATCTGGATTTTCAACACCATTTCGCGCTGAACGCGTGGAATGACATTATCTGGGGCTTAGGATTCCGCTACTCGTCTTCCGACGTAACGGATATCCGTCCAGATCTGATCTCCTTCAGACCTAGCGACCGCGATAACAGCTATTACAGTGGTTTTTTGCAAGACCAACTGACGCTAATCGACGACACCCTATGGTTGACCCTGGGGTCCAAACTGGAACATAACGATTTTACCGGCTTCGAAGTTCAGCCCACCGCACGCTTGATGTGGGCTCCCCACCCGCACCACCGCTTGTGGGGGGCTATCTCCCGCGGGGTGCGGATTCCGTCGCGGGTCGACGCCGATATGAGTCTGGTCGGTCAAATCCTGCCGCCGTTTAGCGGCCAGAACGTCACGCCGTTTCCGTTGGAGCTTGCGGTGATGGGTTCGGAGACTTACAAGGCCGAACAAGTGCTGGCTTACGAAATCGGTTACCGCTTCAGCCCGAATCCGGCCTTCTCGATAGACGTCGCCGGCTTTTACAACAACTACAGCACCCTGCGCTCATTCCAACCCGGCGCAATCGATACGTCGCAATTGCCGGCTGCTCTAAGCCAGCCGTTTTACATTAACAATGGCAACGCCGGTCGCACCTACGGCATCGAAACCTCGGCGGTCATGAAAATGCTGGACTGGTGGCGCTGGGACATCAGCTACAGCGCACTGCAAACCGAACTCAGCAGCAACGCCTACTACCAGGAAGCCGTCTCGCCGCAACATAAAATCTCGTTGCGGGCGAGTGTGAATCCGACATCCAATGTTACGCTGGACGCCTGGCTGCGTTACGTCGATAACGCCAGCGCCTTCACGCTGACAGGCCCCGCCCATATCCGCTCCTACACCACACTGGATCTGCGACTGGGCTGGAAGTTGAGCCGCGGCGTCGAACTCGCACTGGTTGGACAAAACCTGCTGGACAACCGCCATCTGGAGTACATCCAGGAGACTTTCACCCAGGCTACCGAAGTTCAACGCGGAGTTTACGGCAAAATTACCTGGGAGTTTTAGCCTCGGCCGCGTCGTTTAGGCCCATACCTAAAAACTCGATTCCGGTTCGGCTGCGTGGTCATTTACAGTCTGGGCGGCTGCAGATACGGCAAGCACCGCGTTTAACTCACGTTCGATTTTTCCTGCCACTTGTCTGACACAACACTGCGGCTCGCCATTGCCGCTAGCTAAAAGGGCGTTCCCGGCAATCTCGGTTAGAATGGCGGCTTTTCGATTCGGGAGTCAGCGGTGATGGACGAATTCTATAGCCCGCAACAACGGGAACTGCAAACGCAACACGATACCGTCCGCTTGGCGGACCGCTTACAGCAAATCATCGTCGAACAGCACATCAACGAGCAGCACCAAGCTTTCATCGAAAGCCGCGACTTTTTCTTTCTGACCACGATCGACCACCGCGGTTATCCGACCTGTTCCTATAAAGGCGGCCATCCCGGCTTGGTCAGAGTGATCGGTCCGCAGGAATTGGCGTTTCCGAACTACGACGGTAACGGCATGTTTTTATCGCTGGGCAATATCAACGGCAACCCCAAAATCGGCCTGTTGTTCATCGATTTCGAAACGCCGCATCGGCTTCGGCTCCATGGCGACGCCCGTATTCAGGCCGACGATCCGCTGCTGGCCGACTATGCCGGCGCGGAATCGATCGTACGGGTGGCGCTCAGCGAGATTTTTATCAACTGTCCGCGTTACGTTCACAAAATGAGCCGCGTCGCCAGTTCCCAATACGTACCGGAAGCCGGAAAAGATACGCCGCTGCCGCAGTGGAAACGGATCGACGCCGTGCAGGACGTGTTGCCGGCCTGCGATAAACAAATCGCCGAGAACCTGGGCGGTACTATTACGCCGGAACAGTACGGGGAGATGGTGCACCGCGGCGAAGGGTAAGCTTTGATCCCGCGTCAGACCACGCTTTCGAACAAAGTAACTGCTAAAAACCTTAACTGACTCACTTCAAATTGGAGAACCACATGAGCGAAAGAATCGTTATGCGTACCGGCGAAGCCTTGGTCGCCGGCGGCCCGGCCGGCACCGCTGCCGAGCCGGAAATCATCATCGGCGAGTTGGACGGGCCGGTCGGCACCGCAATTGCCACCTTGACCGGCGACCAGGTCCAGGGCCATAGCCGGGTGTTCGCGATTTTGAATACCGATATCCAAGTGCGGCCGGTGACGTTGATGGTGAGCAAGGTCACGGTCAAGAACAGCCGCTATACCAATATTTTGATGGGTACGGTGCAGGCGGCAATCGCCAACGGCGTGTTGGACGCGGTGCGCGCCGGCGACATACCGAAAGAAAAAGCCAACGACCTCGGCATCATTTGTTCGGTATGGCTGAATCCGAGTGTGATCAAGGACGACAAACTCGACCACCGCATTCTGTTCGACATCCACCGTCAAGCCATGGCCAAAGCCATCCATAAAGCCATGACCCACACCCCGGACATCGATTGGCTGCTGGAAAACCAGGAAAAAATCGTCCACAAGTACTTTCAAATGGGTCTGGACGGCAAGATTTAAGCGCTCGCCGCCCCGCCACACACTAATAGCGGATCAATATTAATTTGACAGACCGGCAAAATCCGCCTAAAAAGACAAACTGATTTCGATTCGAAATCAGTTTGTCTTGTCTACAGGGGAGATTTTGCTATGACTACGCGCCTTTCACTGTCCGCCGCCGGACTGTTCCTGACTCTTTTCGCTTCCGCCCAAGCCGCCGAACACAGCGTGGCTTACCCGGAAGGCTACCGCACCTGGCTGCATGCCAAAACCATGCTGATTCAGCCCGGCCATGCCCTGGAAAACCCGTTTCAAGGTCTGCACCACGTCTATGCCAATAAAAAAGCCGAAAGCGGATTGAAATCCGGTAAATATCAAGACGGCTCGGTGCTGGTATTCGATCTGTTGCAATACCAGGAACAGGATAAAACCATTCAGGAAGGCGAGCGCAAACTACTGGGGGTGATGCAGAAAGATTCGAAAAAATATGCCGCGACCGGCGGCTGGGGCTTCGAGGGCTTTGCCGGCAACAGCAAGACCGAACGCCTGGTCCAGGATGGCGGAGCGAGTTGCTTTGCCTGCCACGCCTCCGAGCAAAAAACCGACTACGTGTTTTCTCAATACCGGCCCTGATCCGGATTTTCCGGCCGTCGGTCAGGCGCCGATTGCCGGCGCCTCTATCGCTCGACTTATTTGGCCGTGGCTTGATCCAGCAAACGAATACCGTCCGCCTCGATCAATATCCGCCGCTGCTTGTACAAACCGCCAATAGCCTGTTTGAACACCTTCTTACTGACCGCAAAGGTGTCGTAGATCAGCTCCGGATCGCTTTTGTCGGTCAACGCCACATAGCCGCCGCGTCGGGCCAGGATATCCAGTATCTTCGCCGAGGTGGCGTCCACTTTCTGCCCGTACTTTTCCTGACTGAGGATTAAATCCAGTTTTTGGTCCGGGCGGATCTTCTTGATGTAGCCGGTCAATTTCTGGCCTTTTTTCAGCGGCTGGAACACTTCGTTTTTATACAACACACCCCAGTATTGGTGGTCTACCACCGCTTTGAAACCCAGCTCGGTATGCTCGGCGATTACCAATTGCACGGCCTGGCCTTCCTTGTAGTAAAACGCCTGATCCTGAATGAAATCGTCCAACACCATCGACGCGGCGATACGGTTGTCCTCGTCCAGAAACAAGCGAACCAGATAGGAGCGGCCTTCGATGACCTTGCCTTTTTGTTCGCTGAACGGCAGCAACAAGTCCTTGGGCAAGCCCCAATCCAAAAATGCCCCGGCATGGCTCAACGAGACGCACTTTAACCAAGCCACCTCGCCGGCTTGCGCCAGCGGCATTTGCAAGGTCGCCAAAGTTTGGCCTTTGCCGTCGACATAAACAAACGCATCGACTTTTGCACCGACCGCCAATTCCGTGACGGGCGGTTTATCGGCCAACGCGATCTCTCCCAATTCGCCGCCGTCCAAATAATATTGGTTATCGCGCCGGCTAAGCACGGTTAACGCATTGACTTTACCTAATTCGATCATGGGATTCCGGGAGATTGAGACGAGACCGGCCGCATGGCACCGGTGTTGGAAAACTAGCGAAGCCGCATTATACAAGCAATCGCGCTGGGGCTGACCGCGACTTACGCTGCGATAAATCGGCAACAATTGACGCAGCTCAATCGATTTAGCGCTACGACCGACTATAATGGCCGGTTTTTTCAGCACGTTACGGCGCTCGAAACCGAGTGCAAGCACACACCATGACTTTATTACTCAAATACCTGTCCTCCTGCTGGTTTCTGAATAATCCGGCCGACTTAGTCCCGCCCAATTCCTTTATGTGGAAAAACGTGGCGTTCTATTTAATGTCCGGCATCATCGTCGAAAGTTTGATTGCCGATCCGGCCGACGGCACTCTGGAAGTATTGGGCCGCACTATTATGGCTTTCAGTTCCGTGGCGGTATTGCTGCTGACCGAAAGAAAATGGAGTCTGTTCAGCCAGTTGTACACGTCGATTTTCGTCTGCGAAAACTTCATCATGACCCTGGCCATCGCCGCCGAAGGCCTGGACTACTGGCTGGTGTTGAAACACCATCCCTACCGCGAGGAAATCGGCATCGGCATCGCGGTATTTCTGGTAGTTTGGTATATCAGCATCGTCAGTTACATCTTCCGCGGTTTTTTCAAATACACCATGAGTGTCAGCCTGATTTACGCATTCAGTTACTTCATCCTGACTTACGGCATTCCGATGCTGTTGATGGATATTTGACCGGTCTCCGGGCGGGCACCAACTCGGTACCCGCCTTGCACTACAAAATCTCGGCCAGATTTCCCTTATCTTCCAGCCAACTTTTGCGGTCGCCGGCGCGTTTCTTCGCCAGCAACAAATCCATCTGCTGAAACGCCTCGGCGTGGTCCGGCACCGTCAACTGCACCAGCCGGCGCGTATCCGGGTTCATCGTGGTTTCGCGCAGTTGCGACGGATTCATTTCGCCCAAGCCTTTGAAGCGTTGAATATTGACCTTGCCGCTGAGTTTTTCGGCTTCGATCCGCGCCAGCACACCCAAACGTTCGGATTCGTCCAAGGCGTAAAACACCTTTTTGCCGACGTCAATCCGGTACAGCGGCGGCATCGCCACGAACACGTGGCCGGCTTCGACCAAGGCCTTGAAGTGTTTATAAAACAAGGCGCAAATCAAGGTGGCGATGTGGTTGCCGTCGGAATCGGCATCGGCCAGGATGCAGACCTTGCCGTAACGCAGGTTTTGCAAATCGTCGCTATCGGGCTCAATGCCCAGCGCCACGGCGATGTCGTGCACCTCTTGCGAGGCCATGACCTCGCCGGAATCGACCTCCCAGGTGTTCAAAATTTTGCCTCTAAGCGGCATGATGGCCTGGAACTCGCGGTCTCGGGCCTGTTTGGCGGAACCGCCGGCCGAATCGCCCTCGACCAGGAACAGTTCGGTACGGCTGAGATCCTGTCCTGAGCAATCGGCCAGTTTGCCGGGTAAAGCCGGCCCGGCCGTGATTTTCTTACGCACGATTTTCTTAGCCGAACGCAAGCGCTTTTGGGCGCTGGCGAGGATGATCTCGGCGATTTTCTCGCCTTCCTGCGGATGCTGGTTCAGCCACAGGCTGAAGGTATCCTTGGCCACACCGGAGACGAAAGTCACGCATTCGCGCGAACTCAAACGCTCCTTGGTTTGCCCGGAGAATTGCGGATCTTCCAGTTTCACCGACAGCACGAAATGGCAGTTTTCCCAGACGTCTTCCGGCGCGATCTTGACGCCGCGCGGCAGCAGATTGCGAAAATCCAGGAACTCGCGGATCGCTTCGGTCAAACCGGCGCGCAGGCCGTTGACGTGGGTACCGCCCTGCGCGGTCGGCACCAAATTGACGTAACTTTCCGCCACCGCCTCCGGCAGACTGTCGGGAGTCCAGACGATGCCCCATTCCACCGCCTCGTTGCTGGCGGCCATATTGGCCATGAACGGCGGCTGCGGAAAAATTTCGGCGTCGCCGACCCGGTCCAGCAGATATTCCTGTAAGCCGTTCTGGTAACACCATTCCAGCCGCTCGTCGCTGAGTTCGGACAGCAGCACGATTTTCAGGCCCGGACACAAAACGGCCTTGGCGCGCAATACGTGCTTGAGCTTGCTGACGGAAACCCGGTTGGAATCGAAATATTTGGCGTCCGGCCAAAAATGCACGCTGGTGCCGGTGTTGTTTTTGCCGACATTGCCGGTTTGCTGCAATTCGCCGACCTTGTCGCCGCCGGCAAATTCCATTTGGTAAACGCCGCCGCCGCGCTTGATTTCGACCAATAGCTTTTCGGACAGGGCATTCACCACCGACACGCCAACGCCGTGCAAACCGCCGGAGAACTGGTAGTTCTTGTTGGAAAATTTACCGCCGGCGTGGAGTTGAGTCAGGATCACTTCGACGCCGGGAATGCCTTGTTCCGGATGCATATCGACCGGCATGCCGCGGCCGTCGTCGACGACCTTGACCGAGCCGTCTTTAAACAAGGTTACTTCAATGTTTTTTGCGTATCCGGCCAGCGCTTCGTCGACGCTGTTATCAACCACTTCCTGCACCAAATGGTTGGGCCGGGTGGTATCGGTATACATGCCGGGGCGCTTACGCACCGGGTCCAGGCCGCTCAGCACCTCGATCGCGGCGGCATTGTATTCTTGGGTCATGATATGTTTTTGAAGGTAGTCAGCCATTGTCGGCGGACCATTATATGTCAACCTACCCGCGCAAACTCGGCCAAGGGCAAATGTCCGGGCCCGTAACCGCGGGCTCGGGACCACCGGGACTCATGCCGAGCCAAGTCCCACTAGTTCCGTATCAAATTGCCGGTCTTTGAAGGGGTGAAGGAAAGGCCCGACGAAAAGCCGGACGAACGACATTTCGCAGGGCTCACTTGCTTTTTTCGGATGCCAGCCAACCATCTTGGCGACCACCACGGTTTGGATCAGCGCAGGCGTTGCACTTGGTCGGCGGCGAATACGATGGTTTCTCTGCCGGGGGTCGTGTCGTTGAAATCGATCGATGCCGGCCAAACCCGGCTAAAGCTCCATTCCGCGATGGGCGTCATCGTCTGGTCATAGGCAATCAAAGTCGCATCGACCCGCGACCGGGCCGACCGTCCACTGGCAACTTGTTGCCGCCAGTTCCACAAATCCATCGACTTGGTCAAGCCTCTGCTACAGGTAAGATTTTTGACCTGGAGACGCCCTGGAAGCTTAGTAGTGCTCTCTTCGCGCGGATTAACCCTGGTTTGCTCCACTTCGTTCTGCGACCCCATGCCTTTGCAATCGGTGAAATAGGTGGAAATCCCACCGGCGCTAAATTCGTAATAGACCGACAGGCCCGAATTGTTGACAACATCCTCAGTGGCAGCAGCGCTGGCTGACGAGGCCATCAAGGCACCTAAGACAACACTTATAAAACGGCTAGCTGTTTTCATGACATATCCTCAAAAGGTTAGATAATTTGGTTTGGAAGAGAGCCGCCGATACGACAGTTAAAAAATCTGTCGTCACAATCGATGGACTTCAATTTGTATTGGCAAGGGCGATGCCATGTTTGGCAAACCGAGACCAACAAAAACCAACCCATTGAATACACGCAATTATTTACAAAAACCGCCCAGGAAACATCAGCCCCCCATAACGCCTGCTGACCACGACATATCGCATTTACACGAAATATCGTACGAAATTCGAAAGCTCAATTACCCCGGTTCCAATCGCGGGTATCTTTTCGGCATCGCCCCGGACTATTGCGACAGGACAACGAAACCAATGCGCTCGTGATTGCACTGTTGCGCTAGATAGGTCGCCTAAGGCAGTGGACAAGCAGGCCCGCCCCAATTGGCAACTGGCGGACTCGGTCGAGAGCGGGTCCTCAATCTCGGCCGCCGATGGCGGAACGCGGCAATCTCAATCCGGACTCAACCGCTCGGCAAAACATACTATAATGCTCGGTCATTTTTTCGAGCATAGCCGCGCAAACCATGTCGAGACGCAAAAACGCTGCCCAATTTGAAGAGGCCATGGCCGAACTGGAAAAGTTGGTCGAACAGATGGAGCGCGGCGACATCACGCTGGAAGAATCGTTGAAATTCTTCGAACGCGGCGTCGGTTTAACCCGGACCTGCCAGCAAGCTTTGCAGGAAGCCGAACAGAAAGTACAGATTTTATTAGAGAAAAACGGCCAGCAAACTTTGGAGCCATTCACCGATGAGTAAGTTGAAAGAATATTTAGTCGCCTGCCAGAACCGCGTCGAACGCGCGTTGGACGCCCGCTTGCCCGGCGACAACATTTTGCCGCAGACGCTGCATGCCGCGATGCGCTACAGCGTTTTAGACGGCGGCAAGCGCACCCGGCCGTTGCTGACCTACGCCACCGGCGTGGCCGTGGGTTTGAGCGAAGAAGAATTGGACGCCCAGGCCTGTGCGGTGGAATTCATCCACGTTTACTCCCTGATCCACGACGACTTGCCGGCGATGGACAACGACGACCTGCGCCGCGGCAAGCCGACCTGCCATAAGGCATTCGACGAAGCCACGGCGATCCTGGCCGGCGACGCCCTGCAGGCACTGGCTTTCGACGTGTTGGCCAACGACGCCGCCATCAAGGTCGGCGCGGAAGCCAGAGTCAAGATGATCGCGGCTTTGACCCGCGCCAGCGGTTCGCAAGGCATGGTCGGCGGCCAAGCGATCGATTTGGGCTCGGTCGGACGCAAACTGACTTTGCCAGAACTGGAAAACATGCACATTCACAAAACCGGTGCCTTGATCCGGGCCAGCGTCAACTTGGCGGCCCTGTCCAAACCGGGCCTGGATGCCGACGCCGCCAAAAAACTGGACCATTACGCCAAATGCATCGGCTTATCGTTTCAAGTCAAAGACGACATTCTCGACATTGAAGCCGACACGGCAACGCTGGGTAAAACGCAGGGCAAGGACGTGGATAACGACAAGCCGACCTACCCGGCTTTATTGGGTCTGGCCGGAGCAAAAGAAAAAGCCCAGGCACTGCACGAGCAAGCGGTGGCCAGTTTGGCCGATTTCGGTCCGGAAGCCGACCTGTTAAGGGAACTATCCCTGTACATCATCGAGCGCACCCACTAGACCCCTGCTTTTCTCACTGCCCTGCGGCCCCAAGGAAATAATAACAACATGACATCTTCCGGAAACTTCCCGCTACTCGACACCATCGCCGGCCCGACCGACATTCGCGCCCTGAAGAAAGAGCAACTGCCGCAGTTGGCCGATGAGGTGCGTTCGTATTTGACGCACACGGTCAGTATTTCCGGCGGCCATTTCGCCGCGGGCCTGGGTACGGTGGAACTGACCGTGGCCTTGCATTATGTGTTCGATACCCCGGTGGACCAGTTGGTGTGGGATGTGGGCCATCAGGCTTATCCGCACAAGATTCTGACCGGCCGCAAGGATCGGATGACGACGATTCGTACCCTGGGCGGGGTGTCGGCATTTCCGTCGCGCGACGAGAGTGAGTATGACGCGTTTGGCGTTGGCCATTCCTCGACCTCGATCAGTGCGGCGCTGGGTATGGCGATCGCCTCGCAGTTGCGCGGCGAGGACAAGAAGATGGTGGCGATCATCGGCGACGGCTCGATTACCGGCGGTATGGCGTTCGAGGCGATGAATCATGCCGGCGATGTCAATGCCAATCTGTTGGTGATTTTGAACGACAATGAGATGTCGATTTCACCGCCGGTCGGGGCGATGAATAATTACCTGACCAAGATTTTATCCAGCAAGTTTTATTCGTCGGTCAAGAAGGAAAGCAAGAAGGCGTTGTCCAGTATGCCCAGCGTCTGGGAACTGGCGCGGAAAGCGGAAGAACATGTCAAAGGCATGATCGTGCCGGGGACCTTGTTCGAGGAGTTGGGCTTCAATTATTTCGGGCCGATCGACGGTCACGATCTGGAGATGCTGGTGTCGACGCTGGAGAATCTGAAGGATTTGACCGGACCGGTGTTCCTGCATGTGGTGACCAAAAAGGGCAAGGGTTATGCCCCGGCCGAGAAGGATCCGCTGGCCTATCACGGCGTGCCGGCCTTCGACCCGACCCAGGATTTTCTACCGAAGGCGGCGCCGTCGCCGCATCCGACCTATACCGAGGTGTTCGGCCGTTGGTTGTGCGATATGGCGGCACAAGACGAACGCCTGCTGGGGATTACCCCGGCAATGCGCGAAGGCTCGGGCTTGGTCGAGTTTTCGCAGAAATTTCCGAAGCGCTATTTCGACGTGGCGATTGCCGAGCAGCACGCGGTGACCTTGGCCGCCGGTCAGGCTTGCCAGGGTGCCAAGCCGGTGGTGGCGATTTATTCGACCTTTTTGCAACGCGGTTACGATCAGTTGATTCACGATGTGGCTTTGCAGAATCTGGATGTACTGTTTGCGCTGGATAGAGCCGGTCTGGTGGGACCGGACGGCCCGACCCATGCCGGCGCCTTCGATTACAGCTATATGCGTTGCATCCCCAATCTGCTGGTGATGGCCCCGGCCGACGAGAACGAATGCCGGCAGATGCTGACCACCGGCTTCCACCACCACGGCCCGGCCGCGGTGCGTTATCCGCGCGGCAAGGGTCCCGGTGCGGCGATCAACCCGGACCTCAGCACGCTGGAAATCGGCAAGGGTGAAATCAGACACCAGGGCGGGCGGATTGCGATTCTGGCCTGGGGGGCGATGGTGACGCCGGCCGTCGAAGCCGGCAAGCAACTGGGCGCCACGGTGGCGAACATGCGCTTTGTGAAACCGATCGACGAAGACTTGATCCTGCAGTTGGCCAAAAGCCACGACGTGTTCGTCACGGTCGAGGAAAACGTCATTGCCGGCGGCGCCGGCAGTGCGGTACTGCAATTCCTGCAACAGCAGAAGATTCTGATACCGGTGTTGAACATCGGCCTGCCCGACCGCTTCGTCGAGCAGGGTTCCCGCGAGGAATTGCTCAGCCTGTGCCGGCTCGATGTCAACGGCATCCGCCAGCAGATCGAAGCTTTTTGCGCATAATCACGAGGTGATAAATGGACCGTTTACGCAATAAAATCCGCGATATTCCTGATTTCCCCAAGCCCGGCATTATCTTTAAAGACATTACGCCACTGGTCAAAGACCCGGCCACGTTGCGTTTGTCGGTCCACCAATTGCTGCATCCGTTCTTAGGCCGCGACATTACTGCGGTGGCCGGCATGGAGGCCAGAGGCTTCATTTTTGGCGCCTTAGTCGCCTGGGAGCTGGGCATTCCGTTCGTACCGCTACGCAAACCCGGCAAACTGCCTTACGACGTGCAAAGCGTGTCTTACGACCTGGAATACGGCTCGGCCGAACTGGAAGTCCATATCGACGCCGTCGACAGCGACGACAAAGTGCTCTTGATCGACGACTTGCTGGCTACCGGCGGCACAGCCAAAGCCAGTTGCGAATTGATAGAAAAGCTGGGGGCCGAAGTGGTTGCCTGCGCTTTCGTCGTGGAATTAGATTTTTTGGCGGGACGGGAAAAACTGGCGGGCTACGAAGTGCATTCCCTGTTGCACTACTGATTTAGGCTAAAAGACGCCTCCGTGCGTCTCTAAACTAAATCAACGGCGTTTACGCCGCATTTTTTTTTTACTGCTGAATTCATCCATCTTCGCAGCGGCCTGTTCGAACTGAGCCTCGGCCTTTTCGAAAGACTGCGACATATTCTCGAAAGCGTCAGATTTTGTCGCGTTGCCATCGATAGCAGGATTCAAGCTGGATTGAGGACCTAACGAACCGCTTCCGGCCGGCCGCTTCGGCTTGTCGACCGCCTTTGCCGGCTTTGCCGAACTCGTTTCGTCCTCTATCGCCGAATCCACATCGATATCGTAAGTTTCGGCCGAGTGCTTACCGTCGTTAACCAGATTCTGCCGGTATTGCAAAAACGATTCGCGGGTAAACACGTAAGGATCCAACGCCGCCTCGTCGATGAAATTTAATGCACCTTCGGCATTGGCCCTGTCGTTAATCCCCTCGACAATACCAGTGCCCGGCAGGTAAGTACTCGGGTTTGCCGCCCGATCGAGAATGCTGGCCGAACCGTCGCGAATTGTGGTCGGGCCTAAAATCGGCAGCACCAAATAAGCTCCCTGATCGACTCCCCATACCGCCAGCGTCTGACCGAAATCCTCAACATTGCTTTGCATACCTAAATCACTGGCAACATCGAACAGCCCCAACAAACCGATAGTCGAGTTGGTCAAAAACCGGCCAGTATCGGATGCCCCCTGACTAACCTTACCTTGCAGGAAGTCATTCAAAACGACGTTGATACCCTTCAAATTGGTGAAAAAATTAGTCACGCCGGTTTCCATGAAATCCGGAGTAATGAATTTGTAACCGTCGGCTACCGGTTTAAGCAAATACTTATCCAGGCCCATATTGAAACCATACATCGATCGGTTGAAACCCTCGTAAGGATCGACCGAATTGGTTTTGGACTCGGCAATATTGGTGGTTCCTAGATCTTTTGGTTCCGTACTCGCGCAACCGCCGACCGATAAAGCACCGGAAAACAGCACGGCCCACATCAAGCCGGCTTGGCTTTTACCTTGATAACAGGGGTTAAAAAACATCACTCACAATTCCTGGCAAACTATTGTTTCGCGTAACTTTCAATTTTTTCGTTGATTTTGGCAATCAAAGCATCGAAACCTTCCCGACTCAAAACACTGGTATATTCCGACCTTTTCAATGCCAAATCGCTGACGCCATCCGCTATTATATTGATAATTCGCCAACCATCGTCCTTTTTCTTCATCATGTAGTCGAATTTGACGTCTTTCTCGCCGGGAATCAATAGATTGGTATGAATTACCACGCCGCCGCGGCCAGTCTCTTCCTCAGAAACGAAATTAAACGATTCCCCGGAAAAATCTTTGAAATTATGCGCATACGCGGAAACGCTGAGCCGGCTGAACACTGTTTCCAATTTTTCCTGTTGCTCAGGAGTCAACTCCTCCCACTGCTTACCGACCACAATACGAGCGATTTTTGGCAAATCGTGACTTTTCTTAACCAGTACGTCCAATTTGTCATAACGGCCGTTGAAGCCCAAGGTTTTGCCTTGCTTCATTATGCCCAGCAATTCGTTTTGAAACTCGTCGACCACCTGTCTCGCAGTCTGCTCTTCCGCCGTCGCCAACGGAGAGAACATTAGAAACACAAGCAAGCCCAGTACGGAATACATTCTGTTGAACATAACGCTTATCGAAACCTCATATTTAGAGCGACTATTTTAAGATTCGACTTTGACCGGAATTTCCGAAATCGAACTTTTTTTGTAATTCATCACGAACTCGGGCTGTTTCTCCGGCAACATGTCCCCCGCAGTTTTCGGCCCGCGAATCTTTGCAAGCAGGGCTTTCAACGGATTAGCCAAGGTATCTTCAACCGCAGTAGCTTCATAACCGCAATGCGCCATGCAGTTAGCGCATTTGGGATTCTTCACGGTACCGTATTTCTCCCACGGCGTAGAGTCCAACAGTTCCTGAAACGAGGAAGCATTGCCCTCGTCCGCTAACAAATAGCAAGGTTTTTGCCACCCGAACACATTGCGGGTTGGATTACCCCACGGTGTGCAATCGTAGTTCTGATTGCCGGCCAGAAAATCCAAATAAAGCGAGGAGTGGTTCAGCTTCCACTTTCTGGTCTTGCCGATTTTGAAAATGCCGCGGAATAAGTTTTTAACTTCCAAGCCTTTAATAAAGACGTCTTGACGTGGCGCCCTCTCGTAACTGAAGCCAGGCGCGATCGTTACACCTTCCACGCCAAGTTCCATCGCATAATCCAGAAACTCGGCGACTTCTTCCGGGGTTTCGCCCTGGAACAGCGTGCAGTTGATCGTAACCCGAAACCCCTTGCTGAGAGCCAATTTGATCGCTTCTACCGCGATATCGAATACACCGTCCTGACAGACCGATGCGTCGTGACGGTTTTTCAAGCCATCCAGATGCACAGAGAATGTCAGGTAAGGCGACGGCTTGTAATCGTTGATGCGCTTTCTCAACAACAATGCGTTGGTGCACAAATAGACGAATTTCTTTCTGGCGACGATGCCTTCGACGATTTGCGGCATTTCCTTGTGAATCAATGGTTCCCCGCCCGGAATAGAAACCATCGGCGCACCGCATTCATCCACTGCATCCAGACACTCTTGCACAGACAAGCGCTTATCCAAAATGTCGTCCGGATAGTCGATCTTACCGCAACCGGCACAAGCCAGATTACATCTGAACAAAGGCTCCAGCATCAAAACCAAAGGGTACTTTTTGACTCCTTTAATTTTTTGCTTGATCAGATAACTACCCACAGCCAATTGCTGACGTAAAGGAACACTCACGGCATTATTCTCCAAAAACTTTCAAGACTTTCAGCTACGACGCTGTTACAAAAAAACAACAGCATTCGAGCCATTACTATCGGGAGCGCGCCCAAACCAACGACCACCAAGCCAGAGAAACAAGCGGACGCACAACTAGATGTGGTAAGAATACTACTTTTTTATACCTTGCTCCAGTCGAAATACGCAAAAAACAACAACCTACTTGGGAAGTACTTTGCAAAACCACAACCATCACAGATTCAAACCCCGCCGCCTGCAAACCCAGCCCTACAAAATATGCCTTATAAATCATAACGAAAGCACACCAAACAAGAACCAAAATCCCAAACAGCAATATCAATCTCAGCAAATTTGCCTTAAAGCAACATCGCTTTGCAAAACCCCAACAAACAGTCTATCATTGCCGCTACCGATAGTTAGACTAAAAAGTAAATGAACGGATTTCACCCCCCATCGATAACCCGGAATTGCTGAAACAGCTATCCGACCAAGAACTTCAAGCCGTGCTGCTTGAAGGCGTGTCGCGTACGTTTGCGCTGACCATTCCGCAGTTGCCGAAAACGCTCTATCCGGCCGTGGCCAATGCTTATCTACTCTGTAGAATCGTCGACACTATCGAAGACGAAGTTTCCCTTAGCCCAGCACAAAAAAAGGGCTTCTGCGACCGTTTTATTGACATCGTTAAGACCGGCCGCGGTGCTGAGGCGTTTGCCGCCGAATTGGCTCCGCTGCTTTCCGCACAAACCATTCCGGCCGAGCACAGCCTGATCCGGCTGATCCCCCGCGTCATCGCCATCACCCACAGCCTCTCGACCCCACAAATAGACGCGTTGGCGTGCTGTGTGGAAACCATGGCCGGCGGCATGCCGGTTTACCAGGCCCTCGACCTGCACGCCGGTCTGAAAACCATGAAAGACATGGATGACTATTGCTACTACGTGGCCGGCTGTGTTGGCGAAATGCTGGCAAAACTGTTCTGCCACTACTCGACGGAAATCGATCAGCATCGGCCGGAACTGCTGAAGCTATCGGTCTCGTTCGGCCAAGGCTTGCAAATGACCAACATTCTGAAAGACATCTGGGACGACGCCAAACGCGGAGTATGCTGGCTGCCGCAGGACATATTCGATGAAACCGGCTTCGATTTGGCCGATCTGACGCCGACCACCAACGACGAACGCTTCCGCAAGGGCCTGGAGCGCCTGATCGGTATCGCCCACGGCCATTTGCAAAACGCATTGACCTACACCCAACTGTTGCCCAGCCACGAAACCGGCATCCGCAACTTCTGCCTGTGGGCACTGGGCATGGCGGTGTTGACCTTAAAGAAGATCAAACAGCACCTGGACTTCAACGAATCCAATCAGGTCAAGATCAGTCGCAACAGCGTCAAGGCCACGATTATCGCCAGCAAATTATCGGCACGCAGCAACTGGCTGCTGTCACTGCTTTTCAATCTCACCAGCAGCGGCTTAAAAACCCCTGACTGGCAGTATTCACCCGTATCTCACACTGGACCATAAGGAATCGCCATGTTTACTGAAGCCCCTGTAGAGACCAGCAATCACGACTTTTCCCAACACAGCTCGGCGGCTGCCATCAGCCCGGGCAAAATTCAAGCCGCGATCGACCGAGCGCAGGCGAAACTGCTCGGCTTGCAAAATCCGGCCGGCTATTGGGTATTCGAACTCGAAGCCGACTGCACCATTCCGTCCGAATACATCATGATGATGCATTACCTGGACGACATTAACGAAGAACTCCAAGCCAAGATCGCAGTTTATCTGCGTAGCCGGCAAAATCCGGATGGCAGCTATCCGCTATTCACCGGCGGCCAGGGCGACATCAGCTGCAGCGTCAAGGTGTATTACGCCTTGAAAATGGCCGGCGATCCGATCGACGCGCCGCATATGGTGCAACTGCGCAACTGGATCCTGAGCCAAGGCGGCGCGGCGCGCGCCAACGTCTTCACCCGAATCGCACTGGCAATATTCGAGCAACTGCCTTGGCGCGGCGTACCCTACATTCCGGTCGAAATCATGCTGCTGCCCAAGTGGTTTCCGTTCCACTTGGACAAAGTGTCTTATTGGTCGCGCACCGTGATGGTACCGCTGTTCATCCTGTGCACGCTGAAGGCCAAAGCCAAGAATCCGCATAAGGTAGACATCCTGGAATTGTTCGTGGTGCATCCGGACGAAGAAAAGCATTATTTTCCCGAGCGTACGCTGCTGAATAAATGCTTTCTGGCGCTGGACCAACTGGGCCGCGTGACCGAACCGTTGATTCCGCAGAGCATGCGTAAGCGCGCGATAGACAAGGCCTTGACTTGGTTTACCGAGCGTTTGAACGGCGAAGACGGCTTGGGCGGCATCTTTCCGGCCATGGTCAACGCCTACGAGGCCATGCTGCTGCTCGGTATGCCGCACGACCATCCAAATGTCGCAATCGCCCGCAAATCCATCGACAAACTGTTGGTGATTAAGGAAGACGAAGCGTATTGCCAGCCTTGCCTGTCCCCGGTCTGGGATACTGCCCTGGCCAGCATGGCGCTGATCGAAGCCGACAAGCGCGGTAACGCACCGCAACTGGCACAAGCCAACGACTGGCTGAAAAGCGTGCAACTGTCCGACGAACCGGGCGACTGGCGCGTCAGCAAACCTGATTTGGCCGGTGGCGGCTGGGCATTCCAATTCGCCAACCCGCATTATCCCGATGTCGACGATACCGCAATCGTCGGTTTCGCGATGGCCGAATCCGAGCAAGACGGTTTGGACGAATCCATCCACCGCGCTACCCGCTGGATCGTCGGCATGCAGTCCAAAAACGGCGGTTACGGCGCGTTCGATGTCGACAACACCTATTACTATCTGAACGAAATTCCGTTCGCCGACCACGGCGCCCTGCTCGACCCGCCAACCGTCGACGTCAGCGCCCGCTGCGCGATGCTGATGGCCCGCGTCGCCAAAGGCCACGACGAATACCGCCCTGCGCTGCAACGCACCATCGAATATATCCGTAGCGAACAGGAAGCCGACGGCTCCTGGTTCGGCCGCTGGGGCACCAACTACATTTACGGCACCTGGTCCGCTTTGTTGGGTCTGGAGCAAACCGACTTACCGAAAACCGACCCGATGTACGTCAAAGCCGCCGCATGGCTGAAAAGCGTGCAGCGCGAGGACGGCGGCTGGGGCGAAGACAATCTGAGCTACCACGACGACCGGAAATACCGCGGCCGCTACCACTTCAGCACCGCCTTTCAAACCGCCTGGGCGGTGTTGGGCCTGATTGCCGCCGGCGAAGTACACAGCAAAGAAGTCAAGGCCGGCATCGAGTTTTTGTTGCGCAGCCAGCAAGCCGACGGCGTTTGGAACGATCCCTGCTTTACCGCACCGGGTTTCCCGCGCGTGTTTTATTTGAAGTACCACGGCTACGACAAATTCTTCCCGTTGTGGGCACTGGCCAGATACCGTAACGAATTGCACAAACACTAACGTGAGTTGCGGAATCGTCGTTGCGCTGCCGGAAGAACTTGCGACCCTGACCAGCCGCAAATTAGCGCAGGGCGAATGCTTGAGACTTTGCGACGACACGCTGGTCGCCTACGCCGGCGCCGGGCCGCACAACGCCGCCAACGCGGCAAATCTGTTGATTGCCAAGGGCGCCAATCGTTTGATCAGTTGGGGTTGCGCCGCTGCGCTGGCGCCGCAACTGCGGCCGGGGCAATTGGTGATCGCCGACCGGATCTTTTTCGACCAGCAGATTTACGAAGCCGACAAATTCTGGTCGGATAAGGTGAGTAGCCGGCTCGGCGAAAAACTCGCTGTCGGCAACGGCAAACTGGTCACCGAAACCCGCATCGTGGCGCTAAGCGAAGACAAGCAAGCCATCCACCGCAACACCGGCGCCATGGCGCTGGACATGGAGAGCGGCGCGATTGCCAAGGTCGCCAGCCAGTCCAATCTGCCGTGTTTGGTGTTGCGCGCCATCGCCGACCCGGTGACGCTGGACTTACCGCCGGCCGTGTCCCGGGCCATGAACGAACAGGGGCAGGTCGAGCTTGGCAAGCTGCTGTGCCATCTGGCGCTACACCCCTGGGAAGTGCCGGCACTGGTCAAGCTTGGCCTGCATTTTCACGCCGCACAAAAAACCCTGAAAACCATCGCCAGGCATTTAAACGAAATCGCCATTTATTAGCAAAATCAGCGTTGCCGGCGCCGAGATCAAGCGCCAGCCGACGCACCACCACGAGGTATTACATGTCCTTTAGCATTGCCGATCTTTTTACTCAGCACTTCGGGGAAAAATTCGAACTGCACGAGCAATATCTCAACAACCAGATGGTACGCGTGCTGCGCACCATCGGTTACGACCGCAACTACAAGCGGGCGATCGGCCAATACCTCTACGACGAAGACGGCAACCAATACCTGGATTTGCTTAGCGGTTTCGGCGTGTTCGCTATGGGCCGCAACCATCCCACCATCGTCAGCGCCTTGCAGGAAACCCTGACCATGGAATTGCCGAATCTGGTGCAAATGGATGTGTCACTGTTGAGCGGCTTGCTGGCCAAGGAAATCCTGGCTACCTGCCCGGATAATCTGGAAAAAATGTTCTTCTGCAATTCCGGTACCGAAGCCGTGGAAGCGGCGATCAAATTCGCCCGCTACACCACCAAACGCTCTCGGATCCTGCATTGCGAACACAGTTACCACGGTCTGACGATGGGCTCGCTGTCGCTGACCGGCGAGCACATTTTCCGCGAAGGCTTCGGCCCGCTACTACCGGACACCGGTTCGGTGCCGTTCAACGATCTCGAAGCCCTGGAAAATGCGCTGAGCAGCAAGGACGTGGCCGCGTTCATCGTCGAACCGATTCAAGGCAAGGGCGTCAACGTCCCTGATGATAATTACCTGCCGGAAGTCGAGCGCCTGTGTAAAAAATACGGCACGCTGTTCGTCGCCGACGAAATCCAGACCGGCATCGGCCGTACCGGCAAGTTCTGGGCCATCGAACACTGGGGCGTCAAACCCGACATGATATTGATGGCCAAAGCCCTGTCCGGCGGCTTCGTCCCGGTCGGCGGCGTGGCGATGACCAGCAAAATCATGGACACCGTGTTCAACCGGATGGACCGCGCCGTGGTGCACGGCTCCACCTTCTCCAAAAACAATATGGCGATGGCGGCTGGTTTGGCCGCACTGCATGTGGTCCATCAGGAAAAACTGGTCGAAAACAGCGCCAAAATCGGCAACGAGATCATCGCCGCCGTCAACGCGATGGTGCCGAAATACGAGTTCCTGAAAGAAGCTCGCGGCAAGGGCTCGATGATCGCCATCGAATTCCATGCCCCGAAAAGCTTAGGTCTGAAAGCCGCCTGGGCGATGCTGGAAGCCGCCAACAAAGGCCTGTTTTGCCAGATGATCCTGATTCCGTTGTTCAAGGAGCACCGGGTATTGGCGCAAGTCGCCGGCCACGGTATGAACGTGGTCAAATTCCTGCCGCCGCTGATTTTGACCGAAAAAGACCGCGACTGGATTGTCAACTCGGTAGAAAAAACCATCGCCGACACTCACAACGTCACCGGCTCGATCTGGACGCTGGGTAAAAACCTGGCCGGCCACGCTTTGAAAAACAAAAAATAAGGAGATCAGCATGCGTTTTGTAATCAGGATTTTATTGGCTTTGACTCTGGCCGCCAGCCAAGGCGCCTTCGGCCATGCCGTAGTCACCCACAATTCGCTGAAACTGAAACCGGTGCCGGTCAATCAGGCCAGCCAGGTCGAGTTGTCGTTCAACTCCAAAGTCGAACTGGATTTGTCCGAAGTGTTTCTGGTCAGCGCCGGCGACGTGATGACCTCCATCAGCGCATCTCCCGGCGCCAAACCCGGCCAGGTACTGCTGGATTTACCCGCCCTGGCCCCGGGCGAATACGCCATCAAATTAAAAATTTTTGCCGCGGACGGTCATCTGAGCGAGGACTTGCTGCGCTTTTTCGTCAAAGAACCCAAATAACCGGATATGGAAGGTATAGCTAATTATCTCGACTCGCTGATCGGCGGCGTCGATCTGACGTTTTACTCGATCGCCATCGGCGGTTTGCTGTGGGGTCTATTCGTCCTGCGGCCGTGGGATGAAAATGCCAACTACAACAGCGCCTTGCTGCAGAAAACTGTCAACCTGATCCATTTCGGCAGCAAGGCATTGGTTATCACCCAGCTGTCGAAAATCGGCCTGAAAATCTGGTTAATGGCCGTGACATTGGGCAAATCGCCGTTTCCGGCTTTTTTCCATACCGTGCAATTCAACGCCGGCCTGGCACGCGCCACCTTTGCGTTCGCCTTGTATCTGTTCATCAAACAAGCGTTAAAAGCCAATCTGCGCTCGAAAACCCATTGGCTGGTGGCCACGGCGATCGTGATCCCGTTGGTGATGGCCGCGGCCTGGCTGGTGCACGGCGCCAGTCGCCTGGAAGACCGCGGTCTGCTGATGACGCTGACCGTCAGCCATCAGATTGCCGCCGCAGCTTGGGTTGGCGGCATTTTCCAAATCTTGGCGCTGTGGGGCCTGAAAAAGCAAAATGCGATCGCCGAAGAACTGTGGCCTTTGCTGCTCAAACGCTTCTCGACCGTCGGCTTCGTCGCCGTTGCGCTATTACTGGTAACCGGTACGCCGCTTGCGTGGTACTACATCCGTACCTTCCAAGGCTTCATCGGCGCCGGTTACGGCAACCTGTTGATGGTCAAAATCATGATGATGGGCCTGGCCTTGGGTTTTGCCTGGATCAACCGCCAAGCGGTGGAAGAGTATTTTGCCTGCCGCAGCCTCTACGCCCTGACCGTGCGCGTCCCATACTACATTGAAGCGGAAACCCTGATTCTGCTGACCATTCTGTTCACGGCGGCCAGTTTGGCTTCGCAGCCGCCGTCGGTCGACATTCCGCACTTGACCGCGACCTGGGAAGAAGTGTTGAACATGTTCCATCCGCGGGTTCCTCGCTGGGAATCGCCGACCCACGAAGCGCTGATCGCCGGCGAAGCCGGTCGAACCGCCATCGTCGGCCAGATTCCGTCGGAAGCCGCCACCGCCTGGTCGGATTACAACCACAATATCTCGGGCATCTTCCTGACCGTGATGAGTTTCTTCGCGATGTTGTCGTATTCGGAGCGTTTTCACCGTTGGACGCGTTATTGGCCGATCGGCTTCATGGGCCTCGGCATCTTTCTGTTCTTCCGTTCCGACGCCGAGAGCTGGCCGTTGGGTCCGATCGGTTTTTGGGACAGTACCTTCAACAACGGCGAAATTCTGCAGCACCGGATTGCCACCTTCCTGGTATTCATGCTGGGCTTGTACGAGACCCGGGCCCGGGTCAAAGCCGATCCTGGCATTCTGCCCTATTTGTTCCCGCTGATGTCGGCCTTCGGCGGCATGATGCTGTTGGCCCACTCGCACGTCGGCTTCGAGGCCAAAACCGCGTTCCTGATCCAAGTCGGCCATACCTTGATGGGCGTGTTTGCGCTGATTCTGGCCTGCGGCCGCTGGCTGGAACTCAAGCTGGACGCCCCCGGCAAGAACATTGCCGGCTTTATCTCGGTTTTCGCCTTGTTCCAAATCGGCGTGATTCTGATGTTCTACCGCGAACCCCTGTACTGATATGAAACAGACTCAAGAATTTCCTCTGCTGAACACCATCGCCGGCACGACCGACATCCGCGCCCTGAAGAAAGAGCAACTGCCGCAGTTGGCCGATGAGGTGCGTTCGTATTTGACGCACACGGTCAGTATTTCCGGCGGCCATTTCGCCGCGGGCCTGGGTACGGTGGAACTGACCGTGGCCTTGCATTATGTGTTCGATACCCCGGTGGACCAGTTGGTGTGGGATGTGGGCCATCAGGCTTATCCGCACAAGATTCTGACCGGCCGCAAGGATCGGATGACGACGATTCGTACCCTGGGCGGGGTGTCGGCATTTCCGTCGCGCGACGAGAGTGAGTATGACGCGTTTGGCGTTGGCCATTCCTCGACCTCGATCAGTGCGGCGCTGGGTATGGCGATCGCCTCGCAGTTGCGCGGCGAGGACAAGAAGATGGTGGCGATCATCGGCGACGGCTCGATTACCGGCGGTATGGCGTTCGAGGCGATGAATCATGCCGGCGATGTCAATGCCAATCTGTTGGTGATTTTGAACGACAATGAGATGTCGATTTCACCGCCGGTCGGGGCGATGAATAATTACCTGACCAAGATTTTATCCAGCAAGTTTTATTCGTCGGTCAAGAAGGAAAGCAAGAAGGCGTTGTCCAGTATGCCCAGCGTCTGGGAACTGGCGCGGAAAGCGGAAGAACATGTCAAAGGCATGATCGTGCCGGGGACCTTGTTCGAGGAGTTGGGCTTCAATTATTTCGGGCCGATCGACGGTCACGATCTGGAGATGCTGGTGTCGACGCTGGAGAATCTGAAGGATTTGACCGGACCGGTGTTCCTGCATGTGGTGACCAAAAAGGGCAAGGGTTATGCCCCGGCCGAGAAGGATCCGCTGGCCTATCACGGCGTGCCGGCCTTCGACCCGACCCAGGATTTTCTACCGAAGGCGGCGCCGTCGCCGCATCCGACCTATACCGAGGTGTTCGGCCGTTGGTTGTGCGATATGGCGGCACAAGACGAACGCCTGCTGGGGATTACCCCGGCAATGCGCGAAGGCTCGGGCTTGGTCGAGTTTTCGCAGAAATTTCCGAAGCGCTATTTCGACGTGGCGATTGCCGAGCAGCACGCGGTGACCTTGGCCGCCGGTCAGGCTTGCCAGGGTGCCAAGCCGGTGGTGGCGATTTATTCGACCTTTTTGCAACGCGGTTACGATCAGTTGATTCACGATGTGGCTTTGCAGAATCTGGATGTACTGTTTGCGCTGGATAGAGCCGGTCTGGTGGGACCGGACGGCCCGACCCATGCCGGCGCCTTCGATTACAGCTATATGCGTTGCATCCCCAATCTGCTGGTGATGGCCCCGGCCGACGAGAACGAATGCCGGCAGATGCTGACCACCGGCTTCCACCACCACGGCCCGGCCGCGGTGCGTTATCCGCGCGGCAAGGGTCCCGGTGCGGCGATCAACCCGGACCTCAGCACGCTGGAAATCGGCAAGGGTGAAATCAGACACCAGGGCGGGCGGATTGCGATTCTGGCCTGGGGGGCGATGGTGACGCCGGCCGTCGAAGCCGGCAAGCAACTGGGCGCCACGGTGGCGAACATGCGCTTTGTGAAACCGATCGACGAAGACTTGATCCTGCAGTTGGCCAAAAGCCACGACGTGTTCGTCACGGTCGAGGAAAACGTCATTGCCGGCGGCGCCGGCAGTGCGGTACTGCAATTCCTGCAACAGCAGAAGATTCTGATGCCGGTACTGAACATTGGCCTGCCCGACCGCTTCGTCGAGCAGGGTTCCCGCGAGGAATTGCTCAGCCTGTGCCGGCTCGATGTCAACGGCATCCGCCAGCAAATCGAAGCTTTTTGCGCTTAGGCAGCACGTGCTGGCGGGGTATCTTGAATCCTCGTACCAGCCCGCCATGGCGGAAGCAGTAGCGATCATAACTGGCGATAGTTAAAGCCACTGTCCGTTATGTTAGATATCAGCATCATTCCGGCCCTGACCGACAACTATATCTACCTGCTGCAGGAACCGGATAGCGGCCTAACTGCAGTGGTGGACCCGGCAACATCGGCGCCGGTCATGGCCGAACTGCAACGGCGCGGTTTGGCACTGAATTACATCTTCAATACCCACCACCACAACGACCATATCGGTGCCAATCTGGAACTGAAAACCGCAACCGGTTGCAAGATCGTCGGCGCCAAGTCCGACCATTCCAGAATTCCGGGCATCGACATCGCGCTAGGCGATGGCGACCGGATAGCACTCGGCGGCGAAACACTGGCAGCCATCGATACGCCGGGCCACACCATTGGTCATATCGTCTACTACAGCGCCGGCAGTAACGCCTTGTTTTGCGGCGATACTTTGTTTTCATTGGGTTGCGGCCGCCTGTTCGAAGGCAGCCCCGAACAAATGTGGCAATCGCTGCAAAAACTGAAAGCACTCCCGGCCGAGACCGAGATCTATTGTGCGCACGAATATACCGAAGCCAACGCCCGCTTCGCCTTGACGCTGGAACCCGGCAATCCGCTATTGCAACAGCGTTACGCCGAGGTCTGCCAACTCCGGCGCAGCAACGCTCCCAGCCTGCCCTCCACTATCGGCCGGGAATTGGCGACCAATCCGTTTCTGCGCGAGCACAGCTCGGAGATCCGGCAAAACCTCGCCCTGCCGACGGCTTCGGCATTGGCGGTTTTTACTGCGATACGCCGGCAGAAGGACCGGTTTCGCTAAAGCCCGCGGCAGCCGGTACTGACGAAGTCTGCTAAACTGCACGGTGGTTTCCACCGTAAATTGACCGCTCGATGAAAACACCTGAGTCGCTGAGTATTGTCCTGCCCGCCAAGAACGAAGCGGCAAATCTGCCGGCTTTTCTGCCGAAATTGCTGGAGTTGTACCCGCAGGCCGAAATTTTAGTGGTCGACGACGGTTCCAGCGACGACACCGGAGCCATTGCCAACGACGCCGGAGTCAAGGTGATCCGCCACCCCTATTGCATGGGTAACGGCGCGTCGATCAAAACCGGGGCCAGACAAGCGAAGGGCGAGGTTCTGGTGTTCATGGACGCCGACGGCCAACACGACCCGAACGATATTGCCGCGTTATTGGCAAAAATAAATGAAGGCTACGACATGGCTGTCGGCGCCAGAAACGCCCGCAGCCATGCATCGTGGTTCAGACGCATTGCCAATAGGTTCTACAATAAGCTGGCGTCATTGATGACCGGCCACCGGATCGACGACCTGACCTCGGGCTTTCGCGCCGCCCGCGCCGACAAATTCCGTAAATTCCTTTACCTGCTACCGAACGGATTTTCCTATCCGACCACCAGTACCATGGCGTTTTTCCGCTCCGGATTTCCGGTGGCCTACGTCCCGATCCATGCCGGCAAACGTAGCGGCAAGAGCCACATCCGCCTGCTACACGACGGCTTACGTTTCTTTATCATCATTCTGCGTATCGGCGTACTGTTCTCGCCGATGCGGTTGTTCCTACCGATCAGTATGTCGATTTTCGGCGTCGGCATGGGTTACTACGCCTACACCTATATCACTGAAGCTCGTTTCACCAACATGAGCGCCGTGCTATTCCTGTCCGCCATCGTCACTTTCCTGATCGGCATCGTCTCTGAGCAAATCTCGTCTCTGCATTACAAAAACATCGAATAGCCGGCTCAAGCCTTTTCACAACTGAAAATGACGAACTTGGCATTCGCCGCCACTTGCCGGCAGCGGCCGAACAGTTTTTTCAGCGTGATATGGTAGTTGAGGTGGCGGTTTCCGATCACCCGCAACTCGCCGCCGGGCCGTAACACCGCATGCGCCTGTTGAAACATGCGCCAGGCGATATGGTCGCCGATCGCGTGCTGTTGATGAAACGGCGGATTGCAGACGATGCAATCGGCGCTTGCCGGTGCAAAACCGCTCAGACAATCGCCGACGACGAACTTCGCCCGCGGCGCATCGCCGAACCAGCTGCGAAAATTTTCCGTTGCCGAGGCGATAGCCATGAACGATTCGTCGACAAACATGATATTGGCTGCCGGATTCGATTCGGCAAGGCGCAAGCCGATCACGCCGTTGCCGCATCCCAGATCGATGTAGTCTCGATAGCCGGGCTGGTCCGGCAGATGTTGCAACAAAAAGCGGGCACCGATATCCAGACTTTCCCGGGAAAACACATTGGCATGGTTGCAAAGCGGCGGCTCTTCGGCCGCCAGGCGGTAGTAACTGGGGTAGGGATTTTGCGGCAAGCGGATATTCGGATCGAGGCTGGCGAAAATCAGCCTGGCCTTTTTTCTGGCCAACGACGGTACGGTCGGGCCGAGCAGCCGTTCCAGCAGCTTCCAGGCATTGGCCGGTAAAGCCTTGACCATGCCCGCCGCAACGATGCGGCTATCCGGCTGCAACAACGGCCTGAGTCTATGCAACTGGTATTCCAGCAAAGCCAAAGTCTTCGGAATCTTGATGAGCAACAGATCGATCGGTGGCGATGGCAAGGACAGACTGTCCAACAGCAACACCCGGTCGGCCGCTATCGCGTTCGCGGCCAAATTTTCGCGCGTCGCCTGCTGCGATAACCAGGAGTCGGAAATGGCCGTCGGCCGAAATTCGCTCAACGCCACGGCCAGCGCCCCGAAGTTATCGTTCAGGATGACAACACTCTGACCGGCAAGCGCTTCGGTTTCGGCCAGATGATGCAGCAAATAGTCGTCGGCCGCATCCCAGGCCTGCAGCAATTCGTTTTTTCGGTGGGGTTGGCGCGTTAGCCGAAAACAGCCCTGCGGGACGCTGAATTGCTGTTCCATCGGTGATCAAGTCCGGAAAATGGAAGACGTAGAGCCTGGATCGAAGTCAGCGACAAATTGTCACGCGGCAAATTGCCACATTTTCAACGTTAGAATGCTCCAGTACACTGATAGCAACTCTTGTATGCGTCCTTCGGGAAAATGAGAGTTATACCCCACCTCTTTGTGCGGTAGCGCCGTATCCGGTGCTACCGCATTTTTTTACGCGGCCAAATTGCAGCGTCCGGCTTCAAGCCCGAACAACCGGTAAAAATTTTCGCTGGATTGCTTCGCCACCGCTTCGACCGAGGTGCCGCGCAATTCGGCAATATATTCGGCTACGTGGCGCACGTAGGTTGGATAGTTGGGTTTGCCGCGATAAGGCACCGGCGCCAGATAAGGCGAATCGGTTTCGATCAGGAAGCGGTCGGCCGGAATTCTACGCGCCACGTCTTGGATCGCTGCGGCATTTTTGAACGTAACGATACCGGAGAACGACACGTAAAAGTTCAAATCGACAGCGCGTTGGGCATAGGCCCAGTCCTCGGTAAAGCAATGAATCACTCCGCCCACCTTATCGGCGCCTTCCGCCTGCAACACGTCCAAAGCATCCTGCCCGGCCTCCCGAGTATGAATGATCAAGGGCTTGTGCAACTGCTTGGCCACCGCGATATGGTTGCGAAAACGCCGAAATTGCCACTCCAGATCGCCCTTACTATGAAAATAATCCAGGCCGGTTTCGCCGATCGCAATCACCTTGTCATTTGCCGCCAATCCCAGCAATTCGTCGATTTCAGGCTCGCGGCCATCGGTGACATTCGGATGCACGCCCACCGACAGTGAGATATCGGGATATGGCGCGGTTTGCGCCAACATCGCCGGATAGGACTCCAGATCGATGGCAATGCACAGCATATGCTGGATGCCGGCTGTCCGGGCCGCGCGGACAAAAACGTCGAAATCGTCGGCATAAGGCGCCAAGTCGATACGGTCGAGATGGCAGTGGGAATCGATGAACATGAAGCTTGGGAAACGTTAGTGCCGAGCGGCAACCGCCCGGTCAGGATTACATGGTATGGGTGGAGCGGTCCGACTCCAGCGCACCGGCCAGATAGGTTTCGATTTTATTGCGCGCCGCACCGCCGTCCTGGTCGCTGAATTGGACGCCAATACCCGCGGCACGGTAACCTTCGGCACCGTTGGGCGTCTTCCAGATAATTTTGCCGGCGATCGGCAAGCGCTCGGTCTCTTCCATTAAATTCAACAACATAAACACTTCCTCGCCCATTTCGTATTCACGCTTGGTCGGGATGAACAGACCGCCGTTTTTGACGAACGGCATATAGGCTGCATAAAGCGCGTTTTTATCCTTGATCGATAGCGACAGGATACCTTGCCGGGGAGCTGCTTCCGCCATAATGTCAGTGTGGGTTGAGTTGAGACCAGTCGATTAACAGTTGTTCTAGCATCAGTTGTCGATTCAATTGCGTCGCCAACTGCGCTTTCGCCGTCAGCACACGGTCGTAGAATCGGTAAACTCGCTGCAATTCTAGCCGCTCGGCAACGCCTTGCAAGCTGTTTTTCAGATCGGGATTGGTCAAATGCGCCGAATCGGCCCGATAGGCGCATTTGACGATATCGGCCAGCCAGCCAGCCAGCCAGGCCAAAACCACATTCAACTCGATTTGTTCCTGCTTGTGCCAGCGCTCGGCGACGGCTAGCCAATCGGCCTTGCCCTCGCCAATTTGCAGCCAAGCCTGAAAATATTCTTGCCGTAGCGCCGCAATGCCGGTTTCGGCATATTGCTTGACCAGTAGCGGCGCCCCGCCGGCCAAATCCAGCAGCAGATCGGCCTGCTCCCGCACTCCCGCACCGTGCAGCCAGCGTAAGGCCGCATCGCGCTCCGGTATTTCGCAGACGATCTTCTGACAGCGACTGCGTATGGTCGCCGGCAGACGGGCCGGCTGCTCGCTGATCAACAACAAACAGGTGCGTTCGCCGGGCTCTTCCAGACATTTCAGAAACGCGTTCGCCGACGCCGTGTTCAGCGCATCGGCCGGCTGAAATATCGCGACCCGGTATGCATGGTACTGTGGCTTCAACGCCAGTTTGCCGATTAACTGCCTGACTTTATCGATACCGATGGCCTTGCCGGGTTCGTCGGGCTCGACTGCGATGAAGTCCGGATGAGTACCACCGTCGAATAACTTGCAGGCGGCGCAAGCGCCACAAGCGTTACCTTCGTCTTGCGGCGCATGGCATAGCAAGGCGCGGGCGTAATATTCGGCCAGATGGCGACGGCCCTGTCCGGCCGGGCCGGAAAACAGCAGGGCTTGCGGGATTCTATTCTGCTGAATATAACTTCGCAGCCGATGCCAGTGTTGCTCCTGCCACGGGTAAAGCGTCAGCTTACCCATAACATTTCCAGCTCGGCCAGCAGACGGGCCTGAACTTGCGGCAACGGCAACGCCGCATCGACGACTCTGTAACGCGCTGGATCGTCGGCGGCACGCTGCAAATAGCTTTGGCGAATACGTTCGAAAAAATCCCCTTGTTCGGTTTCGAAACGGTCCAGTTCGCCGCGGCGTTTGGCCCGCTGCAAACCGGTCTCGACCGGCGCGTCGAGTACGAAGGTCAAGTCCGGGCGCAGTCCGCCCTGAACCATTCGCTCCAACCAGGCAATTGCAGCCGAGTCCATATTGCGCCCGGCGCCTTGGTAGGCGTATGTCGCATCGGTGAAGCGATCGCAAACCACCCACTGTCCGCGTTGCAAGGCCGGCTGGATCACGTGGCGGATGTGCTGGGACCTTGCTGCGAATACCAACAGCAGTTCCGCCTGTTCGCTCAACGCTTCCTCGCTATGGTCCAACAGAATGGCACGAATCTTCTCGGCAATCGGCGTGCCGCCCGGCTCACGGGTAACCAGCAGCGGAATATTGCGCTCGGCCAGACATTGGCGGATGAATTGCAAATTGGTGGACTTGCCGACGCCTTCGCCGCCTTCCAAGGTGATGAATCGGCCCGGCGTCATCGCTGGTAACGGTCCACGTATTTTTCGTGCTCGGCCAGGGTTGCCGAAAAAGCGTGGCGACCATTGCCGCGGGCGACGAAAAACAACGCATCGCCGTCGTCCGGGTGCAAAGCGGCGGCAATCGACTGTTTGCCGGGCATTGCGATCGGCGTCGGCGGCAGTCCTTCGATCACGTAAGTGTTGTAAGGCGTCGGCTCGCGCAAGTCCTTATGGCGAATATCGCCGTGGTAATCGTCGCCCATGCCGTAAATCACGGTCGGGTCGGTTTGCAACAACATGCCCTTCTTCAAGCGGCGGGCAAATACGCCGGCGATTTGGCGCCGTTCTTCGCCGGCACCGGTTTCTTTCTCGACAATCGACGCCAGAATCAGCGCTTGGTAAGGATCGTCCAGCGGCACGTTTCGATCGCGCTTGCGCCATTCCTCGCGCAGCACGGCCTGCATCCGGTCATGCGCTCGTTTCAGCAAATCCACGTCCGAGGTATTTTTTTCGAAAAAATAGGTGTCGGGAAAAAACAGGCCTTCCGGGTGATTCTTGTCGGAACCGATTTTCGCCATCAAATCCTTCAGCTCCTTGTCGCTCAAGGTATGCTGTAAATTCGGATTATCCTTAATGGCCTGGAACATCTGCTTGAACGTCCAGCCCTCCGGAAACGTAATCGAATATTGCCGGGTGCGGCCTTCGGTAAGTTGTTGCAATACGTCTGCAGCAGTGGCGCCCTTGGTCAGCACGTATTCGCCGACTTTCAGGGTGCGGTCGAGCTGCTTGCGGTAGGCAAACAGTTTAAACCAAAACCGGTTCACCATCACCCGCTGATTGCGCAAGGTTTTGATCACCGTTTCCAGGGTATCGCCCTTCTTGATTTCGATGACCGTCTCGCCGATCACAATCGGCTTTTTCTCGATGATGTGATAGTGCATGCCGGCCCAGATCGATACCAAGCCCAGAACCATCAGTAAGGTGAAGGCGACTATGCTACGGAACACGCTTGCACCTCCGCCGCTCTGGCCTGATTCAATAAGTCCTGCATTCGCCGGGTCAACGGTCCGACCGCCAGTACGCGTTGCTCCAAGCGTTTGATCGGCCAAATGCCGATCACCGAATTGGTCACGAACAATTCATCCGCTGCCAATACGTCGACTGGGTCAAGCGGAATTTCATGCAACTGGACACCGATATCGCGAGCAAAACCGATCACCAACTCCCGGATGATCCCGGCCACGCCGCAACCGGCCAAGCTCGGCGTATACAACTGGCCGGCCTTGACGGCAAATAGATTACTCATCACACCCTCAACCACGCGATCTTCGCTATCCAGCATCAAGCCTTCCTGAATATCGTCGTCGCGCCATTCTGCTCGAGCCAGAATTTGCTCCAATCGATTCAAGTGTTTGATGCCGGCGAGCGCAGTATTGATCGACAAGCGGTGCCAACAGAAACGGGCGCGAATGCCGTCGGTTTGGAATATGTCCGGGTAATCGGGATAAGGATGCAGGCTAAGTAATCGGGTGGGCTGAATCGGTTCAGGTTGGCGATAACCCCGACCGCCGGAACCGCGGGTGACGATGATTTTGAGTACCGCGCGTTCGGCCGGCTTTGCCAGCTTGGCGGCCTCCGCCGCGAGCAAATCGACTGCCGGAGCCGGAATCAGCAGACGCTGACAACCGAGAGCCAATCGACGCAGATGCCGATCGAGAAACAGCGGCCTGCCCTCAACAACCTCGATGGTTTCGAACAGGCCGTCACCGTACTGAAAGCCGCGATCGGCAGCGTCGACGTAGTGTCCGGGTTCGCCATTCAACAGATACATAGCCGGACACTGTTAGTTCGGGACCGCTTATTCGAAACGCTTGAAAACCAACGAACCGTTGGTGCCGCCGAAGCCGAACGAATTGGAAATGGCCAGATCGATTTTCATGTTTCTGGCCGTGTTGGGCACGTAATCCAGATCGCAATCGGGATCCTGGTTTTCCAGATTAATGGTCGGCGGCGCGGTTTGGTGTTTGATCGCCAACGCCGTCAGTACCGCTTCGATACCGCCGGCAGCACCCAACAAATGGCCGATCATCGATTTGGTCGAACTGACCGCCAGTTTGTAGGCGTGATCGCCCAGCGCCTTTTTCATGGCGTGGGTTTCGCCAACGTCGCCGGCCGGGGTCGAAGTGCCGTGGGCGTTGATGTAATCGACCTGTTCCGGGTTGATTTTGGCATCGCGCATCGCGTTACGCATACAGCGGGCTGCGCCTTCGCCACCTTCGGACGGCGAAGTGATATGGTAAGCGTCGCCACTCATGCCGTAACCGACCAGTTCCGCATAAATCTTGGCGCCGCGAGCCTTGGCGTGTTCCAGCTCTTCCAGGACGATCACGCCGGCACCGTCGCTGAGGACGAAACCGTCACGGTCGCGGTCCCAGGGCCGGCTGGCTCGCTGCGGATCGTCGTTACGCCGCGACAGCGCTTTCGCCGAAGCAAAGCCGCCCATCGCGGTCGGCGAGGTAGTGCAACGCTCGGCGCCGCCGGCGACCATCACGTCGGCATCGCCGTATTTGATCAGACGCGCCGCATCGCCGATGTTATGGGTACCGGTTGAGCAAGCCGTAACGATCGCGAAATTCGGCCCTTTCATGCCGTATTTGATCGACAGGTTGCCGGAGATCATGTTGATGATATTGCCGGGGACGAAAAACGGCGAAATCCGGCGCGGTCCACCAGCCACGTAGGTGGCATAGCATTCCTCGATTCCGGTGATGCCGCCGATGCCGGCGCCGATCGCAATGCCGATGCGCTCGGCGTTTTCTTCGGTAACGACGATTCCGGAGTCCTCAATCGCCTGGCAGCCGGCGGCAATACCGTAATGGACGAAACCGTCCATCCGCTTGGCATCCTTCTCCGGAATGTAGTCGCCGATGTTGAAATTTCGAATCACGCCGCCGAAAGTCGTTGCAAACGGTGAAATATCAAAAGAATCTATCGGCCCAATGCCGCTTCTGCCATTGACAATACCGTCCCAGGTATCCGCAACATTGTTGGCTAACGGCGTAACGGCGCCTAAGCCCGTAATTACAACTCGACGTGTGCTCACAGTAAACTACCGGTAAATAAAGAAGACAACCAGAGAAGGGGGATGTATCGGCTAGTGGATGGCGTCATCCACTAGCGTTTGGAAACAACTTGCTGTTATTGCAGATTGGCGTTGATGTAATCGATAGCCAATTGGACGGTGGTGATTTTTTCGGCTTCTTCGTCCGGAATTTCGCATTCAAATTCTTCTTCCAGAGCCATGACGAGTTCAACTGTGTCTAAAGAATCAGCACCAAGATCGTCGACAAAAGACGCATCGTTTGCGATTTCTTCCTTTACGCCTAATTGTTCCGCGACAATCTTTTTTACTCGTTCTTCGATATTACTCATATGTTTTTCCTCGAACAATGCAAATGCCCGACTGCAAGCACTTACCTTATCTTTAGTGTTGTATTAATTGAATTTGCTATCTCGTCACTGGCCTAGCCTAACGACTTCGCGGATTATACTTGATGTTCCAAAAATTTCACAACATTAGGCCGGCCCGCGCCACTATGCCGCCTTACCGCGCAAATTTTTCAAAATTTCTTCCAAAGGCACCAAATTCAGCTTGATCCGGTACAAAATCGCGCCGTCTTCCAACACCCCAAAGCACTCGTAAGTACGCAGCATGATGTTGGTTTGGTTCAACGTATTGTCTTTCGATTCCGGCAATTGCTTCACCAGAATATGCAGTTTGTCGTTGTTTTTGACTCTGGCCAAGTGTACACGGTCCACCGAAATGTCGTGCGAGGTATACACCATCGGATTGCGTTTGAAATCATGGTTCTCCAACTGCGCTTTTTCCAGCAAAGCACCGGAAGTCAGACTGCACGGATAGACTTCCGGATAATGCGCAACATGGGCCAGTTCATCGAAATAATCCGATTGCTCGGCCAACGATCCCGACAAAAAGTTTTTGACGTTGCCGTTATTCATCCATTTCCGTTTCAAGAACAAATCAGTGCCCGGCACCACGGTTTTATCGGCGATGCCGTTCAAATCGGGCAAACTGCTCAAATCCACATCCGCCAGAAATAGCGGCGATTTGGTTTCCTTTTTGTAACCCAGCAGAATGGTCTTACCCAGCGATTTGATCGCCACTCGGTTGGTCAAGGTCAATTCGGGTATGGTGTTGATCAGCGTTTTCTTGATGTCCAGCGTCATTTCCTGGCGCGGACGTAATGCGTTGACGAAGGTAATTTGGTAGTTGCTAAACCGCAACTGCTTCTCGGCGATGATCTGATCTTCGTGCTGCACCTCGCGATACAGGCGCATTTGGTGCTCGATTAGCGTGTTCAATTGAAACCCCAACACGATCGGGCCCTTGAACGGGTTATGGGTGATCTGCAACCATTTATGCTTGTCGTGAAACAGATTGAAATCGTCCGAGGCGTTGCGGGCGACTTCGATGTGAATTTGTTCGAAAGTAAACGACTGTGCTTTCATTGCAAGCTGCTGGGTGTATGGGGACAGGCCGTTATTCTAGGCCGATTGCGGCGGATCAGAAAGGCTCCGCCGCACCGAACAAGTCCGGCCACTCCGATCCAAACCTTTAATGACCGCTTAATCAAACCGCGCTAACGTATTTACCGTAGCATTTCATCGCATCTCTTTCCGGGAAAAACTTATGAAGCCTTTGTTATACATAGTCGCCGCTGCCTGCCTTATGGCAATTCCACCCGCTGCAAATGCCGCCGCTTACAAATGCACCGTGGAGGGCAAAGTCGTCTACCAACAATCGCCGTGTGCCGGAGAAGGCAAAGCGGTCAAAATCGACAACGATACAGAAGAGAAAAAGCTCAATCGCCAAATGGAGTCGCAAGAAGCCGCTCGCCGCCGTCAGGAATTGGACAACATGGCGAAAGGCGTGGACCGCAGGAGCGCCCAGGAAATCAATACCCAGATGCAAATCCTGGAAAACCAGCGCCAGAGGCAAGAAGCGTTGGATTTCCACCGCCGCCGCGCGGAAGAATATCGGGCGCTAGAGGAAGAATCGAAAATCCACGGCTCCGAGTATATGGAAGTCTGGGGCCGCAACCACGCGGAAGAACAGGAAAAACGGGCAAACGAACTGCAATGAAGACTGCCGCGGAAACGGTCGGCACAGACTCTGGCGACCACCGACGCTTCCGTCAATCGATGTCAGCCAGCATCAGTAAATCCAAGGTCTGGCGCCGTACCTGTTCGGTCACGGCGGGATCCAGCGCCGACAGCCAACGCTGCGGAATATTATCGACACCGTATTTGGCGCCGGCCAGCATCCCCGCCAAAGCCCCGGTAGTATCGGCGTCGCCGCCTTGGTTGACGGTGGCGACCAGACAGGATTCGAAACTGTCGCTGTTGAAAAAATGGTGTAGTACGGTCTGCACGGTATCGACGATATAGCCCGACGCTCGTCCCGGATAAGGGTTGTAGCCGAATTCAGAGTAACGTTCTATCAAGCCTGCGGCGACCTCTCGGCAGGCGGCCTCGTCGCGGCCGCCGATCAATAACCCGGCCATCCTCCCCAAGGCCAACGTCGCCGCATCGGATAAGGCATGGTGGTGGGTGATCCGGCTTTGTTGCAAACTCCACTGCTCGAACAGTTCCGGCCGCTGCAAGGTCGCCAACACCACCGGCAGATTGCGCATGCAGGCGCCGTTCCCGGCTTCGTCGTCGCGCGGTTCGCCCGACAGTTCGCCCCGATCACGAAACCGGAGAATGCCGCGCCGGCAGGTATTGCCGATGTCGACCGGCCCGCTTTCCAGCCAGGCCAGAAAATTCTCCGCCACCGCCCGCAAATTCCAGCCTTGGTTGTCGATGATCGCCTGGCCCAAGGCCAAACACATCTGGGTGTCGTCGGTCACCTGGCCCGGCGCCAGGCCCAACCAACCACCGCCGACGATGTCGCGGTGCACGCCGTAATGCTTTTGAATCCGCTTGGGCGACATGAATTCCACCGTCGCTCCCAAGGCATCGCCGCAGGCAAAGCCCAGGTAAGCGCCCAGCGCCCGCCCTAGAATCTGTTCGTTCATCAACTCAACACCTTGACCCGGTAATCGCCGCCTATCGCGAGGTATTCCGCTTCGCCACGCAAGGCATGATGCGGCAGCAGTTCGTTAAAAAACACCAACTTCACCATCGGCACCCGCACTTCCAAAATATTGGCGCCGAATTCGCTGGCGATGCCGGGCCGGTCGGTAAACGAGACGATACTGTTGAAGCGGACGATTTTGTCGTGCCGGCCCTCTTCCTTGACGACGTAATCTTCCAACGCGTCCACGCCGCGGTAAAGGGTTTTGTGAGTCGCGGCCGGCACCTGAAACCGCTCGACCACCCACTGGCAAAACTCGTAAACCAGATCCAACTGCATATAGATACAGTTGTTGTGGTAACGGCTGTTCATCTTTTCTTCGATGTAAGTCAGCCAATCGTTGCTGATGAAATTGCGAATCCGGGTTTTATGAAAGTTGGGAAACAATCCGAAGCGGCTTTCCACCCAGCCTTTCATTACCGCACCCTGGGCATTGTTGGAATCCATCCCCCAATCCTGGATCAAACGCAGGTAACTGTTACGGTAACGGCGCCGGCCCTGAGCATCGTCGCGCAAGCGCTGTTCGGTTTCGAAGCCGAACACCACACACATATAATCCTGAAACACCCTGCCGCAAGCAGCCAAAGTCGCTTGTTGCGCCAATTGGTCGAATAACCCCGGCGCCGACTCCCGGGTACCGGCAATATGCAAAGACTTGGGATGGTCGTTGAACAATTGGCTGGCAATGCAGGCGGTCGCTACGCCGATTAAATTGGTGCTGTGGCCGTAACGGCTGATGTCGGGCATGTCTTAAATGATGCGGTGGTTCGCGGTACCGGCATTCTGACATCGATACCCGGCGCTTGCCATAACGGCACGGATCACGCCTCAATCGCCACACCGGCAACCAACCCCGGTTTGCGAATTGGCCGGCCCGGTAGCACAATGCGCCATCGTTGCACAGCAATCGGGAGTTCGACCATGGCGCATTCTTTGTTATTTCGCCGGCTGATATTGGCCTTACAAACGGCCCGCCGCCAACACCTCAAAACCCAACAGCGCCCGGCGCCGGCTGCGGGCAGCGAACTTGGCTGGAATCGGCGCCGCTTCGTCAAAACCTCGGTCGCGGCCGGTATCGCCGGCCTGCTCGGCCAAAGTCTGCCTTTACCGGCCAGCGCCGGCAATAACCGCCCGCGACAAAGCATCGCAATTATTGGCGCCGGCATCGCCGGTTTAAACGCCGCCTATCGCTTGCAACGGGCCGGCATAACCGCAACGGTCTACGAAGCCCGCAACCGCCCCGGTGGCCGTATGCTTTCGACCAGCATCAATAACGGTTTGACCGTCGATTTAGGCGCGGAATTGATCAATACCGATCACCACGACATGCGCGCCCTGGCCAAAGCCTTCGATATTCCGCTGTTCAACAAACTGAAAGACGCCAATCGCCTGCCCTATCCGAAAGAAACCTACTTCTTCGACGGCGTCGCTTACAACGAAGCTCAGCTCGCGTTGGACCTGGCCGATCTGGCCGGGCAGATTAACGACGACGCCGGCTTGCTGGACAGCGATTGGGATACCTACGCCCCGGCATTCGACCAACTCTCGGTCGCTGATTACCTAGACCGCCACGCCGATAAAATCTCCCGACCCTATGTTCGCGCCCTGGTGGAAAACGCGATTCGGACCGAATACGGCGTCGAAGCGGCCGAGTCCTCGGCATTGCAGCTATTGTTTCTGTTACCGGTCGTAAACGGTCAAACGGTCGAACTGCTCAGTTACAGCGACGAAGCTTTTGCCGTGCAGGGCGGCTCGGCGTCGATTACCGATGCGCTCGCCGCAAGCTTGGCCGGACAAATCCGGTTCGGCACAGCCCTACACAGTATCGCGCGGCACAACGGCCGCTACGCGCTACAGTTTGCCGATCGAAGCCAGGCCGAAGCTGACATCGTCATTATCACGCTGCCGTTCCCGGCCTTGCGCCGCGTCGATTTGCAGGTTTCGTTGCCGGCGCGGTTCCGCCGCTTCATCGCCGAAACCGGCCTGGGCGTTAACGAGAAGCTGATCGCCGGATTCGACCGGCGCTTCTGGCACCAGCCGAACGGCTTTAGTCTGGCGGCCTGGACCGACCTGGGCTTCGCCGAAGTCTGGGACGAATCGCAGCGCCAACCCCGGCGCACCGACGGCGCCTTGAATTTCTTTTTGGGCGGCGACCAAGCCCGCCAATTCAACCGCACATCCAATTTCAACGCCGTAGCCGACCGCTTCATCGCCGATTTGGATCGCTTCGTACCGGGCGCCGCCGTTTCCGCCAACGGCGCCAATATTCGCAGCGCCTGGGGTAACAGCCGTTACACCGGCGGCGGCTACGCCAACTTCGCTCCTGGTCAGCTCAGCGAATTTGCCGACTACTTCTGGGTCGAGGCCAATCCTGCCGCGGCGCAGCAAGTGGTATTCGACCGGTTGCTGTTCGCCGGCGAACATCTGAGCGATGCTTATTACGGCTTCATGGAAGGCGGCGCCCAAACCGGCCGGCTGGCGGCGGACTACGTCATAAAACAACTGTAACCGCGCCAGGGCCTGCCGCAGCGGCTTCCTAACCATCACCCATTCGGAGACTTGCTATGGACCCAAAACGTTATCGCGGCTGTACCAACGTTTCCGGCGCTGTTGCCATCGACGCCAACCATTTCGTCGTCGCCGACGATGAAGACAACCTGCTCGGCGTGTTCGACAGCGGCCATGAACAAGTCTTACCGCCCCGCATCGCGTTGTCTGAATTGTTTGCCGGCGAAATCGAAGACGGCAAAGGCTGCGAAATCGATTTGGAAGGCGCCGCCGCGATCGGCGACGTTTATTTCTGGATCGGATCGCACAGCACCAACAAAGACGGCGAACGCCGCCCCAGCCGCCACCGCCTGCTCGCACTGCAAATCCAGCGCAACGCCGTCGGCGAATTCAGCGGACAGCGTTATGGGCAAATTTATCGGACCTTGATCGACGACCTGATCCTGGACCGCCGGTTTAAACCCTATCGGTTGGATAAGGCAGTCGGCATCGCGCCGAAAGCCTTGGGCGGTCTTAGTATCGAAGGCTTGGCGGCGACGCCGGAGCAAAGTTTGCTGATCGGTTTCCGCAATCCGCTGGCCGGCGGCACCGAGAAAAACGGCAGCTTACAAGACGGCAAGGCCCTGATCGTGCCGCTGCTGAATCCGCGAAACCTTCTGCAAGGCCAAGCCGCAAAATTCGGCGACCCGATCGAACTGGACCTCGGCGGCTACGGCATCCGCGACATCGCCCGGCGCCAAGACAACGAATACCTGATCGTCGCCGGGCCTTACCATGCCAACGAAGACCGGCGCGAGAAACACCGACTGTATCTGTGGCACAGCAACCACCGAACCCCTAAGCTCAAACGCTTGGACGCCGACCTTGGCGACTTGAATATCGAAGCCGCATTCTTATTTCCGGGACAAACAGATCGGGTGGAATTATTGAGCGACGATGGCGATACGAAGGGGTTTCAGTGCGTTTCGGTGAGACTTTGACAGATGAATCAAACCTTATCAGGAGCATGCCCTCATGAAAGTTACGCTTGATCACAACTGCATCATTAATCTTGAGCGCCGCACAGATATCGGTGCGCGCATTAAGACAGTACTTGACGATCCTTCCAACGAGTGCTTTATCGTGAACGTGGGTGCGTCTGAAATGAGAGAAAGAGGAGTGCGGCCCGACCGATATGATCTGTTTGAAGATCTGCTAAAGATTGCAGGAATTGGTCATCTGCCAAGACTTAACCCAATGGCCATCTACAATGTTACTTTTTACGATAGCTGTGTCTTTTGTGATGACGACACAATCAAACTCGCGGAAGACATTGAAAACGCCCTTTTCGGGAGTTCGGAACCTATCGTGATTGACAACGAAACTATCGATTCACCCATTTGGAGAAAATGGCTGAATCGCACCTGTGACGTTCTTTCGTTGTGGTGCCATATTCAGAACGGCAACGATTTGTTTCTAACCACCGATGGTAATTTCACTAAGGAAACGAAGTTGCCGAAGTTAATCGCGTTGGGTGCGAAGAGAATTTGCCACCCAAGAGACCTATCAGGGCTGTGTTGAGTGCGGTGGAAATGAGCAAAAATGGCGTTGAAGCCAGGTCTCGCATATTCAACCCAACCCACTAAATCCTAATTTGCCCAACACCATTCAAGCTCACTCCTCCTCAGCGACTATCTTGGGCATATTCCGATTAATCAAAAAATACACCAACGGAATCACCACCAACGAAAACAAGGTGGAAGCGATGATGCCGAAGATAAAACTCCAAGCCAGGCCGGAGAAGATCGGGTCCAACACGATCATCATCGAACCGAGTACCGCCGAGGCGGCGGTCAGAAAGATCGGGTTCAGACGGGTGGCGCCGGCTTCGACGATGGCGTCGGCCAGCGAAATCTCCGGGTTGCCGCGGTAGATATTCTCGATGAAGTCGATCAGGATGATCGAGTTGCGCACGACGATGCCGGCCAGCGCGATCATGCCGATCATCGCCGTGGCCGTGAAATAGATCGGGCTGGCGTATTCTCCAACGTCGCCGGCGAACAGATTGATCAGCCAGAAGCCGGGCATGATGCCGATTACGGTCAGCGGAATCGCGATCATCATGATCAGCGGCACACCCAACGAGCCGGTCTGGCCGACCAGCAGGATATAGATCATCACCATCGCCGCGGCAAAAGCCAAGCCCAGGTCGCGGAACACGTCGACGGTGATTTTCCATTCGCCCTCGCCGGCCATTTCGGCTTTATAACCGGCCGGTAGTGGTTTGGCTTCGAACACGTTGAACAAATCCAGAATCGCCTCGACCGGACTGCGGCCGGCCATTTCCGCAGTGACGTAAGCCACGCGTTGCAGGTTCTTGTGGTAAATGGCCTTTTGCCCGCTCTGGCGCTCGAACCGGCCCAACTCGCTCAGATGCACCAATACGCCGTTGGCGGTTTTGACCGACAAGGCCAGCAGATCGGCTTCGGCCGAACGCGCGGCGCGGGGCAATTGCAGCCGGATGGCCAGCGGTTGCCGCTCGTTTTCGGTATGCAATAACCCGACATCGGCGCCGGCCAGCGCCAACTGCAAGGTTTGGGCGATTTGCGCGGTGGTCACGCCCAACGCGGCCGCCTTGTCGTGTTCGACCAGAAACTGCCATTTGTCGTAATCGGCTTCGACGAAATCGTCGACGTCGACCACACCCTCGGTTTGCTGCATGTCCGCCCGCACCCGGTTGGCGACATTGATGATATCGGCATAATCGGCTTGCGGCGGGCCGTAGACTTCGGCGACGACGGTGGAAAGCACCGGCGGCCCCGGCGGCATTTCCACGATCTTGATGTTGGCGCCGAATTGTTTTTCGATGCGGTCGATCTCCGGCCGCATCCGCAGCGCGATTTCGTGCGAGCCTTGCTCGCGGCGGGTTTTATCGGCCAGGACGATGCGGATGTCGCCGACATTGGCGCCCTGGCGCAAATAGTAATGGCGGACCATGCCGTTGAAATCCATCGGCGACGACAGACCGACATAGCTTTGGTAGCTACTGATTTCGTTGACCGTCGCCAGATAGCGGCCCAGCTCCGCGGCAACGCGGTCGGTGGCCTCCAGCGACGAACCCTTGGGCATGTCGATGACCAGTTGCAGCTCGTTTTTGTTGTCGAACGGCAGTAGCTTCAACGGCACCACCCGGGTCACCGCCATCAAGGCCGACAACACGAAGGCCACGATCACCGCCGCCAAAAACCACCAAGCTTTGGCTTTGTCCGCCAGCAGCGGTGCCAGGATCGATTGGTAAATCCTGAATCCCCGGCTTTGTTTCAAATCGAATGCCGGGCCGTGGTCTTTGCCGTAATCGCCCTTCAACAAGCGGTAACTGGCCCAGGGCGTAACGCTGAAGGCAATCACCAGCGACAACAGCATCGCGATCGGCACGTTAAACGCCATCGGCGCCATGTACGGCCCCATCATGCCGGTGATGAAAAACATCGGCACGAAGGACATGATCACCGCAAACGTCGCCAATATGGTCGGCGGCCTGATCTCGTCGACCGCGCTGAGCAAGGCTTGCAACGGCGGTTCTTTGCGCAGCTTGTAATGGCGGTGAATGTTTTCGACGTCGACGATAGGGTCGTCCACCAACAAACCCAACGATAAGATCAAGGCAAACAAGGTCACCCGATTGATCGTGTAACCGAAGATCAGATCGCATAGCAGCGTGATCGCAAACGTCATCGGCACCGCCAGCGATACGATCAGCGATTCCTTAAAACCGAGCGACAAGGCCAGCAACACGATGATGGTCAAAATGGCGATGCCCAGATGCATGACCAGTTCGTTAACCTTATGGTCGGCGGTTTCGCCGTAGTTGCGAGTCACGGTCAGTAACACGTCGTCCGGAATCAAGGAGCCTTTCAGCTCTTCGGTCAGCGCCAGCACTTGTTCGGCCACGCTGACGGCGTTGGCGCCGCGGCGTTTGGCGATGGCAATGGTCGCCAACGGCCGCTCCTCGCCGGCCTGCGGCAAGCGACCGGGCTCGCCGAGCGTGTGCATCTGCGCCACGGCCGGGCCGAAGCCGATGCGGGTGTAGTAATCAGTGTCGGCCGGTCCGTCGATCACTTCAGCCACGTCGCGCAAATGCAGCAAGCGGCCGTTGCCGCCGGCCACCACGGTATTACCGACCTGCTCCGCGCTTTGGTAGTAGGGTCCGGCTTCCAAGACGATTTCGCGGTCGTTGGCGGTGGTTTGGCCAACCTGCAGATTCAGGTTGTTCTGCTGCAACGCGCGTTGCACATCGGCCAGGCCGATACCGCCGGCCTGCAATTTGGCCGGATCGGGATAAACCGAAATCCGCCGCGGCGCAGCGCCGACCACCCAGCTTTTGCCGACGTTATCTACTGCCCGCAAGCGCTCGATCAGTTCGTCGGCGATACGGCGCAAGCCCATTTCGTCGACGTTGGTGTTCTGCGGCGACAGGCTCAGCAATAAAATGGGTACGTCGTCGATTTCCACCGGCTTGACCAGCCAATCGCTGACGCCGGGCGGAATGATGTCCTGGTTGGCCAGCAATTTATCCCGGGTCTTGATCAGACTGTTTTCCAGGTTCTCGCCGACGTAATAGCGCACCGTGACCACCGCCTGACCGGGCCGCGATACCGAATAGACGTATTCCACACCCTGAATCTGGCGCAGCAACACTTCCAGCGGCGTCGTGATCTGCTTTTCGACTTCGTCGGCCGAAGCGCCTGGAGCCTGCACGAACACGTCCATCACCGGCACCACGATTTGCGGGTCTTCCTCGCGCGGTGTCAACATCAGCGCCGCGGCGCCGGCCAACAACGAGATCAGCAAAAACAGCAAAGACAGGTGCGACGTGGTGAACAACCGGACGATGGCAACCGTCAGGCTGTCTTTTTTGGTTGCGTTGGAATTCATTGCCCGAGCTCGCCTTGCAACAAGATGGTTTCGCCGTCCCGCAGACCGGACAGCACTTCCAATTGATCGCCGTAACGTTTGCCGCTACGAATATGCCGCATCTGCCATTGCCCGCCTTCGACCACGCGCACGGCCTGCAATTGGCCGTATCGAACGATGGCGCTGGCCGGCACCAGCATCACGGTTTGCGGCCCCTGGCAGCTCGTTTCCAGCCAGGCGAACTGGCCGTGTTGCAGGCCCGATGTTTTCGGCAAATTGACTTTGACTGGTTGGGTCAGGGTTTGCGGATCGATTTCCGGGCCGATTTCGTCTATCGTGCCCGACAACGTCTGCCGCAACGCGTCGATTCTGACCGATACCGTCGCGCCCAGTTCAAGCTGGGCGGCGCATTGACTGGCTATCGCCGCTTCCAGCCGCAAATCGTCGGGTTGGTGAAAACTGAGCAAAGGCTGGTTCGGCGCGGCCATGTCGCCCGGCTCCTGGAAGCGTTCGCCGACCACGCCGTCGAAAGGCGCATACAAAATATTCTCGCCGAGCATGACTTTGCTCTGCTGCGCGGCGCTGGCTGCCTGATTTGCCATGGCCCGCGCCGCTTTAGCCTGAGCCATGACCGCGTCGTAGTTTTGCCGGGTGGCAGCCTGTTTTTGGTACAGATCGACGATACGTTTCTCGTCGGCGCCGGCTTGCGCCGCCTGGGCTTGGGCCGCGGCGTAGGCGGCATTGGCGGCATTGTAGGCGGCCTGCAAGTCGCGGTCGTCCAATTTGGCGAGCAATTGGCCCTTTTTCAAACGGTCGCCGGGATGGGCCGGCATTTCCAGGATTCTGGCATTCAGCTTAGGCGCAATTTTTATCGCCAGCCGGGAACGCACGGTACCCTGCCACACCGAAGTGCCGGCGGCCGCCTGGCTGGTCACGCGCACTGTCGGTGCATCGGCGGGAACGCTGCGGGGCGCTACCGCGGTAGTACCGGGCTCAATCTTGCTTGCGCCGCCCAAAACACCAAGCGCCAGCAGAATGACCAATAACAAGCCGCCGATCGCCGCCACCGGCATCAGCCACTTCGGTTTGTCGGAAAGAGAAAGATGTTGGGCCATGTGGGTATGCCTGCGAGGGTTTATTGCCAAAAGCCGAGGGCTTGTTTCAGGTCCGCTTCGGCGCGCAAGGCATCGTAGCGGGCGCCGATTTGCCGGTTGCGCGCCCGATCTCGGGCGACTTCAGCCTCCAGGTAGCGGGTGACGGTGACGACGCCGGCCCGGCGTTGCTCGTTGACCAAACGCAACGCTTCCTCGGCGGCGCGCACCGCGACATCGCTAACCTCAGCCCGGTTTAAAGCCTGCTGCAAGCCAAGCTGCGCAGACTTGAGCTGGTTTTCGATGCGCAACCGGGTCTGCCTGACGGTTTCTTGGGCGGCGGTCAGTTCGTGCTCGGCCTTACGGACTTTTTCCTGGGTAGCGAATCCGGAAAACACGTCCACTTCGACCATGACGCCGGCGCTGACGTTGTCGCGGTTGCTGCTGAACGCCAAGTCCTTGCTGTCCGAACCGTAACTGACATAGGCATCGGCGCGCGGTAAATGCGCCGCTTTGGCGGCCGCCAATTGCTGTTCGGCGATAGCGGCGCGTTTCTCGGCGTTTTTCAACTCGGGGTGTTGCGCCAGCGCTTGGTTCAGCAACTCGTCGAAACCGGCAGGGCTGCCCGGCAGGTCGGGTTGCACATTGCCGGCGAAATCGAATGCCTCGTTGACGTTCAAGCCCAAAAGGGTCTTTAACAGACTCTGCGCCAGTTCGATGGCATGCGCCGACTGGAGTTCGGCGTCTCTAGCCTCGGCAAGTTGCGTTTCCAACGACAGCACATCGGATTTCAGCACCACGCCGGCGTCGTATTGAATCTTGGATTGATTCAATTCGCTCTGCACCGCTTCAATTGCGCGGTTATTGACTTGGTGCGCTTCGATCGCCGCCAAACCGCCGTAATACGCCGCGGTGACGTTGTTCACCAACCGATTGCGGGTGGCGGCCCTTTCCAGTTCGGAACTTTCCACGCCAAGTTGTGCGGCCTGGCTCAAATAGTAATCCTGGCCGCCGCGGAACAGCGAGTAAGTCGCCGTGACTTGCGGCCGGTAATTGTCGACACCGCCCGGATGATTAAAATCGCCGCCGTTCAGATTCAAACGCCGCTGCGCAATAATCATCGAGAATGCCATCGCTGGATTATCGCTGTGCTGGTAGGACAAACTGGTTTTGATTTGCGGATAGAAACTGGCGAGCGCCTGCCCCAACTGGGCGTCGGCTTGCTCGATCCGCTCCTGCATGATGTGCAGTTCCGGATTGTTGGCCAACGCCTGCTCCACGGCTTGCTCCAGCGTGTAAGTACCGGCAGCCCAGGCAACCGGTCCGATTAGACTTAGCGTGACCGCAAGCGGTACAACGGCATGTTTCACAATCATTCGCATAGCACTGCCAAATGTTAGTAATTAAGTATTTCCTAATATTATAGGCCAAATCTTTTCTTTGCTGGCTTTTTTATTCGTGTAAATCCGATATTGCCGCTATTCCAGTTAAGATAGTCTCTAAGCCTTAGAAATGAATGCTTGAAATGTTTGGTCATCATGGTAACTTTAGGCACTCACCCAATAACCTTCCATAATAATAATTAGCTTGAGAGGATACAGCGCATGAGCCTTGACGAAAACACCAACGAAACCGCAAATCAAGCCGAGGAGCCGAATCAGGCCGCCGCCGCGCCTGCTGCTGCTCCTGCCGCCGCTGCCGGAAATGCCTTGGCCGGTTTTTTAGCTTTGAAGGAATCCAATCCTAAAGTATTTTACGGCGCGATCGGCGGCGCCGCAGTGGTTCTGCTTGCCCTAGTATTTAGCGGCGGCTCCGACCCGAAACTGCCGGTCCATCAACAAAAACCGCTGGTCTCTGGCCAAAATTATGTGCTGAAAAGCCCCAACACCTACGATCCAAACGCAACTGTCAGATTGGTTTCGGTTCCGGGTTCGTTGGCTGCCTACGACGATACCGAGGAAAACGATCGCGATGGCGCCTGCAAACATATGCCAATGAATACACCGGTCAAATTGACCCAAATCCAAAACGATCCGTCCGACAAAAACCTGGTGTGGGCCGAAGTCGAAATATCCGCCAGCGGAGAATGCCAAGGCCGGCGCGCTTGGACGTCTTCAATCAACCTGCAATAAGTGTTGACACAAAAAATTTAGCTTTTATAATAGGCAGGATAGTTAGCCAAGCGGGAATAGCTCAGTTGGTAGAGCACGACCTTGCCAAGGTCGGGGTCGCGAGTTCGAGTCTCGTTTCCCGCTCCAAATTCGATAAGCCGCGGCAAAACGCGGCTTTTTTGTTTGACCGATTAAGGCTGCGTAGCAAAGTGGTTATGCAGCGGCCTGCAAAGCCGTATACACCGGTTCGATTCCGGTCGCAGCCTCCATATAGACATGCGGGAATAGCTCAGTTGGTAGAGCACGACCTTGCCAAGGTCGGGGTCGCGAGTTCGAGTCTCGTTTCCCGCTCCAAATTCATAAAAAGCCGCGAATATCGCGGCTTTTTTGTGCCCGTCAGAAGCCCGCTCACGCTCCATCTTGGGAGCCGACCGGGAGAAAGTGGCTCAAGTAAACCAACCTCCTCCGGTCCACCCCCGACAGCGCTACTTGCTCAGCGGGCGACAAGCATCACCATCAGACCAACACCCGCTCGACGCCGCCCTGAGTCACCCGTTCGACATATTCCGGCATCCAGTTGTCGCCAAGCACGTGCTTGGCGATTTCGACGACGATGTAATCGACTTCCAAGGTTTCCACCTCATCTTGAAAACGCTGCAAGCCCTGCATGCAGGATGGGCACGAGGTCAACATTTTTACCGGCCCGGCATAACCGTCGCCGCGTAATTTGCTGGCATCCTTTTGCAGTTCTTCGGCCTTGCGGAAACGAATCTGCGTCGAGATGTCCGGCCGCGCCACCGCCAGCGTGCCGGACTCGCCGCAGCAACGTTCTGACTTGCTGACCGGCGCCCCCAACAACTGATTTACTACTTTAACTCCATCTTGTTGCTTGAACGGACTGTGGCAAGGATCGTGATAAAGGTAACGCTGGCCATTCACGCCATCCAATTTCACGCCTTTTTCCAACAAATATTCGTGAATATCGATCAAGCGGCAACCGGGGAAAATCTTGTCGAATTCGTAATCCTGCAATTGATCCTGGCAGGTACCGCAACTGACCACGACAGTCTTGATATCCAGATAATTCAAGGTGTTCGCCACTCGGTGAAACAACACCCGGTTATCGGTGGTTATCTTCTGCGCCTTGTCGAATTGGCCGCCCGCCCGTTGCGGATAACCACAACACAAATAACCCGGCGGCAACACCGTTTGCACGCCGATTTCGTAAAGCATCGCCTGCGTCGCCAGCCCGACTTGGGAAAACAAACGCTCGGAACCGCAACCCGGGAAATAAAACACGGCCTCTGAGTCGGCTTTGGTTTTCTCGTGGTTGCGGATGATCGGCACGATTTGGTTGTCCTCGATATCCAACAAAGCCCGCGCCGTTTTGTTCGGCAATTCGCCCGGCATTTTCCGGTTCATGAAATGAATCACCTGCTCCCGCACCGGCGGCTTGCCGACCGTCGCCGGCGGCTGCGCGATCTGCGCCCTGCCCCAATGCTGCAAAAAGCTATTGCCGATACGCTGCGCTTTGTAGGTCCAATCGATCATCGCCTTGCGCATGGCTTTGACGTTGCCCGGCTTGGACGCGGTCAAAAAGGCCAGCGCCATGGTCTTGGCCGGATTGAAACTTTGCTTGCCCATTTTGCGCAGCAGATTGCGCATATTCATCGAGACGTCGCCGAAGTCGATGTCAACCGGACACGGATTGAAACACTTATGGCAGACGGTGCAATGATCGGCGACGTCTTCGAATTCCTTCCAGTGGGTGATCGAAATGCCGCGCCGAGTCTGCTCCTCGTACAAGAAGGCCTCGATCAACAACGAGGTGGCCAGAATCTTGTTCCGCGGCGAATACAGCAAATTCGCCGGCGGCACATGAGTCGCGCAGACCGGTTTGCATTTGCCGCAACGCAGGCAATCCTTGACCGACTCCGAAATCGCACCGATATCGCTCTGCTGCATGATCAGCGACTCATAGCCCATCAGGCTGAACGAGGTGGTATAAGCCGAGCGCAAATCGGCACCCGGCATCAATTTACCGCGATTGAAGCGCCCTTCCGGATCGATCCGGTTTTTATAAGCATGAAAATCGGCCAGTTCGGCCTCGGTCAGGAACTCGTATTTGGTGATGCCGATGCCGTGCTCGCCGGAAATCGCCCCGCCCAACGCCCGCGCCAGCTCCATAATCCGCGCCACCGCCGCATTGGCTTCCTGCAACATTTCGTAATGGTCGGAATTGACCGGTAGATTGGTATGCACGTTGCCGTCGCCGGCATGCATATGCAAGGCCACGAACACGCGGCCACGCAGGATTTCCTTATGCAGGGCTTCGATGCGCTCGACGATAGGCCGAAAATTGTCGCCCTCGAAAATCTCGCGCAAACGCGGCAGCAGTTCCTGCTTCCAGGACACCCTGATGGAGTAATCCTGCAAGCGGTGAAACAAAGTCGGCTCTGCGGCGCGATTGCTTAACTCGCCAGCCTGAATCCCGTATTTGCCGAACTCGGCTTCCGCCTGGAGCAACGGCAAATCCAAATTGTCGTATAGCCAAGTCCAGCGCTGACGCACCATGGCTAGCGTTTCCAGCGCCTGAGCCCGGCGCTCGCCGAGCAATTCCCGCCAATCTACACCCTCTTCGTAAGCGCGCATCGGCAAATCGCCGGCCAAAAATTCGTTCAATGCCGCGCACAAGCGCAGCTTATTGTGCAGCGACAATTCGATGTTGATCCGCTCGATGCCATCGCAATAATCGCCCATCCGCGGCAACGGAATCACCACGTCTTCGTTGATTTTAAAGGCGTTGGTATGTTTGGCGATCGCCGCGGTCCGGGCCCGGTCCAGCCAGAATTTTTTGCGGGTCTCGGCCGACACGGCGATAAAGCCCTCCGCGCCACGGGAATTGCACAGACGCACCACTTCCGAAGCGGCCAGAGCCACCTGATTCTCGTCGTCGCCGACGATATCGCCGACCAATACCATCTTCGGCCGACCGTGGCGTTTGGCTTTAGTGGCGTAGCCCACCGCTTTGACATAACGCTCGTCCAGATGCTCCAGACCGGCCAGCATGACCCGTTGCGCGCCGTCTTTCGGCAGGCTTTCCAGATAGTCGCGAATCTCGACGATGGCCGGCACCGCTTCGCGCACCTGACCGAAAAACTCCAGGCAAAAGGTTCGGGTCACCGGCGGCATTTCATGCAGAATCCAGCGGGCCGAGGTGATGATGCCGTCGCAGCCTTCTTTCTGCACGCCGGGCAAACCGCCCAGAAACTTGTCGGTAACGTCTTTGCCCAACCCGGTTTTGCGGAAAAAACTGCCGGATATCTCCAGGCTCTCTTCGCCTAGCAATTGCTTGCCGCTGGCGTCGAACCGCTTCAACAGAAATGCAGCGGTTTCCTGCTCGTGAATCTTGCCCAGATTGTGGTTCAACCGCTCGATTTCCAGCCAATTGCCGTCCGGCGTCACCATGCGCCAGGAAGCCAGATTGTCCAGCGCGGTACCCCAGAGCACGGCTTTCTTGCCGCCGGCGTTCATCGCGATATTGCCGCCGATGCAGGAAGCATCGGCCGAGGTCGGATCGCAGGCGAACACCAAGCCGGCCTGCTCGGCGGCATCCATCACCCGCCGGGTGACAACGCCGGCGCCGGTATGGATCGTGGCGTAGGATTTATCGACGCCGGGCAATAAAGTCTGGCGCTCCACCTGGCCCATCGTCAGCAGCTTTTCGGTGTTGATTACTGCGGAATAGGCGTTCAGCGGCACCGCACCGCCGGTATAACCGGTACCGCCGCCGCGCGGAATGATGGTCAAACCCAGCTCGATACAGCCGCGCACCAAATGGCCGACCTCGTCTTCGGAACAGGGATACAACACAACGAACGGATACTCCACCCGCCAGTCAGTGGCGTCGGTGACATGGCTGACCCGGGCGAAGCCGTCGAAACTGATATTGTCTTTACGGGTGTATCGCGACAACAGCGTCATCACGCTGCGCCGCAATTGAGCGGTGCGTTCGAAGTGGGCATCGAATTCGTCTACCGCCTGATGCGCGGCGCGGATTAATTTGGCGACGCGCTCGGCCCGGTCGGGATTTTGGTTCTCGGCTTCGGCGTGTCTGGCTTGCATTTGCTGTAAACGATGACGCAGGGCTTGCAACAAAGCCCGCCGGCGTTTGGCATTGTCGAGCAGATCGTCTTCCAAATAGGGGTTGCGCCGCACCGCCCAGATATCGCCCAAGACTTCGTAAAGCATCCGGGCGGAACGGCCGGTAATCCGCTCCTCGCGCAAGGAATCCAAAATCGACCACATCTCTTCCCCCAGCAGGCGAATCACAATTTCGCGGTCGGAAAACGAGGTGTAGTTGTAGGGAATTTCCCGCACTCGAGCGGGAGCGGATTCAATCGAAGCGGGGAATAATGGAGAGGCCACAGGATTCGGCGAACATGAAGTCATAGTCCGCCGGATTTTAACACGGGCCGAAACCGAGCCGGCCGAAAAATCGCCGCGCAAACCGCGAGATATCTGGGGTTTATCCGGCCGCCGGCACTCTATAACACGGCCTAATCACCGCCAACGGACAACCGGGGCGCCGTCCAGAGACGCCCGACCGTCCCACTGGCCAAGAGCTTAAAACTCTAAACGACCGCCCAGCATCAAGCGGTTGCTTTCGACATGGCGGTAACTTTGCAATGTCTCGTAAGCCAGAAACGCAGACACACCACCGGGCAGCACCGTCGACACTTCGGCGCCGAAGGTGTAATAGTCCCGGGTAGGTGCGTCATTGACCAAACTAAAAGTGGAGCCGGAGCCGTCCGCAATGAAGCTGCCGGACACATTACGCCGGCCGTCGAGAAACTGGTGATGCCACTCGCCGCGCAATTGCGGAATCAAAACACCCCATGGAAAGCTGAAGGTATAAGCAGTTTGCACACCGACGGTAGAAATCAACGATTCGATATTCTGCTTGCCGAATCGAACCGCGGCCACACTGCCGGATTCGGCGTAGCCGTCGATGTTCAGAGCCGTGTATTCGCCGCGCGCATAAGGCGAAACGCTCAAAGCCTGATGGTGCCAGTCGTATCCGCCGCCCCAACTGAACGAATATTGGTCGGCGTTGGGCTTGGCCTTGGCCACCGAAGACACACCATTCAACGTGATATTACGGGTGGTTTCGAACTCATGGCCGCCGTAAGAAGCCGTGGCATCCAAATGCAAGGCCTCGGTCACGAAGTAAGAGATATAGAGCATACCGGTGTAACTGTCGCCCAGGGTTTCACCGCGGCCGGCGTTGAATGCGGCATTACTATGGCGGTAGTTGAAGACGGCGCCGCTGACCCAACTGTCGCTGATCCGGTAATCGACGCCAGCCATGAAATTATGGTTGTCGTACTTGAAACCACCATTGTTCAGCGCGGTATTGTCGTGGGCACCGAAGCCGCTATCGACCTTGGTCCAAAAATTCAACGGCGGGAAATCGGCGTCGCCGCTGCCTCCGCCCAATCTCGAGGTTTGATTGTTACTGTAATAGTCGTAAGGCACCGGATTGCGGCCGCCGTCCAGTCGGGTAATCGAGTTGCCCATACCCAGGACTTGGTCGGGCGTCAGGCTTTGGATATCGGAAAATCCCGCCTGACACACGGTTGGGGTGGGATCGTTCGAATCCGAATAAAAAGACGAACAATTGGACAAGGCCGTATCGACCGACTGTTGATTCGGATTCAGATTCTGCGAAAAACTCGGCACGGCACTGGTGGATGCCGACGATAATGTCATCACGGCCAAACTTATCGCCCTACAAAGCTGCAAGTGGACCGGTGGCCGGACCGAAGTCTCGGCGTCGACCGAGCGAACCGGCTTTAAATTGGGGTAATACATGATTCTCTCCTCAAAGATGTGTTTTTAATATCTTACACGCCGGCCCACATTCCGCAAAATCGAAAAAACTTAATTATTCTGCAAAATCATATAAATAGCCCAACCTATAAAACCGAATTGTCAACATAATCCGGTCGTTGCCTGTTAATTGAATCGAAGCTTTTCCTGCAGACTCAGCAAACCTTTGTGCCCCGGATTGACCTCCAAACCTTCCTGAACTTTCTTCAGGGCTTCGGAACGGTCGCTTTTCTCGTAAAACTCCCAGGCCTGTTGCTCCAGGGTATCGGCGATCTTGTTCAAGCCGGCGATCGCGGCCTTGTTGTACGGATCGATCTTCAACACTTCCTGATAGGCCCAGAAGGCGTTACTGCCGGTCGGAGCGGTCAGGTAGCCGACGTCGAAATGAATCTCGGCCAGCTCCAATAAATCCTTGATCTTTTGCAGTTGCTCCGCAGTCAGACTCGGCACTACTTTCGGCGGCTCGGCCACTGGCGTCTTCTCGGTCAAAGTCCAATACACGTTGACGCCGATCGAACACGCGATAATCAAGGCGCTGGCCCACAGGCCGTAGTAAACCGACGAACGCGGGCCGATAGAGGAAATGAACTCGTCGATGCTGGCGCTACGGTTTTCCTGCTTGAACGCCAGACCTTTTTGTAAGGCTTTCCACTGCCGCCGCGACAACTGCGGAATCGGCTTGGGCTGTAAATTCAGTTCCCTGGCCTTTTCGGCGGACAAGCGGCCGAACGGGTGTTTGCCCGCCAACAGCTCGTAAGTGATGCAGGCCAGCGCATAAATGTCGTCGCGCGGATCCGGCGCGCTATGTTGCAATTGCTCCAGACTGGCATAAGCCGGCGTCATCGCCCCCAAATCGCGAGCGTTGAACACGGTCGCGTCGTGACCGTCTTTCTCGCTCCGACCGATGGCGCAGGCGATACCGAAATCCAACACCCGGATCTCGCCTTCGTCGCTGACGAAGACGTTGCCGGGTTTGAAATCGGAATGGACGATGTTTTTTTTGTGCGCATGGCCCAAGGCTTCGGCCATGGCGCTGATAATCGGCCAGGCTTTTTTGAACGGCAGACCGGTTTCGACGTGGTCGCGGATCAAATGGCTCAAGGGCCGACCTTGCAGATACTCCATCGACATGAAGACATAAGCGCCGTCCCGGTCGAAGTCGTACACTTTAATGATATTGGGATGGGAAAGGGTTTGCGCCCGCTTGGTTTCGCGCTGCAGCCCGACCAAAGCCATCGGATTGAATTGAAAATCCTGGTTCAACACCTTCAACGCCACGAACGGGTCTTTGTCCGCCGCCTCGACTTTACGCAAGTCGGTCGCTTTGAACACCATGCCCATGCCGCCGACGCCGAGCAACTCTTCCAGTACAAAGCGGTTTTTCAAGGTACAGCCCACCGTCAACTCCGCTTGCGGTTGGTTCGGGTCCAGACCTTGTAACAGGGATTCGGTGGTCAAGGTCGGCGCCTGAGTTTGCACCAGGGTCGGCTCGGCAGCAATCGGCGCCGCCAAAGGCGCGGAGTCGACCGATGTGGCATCGTCGGCCGGCGCTGGCCGCAGCGCCAGTAAGGTTTCGTCGTCGCCGGCGACTGGCGGCGGCGAAACCGGCGCAACCGCCAAACGGGTCTCGTCCTGCAAAGCCGACTGCAACGCGAAATAACGCTCGGCCGCCAGGCCGCCACCGCGGTATGCCGCTTCCAAATGTTGCAACGCGGCCGCCACTTCCGCGGCCGATTGTCCTGCCGCAACGCGGGCCGCCGCCAATAACTCGTCGAATGAAATTTGCGATTGCCGGAACGCGTTTAATGCGCTATCAAATGCTGCCATGACCAACCCAAAACCAAATTGTCCAAGGATTTTAGCCGAAGACCTCGTTTTGTGTCGCTGCCGCTATCGGCAACCGCCCGATTCCGCCACAGCTACAGCTCAAATATGCTGAAACCACGCGTCGGACGTTATCTGTTGGCGGCAAGCCTTACGCTGGCGATATCGCTGGCGGGCTGCATTTCGCCGGTCGCCAAACTGCATCAACAAGCACGCGACCTGGATCTGGTCGCGTTGGATCTCGACGGCGGCAAATTTACGCTGCGCGGATTCCGGAATCGGCCGATACCGGCCACAGAACGTTTACACGTTTACCTGGAAGGCGACGGCCGGCCGTGGGAGCGCGGCCTGATTCCGGCCGCCGAACCGACCACGCGCGATTCGGCAGTCCTGCCGCTGATGGCCGGCGACCCGGCGCCCAGTCTGTATCTTGGCCGGCCCTGCTATAACGGCCGCACTGAAGACCCCGGCTGCAGCACGGAGTTGTGGACCGGCGGCCGTTACGGCGAATCCGTCGTTGCCAGCATGGCGCAGGCCTTGCTGAACTTCGCCGAGCAAAACGGATACCGCGAACTGGTATTGATCGGCCACAGCGGCGGCGGCACGCTGGCCCTGCTACTGGCGGAACGCTTGCCGCAAACGGTGGCCGTCATCACTTTGGCCGGCAATTACGACATCGACCGCTGGACCGATTACCACGGCTACCAGCGCTTGCAAAACTCGCTGAATCCGGCCATAAGGCCGGCGGGCCGCGTTCCAGAGTGGCACCTGCTCGGCGAGCGCGATACGACCATCCCGCCGGCACTGTTCGAGTCGGGCCTGCGCGCCCGCCCGCATGCCCATGTAATCCGGGTCGATGCCGACCATAGCCGCGGCTGGCAAGCGATCTGGCCGGAAATGTTGCGACGCTTGCCCAGCGCGAGATAAGCGCTATTGCGGCCCGGCGGTTTTCTGCTATCGTTGCCGGCCTAACCCTTCACAGCAAAAGGCGGCTCGTTATGGCTCAGAAGATGTATCAAAATCGTACGCTCGCGTTGGCGATCGGCAGCATACTCATGGCGGCTTGCGCCCGCGACGTCAGCCAGGAAGAAATGGCCAGGGCCACCGAAGGCTACATCGTGGCCGATACCAATAAACTGTTTGTGGTGGATTGCCTACTGCCCGGCCAAGTCCGCAAACTCGGTTCGCAAATGACCTACCTCAGCGCGCGCCGGCCGATTCGCACCACCGCGGCGGATTGCGAAGTCCGCGGCGGCGAATACGTGGCCTACGACCGCGCCAATTACGCCAGCGCATTGAACATCTGGCTGCCGAAAGCCCAGGAAGGCGACGCCGCCGCGCAATTGGCGGTCGGCGAAATTTTCGAAAAGGGCTTGGGCAGCCAAGCCGACTATAAAGCGGCCGCGCAGTGGTACGAAAAAGCCGCCCAGCAAGGCAACTCGCAAGCGCAATTGAACCTGGGCCATCTCTACGAAAAAGGCCTCGGCGTCGCGCCGGACAAGGAGGCGGCGTTACGCTGGTATCGCAAATCGGCCGGCCTAGAAGATGCCGGCATCCAATTCGCCCCGGCGGTAAACTCTCAGGAGCTGGAGACGCTGCGCAGCGAAGTCGCCGAGTCGCGCCGCGAAGCCGAGCAACTGCGCGAGCAATTGCAAGACACCCGCCAACAGACCCTGGACCAGCAGGAAAGTCTGCGTAAGGCCCAAAGCGAGCTGGAAGCGCTACGCAACAAACTGCAACAACAAAAATCGACTGCGCCGGGCAATTCCAGCGATATCGAACTGCTGGAAAAACAACTACGCGAGAAAGAGTCGCAACTCAAAGACCAACAAGCCAAGCTCGGTTCGTTGACCCAAACCTTGAGTCAGGAACGGCAACGCATGAAACGCGAGCTGGACGCGGCCCGGCAGGAAAATCCCGCGGCCAAAACCGCTGACAGCAAGGCCAACGAACTGGAAAACCGGCTGAACGAGAAGATCGAAACCTTCCAGAAACAATCGGCCGAACTGACCGGCTGGCTGACATCGCCGGACAAGCTCGACCGCAACCAGATCGACAGCCGCAAACTGGCGCTGCAACAACAAGCCAAGGAAATCGCCGCGCTGAAAGAAAAACTGGAACAATCGCGCAGCACCTTATTGGCATCCGGCTCCGGCCCGAATATCGAGCTGATCGAACCGGCCGTGACCGTTACCCGCGGCATTCCCAGCATCCAATTCGCCGTCGGCGAAAGTAGCAAACGCATTATCGGCAAAATCGACGCCAGTACCGGCCTCAACCGCTTATTACTGAACGACAAACCGGTCAAGGTCGACGCTAACGGCCGCTTCGAAACCGACGTCAGTCTACAAGGTGACGAAACCGTGGTGCGGATCAGCGCGACCGACAAACGCAACCAACGCAGCGACTTGAGCTTGCGCCTGCTCGCCGCCAGCAGCGGGATTAGCGCCGAACCGTTTCCGAGCAGCAACGGCAGCGGCAGCGACTTGAAACGCAGCGGCGACATCCAGTTCGGCAAGTTTTACGCCATCATCATCGGCAACAACGACTACGGCGCTTATCCGTCGCTGAAAACGCCGATGGCCGACGCGAAAAGTCTGGAATTGCTGCTGCGCGAGCGCTACGGCTTTAAAACCAAACTGCTGCTGAACGCCAACCGCCACGCGATCATGTCGGCGCTGAACGAGCTGAACCAAAAACTGACCGAGCAGGACAATCTGCTGATTTATTACGCCGGCCACGGCGAAATCGACAAGCGCAGCCAGACCGCCTACTGGCTGCCGGTCGATTCCGAGACCGGCAACAGCGCCAACTGGATCTCCAGCCAAAGCATCACCGAATTCCTGAGCATCATGCCAGCCAAACACATCATGGTAGTGGCCGACTCCTGTTATTCCGGCGCCTTGACCGGTTCCGCCGTGGCCAAACTGCCGGAGGGTATGGACGATGCCAAGCGCGAGCGCTGGTTGAAGGCGATGAACAGCCGCAAAGCTCGTACAGTGCTGACATCCGGTGGCGTCAAGCCGGTTATGGATCAGGGTGGTGGCGAGCACTCGGTGTTTGCCAATGCATTTTTGAAGGTGTTGCGCGGCAACAAACGGATTATCGAGGACTACGATATTTTCCGGGATGTTGCGAATCAGGTACAGGCGTCGGCGGCGCGCGGCGGCTTCGAACAAAAACCGCAATATGCGCCGTTGCAACATGCCGGGCATGAAGGCAGCCCGTTCTTTTTCGTACCGGAGGTCTGATCCTACCAGCGGGCCGGGCCGTAACGGCCCGGCGGGAAGGAATGGCTTAAACGCTTATTTCCATTTCGAAAACAAATCTTTCAGCTTGTCTTGCTTGGCTGCGGCCGGGATTGGCGCAGGTGCAGGTGCCGGAGGCGGCTCCGGAGCGGCTACTGGCGCCGGTTGCGGTTCTTCGGCAGGTTTGCTTTTACCGAACAGGCTTTTCAATTTGCTGGCTTTGGCCGGTGCCGGCGCAGCCACCTCGACTACCGGCTCGGCAACGACAACCGGCTGCTCCGGCACTGGCTCGGCGACCGGTTCCGCGGCCGGAACGGCAGCTTCCTCGACGGATTCGGCCACTTCCACGGTGGTTTGGGTACCCAGCTTCTGATCCAGTTTGGCCATCTGCTGCATGGTGTTGTTCAATAATTGCTTGAACTTACCGAAGCCGCCGCTTTTCTCGACCGCCTTATCGACCGACGCTTGTTTGCTCGGGGCGACGGTTGCGGCAGTTTCAGCCGGGGTGACCGGTGCCGGCGCCGCCGTAACCACCGGAGCCGAAGTTGGCTCTGGCATAGGTATCGGTTCGACCGGGGCGGCCACTTCAGGCGCCGAAACGGCAGCAATCTGCGGCTGGATAACAGCAGGGGTCGATTCCGGAATCGGCGCGACAATCGGCTGCGGCGCAACCGCGGCAGGGGCAGGCTGATTCACCGGATTATCCCGTTGGCCCACCTCGGTTTGATAGCGGCTGACGGTTTCGGCCAGGGCTTTTTCGGCGTTGGCCTGTTGGCGTTCGAACCGAATTTTCTGTTCTTCCAACGCCAACTCCAATTTGGCGACCTGCGCGGTTTGCTCTTCCACCTTACGCTGCAAGGGCTCCAGCAATGCGTCTTTCTCCGCCAACTTCGCAGTTTCGGCCCACAACGACAATTGCAGATCGGTCTTGCCTTTTTGCTCGGTTTGGAAACGTTCGACCGCCTGCTCGCTGATCGCCGCGTATCGGCTCCACAGATCGCCGCTATCGGCGTTGTTCGCCGCGGGCAAACTCGGCTCGGTCAATTCGAATTTGTTGGCCAAGGCCTTGATGCTGTCGATCAATTGCCGATTACCGGCGACCACTTTCTCCTCCAAGCCGGCAGCGCGTTGGGCGGACTCTTCGGCGGCGGTTTGTACCTCGGCCAATTGCTGAACGCTGGCGGCCAATTCGGCCTGGCTGCTTTGCAATTGCTGTTGTGCCGTTTCCAGATCGGACTGTAAGCCGAGACGCAGTTTCACCAGGGTGGCGTTGGCTTTTTTCAGAAAGTAAATGCGGATACTGTAAAAAATCGAAGTCAGCAACCAAACCGCAACGGCCACGGCTCCGGCATATTCCGGATTGGCAAGGGTTAATTGGTACCAATCCAACAATATGCTTTGAATCATCGGTAAATATGCGTCCATAGAAAATCCCGGCTAAATATAATTTTTATAATGAAGACCCGGGGCCCCACCCAAGGAACCCGGCACCTGCTCTTGAACCTAACGGTTCAGTATACCAGCTTGATTGCACGACGGAATTATCCGCCACCGCCGCCAAACTCGGCGGCCGTCCGTGCGACAAATCATAAGCCGAACGATGCGACCCGAGTTCCGGCAAACTCCCGCGCCGCTAACCGCGGATTAAGTCGGCCTTAAGCGGCCGCTTGCCAGACTAGCAGCCGAATCATCCAGGAGCCGATATGAAAGACTCGCAGAAAGGAATTACCCGCATTCGCACCGCGCCGTATCTGACCACCGACGGCAGTTTGCGCTTCTGCGTCAGCGCCCCGTTGCTTGAACCGCCGGTGGATTTCAAGGAATGGTACCGCCCGCGACAGCGTCCGGTTCGGTTCAGCCGCCAAAGCGTCGCCTTATCTCGCCGCACAGGCAGCCAACGCTAGCCAGGTATCCGCCGTTTGAGAAGACTGCGGGCCTGAAACCCGGTAGAGAGTGCGGTTCCGACCAGAATCACCGCCATTCCGAGGAGATGCCGCGGCGTGACCGTTTCGGCCAAGTACAACGCGCCCCACAGGGTCGCGAACATCGGATTCAGAAAAGTGACGGTCAACGCGGACGAGGCACCGATATCCCGAATCAATCGGTAATAGAGCGGAAAGGCGATGCCGGTGCAGACAATGCCCAGACCGGCGACAGCCGTGATGGATTCCACGGTCGGCAGTTGCTTTAACGGCCACAGAAACACCATCGGCAGCAGCAGCAACGCCGCCGCCCACAGGCTGCCATGAGCAGTGTCGAACGGCGCCAGCCTGGCTCTGGCCTTGGCGTAATTGGTGGCAATCCCGTACGAGAATGCGGCGGCCAGCGAACTGATGACCGGCAGCAAAAATTGGCCGGGGCTGACAGCCAGCAAGCCCCAGAACAACAGAGCCACCCCGGACAGCGCCATGAACATGCCGCAAATCCGTTTCCACGCCAGTTTCTCGATACCGAGCGTCAATCCGATCGCATAAGCCCAAATCGGCGCCGTTGCGTTCAACACCGACAATTGCGAGGTCGACAATGTCGCCGCCGCATAGGCAAACAAACTAAACGGCAGCGCGACATTGAAAAAACCCATCACCAGTAAATAGCGCCAGTTCCGCCACAGGCCACCCAGCCGTTTGCCAAACACGGCCAGTACCCATAAAAACAACGCTGCCGAGAACACCCGGCCTTCCGCGACATAGGCCAGCCCCAAAATCGGCGCGGATATCCGCATCAACAGAAAAGATCCGCCCCAAATCGCAGCCAGGAGCAGTAAACGTAACGCATCGGCAAAAGTCATATTCAGATTGTTAGCGGTTGGAAACCGGTTTATTGTCCCGCACAAGCGGGCTAACCGACGCGTCTGCCGCACGATAAAATCCGCGCCGACTGGCAAGACAAACACCCCGGCAATACGCTAACCTTTACGCATCAGTCGTCAGTTACTGGAGCACACCTTATGCGAAACGGAACCATCCCTGCCCTGACTCTGTTGCTAAGCGCGGCAACCACGCTGTCCGGTTGCGCCAGCGTTCCGGCTTCCGATCCGCGCGATCCTTGGGAAAGCTGGAACCGGCCGATGCAAACCTTCAACGACCGGGTCGACGATTACCTGATGAAACCGGTGGCCCGTGGCTACCGCTGGATTACGCCGGATTTCGTCGATGCCGGCATCAGCAATTTTTTCAGTAATATCGCCGACATCCGGGTCTCGATCAACGATGTTCTGCAAGGAAAATTTCGGCAAGCCGGCATGGATACGGCGCGTTTCCTGGTCAATACCACGGTCGGCATCGCCGGCTGGTTCGATCCGGCCAGCGCCATCGATTTGCCCAAACACCATGAAGATTTCGACCAGACCCTGGGCTATTGGGGCATACCGACCGGCCCTTATATAGTGCTGCCGCTATTGGGGTCGAGTTCGCCTCGCGGCGTGATTGGCTTGATCGGCGACACCGCCGCCAACCCGATCAGCTACACCGGCCTGTTTACCCAGTCGTCGGCATTGTCGACGGCGATCTCCGGCGGCTTGGGCGGCGTCAATGCTGCCGATTTGCGGGCCGACAACCTCGAAACCGAAAAAATCGCCAGCGAAGCGGCGGTGGACCGCTACGGATTTTTCCGCGGCGCCTATTTTTCGCAGCGCGATTACCTGGTCAACGACGGCAACGTCACTGACACCGACATTTTAGATCTCGACGAAACCGAGGAGAAACTGTCGCCCGTGAATCCCTATTGATCCGCTGCGCCCGAATCCGCTCCGACAGGCATCTTGGCGGGTCGATCAACAATCTATCGATGAGGCCCGAGCCATGAGAAAACTGATATTTACAGCCGTGCTGGCCGCTGCTGGCACCAATGCCAACGCCATCCCGCCGGCCAACCGTTCGCTACCGCTGGATCGAATCAGCATCGAACGCATCGACCTCCAAGGCCAGATCAAGACTTGGAACCTAAACAAGGTCTGCATCGACGGCCAAGCCTATCTACTGTTAATGAAAAGTTTGACCGAACCGGTCAGTATTTCGCCGGCATTTGCCGACGGCAAACCGGAGCAATGCCGAATCGCAGCGGACGAAACTTTACCCCGCAAATAGCAGTCTGGATTTGGCAGGAATCGATACCGCACCGATCTGCTCTCAAACAGTGCGGAGCGCGTAGACCAAAACGACAGATTGTCAATCCGCTTTACAAAGTTCGCCGCCGACCAACATCGCTCAGTGCCAAGATTTTGAGCTTAGGGCATTATTCAAGACTGGCCCGATTTTTGTTTGTTATTTTTCATACTCTCGACTACCGAATTCACCGAGCCATGTACCTGAAAAAGCGCTCCGAAACCTATTTCGACCCTTACTGGCGCACCCGCGCCCAGAAAATCATCCCCGGCGAATACTGCCTCGCCACGGCCGGTTCGGTGATCGTCACCGTGCTGGGCTCTTGCGTCACGGCCTGTATCCGCGACCGCAACAAAGGCATAGGCGGCATGAACCACATCATGGTGGCCAACACCAACGAAGGCCAACCGCTGAATGCGCGCCTGGAACACCAGGCGGTCGCGGCGATGGATAAGTTCATCGACCATCTGCTCGACATCGGTGCGGAGGCGCACCAGCTGGAAGCTAAAGTCTTCGGCGGCGGCAATATTCTGAACGGCCTGCACCGCGACAACGTCGGTGCCCGTAGTGCGCAATTCTTGCGTAATTACCTGGCCGAACGCGACATCCCGATCGTTGCCGCCGACACGCTGGATATCTATCCGCGCAAGATCTATTTCTTTCCGGAATCCGGCAAAGTTCTGGTAAAAAAACTCAAAGACGTCAAGAACGAGACCATCCTGCTCCGCGAACAGGAATATTCGACGCGAATATTCGCCGGCAGCCTGGCTTGATGCCTCGACGCGGGGCGGCCGGATACGAACAGAGTTGATCCGGCCGCTTCGCTCGACAATTAGCCAGTCGACTCCCTCCTCACCGCCCGGTTTAAAAAACACCTTCAGAAGCGGCACCAGCGCAAAACACCGACAGTCTCGGCCGGTAAACTTCATCTGCTGTCGACGGCGACAACAGATGCAGCAAAAACCATGATATTCGTACGTGATACAATCCGTACCTCATCCATATCAACTCACAGGAATTTTATGCCCTCCATCAAACTCATCGGCTTGCTGTTGTTCTCCGCCTCTTTCGCCGCCGGCGCCGCGGAAATTCCGCTGACCCAAGCCGACCTGCTGGGCACCTGGCAAATCGAAAAAGAATCGGTCAACGCCGACGGTAGCGGCGCCCGCGGCCTGAACACGACATGGACCTTCAGAAACGACGGCACCATGGAAGGCATTTCCCAAGAAAACGACTCCCACGCCCGCATTGAGCAACTCAAAGCGGTATTGAACTACAGCGTCGAAGACGGCAAATTGAAAAAACAGGCTGCTCCGGGCCGCTCGAAAATGGAAACCTGCGCCGCCACCACAAAAGACGGCAGCAAAATGGTCTTGAAATGCCAGTCGATTTATTTCTTCATGACCAAAAAATAAGCACCGCGAGCTGACGCTTCATGGGCCGGTCTGACTTGCGATTACTCGACCGCAAAGACTTCATGGACGCCCCCGGCCGTCTCCTCTCGCAACTGCCGCCCAAGCCGATCGTTGCGATTGTTGCGGTTGCCGCGCTGCTTTGCCCGACGGCTAAAGTTTGGGCCGAAGCCAGCTCGCTGGACGAAGCGCAGTTCGCGTTGCTACGCAACGATTGCGAGCGACTGGCGGGCGACCGGGTGGAGTTCCTCGAAAAGGCCGGCCCGAATCTTTACAGACTCTGCCTCCCGACACCCGGCGGCCCGCCGGGCGGCGGCGCAGGCGGTGCCGGCAGCGTTGGCGGCGGAGCCGGCTCGGTTCAGAGCCAATTCGTCGCCGCCGGCAAGCGCTTGGCAAAACTCCGCCGGCAACAAAGCAAGGACGGCGGCGGCGCTGGCGACGAAGCCGAGCTTGCTTTTACTGACGGTTTGCACCTGTTCTTCTCCGGCCAATTCGAAGCCATCGACCGACGCAGCACCCGCTTCGAAACCGGCTACAACGGTAATGTCCAGGGCGGCGCAATCGGCGCCGATTGGCGCGCCAACGACTGGCTGCTGGCCGGCGCGGCGCTGAATTACAGCAACACCGACAGCCGGTTCGCCAACCTCGGCGGATTTCGGGTCGACGCGTTCGGCCCGGCGCTTTACGCCACGCTGACACCAAACGATAACGCCTTTGTCGATATCGTGCTCGAATATGCTCGCCAATGGCGCGAACGCGATCGCTTGACCAGTTTTCCGTCGCTCGGCGCCAATAAGCGGCCGGTGTCCGGCATGGTGTCGTCCGATTTCGGCGCGGACCATTACGCCGCCAATGCGCTGGCGGGTTACGATTTTTGGTTCGGAGGCATTGTCATCGGCCCGCGCCTGGGTTTCCGTTACAGCGAAATGAGCCTCGACGCCTACCGCGAGACCGGTACGACCGGTTTGGAATTGAATTTCCTGCGCGACCGGATTCGCTCGCTGCAAAGCTCGGTGGGCCTGATGCTATCGACGGCGCTGAGCACTCCAGGGGGCGTGGTCGCTCCCCAAATCAGTTTCGATTGGACCCACGAGTTTCAAAACAAACAGCGCGATCTCCGCGCCAGCTTCGTCCAAGACGGCCGCGCCAACCCGACGGTTTTTACCTTCAACAACGACCGGCCCGACCGCGACTTCTACCATCTGGGCGCAGGAATCGGCCTGACCTTACCCAACGGCATCCAACCCTTCGTCAATTTCGACACCTTACTGGGAAATCGCTTTTTCGACCATTTGGTCGGTACTGTCGGCGTCAGGCTGGAACTGTAAGCCACAGCCGGAAACGCATACGCTTATTCCGGCCTACCGCTATCGATACCCAAATTTTCAACTCCGAATGCGCACAAAAAATCGCACCCACTCTAACCGGCATCGTCAGGTGATCGGAGGTAGCGCCATATTGCTGCGAGCGAAACCGCAAAAGTAACAACGAGCGACGGTACTATCCATCTCCACAGCTCGGTCATAGGTCCGTGAAAAATGCCATGGTAGTAAGAACTATCTGTAAGCGCCAATCCAAACGGAATGAATACCGTAATAATTGGAGTTGGAACAGGCGCAGCAATCAGAGAAAAGACTGACGCAAATAACGCCATAATCCATCCTGAGTGCATTGCTCTGCGGCGCATGATGCGAGCGAGACGGAAAAACACAAACAAGATTGGCGACGAAATAATCATCCAAAGTAACGGCAATACCAAGCTTGCAACTAACAACTGAAGAATAATTTTCATATCAATCCCGCGATTCGCTGAAATGATTTAACAGTTTCCGCCCAGGCATTCAAGTCAGCGTCGCAGCAGTGATCTCTTTGATATTAGGCAAACGTTACGCTATGCGTGCTCCGGTCTACCGCGCAATCGGGATGGTTTTCCTTCCCTGATGCCGCGCCGAGCACCGGAGGGTTTGGGCGGATTTGTCCGACTGGGGCGCGGCAGGGATGCCGCGCGTTTTTGGAGGGCTATGGATAGCCCTTCCAAAAACCCCGCTCAAACCCGCAGACGCGCAGGGTTAAAGCGGCATGGGGTGTCGTTTCTTTTGAATGCTTTTCTTTGGACAAGCAAAGAAAAGTATTTCGGCCGTCGGGCCGAGACCCGACATTAAAACAAGTCGTGGCAAATTCACACCATGAGTACGATTACGCTACCGCTAATCGCACCTACGCGTGCTCGGCTAGCGAATAGGAACCAATTTATCGCCTGTTAATGAGGCCATTTCGTATAGTTGATGAATGCTCATATCCTTTAGCTTTTCCCAAAGCTGATCAAGTTTTAGTTTTTCTTTCTTCTCGCAATACTCTTTGAGTTTAACAACAATGGAATAAAAATCTGTCATATTATCGACATCAGGCAACTGTAGAAACGCTGCATGAACTGTAGGCCCCTCTAAAATTCTTAATGGATTATTTGGCGATAAAATTACAGGGACGACTGCAGCTTCACTTTCGCTGTACCCCGCATGAGCGAGGTAAGAGTGCCTATCTTCCATTATTTTTTTGTGAGTTTTTCGATCACGAATTTCTGAAAACACATCTTTAGCTTCAAGTTTTAACCGCCTACCCCTCGCCTCTGTAAAAGTTTTGGCATAGAAAATGACAGAGGCAATATAGATTGATCGGCGAATTAGCATTCCATGATCCATAATAGAACAGTTAATCACAGCCTCAGTGTCTGAAGATAAATAATCATACTCACTCAATACATCTGATGGATATTGTTTTAATGCAAAAGAAAGAGCAGATTCAACATATTCTAAATCTTTTATTATGAGCCTATACCGAGCTGCTTGCTGTGCATCTCTATCTTTTAGATAAACAGTCGGACATGGAATGCCATTAATATAGTAATGAATTTGGCGTCGTCCAGACGAATCAGTCAAAAATTTTGATTCGACAAAATCAAATCCTTCTCTCGAATTAAAAGCCATAAAATAACTTAGTTCTCAAGTCTATAAAATCAAAGCCCTTCACGAACCATATCTCCAAAGAAGAATATCAACTTACCACCAACCTCGGCACCGCCGACAGCAACCTCTGCGTATACTCATGCTCCGGCGCCCCGCAAACCCGAGCAGTAGAGCCATGCTCCACCACCTTCCCCCGATACATCACCACCGTCCGATCGCTGAGATACTCCACGACGCCAATGTTATGGGTGATAAACAGCAAGGTCAGATTACGCCGGCGGCGGATGTCCAATAACAGTTGCAGAATTTCCGCCTGCACCGACACGTCCAACGCGCTGGTGATTTCGTCGCAGACGATGAATTCCGGATTTAACGCCAAAGCCCGCGCCAGACCGATGCGCTGGCGCTGGCCGCCGGAGAATTCGTGCGGGTAGCGCCAGAGCGCGTCGCGGCCGAGTTGCATGTCGTCCAACAGTTGCTCGGCCAAAGCGATGCGCTCGTCGCGGCTGGCGCCGATGCCGTGCACCTGCATCGGTTCGGTCAGCGTGGTTTCTATCAATAATCGCGGATTCAACGACGATTGCGGGTCTTGAAAGGCGATCTGCATCTGCCGACGCAACGGCCGCAGTTCTTTGGCGGACAATCCGACCAGTTCCCGGCCATTGATGCGGATGCTGCCCTCGGTTGGCGGCTCCAGCTGCAACACGGCGCGGCCCAGCGTGGTTTTGCCGCAACCGGATTCGCCGACCAGCGCGACGATTTCGCCGCGCGGGATATCCAGCGACACGTCGTCGACGGCTTTGATGTGATCGACCACGCGGCGCAACAGACCCTTGCGCACCGGGAACCAGACTTTCAGGTTGCGGATCTGGATTAGCGCGTCGCTTTCGGTAGCGGCTTGCGGTTTTGTTCCAATTGCAGGCTCGGCTGGTTGCAGATTCGCAGTGGGTTCAACCCGCGCAGCGGCTGCCTGTGCCTCGACCGGAATGACATCAACTCCGGTAGCCGATGCCGCCTGCAGCTTCAGACCGGCCCGTTCCAGAACGGAAAGCGATTTTCGATCCTTCTCAGCCGGAGTGGAGAGAGGTGGTTGTATTTCTTCTGCGAGCTGCGGTGGCGCTTCGACGGGCTCAGCGCGAACGGCTTTCGGGGATGCGGAGACATCGGGCTTGGCCAGATTCTCCGGCACCGAAGCCAACAGTTTTTGCGTGTACGGATGCTGCGGATTCCCCAGCACGTCGCGGCAGCGGCCAGCTTCGACCAATCGGCCGTATTGCATCACGCCGACCCAGTGCGCCATTTGCGCGACCACGCCGAAGTCGTGGGTGATGAACAGCATGCTCATGCCGGTGTCGTCTTGCAGCTGCCGCATTAGCCTCAGAATCTCGGCCTGCACGGTGACGTCCAGCGCAGTGGTCGGCTCGTCGGCGATCAGCAGCTTGGGTTGGCAGGCCAAGGCCATCGCGATCATCACTCGCTGGCGCTGGCCCCCGGACAATTGGTGCGGGTAATCGCGAAAGCGCGAGCCGGGATTGGGTATCTGTACCTGGGTCAAGGCGGCGACCGCGCGTTGCTCGGCCTCGTTCGGGTTCATGTCCGGGTAATGCAGTTGCAGCGCTTCGATGATTTGCTCGCCGACTGTCAACACCGGGTTCAGCGATGTCATCGGTTCCTGGAAGATCATCGCGATTTGCGCGCCGCGCACTTGGCGGACATCGGCATCGGGCAAGGTCAGCAGGTCGCGGCCCTCGAACAGAATCTGGCCGCTGGGATGATTGGCGATACCGTCCGGCAACAAGCGGATCACCGACAAGGCGCTGATCGACTTGCCACTGCCGGATTCGCCGACCAGACAAAAGGTTTCGCCTTGCGGGATTTCAAAACTGACGTCCTCGACTGCTTTGACCGGCTCGGCGCCGGTGTGCAGATAAGTGCGCAGGTTTTTGACTTGCAATAACGGCGCGCTCACGACTCGCCTCCGTTGCGGCGCGACAATTTCGGATCGATTGCGTCCCTGAACGCTTCACCAATTAGATTGTAGGCGAACACCGTCATGAAAATCGCCCCGCCGGGAAACACCGCCATCCACCAGTTGAAGGTCGAGGATTTTACGGCCTGATCCAGCATTGCCCCCCAAGACGGTGCATCGACCACGCCGAGGCCCAAGAAACTCAAGGTCGCTTCCGACAATATGGCGCCGGCGACGCCGAAGCTGACCGCGACCAGCAGTGGCGCGACACCGTTGGGTAACATGTGGCGGAACAGGATCGACGGCAGCGGCAAGCCGCTGGCAATCGCCGCCTGCACGTAGTCCTGCTTGCGCAGTTTCAGAAATTCGGTACGCACGTAGCGGGCGTAGCCAGACCAGCCGGTGACTCCGATGATGACCATCATCATGTACAGGCTGCGGCCGAAGAAGGCGACGAAGGTCAGCAGTAAAAACAGGGTCGGGATGTCCTCGAAGATTTCCACCAGGCGCATGCCGAGCATATCGACCACACCGGAGAAATAGCCCATCAGCCCGCCGACGACGATGCCGATCGCCAGGGCAATGCCGGTGGCGATGAAGCCGATGCTCAAGGCGATGCGGCTGGCATGGATCATCCGGCTCAGCACGTCGGCGCCGTTTTCCTCGGTACCCATCCAATGCCTATGGCCTTCGCTGGCGAACGGCGCTTCCAGGCCCTTGCTGCCCAGGTCGCGCAGGTAATCGCCGGGCGCGTAGGGAATCGGCGGCATGATTTTCCAATCGACCTGACTGTATTCGGGGCCGCGAAAATCGTCGTAGATTACCAGGGCCGGCGGCTGGACGGTCAGGTTGGCAATCAAAGCGGCCAGCCCGGTGCCGGCCAGAAACAGTAAAAACTTGGTGCCGCCTGCCAACGGCAACCGCGACACCGCCAACGCGATGAAAAACCCCGCCAGAATCCCGGCATCCTCGATCGATAGATAGCGCAACACCGGCGCCGAAATCTCGCCGTTTTTGCTCATCAATAACGGCATCGAGTTGGCCAGAAACGGCGCGAATACGGCAAAAAACACCAACACGCCAACCCAGGCCAAGCCGAATTTGACGCCGACGCCGTCCAGCGTGCGCCGCCAGATGCGGGCGGCGAAGGATTGCCGACTGACGATGGGCTTAGTCATAACTCACCCGCGGGTCGGCCAGCGTGTAACAGAAGTCGGCGATCAGATAGCCGATCAGGGTCAAAAAGCCGCTGATCCAGGTGATCGACAACACCAGCTCGCGGTCCCTGCCCTTCACCGCTTCGACCGCCAGTTGGCCCATGCCGTTGATGCTGAAAATGTTCTCGACGATCAACGAACCCGCCAGCAAACTCGGCAGCAAGCCGGCCGAAACGGTAATCAGCGGCAGCAAACTGTTGCGGAACACGTGCTTCCACAGCACGTCGTTTTCGGCCAGGCCCTTGGCGCGGGCGGTGCGGGCGTAGTCGGCGTGCAGGTTTTCCAGGATCGAGGTGCGGGTCAGCTTGGCCAGCGCGGCAAAGCCGCCGTAGGACAAACAAATCACCGGCAACACCAAGTGCCAGATGCGATCCAGCAAAAAGCCGCGCACGAAGCCGCTGTCGTCCCAATGCGGCAGGAACGGCATGTCCAAGGCTTCACGGTCGCTAAGGCCGGCGGTCGGAAACCATTGAAAATATTGGACGTTGGCGAAGAAACCCAGCAGCAGGACGCCGGCCAGCATGGTCGGGATCGACCACAAGCCCAACATCGCCAGGCTGGAACCGACATCGAAGGCACCGCCGCGTTCGGTCGCCGATTTCATGCCGATCCAGATCGCCAGCGCGTAGGTGAACGGTATCGTCACCAGATTGAGCAGCAAGGTAATCGGGATGCGCTCGGCGAGAATGTCGGCGACCGGCCGGCCGTATTGAAAGCTGGTGCCAAGATCCATGCCTTTGCTCAGCGAGAACGACTGGTGGCCTTGCTCGTCGCTGACGAAACCGATCGGCGAAACATTGTTCAGCCAGCGCAGGTATTGCAGCGGCGCGGGTTGGTCAAGGCCGTAGCGCTTGTTGTAATAGTCCAGCAAGGCCTGCTTTTCCTGCGGCTTCATGTCCATGCCGCCGACCAGGGTTTGGGCGCTGATACCACCCGGCGACGCGGCCATCACCGTGAACACGACGATGGTGATGCCCAGCAAAGTCGGCACCATCAACAGCAGGCGGCGCAGCAGATAAGTCAGCATCCGGCGTCCTCCGGCTTATTGGGTGTATTTTTGCTGGGCCAGCGGCACGTAGTTTTCCAGCGGCAGCGAACCCAGGTTCAAGCCCAGTTTGGTCATTTGCAGATTGTGAATACGCTTGTCGACGAACAACAGACTTTTGCGACGCATCAGGAAGGTATAGGGCTGGTCTTCGTAGAGGATGCGTTCGGCCTGCTGCCACAGCGGCATACGTTTGCCTTCGTCGACGGTACGGCGGGCGGTGTCGATCAATTTGTCCAGTTCCGGATTTTGGTAGCCGATGAAATTATCACCCTTGCTGATCGCCTGCGAGCTATGGAAGGCTTGGTACAGGTCGGTTTCGATGCTGCTGGTCCAGCCCAGGGTGATGGCGTCGAAGTCTTTTTTATCCAGGTTTTCCAGCATCACCGGCCATTCCTGCGGGAACGGCACCAGTTTGACGCCGGCTTTGGCGTACAGATCCTTCAACAACAGCACCATGCGGCTGGTGTCTTCGTTGGCCTGGAAGTAAGTCAGTTTGAACTCGAAGGGCTGACCTGTTTTGTCTTCCAACACGCCGTCCTGGTTGCGGTCTTCGTAGCCGGCTTCTTTCAGCAAGGCCTTGGCTTTATCGAGATTGGCTTGATACGGCTGCAAGGTAGCGTCGTGCTGCTTGCTGGCGTTGCCGAACGGGCTGACCGCCGGCTCGGCGTAGCCTAGAAACACATCCTTGATGATGCGGCCGGTGTCGGTCAAATAGCTCATGGCCTGGCGCACCCGCTTGTCGGCGAAGCGGGTCGGTTTGCCGCCGCGCATCTGGTTCCAGCCGATGTAGCTATAACCCACCACTGGCGGCATGTATTCGAAGCTTTGGCTCTTAGCTTGAATCTGGGCGTCGCTTTGCAGTTGTTTGTATTCCGAGGCTCGCGCCGAGTAGGAGTCTATGTCGCCGTTGCGGTAGGTGGTCAAACGGGCGCTGTCGTTTTGGATGATTTTCCACAAGATGCGGTTGTAGGCCGGCTGCACGTCGCCCCAGTAGCGCTCGTTGCGCACCAGCTCGACATTGCCTTGGTCCGGGGTCCAGCTTTTCGGATCGGCCAGTTTAAAGGGACCGCTGCCCAGCAACAGGCCTTTGGATTCGTTGAATTTTTGCGGTTCTTTCAGGTAGGGTTCGTAAAAATGCTTGGGCAGAATATTCATACCGCCGGCCAGGGACAGGGCTTCGAAATACGGTTCCTTATAGGTGAACACCACCCGGTATTTGCCTTCGGCCTTGACCGACTGAATCTTCTGCAAATAGGCACGCTCGCGCGGCGCCTGGATCGCCTCGGTCATGATGAAATTGAAGCTGAATACCACATCGTCGGCAGTCAGCGGCTGGCCGTCGGAGAAGGCGACGTCGTCGCGCAACTCGAAAGCGATGGTCAGACCGTCTTCGCTGACCGTCCAGCTTTTGGCGATCAAACCTTCCCAGGCCAGCGTATCCGGGTTGCGGGTAATCAGGCTTTCCTGGACGTAGCTTTGTACATTCGAGGCGTAGGCATCGGTCGATACCAGCGGCGTAATGGTTTTCAGGTTAGTGCCGAAGGCTTCGACGCTCCAGTCGCCTGTGGCATAATCCGGCAGCTTGGTTGCGGCATACGCTCGTTGAAAGGCCGGGGCAATGCCGCCGGATTGTGCGGTTTGCGTCTGCCCTGTCAAGGCACCGCTAGCTGCTAGAGTGCGCAACTCGCGCATGGCCTGGGCTTGTTCGGCCAATGCGGCCTGCATTTCGCTAAGCTTCACCCATTGCCGGTCTATCTGGTACATCGTCAATACGATCAAAACGAGTGCCAAGCAAACCAAGCCGTAAAGCGTCCAATCCCGAGAAGCGAATGGTTTTTCCATGGTAAATCTGTCCGAAAGTTTCGAGGCGAAGGGAGCGGAGTTTATATTGACGCTGACCACAACGGCAACCGGTATCAATTTCCAGAAACTGCCGCAAAAGCTGCTGTACTTTACCTTCAGGCCGGCGATTTGCAAAATCGCTGCTTTGCTCCAAGCCTCCGTTTTACCGATTGTGCAGGAATCGGGGCCGCTAGTCAGGCCTGCGTCAAATCGCGGTTACAAAAAAGGGAGCTTTACGCTCCCTTTTCAAGTCTCGGCTGAAAAATTATTGCTTTTCCGGCCGAACCACAATATCAGCTTTGGCTTGCAACGCGTTCAACACTGCTTCGAGTTGCGCCTTACCGAAAGCCGCGGCGATGTTTTTCGAGATCGCAGCTTGCTTGTTTTTGTCGGCCTCGGACATTACGCCTTCGTTGACTTTGTGAATGGCTAGCACCAATTTGCCGCCGTCGGCATTATCCAGCACGGCAATACTCGGTTGACCGGCATGCGGCTTGGCGGCTTTGAATATTTCCTGGACGACCGGCGCAGGTAACTGAGTGGCGTTACGCGCCAAACCGTCCAGTTTTTTCGAAACCAATTTTCTAGCTTCGGCCGCCTGGGCCAGCGTTTTTCCCGACGCCAGATCCTGTTTGACCTGATCCGCCACCGCGACGGCTTGCTGACTGGCCTTGTCGCGTTGAATAGCGGCAATCAGCTCTTTTTTGACATCTTTCAATTCCTTAACTGCTGCCGGCTGGTGCGAGGCTACGCGCAATACCACCAGCTTATCGCCACCAACTTCGATCGGCTCGCTGTTGCCGCCCTTCAACACATCTTCAGAGAATGCGGCGGCACGAACTTTTTCTTCGGCGGCGATGCCTTCGCCGTTTGCCCGGGTAAACTCAGCCGTTTTTTGTACCGGGCCGCCCAGTAAATCGGCTGCGGCCGCCAGACTGTCCGGATTCTCGTAGCTGACTTCGGCCAACTTCTCAGCCAAGGTATTGAATTTGGTTTCGGCTTGGCTCTTTTGATAGGCCTTGGCGACTTCGGCTTTGACCGCTTCGTAGGGCTTGGTTTCGCCCGGAGCCAGTTCGGTCACTTTGATCAGGTGGTAACCGAAAGCGGAACGCACCGGCTCGGATATTTCGCCCAGCTTCAGCTTGCTGGCGGCGTCCTCGAAGGCCTTTTCCATCACGCCGACGTTGAACAGCCCCAAATCGCCGCCGTTTTTCGCCGTCAATTTGTCGTCCGACACTTCGGCCGCCAATGCGGCAAAATCCTTGGTTTGCAAATCCTGCTTGGCTTTTACGGCTCTTTGCAGCGCTTGAGCGTCTGCATCCTTGTCTTTACCAAAAGCAAACAGGATATGGCTAATTTTGCGACGCTCCTGGGTCGTGAATTGAGCTTTTTGGTCTTCGTAATAGGCCTTCAGATGTTCGTCGTCGGCCGCAATACCGGATGCCAGTTTATCCACCGAGAGTTCGACATACTCGACCGAAACCTGTTCGTCGGTACGGTAATCGTCCTGATGCTGCTGGTAATAAGCGGTAAGTTCGTCGTCGCCAGGCTGTTGCGAGACCTGAACCAACGGGACCGTCACATATTCAATATCGCGGGTTTGGTTTTGGATTTTGAAGAAACCGGCGATTTCGGCAGGTGTCGCGAAACTGCTATCGATGATGGCGCGCTGAAACTGTTCCATGACCAAGGCTTTCTTGATGCGATTGACGAACTCAGCGGATGACATGCCCTGTGAGCCCAACAGCGTTTGGTATTGGGTTTTGTCGAACTTGCCGTCTTTTTGGAAATACTCCAGCGATTGAATGAAATCCCTGGCAGTGTCGTCGCTGACGATCAGGTTTTCATTCTGCACGTACTGCAGCAATACTTCGTCGCGCACCAGCTTTTCCAGAGCTTGCTTTTTCAGCGTTTCTTCATCGAATTTCATGCCCGCCAAGTTTTGGGCATATTGCTGGTAGGCCTGATTGACGTCGCGCTGGAAAAACTCCTTGCCTTCCACCGTCACTACCGGCACTTCTTTGCCGCCGCCGAGATAATTTTGAATGCCCCACAAACCGAACAGCACGCAAATAAATATCAATATGATCGATGCAAAAACTCCATGCACCTTTTCTCTTATTTCTAAAAGCATAAACGCTTTCCTTAAACAGAATTAAACCCGATCGCTAAAGGCGATAAAATTACACGCAAAAAAAAACCTCGGACCGTACGGCCCGAGGTTTCTGTTTTGGCGGAGCGGACGGGGCTCGAACCCGCGACCCCCGGCGTGACAGGCCGGTATTCTAACCAACTGAACTACCGCTCCAAAGTCTGGTGGGTGCTGAGGGGTTCGAACCCCCGACCCTCGCCTTGTAAGGGCGATGCTCTCCCAGCTGAGCTAAGCACCCGACTAAAGAGCAACTAGTTTACAGCATCTTTTAAAGATTTGCCAGCTTTAAATGAAGGAATTTTTGCGGCTTTAATGGTGATCTCTTCGCCGGTTTGCGGGTTGCGGCCTTTACGTTCCGCTCTTTCTTTAACATCGAAAGTACCGAAACCAACCAGGGCAACGGAATCGCCTTGTTTCAATGCGTCTTCAACGGCTTTGATAAAACCATCCAGAGCCCGACCAGCATCGGCTTTTGTCAACTGTGACGCACTGGCAATAGCGTCAATAAGTTCCGATTTATTCATTTATTTCCCCTTAGGATGTCGTTGTATTAATTATGCTCGGCAAACAAACACGTGTTTTGCCCGCCCACCGGTTATTCCACCAACCCGAATACGGCCTCTCCTCTGCGAGAGGCCGACATTTATATCAACGGGCTGCGATCGGTGTCAAGCGTTAGGAGCCTTGGAAACCACGATTTTTGCGGTTTCCAAGGATTTTAACCCATGCTTAATGTGCCACTACCCCGGACTGTTTTACCTCGACCTTTGCGCTAGTCGCATCGGCCAATTCAGCCGGAGAAAGAGGGGTTGGCATACGTTGTAAGGCCAATTCCAAAACTTCGTCGATCCAACGTACGCACTTGATCGCCAGATTGCGTTTAATGTTTTCCGGAATCTCAGCCAAGTCTTTTTCGTTTTCGGCAGGAATGACCACGGTAGCGATGCCGCCTCGGTGTGCGGCAAGCAGTTTTTCCTTCAAACCACCGATGGGCAAGACCTCCCCGCGCAGGGTAATCTCGCCGGTCATCGCCACATCGGCCCGCACCGGAATCTTGGTCAGCGCCGAGATAATCGCGGTGCACATACCAATACCGGCGCTCGGCCCGTCTTTCGGCGTCGCTCCTTCCGGAACGTGGATGTGAATATCGCTCTTCTGGAACACTTCGCTGTCGATACCTAATATGCCGGCCCGACTGCGCGCAACCGTTACGGCGGCTTCGATAGACTCCTTCATCACATCGCCAAGCTTGCCGGTAGCCAATTGCTTACCCTTACCGGGCATGACTGCGGTCTCTATCGTCAGCAGTTCGCCGCCGACTTCGGTCCAAGCCAGACCGGTTACTTGGCCGATTTGGTCGCTATCCTCGGCCATGCCGTAGCTGAACCGGCGCACACCAAGGTACTTGTCCAAGTTCTTTTCGGTAATGGAGGTCCGCGACTTTTTCGCTTTGAGTAACAAATCCTTAACTACTTTACGGCAAATCTTCGATATTTCCCGCTCCAGGCCGCGCACCCCGGCTTCCCGAGTGTAGTAACGCACAATATCTTTGACCGCGCCTTCCGAGATATGGATTTCCGACTCGATCAAGCCGTTACTCTTGATCTGCTTCGGAATCAAGAACCGGGTCGCGATATTGATTTTCTCGTCTTCGGTGTACCCGGCCAAGCGAATGATTTCCATTCTGTCCAGCAAGGCTGGCGGAATATTCATTGTGTTGGCGGTAGCAACGAACATCACGTCGGACAAATCGAAATCGACCTCCAGGTAGTGATCGGAAAACGTGTGGTTCTGCTCGGGGTCCAGCACCTCCAACAACGCCGATGCCGGGTCGCCGCGAAAATCCGCCGCCATTTTGTCGATTTCATCAAGCAGGAACATCGGATTGCGGGTTTTGATCTTCGCCAGATTCTGCAGAATCTTACCCGGCATCGAACCAATGTAGGTCCGGCGATGACCGCGAATCTCCGCCTCGTCTCGGACGCCGCCCAGGGCCATGCGCACGTATTTACGATTGGTAGCACGGGCAATCGATTGTCCCAACGAGGTTTTACCAACCCCCGGAGGTCCGACCAAGCACAAAATCGGCCCTTTCAACGCTTTGACCCGTTGTTGAACCGCGAGGTATTCGAGAATGCGTTCCTTGACTTTTTCCAGACCGAAATGTTCGGCTTCCAATACCTCTTCGGCCACTTTCAAATCGTGGCGAACCTTGGTTTTTTTCTTCCAAGGCACGTTAACCATCCAGTCGATATAATTCCGAACCACTGTGGCTTCCGCGGACATCGGCGACATCATCTTCAATTTGTTCAGCTCGGCGGTTGCCTTGGTTTTCGCTTCCGCACTCATACCCGCAGCGGCGATTTTCTTTTCCAGCTCTTCGATTTCGTTGCCGGCCTCATCCATTTCGCCCAACTCTTTCTGAATCGCCTTCATTTGCTCATTCAGATAGTATTCGCGCTGGTTCTTTTCCATCTGTTTTTTGACGCGGCCGCGAATCTTCTTCTCCATTTCCAGAATATCGACTTCGCCTTCCATCAGCGTCATCAGGTTTTCCAGACGCTTGGCCACGTCGACCATTTCCAGCATCTCTTGTTTTTCCTCGACCTTCAGCGCCATATGCGCCGCCATCGTATCGGCCAGACGACTGGGATCGTCAATGCCGGACAAAGAATTCAAGACTTCGGGCGGAATTTTGTTATTCAGCTTCACGTACTGATCGAAGGAGTTGATCGCGGTGCGTTGCAGCACTTCCGCCTCCTGCTCGGAAATATTCATTTCGTCCGCTAACTCGATGACGCTGGCAGCGCAATAGCTGTCGACTTCGCAGTATTGGATCACCGAACAGCGTTGGCTACCCTCCACCAGCACTTTCACGGTGCCGTCCGGCAATTTCAGTAATTGCAGGATATTGGCCAACGTTCCGACCTTATACAGATCGTCGAATCCCGGTTCGTCGACATCGGCTTGTTTCTGGGCTACCAGCAGCACCTGCTTATCTTGCTTGATAGCGGCATCGAGTGCGTCGATAGACATGCCTCGGCCGACAAACAACGGGATTACCATGTGCGGGTAAACCACCACGTCCCGTAAAGGCAGGACTGGAATCAGTTCGTCTTGGTTTTTCAAATCGGTCATTTCAATTGCTCCCGGAGCACGTCAATACACACCCAATCCTATATGAGGACGATCCTGGAGAAAACAAGTATCTTAAATTCAGCGCAAAAAAAAGGAGTTTGGTATCAGCCAAACTCCCGGATTTTGTTTCGGCTCAAGCAAAGCCGGATGTTTCAGACTAAGAAGCGTCGGAGACGACCATTTTCGGCTCGGTTTCGTAAACCAAAATCGGTTCGGAATTACCCGATATCACGCTTTCGTCGATCACGACTTTCGAAATTTTGTCGTTGGACGGCAATTCGTACATCGTATCCAGCAAAACATTTTCGACGATAGTACGCAGGCCGCGGGCACCAGTCTTTCGTTCCATCGACTTGCGGGCAATCGCCGCCAATGAATCGTCTCTGAATTCCAGTTCGGCACCTTCCATTTCGAACAGATGCTTGTACTGCTTGATTAACGCATTTTTCGGCTGCGTCAGAATTTGAATCAACGCCGCTTCGTCCAATTCGTCCAAAGTCGCAATCACCGGCAAACGGCCGACGAACTCCGGAATCAAACCGTATTTAATCAAATCCTCTGAACGCACGTCGGCGAAAATCTCACCGACATTTCGACTGTCGTCCTTGGTTTTGACTTCGGCGGCAAAACCGATACCGCCTTTTTCGGTACGGTTTTTGATGACTTTATCTAGGCCGGCAAAAGCGCCACCGACGATAAACAGAATGTTCGCCGTGTTGACTTGCAGAAAATCCTGCTGCGGATGCTTGCGTCCACCTTGCGGCGGCACCGAAGCTACCGTGCCTTCGATCAGCTTCAGCAGGGCCTGTTGCACCCCTTCGCCGGACACATCCCGCGTAATCGACGGGTTATCGGCTTTACGGGAAATTTTGTCGATCTCATCGATGTAGACGATGCCGGTTTCGGCCTTCTCTACGTCGTAGTCGCACTTTTGCAGAATCTTCAGGATGATGTTTTCGACGTCTTCGCCGACATATCCGGCTTCGGTCAAAGTCGTTGCGTCTGCGATCGTAAACGGTACATCCAACAATCTGGCCAGCGTTTCCGCGAGCAGGGTCTTACCGGAACCGGTCGGACCTATCAACAGAATATTACTTTTCGCCAACTCGACATCGCTTTTCTTGCTGTTGCTACGCAGGCGTTTGTAATGATTGTAAACGGCCACTGCCAAAATTTTCTTGGCGTTTTCCTGGCCGATTACGTAATTATCCAATTCAGCTTTGATTTCTTTGGGCTTAGGTAACGCACCGCCGGATACCGCCATTTCGTCTTCGAGCAATTCATCCCTGATGATGTCGTTACAAAGCTCGACACACTCGTCGCAAACATAAACGGATGGCCCGGCAATCAGTTTCCGCACTTCATTTTGGCTTTTACCGCAAAAAGAACAGTAAAGAAGCTTTTCGTCGTCTTTACCTTTCTTGTCTCTACTCATAGACAGACTCCACCGTTTCACTTCGCTTCATCACAGAGATGAAATACTTCAAAAACCAATAGTAAACTCCCCCGCACATCGCGGCAACCGGGGTGCGTTGCTGTTAACCGCTACGACTGGTCAACACCTTATCGATCAAACCGTAATCCACGGCCTGTTCCGCACTCAGAAAATTATCCCTATCGGTATCCTGTTCGATCTTCTGCAAGGACTGGCCGGTGTGGTGCGCCAACACCTTGTTCAACCGATCCCGAATCTGCAGGATTTCTCTTGCATGGATGTCGATATCCGAGGCCTGTCCCTGGAAACCACCCAAAGGCTGATGAATCATGACCCGGGAATGCGGCAAGCAATAACGTTTACCGGCCGCACCGCCCGCCAACAACAACGCTCCCATACTGGCCGCCTGGCCGATGCACATGGTGCTGACGTCCGGCTTGATAAACTGCATCGTGTCGTAGATCGCCATACCCGCAGTTACCGAACCGCCCGGCGAATTGATGTACAGGTGAATATCCTTATCCGGGTTTTCCGATTCCAGGAACAATAGTTGGGCCACAACCAGATTGGCCATGTAATCCTCAACCTTGCCCACCAGAAAAATGACCCGCTCCTTCAGTAAACGGGAGTATATATCAAACGATCTTTCCCCACGGGCTGTTTGTTCAACCACTATCGGCACTAGACCGCCCGCCGCTTGCGGCGCCATCATTTCGCTAATCACATTTTGGTTAAACACGTTAAGCCCTCATTGTCACTATCGTTCCATTACCTGATCAAAACCGACGGTCACGTCGGCGACTTTAGCCTGACTTACGATCCATGCCACAGCCTGATCCTCCAGAACCATTTGTTGCACGTCGTTCAGCCGAGACTTGTCTGCATAATACCAGTTCACGACGTCTTCAGGGCGCTCATAACTCTTCGCCATGTCTTCGATAACCGAACGAACTTTGTCGGCATCAACCTTCAATTCGTTTTTATGAATCACTTCGCCCAAAATCAAGCCCAAGGCCACGCGGCGCTTGGCTTGCTCTTCGAACATATCCCGCGGCAGATTCAGGTCTTCCAATTTCAAACGCATGTTCTTGGCCCGTTCCGCGTAAGGCTTCATCAGGGCTTGAATTTCCTGGTCAATCAATGCATTGGGGATCGACACCGAAATGTGCTCGAACAACGCATCCATCACGGCGGTTTTCAATTTGTTTTTCAAGCCTTGCGCCAACTCCCGCTCCATGTTGGCGCGCACATCGGCGCGGAAGGTTACCGCATCGCCGTCTTCGACGCCGTAGGCTTTTATGAAGTCGGCATCGACTTCGGGCAACACCGGCTCCTCGACTTTAACCAATTCGACTTCGAACTCAGCCGGTTTGCCGGCCAGCTTTTCACTGTTGTATTTTTCCGGAAAAGTCACAGCAAATGTTTTGCTTTCGCCGACGCTCAGGCCTTTCAGCTCGTCTTCGAAACCGGGGATCATTTGCTTGCCGCCGATCTCGACCTGATAGTTTTCGACCTTGCCGTCGGTGAAGTTTTCGCCTTCGCAAACACCGGAAAAATGGATCGAAACTCTGTCGCCTTCTTGCGATGCGCGTTCGACGCCGTTCCAGGTTTTCTTCTGTTGCCGCAACTTTTCGACCATGTTATCGACATCGCTTTCTTCGACGCTCGCATTAGGCCGTTCGATTTGCAAGTTGTCGATGCCGTCCAACGCGATTTCCGGATACACTTCAAACTCGGCGACGTATTCGAATCCCTCGGTTTTCTCGCTGGGATGGATATGAGGATGACCAGCCGGATTCAAATCCTGCTGTTGCAAAGCTTCAAAGTAAGTCGACTGAATCAAGTCGCCGGTGACTTCGTTTCTGACCCGATCGCCATAAAGTTTTTTCACCATACTCGCAGGCACTTTACCCGGGCGGAATCCATCGACTTTGACGGTGCGCGCCAGTGTTTTGAAGCGAGTTTCCATTTTTTCCTGAACTACGGCGTCTGGAATGCTGACAGTCATTTTCCGGCTTAATTCTGATGTCTTCTCGACAGAAACTTGCATTGCTTTACCTCGATAACTAAAAAATAGGAATTTATGATTCGGGAGAATCGTCGACGATGTTCAAATCCGGGGAGCTTTACGGTCGTAAAGTGACGCATTAAGCGGGTATGGTGCGAGCGGAGAGACTCGAACTCTCACGGGGTTACCACTGGAACCTAAATCCAGCGCGTCTACCAATTTCGCCACGCTCGCAAAACAAAAGAACGCGGCATTATAATCAGCCGACCCGGCAAAAACAACTTCGGTTACCTTTTTTCTATGAGGCAATACGCCACTTCCAGCATGAATATTCGACTGCGCGGCGCAATCTCCGCTTTGGCATTAGCCCTTACGGCGGGCGCAAAGCCGGCACAGGCGGACGGACAAATCCCATTCGCCCACAAACTGGTTTTTGAGAATCAACAACATCCGGTCTACGTGGCTATCGCCAATAGCGCCGAGCAACGGGAATTGGGTTTGATGTTCCGCCGCGAGCTCGGCCCGGACCAAGGCATGCTATTCGTTTATGCGGACCAACGCCCGCGCAGCATGTGGATGAAAAATACGATGATCGCGCTCGACGTGCTATTCGTCTCCGCAGACGCCAGGATCGCCGCCGTCCTGAAAAACCTGCCTCCCTGCAGAATCGACCCTTGCCGGATCTACGACTCGCAGATTCCGGCGCAGTACATGCTGGAATTGCCGGCCGGCTTTATCGACCGGCACGCAATCGGCATCGGCCAGAAATTGGTCTTGCCCGACGACCTAGCCACTGCCGACAGGGATTAAGGCCCATTGACATCCTCGGCATCGCCTTCATACGGCGTTGCGTATTTGCATTCCTTCTGCGGGCAGACTTTTTCGGTGCCCCGGCGCTTCGTGGTTTTCAAGGTCAGAATCGGCCAATGACAATCCGGACATTCTTCCTTGATCGGCGCATCCCATAACGCATAATCGCATTTTGGGTATTCCGAACAGGAGTAGAAAATCTTACCGCTGCGTGCCTTGCGCTTCAAAATCGCGCCGTTTTTGCACTGCGGGCATTCGACCCCGGTATCCTGAGGCTTTTCCAGCGGTTCGATGTGCTTGCATTTCGGATAAGCGCTGCAACCGACAAACTTGCCGTAACGCCCGGTCTTGATCACCAACGCCGACTCGCACTTCGGGCAGACGCGACCTTCGACCACTTCCGGCTCGTTAGCCGCCACCGCATTGTCTTCGCCGAGATTGCGGGTGTAAGAACAAGTCGGATAATTGGTACAACCGATGAAACGGCCGTTCCGGCCCAACCGGATCGACAAGGCGCTGCCGCATTCCGGGCATTTTTCGTCGATACTTTCTTGCGTGACATCCTTGCGCTGTACGCTTTCTTCTTTCTCGTTGATCAACTGGGTAAACGGCCGCCAGAAATCGTTCATCAACGGAATCCAATCCTTTTCGCCGCGGGATACCGCGTCCAGTTCGTCCTCCAGATTAGCGGTAAAACCGTAGTCAACGTACTTGGTGAAATGCTCCGTCAGGAATTTGTTGACGATGCGACCGACATCGGTCGGATAGAAACGCTTGTTTTCTATCGTCACATATTCGCGATTTTGCAGTGTCGAAATGATGGTCGCATAGGTCGAAGGCCGGCCGATGCCGTGTTCTTCCAAAGCCTTGACCAAACTGGCCTCGCTATAACGCGGCGGCGGCTCGGTAAAATGCTGGGTGGCGACGATCTCCTGCAGCTTGACCGGCCGTCCTTCCTCCATCGGCGGCAGAATACTTTCCTGGTCGTCCGCCGCTTCTTTGCTGTCGTCGACGCCTTCCAGATAAACCATCATGAAGCCGGGATTGGTCACGGTGGAACCGGTGGCGCGAAACACATTTTTTTCGCTACCGCAGTTCAAATCCACGGCCACAAGGTTCAGAGTGGCATGGATCATCTGACAGGCTACGGTACGCTTCCAGATTAAATCGTAAAGTTTGTACTGCTCAGCCGTCAGCCGGCCTTTGACCTGCTCAGGCAAACGTTGCACCGAGGTCGGCCGAATAGCCTCGTGAGCTTCTTGTGCGTTTTTTGACTTGGTTTTAAATTCGCGCGGCTGTTTCGGCACGTTCTCGGCACCGTATTTCTCGGCAATCAGAGCGCGAATATCGGCAACAGCTTCTTCTGCCAGATTCACCGAGTCGGTACGCATATAAGAGATTAAACCGACAGTTTCGCCACCGAGATCAATGCCCTCGTACAACTGCTGAGCAACCATCATCGTGCGCTTGGTGGTAAACCCCAGTTTCCGCGCCGCTTCCTGTTGCAAGGTCGACGTGATAAACGGCGGCGCCGGATTCCTGTTGCGCTGTTTCTTCTCCAGCTTGGCAACAATCAGCTGGCCGTCGGCTTCGGCCAACAAAGTCTGTTTGACCTGATGGGCCTGCGCTTCTTCAGTAAAGCTGAATTGGTTGAGTTTTTCGCCGTTGAAATGCGTCAGTTTGGCTTTGAAAGGCTGACCCTGGGCATTGGCTTCGGCAGTATGCGACCAGTACTCGCGGGTCTTAAACGCTTCGATCTCCATCTCGCGCTCGACGATCATCCGCAACGCCGGACTTTGCACCCGGCCGGCGGACAAACCGCGGCGGATTTTCTTCCACAGCAACGGCGACAAATTGAAGCCCACTAGATAATCCAAGGCCCGCCGCGCCTGTTGGGCATTGACCAGACTGTTGGATAACTCGGTCGGATGGGCAATAGCTTCAGTGACGGCCTTCTTGGTGATTTCGTGAAACACCACCCGCCGCACCTCTTTGTCCTTTAGGAGCTTTTTCTCCTTCAAATGCTCGAAAACGTGCCAGGAAATCGCCTCGCCTTCCCGATCCGGGTCGGTCGCCAAATAAAGCGTATCCACATCTTTAATGGCCTTACCGATTTCCTGCAGATGGCGCTGGTTGCGGTCGATAACCTGATACTTCATCGCAAAGCCGTTCTCCGGATCGACTGCGCCTTCTTTGGGTATCAAATCGCGAACATGGCCGTAGGAGGCGAGAACCTGAAAATCTTTACCCAGGTATTTTTCGATGGTTTTGCATTTCGCAGGCGACTCTACAATGACTAAACTTTTGCTCATACAGTCGTAAAAGCCTCAGTGTAAAGAACTAGGTATCAAATCGTAGACGATGTCTTCCATTCTGGAAAAAGCGGCACTGTCACCGGGTTGGCTCAATAGCACCATCAACACAATCCACTTCAATTTGTCTAGGGTGATATTTTCGTCTTTCAAGGCCATCGCCCGGTCGATGGCGATCTCGCGGTTGCCCGGAGTCAAAATACCGGCGTGTTCCAAGTACATTAGAAAATCGCGGCATTCCAAATCGAAAACAGCGTTTTCCTGTTGGCTAAAAATCCGGAAAGACGACGAAACCGCCGGCGATATGCTGTCCATTTCCGCGAGCGACTCCAGCCAATCGAAGGCTTTATTGACGTCCGGCTGCTGAAAACCGGCATCCAACAATTCGCTGGCAATGATTGAAGTATCGGGGTAGTTATCGCTGTCGCCATCCAGATAGTTTTCAAACAGATATATCAGCACATCAAAAATATCTTCTTTCATTAGAACCTTTATTTGATTCGAAGGTAGCTACCGCCGGCGATACCGGCGACATAGCCCTGCAGCTCCAACACCAGCAACATCGAGGAGACCTCTTCGACCGTCCAAGTACCTGCGTGCACCAAAGCATCTACCGTTGTGGGGCTATACGGAATCAAATTCAATAGATTTTGTTGTTCCAGGTCAAGCACAGTCTGCGCCGATTCCGGCTCGGTTCGCATACTTTGTTGATTATATTGGCCTAATTCTTCAAAAATATCCTCGGCGGTCTCCACCAGTTTCGCACCTTGCCGAATCAGGGCATTGCAGCCGCGTGCCAGCGGGTTATGGATCGAACCCGGAATCGCAAACACCTCCCGATTCTGCTCCAACGCCAGCCGCGCCGTGATCAGCGATCCGCTCTGCTGCGCCGCCTCCACCACCAGCAAGCCCAGGCATAGGCCGCTGATGATGCGATTCCTGAGCGGGAAATGACTGGCCTTGGCGCCGGTGCCGGGCGGAAATTCGGACACCAAAGCGCCGTGCTCGACGATTTGCGTGGCCAAGTCCTTGTGCCGGGCCGGATATACCCGGTCCAGCCCGGTGCCGGCCACGGCAACGGTACAGCCGTTGGCGTTCAAAGCCCCTTGGTGGCTGGCGGCATCGATGCCCAACGCCAAACCGCTGGTAATGACCAACCCGGCGGCCGCCAGCGTTTCGGCAAATTGCAGAGCGGTACTGACCCCGACCGGGGACGGATTGCGACTGCCGACGATCGCCAATTGCGGCTCGGCCAATACGGCCGGATCGCCTTTCACGAACAGCACCGGCGGCGGCCGGTCGATTTCTTTCAATTGGGGAGGATAGTCCGGATCCCGCAGCGTAAACGCATGGTTACCGGTTTGTGCCAGCCAAGCCAGATCCGTTTCGACGGCCTGCCAGTCGGGCGCTTGCAACACGGAGATTAACTTGTCGCTGATTCCGAGAGCGCCAAGGCTGGCGCGGGAGGCGGTAAAAATAGCTTCAGGTTGAAAATGCTCCAGCAAGCGCTGAATCGTTCCGCCGCCGATGCCCGGCATGCGCAACAAGGCCAACCAGTATTTCAGCTCGGAATCGCGCGCCAGGTCCAATTCAGTCAACCGATCGAGCCGCTCGCCCCGGAGCACTTAGGATCAGGTCGCGCCATACCGTAAAGGTCAAGGCGTCTGCACCCGGTCCAAGGTGTGCATCGCGGCCGACGCTTTCATCACCAAGGCATAGCTGACCCGCTCGAAGGTCCGGAACACCATCAGTTCACCGGCCAGCTCGTCCGGCATTTTCACCGCAACCCCTTCCGGAGACTGGTAGCGGTCCACCAAGAAGTTACCGCGCCGGTAAACGTCGAACACATGGCCGACTTCGATATCGTCGGCCGTTCCTTTATCGATCACCACCACGTCGTGCTGGCCGATCTGGGATACGCCGCCCATCACCCGGATAATACTGCCGACGATTTGTTTTTCCGGCGGCCGCGGGAAGTAGTTCAACGCCAATTCGCCTTCGGACGTCAGCATCAAGCGGTCGCCGCGCTGAACCTCCATATCCGATTTATTGATGACCAGCGTCGCCGGATCGCCGGGCTGTTGCAACGTGGTATCGGCAATGAACTGAGCCTCGTAACCCAAAATCTCTTTGGTAACCGGGCTGATGTAAGGCTTGCCCTGCCGGTAGATCGTATAACCCAAGCCCTGTGGCTCCTCGATCGCCCGCACGTAAACCCCGTCGCCAGCGCCGGCGATCAGATGCTCGCCGACGAAACCGATCACGTAGGGCGCGCGCTGCAATTCATCGGCCGTCACCACTTTCGGCGAATTCAGAAACTGGATAATCGCATCACTCGGCACCATCCGTATGGCTTGTTCGACCGAAGATTCGCGAACCCGTGGCAACAGTTTTTCTTCAGTTGCATCGCCCGGAGTGAAACTTAACCTGGGTTTACCATCAACATAAGAAAAGTACAAAGTATCACCCGGATAAATCCAGTGAGGGTCTTTAACTTGCGGATTGTTATGCCAGAGCTCGGGCCATTGCCAAGGATGTTGCAAAAACTTGCCGGAGATATCCCACAGCGTGTCGCCTTTTACCACCGTGTATTGGTCGGGATGATTGGGGTTGATCTGCAATTCGTCGGCGCGTGCAGTTGCCGCGGCCAACAACGAAAATGCAATACCCAGAGCGGTGCGAAGCAACATATATCTATCCTGCCGAAGCCAGTAACGTGTTCGATCCGATCTCTAACAGCCGAAACCGGGCGTAGTATGAGCCGGCCGGCGCTATCGCCGCCGGCCGCCAATAGAATTTGCCGCACAGTTTAGATGAATTGACGCAGATTGCCAGCAGTACGCCGCGGCTCGCTGGCCTGTCGCAGCATGCAAACCCAGGCTGATTTCGGATAGAATCGCCGACATTGATTTCAGCAATACGGAGTAAGGCGTGAGTATTCTTACGATTTTGGAGTTCCCCGACAAACGCTTGCGCACGGTCGCCAGCGAGGTGGAGCGAGTCGACGACGGCATCAGAAAACTGGTCGACGACATGATCGAAACCATGTATTCGGCCAAGGGCGTCGGCCTGGCCGCAACCCAGGTCAACGTCCATAAACGCGTGATCGTGATGGATGTCTCCGAAAACAAAGACAATCCAATCTGCCTGATCAACCCGCAAATCGTCGAACGCGACGGCGTTGAAGAATCCGAAGAAGGCTGCTTATCCGTACCCGGCTTCTTCGAAAAAGTCAGCCGCGCCGAACAGATCAAAGTCAAAGCGCTCGATCGTAACGGCGACAGTTTCGAACTCGAAGCCCGCGACTTGTTGGCGGTTTGCATCCAACACGAAATGGACCATCTGGAAGGTAAGCTGTTCGTCGATTATCTGTCGGCATTCAAGCGTAACCGAATAAAATCCAAACTGGATAAGATCCACCGCTCACAGGGCGTATAAGGACAACCATGAAAATCGTTTTTGCCGGCACCCCGGAATTCGCGGTGCCAACGTTGCAAACCCTGATAGATTCGCCGCACGAAGTTATCGCCGCCTATACCCAACCGGACCGGCCGGCAGGCCGCGGCCGTAAATTGACGGCCAGTCCGATCAAAGATTTGGCGTTGACGGCCGGCATCCCGGTCGCCCAGCCGGAAAACTTCAAAACCGCCGAAGCCATCCAAGCCCTGGCCGATTTAAAGCCCGAGTTGCTGGTTGTGGTCGCCTACGGCCTGATTTTGCCGCAAGCGGTGCTCGATATTCCCAAGTTCGGCTGCATCAACGTCCACGGCTCGTTATTACCGCGCTGGCGCGGCGCGGCACCGATCCATCGTGCCGTGATGGCCGGCGATGCCAAAACCGGCGTCACGATCATGAAAGTCGTCAAAAAACTCGATGCCGGCGATATGCTGCTCAAGCTGGAATGCCCGATCAGTGCCGACGCCACCTCCAGCGAATTGCACGACCGCCTAGCCGAACTCGGCGCCCAAGGTTTGCTGCAAGTGGTGGATATGATTGAGCGCGGTGCTTTGCAAGCCGAAGCTCAGGACGAGAGCCTGGTCACCTATGCCCATAAGCTGGAAAAACAGGAAGCGTTAATCGATTGGCGACAATCGGCGGTCGAACTGGACCGAAAAATTCGCGGCCTCAACGCCTGGCCGGTAGCGCAAACCACCTTCGCCGGCCAGATCTTGCGCGTTTGGCGCAGCGAAGTCTTGGCGAAGGCGGCGACCTTAGCGCCCGGCACGATAGACAGTTCGGCGCAAGCCCTGGACGTCGCTACCGGCGACGGCATGCTTCGGTTACTGGAAGTGCAACTGCCGGGCGGCAAGCGCATCAACGGCAAGGATTTTCTGAACGCGCATCCTGCCGCCGGCGTCTTACTCGGCTTATGAATCTTCGCGGCTGCGCGGCGCAAATTCTGGCCAAGGTCATCGGCGACGGCCAGTCGCTGACCCCCGCCCTGGAGCACGGCTTGCCCAAGCTGAAAGACAGCAAAGACAGGGCCTTCGTCCAAGCCTTATGCTACGGCGTGGTGCGCCATTATTACGCACTGGATTTCGCGTTAGGCAAACTGCTCGGCAAACCGCTAAAAGCCAAGGACGCCGACATCAAAACCCTGCTCCTGGTCGGCCTGTACCAATTGCAACACATGCGGGTCAAACCGCACGCCGCCGTCTCGGAAACCGTCGCTGCCACCAGCCACAAACCTTGGGCCAGAGGCTTGGTCAACGGCGTACTCCGGCAGTATTTACGCGACGCGGACAACTTGTTGCAAGCCACAGACCGGGATCAACAAGCCCGACTCAACCATCCGCAATGGATTATCGACGCGCTGTGCCGCGACTGGCCCGAACGCCACGAAAAAATTCTGCACGCCAACGACCAAGCCGCACCGATGTTTTTGCGGGTCAATCAACGGCAGACCAGTCGCGAAACCTACCTGGACCAATTGGCGGCGCAAGGCATTGCCGGGCAGCCGGTCGATTGCTGCGATACGGCGATTCGTCTGGATCAGGCCGTGGCGGTCGAGCAATTGCCCGGCTTCAGCGACGGCCGGGTCTCGGTACAGGACGGCGCCGCGCAACTGGCAGCCGAACTCCTCGACGCCCAAGCCGGCGACTGGGTACTGGACATGTGCGCGGCACCCGGCGGCAAGACCGCAGCGATTCTGGAACGGCAACCGGCATTGGCAGGACTAATGGCGATCGACGTCGACGCCCAGCGCCTGCAACGGGTCGAGGAAAATCTGGCCCGACTGCATTTGCAGGCCGAAACCTTGGTGGCCGACGCCGGAAACCCCGCCGATTGGGCCGGACCACGCCGTTTTCAGCGAATTTTGCTGGACGCTCCCTGCTCCGGTTTCGGCGTAATCCGCCGCCACCCGGACATCAAATTGCTGCGCCGACCGGATGACATTGCGGCATTGCAGGTCACGCAAGCCCGAATTCTGCAGGCCGCATGGCAACTACTCACTCCCGGCGGCGTTCTGCTTTACGCTACCTGCTCGGTGCTGAAAGTCGAAAACGAGCAGCAAATCGCCGCGTTTCTGGCGACTCACACCGACGCCGAAGAACTGACGATATACGCGCATTGGGGCCTGGCCCGCCCGCACGGCCGGCAAATCTTGACCGGAGAACGGCAAATGGACGGCTTTTATTATGCCAAGCTGCGCAAAGCGGTTTAGCCCCGGCCTGTTTGCGCTATGCCTGGCCCTGGGCTCGACGCCGGCTTGGGCCGGTAATTACGCCGCTCGGATAGAGTACGCCGAACTGCAAAGCGAAGGCGATACGGCGATCATCGCCAGCCAGATCGAGTATCGGCTGAGCCCGGTCGCCAAAGAGGCGCTGGACAAAGGCGTGCCGTTGACCTGGGACGTGGTCATGGAATTGCGCGAACCGGGCTGGCTGTGGGATAGCGTCGCCTATCGCAGCAAGCAGCGCTACCGACTGCAGTTTCACGCGCTATTGAACCAATATGCGGTGCAAACCCCGCAAAACCATAGCGAGATGTTTTTGACCCTGAGCGCCGCGCTGCATTTCATGGCCAGCGTGCGCGACCAGCAACCGATCCCGGCCACAGCCCTAGAGACCGGCCACTACTACCAACTGGCGGTGCGCAGCGAATTTAATCGCGAGGCGCTGCCGATTCCGCTACGCCCGGTGGCGTATCTGGACCACCGTTGGTTTCTTTCCAGCCATTGGAGCTTATGGCCTATTCAAAAATGAAGCTGCCGGCCAGCGCGTCAATCGTTATTTTGTTCGGTTTCGTGCTGCTTTCGCTGCAACTGATGAGCAGCGCCACCCAGGAGTCTTCGGAACTCGGCGAGTTGTATTCCTGGCTGTTGGTGATCAATACCCTGGGCTCGATCATCCTGCTCGGGCTGGTTGTCGTCAACGCCTACTCGCTGGTCCGCGAGCTGAAGAAAAAGGAAGCCGGCTCCAAACTCACCACGCGCATGGTCTCGCTGTTCGTATTGTTGGCGCTGGCCCCAGCCGCAATCGTGTTCTACTTCTCGGTGCAATTCCTGCACCAAGGTATCGACAGTTGGTTTAACGTCGAAATCGACCGGGCCATGGACGACGCGCTGGAACTGAGCCAGTCGGCGATGAATCAGCGCATGAATTGGCACATCAAGCAAACCAAGCAAATGGCCGAGCATTTGCAGCACAAATCGGAAACGCTGATTGCATTGGAAGTCGGTTCGTTGTGGCGCGAATCGGGGGCGCTGGAACTGGCGGTATTCAACAACCAGGGCCGAATTCTGGCCTCCAGCAGCATCAACCCCAGCGACATTCTGCCGCATTTGCCCGACGAGCAAATCTGGCTGCAATTGAAACAGAACAAGGAATATTTTGCCTTCGATCCCGGCGACAACGACGAAATGTTGGTGCGCATCATCGTCGCGATCGAAGCCGACCAAAGCCGGTTTCTCCAGGTTTTGTATCCAATTCCGGTGCGGGTCACCGATTTGGCCGATTCGATCGAATTCGCCTTCATTCGCTACCAGGAAATGAATTTCCTGCGCGATTCGCTGAAAACCAGTTTTTCGCTGATCCTGCTGCTGGTGCTGCTGTTGAGTATGCTGGCGGCGATCTGGGTGGCCTTTATCAGCATCCGCAATATCGTCGCTCCGGTCAGGGAATTGGTAAAAGGCACCCAGGCCGTCGCCGACGGCGATTATCAGCAGCAATTGCCGGTAATGAGCCAGGACGACCTGGGCTTTCTGGTCGAATCGTTCAACCAGATGACCCGGCGCATCGCCCGTTCCCGCGACGAAACCCGCGCCGCCGGCCTGGAGGTGGAAAATCAGCGCGCCTACCTGGAAACCATCCTCGCCAACCTGACCGCCGGCGTAATCAGTTTCGACGCGACATACTTCATCCGCACTGCGAATCAGGCCGCCTACCGGATTTTGCACATCCCGGTCAGCCATTTCGTCGGCCAGAATCTACCCGCCTTGGCCGAGCTGCATCCCGAACTGGCCGACGTGTTGACAGCAATCCAAAGCCTGCTGGAAAAAGCCGATGACATCTGGGAGCAGCGCATCGTCTTTCTCGGCCCGAACGGCCGCCAAGAGCTACTGTGCCGCGGTACGCCGCTGTTTTCGCAACACGGCGCCCACACCGGCGCCGTGGTGGTGTTCGACGACGTCACCGATTTGATTCAAGCCCAGAAAAACGCGGCCTGGGGCGAAGTCGCCCGGCGTCTGGCCCACGAAATCAAGAACCCATTGACGCCGATCCAACTGTCCGCAGAACGTTTGCAGCACAAGTTGTCCAAAGAACTGCAGGATGGCTCAGCCGAGTTTCTGCAACGCGGCACCCGCACCATCGTCCAGCAAGTGGAAGCGATGAAACGCATGGTCGACGACTTCTCCGAATACGCCCGCCCGTCGAAAAAGCAGGTCGAAAAAATCAACCTGGTGGATTTGATCCAGCAGATCACTACGCTGTACCTGCCGTCCGGAATTAGCTTCGCGATGGCCGCCGCCAGCCAGCACGTCATTGTCGAAGTCGATCCTGTCAGCATTCGCCAGGTGCTGCATAACCTGATCAAGAACGCGCAAGAAGCCACTGGGGAAAAATGCCATATCGCCATTAAAATCGGCAAAGTCACGCGCAATAACACCGATTATGTCGAAGTCGGTTTGTACGACAACGGCAGCGGCCTGAATGCGGATCAGATCGAAACCATTTTCGAACCCTACGTCACCAGCAAATCCAAGGGTACTGGTTTGGGCCTGGCCATCGTCAAAAAAATCGTGGAAGAACACGGCGGCGTGATTTGGGTGGATACGGCATATAATGGCGGCGCTGGCTTTCTGCTCCAGCTACCGGTTTTTGAATTTGGAACGATGCATGAATAAACAAGCGCCCTACATATTGGTGGTCGACGACGAACAGGATATTCGCGAACTGGTGTCGGAGATTTTGGAAGACGAGGGCTATCAAGTCGCGATGGCCGAAAATGCCACGGAAGCGAAGAAACTGAAAAACCAGCGCCAGCCGAATCTGATTCTACTCGACATCTGGATGCCCGATAGCGACGGCATCACGCTGTTGCGGGAATGGGTCGGCGAAGACAGCTCACTCTGTCCGGTAATCATGATGTCCGGCCACGGCTCGGTCGAGTCGGCAGTCGAAGCCACCCGCCTCGGCGCTTACGATTTTCTGGAAAAACCGCTGTCGATGGCAAAATTGCTGTTGATCGTCGAGCGCGCCCTGGAGACCAGTTCCTTGCAGCGGGAAAACGCCGGCCTGAAGCAGCAATTGATGATAGGCGTGGAGCCGGTCGGCAAAAGCGCCGTGGTCGAGCGCACCAAAGACAAACTGAAACGTCTGGCGCAACACGACGCCCGCGTGCTGCTAGTCGGCGAAGCCGGGGTCGGCAAGGAGATGTACGCCCGCTACCTGCACAACAACAGCTCCCGTCGCGACGGCGCCTTTGTCGACGTCTCGGTCGGCAGCATCTCCCCGGAAAACGCGGCGGTCGAATTTTTCGGCCGCGAAGACAACGGCCGGATTTACCGCGGCCTGCTGGAGCAGGCCGACCGCGGCACGCTGTTCCTGGGCGAAATCGGCGGAATGGACCCGGAAACCCAAACTCGATTGCTTAGTGCGTTGGAATCGAGTTCGTTCCTGCGGGTCGGCGGCAGCCAGGCCGTGCGGGTCGACGTGCGCGTGGTCGCCTCGACCCGAATGGCGCTGGAGGAAGAAGTCAACAGCGGCCGCTTCCGCCAGGACTTGTACTACCTACTGAACGTGGTGACGTTAGAAATTCCGCCGCTGCGCGAGCACAGCGAGGATGTACCGAGTCTGCTGAATTTTTACGTCGATCATTTCGTTGTGCACGAAAAACTGCCGTTCCGCCGCTTTTCGATGGCGGCGCAAAATTATCTGCGCAACTACAGTTGGCCCGGCAATGTCCGAGAATTGCGCAATCTGGTGCAGCGGCTGATGATTCTGGGTGCCGGCGATGACATCGAGTTGGACGAAGTCAAAGCAGCGCTAGGTTCGATTGCCGAGCAGCCCAAACTGGGTTTGAACGTGCCGGAATTTTTCAACCTGCCGCTAAAAGAGGCCCGCGACCATTTCGAAAAATCCTATCTGGAGTACCATTTCGAAAAAAACGGCGGCAGCGTCGCCAAGTTAGCTGCGGCGATCGGCATGGAACGTACCCATTTGTACCGGAAACTGCATTCGCTGAAAATCAAGCTGTAATTGCAACTTGAAGTTAGCGGCCGGTTTAAGTAGAATGCCATGCTTTTACAGCTTCAACCGATTTTAAGAAAGCAACGATGAAAACATTTAGTGCAAAGCCCGCAGAAGTTAAGCGCGATTGGTACGTGATTGATGCAGAAGGAAAGACATTGGGTCGCCTTGCTACTGAAATTGCACGACGTCTTCGCGGCAAACATAAACCAGAATACACCCCGCACGTCGACACCGGCGACTACATCATCGTCGTCAATGCCGAAAAAATCGGCGTTACCGGCAACAAAGAAAAAGACAAAATGTATTACCGCCACACCGGTTATGTCGGCAACATGAAGTCTGCCTCTTTGGGCAAATTGAGACAAACCTTCCCCGACCGCATCATCACTACCGCAGTGCAAGGCATGCTGCCTAAAAACCCACTGGGCCGGGCGATGTTCAAAAAATTGAAAGTGTATGCCGGTCCGGAGCACAATCATCAGTCTCAACAACCTAAAGTTTTAGAATTCTAAGCAGGTAGATAGTTTATGGCAGCTCAATACTACGGAACAGGTCGCCGCAAAAGCTCGGTAGCCCGCGTTTACGCAACGGTCGGCACAGGCAAGTTCATCATCAACAACCGCCCTGTAGACCAATACTTCGGCCGCAAAACCGATGAAATGATCGCCAGACAACCTCTGGAACTTCTGGCAAAATCCGGCGACTTCGACATCAACATCATCGTCTCCGGCGGAGGCCCTTCCGGCCAAGCGGGCGCTATTCGCCACGGCCTGACCCGCGCACTGATGGAATACGACGAATCCCTGCGCTCTCCATTGAGAAAAGCCGGTTACGTGACTCGCGATGCCCGCGAAGTCGAGCGTAAAAAAATCGGTTTGCACGGCGCCAGAAAGCGTCCGCAATACTCGAAACGTTAAGAAACGATCGATCACAAAAAGCCGCACACCAGCGGCTTTTTTTTCGACTGCCGCATAGGCCTCGTCAAACACCCAGCCCCAACTCGCGAAAGCAGAACACACCGGACTTGTTCGGCGCGACCAACGCCGCAGCAGCATTGGCAACCGGTAACTCGACCACCGACCAAGCGTCGATACCCCCGAATTCGCCAGGAATCGCAACAAGCTGTCCGCCCGCTTCCAGCGCAAACTCGCACAAGTCCAAACCTGCCGCAATCCCACGCCCGACCGCCTTAACAAACGCCTCTTTCTTGACCCAGAGACGGTAAAAAGTCGGCAATTGCTGCTCGGCCGGCAACGCCGCCCACTCCCGATATTCCCGCACCGAGAAACAACGCCCGGCGAGCGCATGCAGATTTCGCCCGACTCGCAGGCTCTCAACATCAACCCCCAACTCGCCGAGATCGGACACCGCAATCAGCAAATGATCTCCAGAATGGGAAATATTAAAATGCAGCCTTGCCCCCACTAACGCCGGCTTGCCGTACTCGCCCGACTCGAACACCAATTCCCGCGGCTCGACATCCAAATACCCGGCCAATGTGCAACGCAACAAGCCCCGCACCGCAACAAAGCCCTGGCGCCGCTCCGGGCGTTTATACTCTTGGCTCCGCTGTCGCTCCTGATCCGACAATAAGGCATCCCAAACGGTTAAGGCCTTCGAATCCAGCCCCCTCAACTCGGCATGCCAAACATCAACAAATTGCGCCCGCAAAACATCCCTCCTTTTCAAAACCTGTCGCTGCTTACCGCGAAACCAAGCAAAACCCTTGGTTTTCCTTGACGAAACCGGCCAAAGACAGTAGCTTATCCAACCTTTTTTGTAAAATCCGCATTTCACGCTTTGGTTAGCTTTTCGAGGGCATAAAATTGGAACTCAGTGGCGGACAAATTCTTGTCCAATGTCTTAAAGATGAAGGTGTCGAATTTGTATTTGGCTATCCGGGTGGCTCTGTCTTGCACATCTACGATGCCATTTTCCATCAAGACGACGTAAAACACATCCTGGTGCGCCATGAGCAAGGCGCCACCCATTCGGCCGACGCTTACGCGCGCGCGACCGGCAAACCGGGCGTGGTGCTGGTCACCTCCGGCCCGGGCGCGACCAACGCCGTGACCGGCATCGCGACAGCCTACATGGATTCGATCCCGATGGTGATCATTTCCGGCCAGGTGCCGTCACCGGTTATCGGCAGCGACGCGTTTCAGGAAGTCGATACGGTCGGTATCACCCGCCCCTGCGTCAAACACAACTTCCTGGTCAAGGACGTCAACGACCTGGCCGAAACGATCAAGAAAGCGTTTTACGTGGCGACCACCGGCCGCCCGGGCCCGGTATTGGTCGACGTACCCAAGGACATCACTGATCCCAATATCAAGATACCTTACAAATATCCGAAAAAAGTCAGTATGCGCTCTTACAACCCGGTGGTAACCGGCCACAAGGGTCAGATCAAACGCGCCGTGGAAATGCTGTTGGGTGCGCAACGGCCGATGATTTATTCCGGCGGCGGCGTGATCTTGGGCGAAGCCCATGAAGAACTGACCGAGTTGACCCGGATGCTGGGTTACCCGATCACCAACACGCTGATGGGCTTGGGCGCCTATCCGGCCACCGACAAGCAGTTCGTCGGCATGCTCGGCATGCACGGTACTTACGAAGCCAATATGGGCATGCACGAAGCCGACGTGATTTTGGCGGTCGGCGCCCGCTTCGACGACCGTGTCACCGGCAAACTGGCCGAGTTTTGCCCCTATGCCAAGATCATTCACATCGACGTCGATCCAGCCTCGATCTCAAAAACCGTGAAAGTGGACGTACCGATCGTCGGCGAAGTCAAACCGGTGTTGCAACAAATGATCGAACTGGTCAAGGACAGCAAAACCAAGCCGTCAAAAGCGGCGCTGGAATCTTGGTGGCAATTGATCCAAAGCTGGCGCGACGTCAATTGTCTGGAATACGACCGCGAAAGCCGGATCATCAAACCGCAATACGTCGTTGAACAATTGTATGAAGTCACCAACGGCGAAGCGTTCGTGACTTCGGACGTCGGCCAGCATCAAATGTACGCAGCGCAGTATTACAAGTTCGACAAACCGCGGCGCTGGATCAACTCCGGCGGCCTGGGCACAATGGGCTTCGGCTTACCAGCGGCAATCGGCGTCAAACTGGCGTTTCCGGATTCCGACGTAGCCTGCATCACCGGCGAGGCCAGCATCCAGATGTGTATTCAGGAACTGTCGACCGCGTTGCAATACAAAACACCAGTCAAGATCATCAACCTGAACAACCGTTACATGGGCATGGTTCGCCAGTGGCAGGAATTTTCTTACCAAAGCCGTTACTCGCACTCGTACATGGACACGATCCCGGATTTCGTCAAACTATCCGAAGCCTACGGCCATGTCGGCATACGCGTCGAAAAACCGGAAGAAGTGCGCGACGCCTTGAAACAAGCATTCGAAATGAAGGACAGAACCGTGTTCCTCGATTTCATTACCGATAGAACCGAAAACGTATACCCGATGATTGAAGCCGGCAAAGCTCACCACGACATGAAATTGCGCGTCGCGCCCGGCACCCCGGTCGAGAGGGAGTTGTCCTGATGCGCCATATCATCTCCATTTTGATTGAAAACGAATCCGGCGCCCTGTCGCGGGTGGCCGGCCTGTTCTCGGCGCGCGGCTACAACATCGAATCGCTGACCGTCGCCCCGACCGAAGATCCCAGTCTGTCGCGGATGACCCTGGTCACCAGCGGCAGCGACGAGATCATCGAGCAGATCACCAAGCAATTGAACAAACTGATTGATGTGGTCAAATTGATCGATCTGGCCGAGTCGGCCCATATCGAGCGCGAATTGATGCTGGTCAAGATCAAAACCACGCACGACACCCGCGAGGAAGTGAAACGCATGGTCGACATTTTCCGCGGCAAGATCATCGACGTGACGCCGAACAGCTACGTCGTCGAAATGACCGGCCAATCCAACAAATTGGACGCCTTCATTCACGGCTTCGAGGAAGGCAGCATCATCGAAGTGGCGCGTTCCGGACCGACCGGCATTTCCCGCGGCGAGAAAGGCTTACATCTTTAAATGCTAGCGGAGCGCGAACCCACTGCGCTCCGCACAGCGGCCGCCAAACACAATTTTTAATTCACACCAAGAGTAACGAGAAACACTATGCAAGTTTATTACGACAAAGACGCCGATCTCTCGATCATCCGCAGCAAAAAAGTTGCCATCATCGGCTACGGCTCGCAAGGCCACGCCCATGCCAACAACCTGAAAGACTCCGGCGTTGACGTCGTGGTCGGCTTGCGCTCCAACTCCGCGTCCGTCGCCAAAGCCACCAACAGCGGCCTGATCGTGAAAGATGTACCGGAAGCCATCGCCGGCGCCGACGTGGTCATGATCCTGACCCCGGACGAATTCCAATCCAAACTGTACAAAGAAGAAATCGAGCCGAACATCAAACAAGGCGCGGCCCTGGCTTTCGCCCACGGTTTCTCCATCCTGTACAACCAAGTCGTACCGCGTGCCGACCTGGACGTGATCATGATCGCCCCGAAAGCGCCTGGCCACACCGTGCGTTCCGAATTCGTCAAAGGCGGCGGCATCCCTGACTTGATCGCCGTGCATCAAAACGCTTCCGGCCAAGCCAAAGAATTGTGCTTGTCTTATGCATCCGCGATCGGCGGCGGCCGTTCCGGCATCATCGAAACCACCTTCCGCGACGAATGCGAAACCGACCTGTTCGGCGAACAAGCAGTACTGTGCGGCGGCGCGGTGGAACTGGTCAAAGCCGGCTTCGAAACCCTGACCGAAGCTGGCTACCCACCCGAAATGGCCTACTTCGAGTGCTTGCACGAACTGAAATTGATCGTGGATTTGATGTACGAAGGCGGCATCGCCAACATGAACTACTCGATCTCCAACAACGCCGAGTACGGCGAATACGTCACCGGTCCGCGCGTGATCAACGACGAAAGCCGCAAAGCGATGAAGGAAGCCCTGAAAAACATCCAGGAAGGCCGCTATGCCAAGCAATTCATCCAGGAAGGTGCCACCGGCTACCCGGAAATGACCGCACGCCGCCGCCTGAACGCCGAACACCCGATCGAAACCGTCGGCGCCAAACTGCGGGCGATGATGCCTTGGATCAAAGCCAACCAAATCGTCGATAAGAGCAAAAACTAAGCTAATCGGCTAGGATTAAAGCCCATCTAAACGATGGGCTTTTTTTTGCCTGCAGGATTTCAAATATGACCAATCTTGCGCCTTCGCTCTGCATCACCCTACTAGCCGCAACACTAGCTGAGCAGGCCTCCGCCGACTTCATGCAATGGAGCAACAGCGAAATCCAATATCTGCACGGCGGCAACTACCACGAGCCGTTCAATCCTAACGACGTCAGCCAAGCCATCGTCACGATCACTCATGCCCACGGCTGGGCTTACGGCCGCAACTTTTTCTTCATGGACACGCTGTTCAGCGAATCCGGCCAGCAGGCGCAAACCCATTTATACGGCGAAGCCTACAGCACCTTCAGTTTGAGTAAAATCGGCGGCCTGGATTTATCGTACGGGATTTTCAAAGACTTTGGCCTGACCGCCGGCATCAACCTCGGCGAGAACATGAACAGCCGACAAAGCGGTTTTTCGGGCCTGGCTGTACGGCATCAGCGTCGATTTCGACTTACCCGGCTTCAATTACTTCAACATCGATTTTCTGCGCCAACGCGTCACCGAAACCGCCGACATTGGTACCTCCTGGCAAATCACCCCATTCTGGCAACTGCCGTTTCAAATCGCCGGCACGAAATGGAGTTTCGAAGGCTTCGCCGATTTCATCGGCCGCAACCAGACCGCAGCTCGCCAGGCGCTGGCCCAACCGCAATTAAGATTGGACCTGGGCGATTTCTGGGGTGACTCAGGCCATCTGTTTATAGGCCTGGAGTACCAATATTGGCATAACAAGTACGGCATCAAAGGCTTGCACGACAATGTGCCGCAGGCTTTGCTGGTCTGGAAATTCTGAACGGTTCGAGGGCGACCAAACTATCTGGAGACAGATTGCCGCACTACCCGTTTTACATCGCGCAATCCCGCCCTGTCACGCAATCGCAATAGCACGCCCCGGACCGAGCATGTAAAATGCCGCCAACTTGTTACCGCTTGCAACCGCCATGCTGAAAAATCCTCAACCGAAACGCCACCGCGGCATCTATCTGCTGCCCAACCTATTTACCACGGGCGCGATGTTTGCCGGTTTTTACGCGATTACGTCGGCGATTAACGGCCGCTTCGAGACGGCGGCGATTTCGTTGTTCATCGCCATGGTGCTGGACGGCCTGGACGGCCGGGTCGCCCGCTTGACCAACACCCAGAGCGAGTTCGGGGTGCAATACGACAGTTTGTCGGACATGGTTTCCTTCGGCGCCGCGCCGGCCATCGTCATGTATTTGTGGACTTTATCCAGTATGGGCCAGGCCGGTTTGTTCGCGGCTTTTGTGCACATGGCCGGCGGCGCATTGCGGCTGGCGCGCTTCAACACGCAAGTCGAAGTCGCCGACAAACGCTACTTCCAGGGCCTGCCCAGCCCGGCAGCGGCAGCGATTCTGGCCGGCGGCCTGTGGTTTTGCGTCGAGAACGGCTACGACGTCGAAAACTTCAAATATCTGGTGTTGCTGGCCACCATCACCACCGGCCTGCTGATGGTCAGCAATTTCCGCTATTCCAGCTTCAAAGAAATCGATCTGAAAAACAAAGTGCCGTTCATCGTCGCGATTATCGCGATGCTGGTCATCAGCTTTGTCATGGCTCAGCCGCAACGCATGCTGTTCCTGCTGTCGGTCGGTTACGCCGCATCCGGCCCTATCATCACGCTGGTAATGCGCAAACGCCGGCTACAAAGCCGCAAGGGCTAGACGTGGCCGACGCCGACGGTAATTTGCTGAGTACAGCGCTTTACCGTCAGTGGCGCCAATATCGCAAACGCCTGAAAGCCTGCTGCCAAACGTGCAGCGAAGACCACGTCCACTCTTTGCGCACCGGCATCCGCCGTTTGTTGAGCATTCTCGGACTATTACAACAAATCGGCCCTTGCCGGCCGCTGACGCCGTTACGCAAGACGCTAAAACACCAACTGGACAGCTTCGACGATCTGCGCGACGTGCAGGTCATGCTTTACGAAGTGGCCGGCAAACTGCCGCAATTGCCGGAATTAAGCGACTTCCTCGACCACCTGCACCGACGCGAGCAAGAACAACTGACACGTTTACCTGCGCTCGTTGCCGAACTGCGCCAAGCCAAACTGCGCCGAAAAATCGATAAGGCGGCGCGCCAATTTCAGCATCCCAAAGCCCACCGAAACCAAGTATCTGCCGACGTACTCAACGCATTGGACCGAATTTATGCGGAAGCGATGGCGCGCTACGCTGCGGTTTCTGTCGAAGACCAGCACAGCATCCACCGCCTGCGTATCTCCGTTAAAAAACTACGCTATGCCATCGCCGCGATGGCGGCAACCGTCCCGCGATTGCCGGCCGACCACGACCAACGCTTGCAACGCTATTTGACCACCATGGGCGAGATCCAGAATACCGTCGTCATGCTCGCGGCGCTGCAGAGCTTCTACGGCGGAAATCCACCGGAATCGGCGTTGGCACACTATCGGCAGCGCCAAAACCAGTTGATCGGCGAATTTGTCGCTCGCCGCGAAGAGTTATTCGGTTTCTGGCGCCCCGCCCCCGATCAAGCCTTCCCCTGGCAGTAAACGCCGCCGGTATTGCCGGCCGCGGCTTTATAGTACAATTTCGGGCAGTTTTCGGCCGCGACGGCGGCGCACGATTTTTTCACAAAACGGGTTCAGACAAATGGCAACGATGGATGATAGAGACGGTTTGATATGGCTAGACGGGAAATGGGTTGACTGGCGCGACGCGAAAGTCCACGTCCTGACCCACACCCTGCATTACGGCTGTGGCGTCTTCGAAGGTCTGCGCGCTTACAAAACCGACAACGGCACCGCCATTTTCAAACTGGCCGAACATACCGACCGTCTGTTCCGTTCCGCGCATATCATGAACATGAAAATGCCGTACTCCAAGGACGAGATCAACCAGGCCCACCGCGACGCGGTCGCCAAGAACAACCTGGAATCGGCCTATATCCGCAGCATGGTGTTCTTCGGTTCCGAAGGCATGGGCCTGCGCGCCGACAACTTGAAAGTCCACGTTATGATCGCGGCCTGGACCTGGGGCGCTTATCTGGGCGCGGAAAACATGGAAAAAGGCATCCGCATCCGCACCTCGTCCTACACCCGCAACCATGTCAACAGCACGATGTGCAAGGCCAAGGCCAACGGCAATTACATCAACTCGATCCTGGCCTTGCAGGAAGCGCTATCGACCGGTTACGACGAAGCGCTGTTGCTGGACCACGAAGGTTTCTGCGCCGAAGGCAGCGGCGAGAATCTGTTCATCGTCCGCAACGGCAAGATTTACACCCCGGAAACCACCTCGGCGCTGGAAGGCATCACCCGCGACACACTGATGACGATAGCTCGCGAACAAGGCTATGAAGTCATTGAAAAACGCATCACCCGCGACGAAGTTTACGTCGCCGACGAAGCCTTCTTCACCGGCTCCGCCGCCGAAGTGACGCCGATTCGCCAATACGACAACCGCGACATCGGCTCCGGCAGCCGCGGCCCGATTACCGAGAAGTTGCAAGCCTTGTATTTCGACTACGTCCAAGGCCGCCGCGCCGACCACAAGGAATGGTTGACGCTGGTATCCTAAACCGACGTGCCTGCCCCGCATAACATCCTGGTCGTCGGCCCATCCTGGGTCGGCGACATGGTGATGGCGCAAAGCCTGTTCATCACGCTAAAACAACGCCTCCCCGATTCTCATATCGACGTCCTGGCGCCGTCCTGGTCTTTGCCGTTATTGGCAAGAATGCCGCAAGTGCGACAAGGCATAGCCATGCCGCTCGGCCACGGCCAATTCGGCCTCGGCGCCCGGTTCGGCTTGGGCCGTCAGCTTCGCGACCGTTACGACCAAGCCATCGTCCTGCCCAACTCCTGGAAGTCGGGGCTGGTGCCGTTTTTTGCCGGCATCCCGCTACGCACCGGCTATCTTGGCGAATTGCGCTGGGGCCTGCTCAACGACGCCCGCCGACTGGACAAAAACCAGCTGACCATGACGGTGCAACGCTTTGTCGCGCTGGGACTGCCTGCTGCAAACGAACAGCCGCCGGCCTATCCGATTCCGCAACTGGCGATCAGCGCCGAACAGCGCCGACAAGTCTGCGACAAATTCCGCATCGATGCCGACAAAAAAATCCTGGCACTGTGTCCCGGCGCCGAATACGGTCCGGCCAAGCGCTGGCCGGCCGAGCATTTCGCCGCCGTCGCCAATGCCAAAATCGGCGAAGGCTGGCAGGTCTGGTTGTTCGGTTCCGATAAAGACCGACCGGCCGCCGACGCCATCGTGAATTTGACCGGCGGCGTCTGCCGCAATTTCGCCGGTGACACCTCGCTGGCCGAAGCGGTCGACTTGCTGTCGCTGGCCGACGCCGTAGTCAGCAACGACTCGGGCTTGATGCACGTGGCCGCCGCGCTGGACAAAAAAATCGTCGCCGTTTACGGCTCCTCCGATCCGGGCTTTACCCCGCCGCTGAATCCGGCCGCGCATATTCTGACCCTGAAATTGGAATGTTCGCCCTGCTTCAAGCGCGACTGCCCTTTCGGCCACACCCGCTGTCTGGTCGACCTGCAGCCCGAGCAGGTGCTGGCCGCACTGGGAGCCTGACAATGAGAATTGCGGTCGTCAAATTATCTGCTTTGGGCGACATCGTGCATGCGATGGTGGCCTTGCAGTTCATCAAGGCCGCCTATCCGGATCTGACAATCGACTGGATCGTCGAAGAACGTTTCGCCGGGCTGCTGGCAGACAATCCGCATATCGATCAGGTGCTGCCGCTGAATTTGAAGGCCTTGAAAACCGATAAGTTGCGCATATTCGGCGAAATCGGCAAGGTCCGCGGTTATGCCAAGCACGGCTACGATCTGGTAATCGACGCCCAGGGCTTGATCAAATCGGCCTTGGTCAGCCGGCTGCTGGCCGCCAATTGCGCCGGCTTCGATCGCAATTCGATCCGCGAAAAATCGGCGGCTTGGTTTTACGCTCAGACCGTCGCCTGCCCTTACGATGCCAACACCATAGACCGCAATGTGACGGTGCTGACCCGGCCGCTCGGCCTGGAGGTCGGGACCGACCGCATCCTGGAAAAACAGCCTTTTCTGTTTTTTCGACCGCCGCGAATCAGGCTGGAAGACTATTTTTCCAAGCAACAAAGCAATATTCTGCTGGTGGTTGGCTCGACCTGGCCCAGCCGCAATTATCCGCTGGAAAAATATCTGCAGGTGATTTTCGACGTGGAAGCCAATTTTCTGATCTGCTGGGGTAACGAAAAGGAACACTGGATGGCGCAATGGCTGGCGGAACGCAGTCTGGCGCGGGTGTTGCCGCAGATGAACCTGAACGACTTGAAAGCGGTCGTGGCCAAATCCGATCTGGTGATCGGCAACGACACCGGCCCGACCCACATGGCCTGGGGCATGAACCGGCCGTCTATCACCTTGTTCGGCCCGACACCTGTCAGCCGGGTGTACCAGACCGAAATCAACCAAGTGCTGAAATCCCCGTCCGTGGTCGATCCGTTCAAGCTGAATAAAAACGATTTTTCGATCGGCGAAATTCCGGTAGCCGATATCGTGGCCTTGGCCAAACAATTGTTGCCAAAGCCTGCCGCCGAAACGGCAGAAAGTTAAAGCCGCTCCATCGCCGCAAAGCTGGCGAGCAATTCGATAAACGGCTCGTCGGTTGCCGGAAGCCGCGCTATGGCTAAATTGGAATGCACGGCTTGACTCAAATCGATGCGTTGTTCCTGAAACAGCAACTGTTTGTTGGAGTCGGCAATGACGCGGCACGCCGGCCGGCCTGGATCATCAGCCGGCATCTCATCCACCATCGCCAACACGCCATTGGACAATTCGACAACACATCCCGGCGGATAGACGGTGACGGCCTCGATCAAGCCGGCCACCGCGACGGCATCAAATTGTGCCGGACTCGCCTGATATAGATACCGGAGCGCTTCGACTTTGCTTTGCGCCGGCCGGTCGGCGCGATCGCTAAGCAGGGCTTCATAGACCGATGCCGCGCCCACCAGCCGGGCCGGCAAACCGATTTGCCCGCCGGCCAAACCGCGCGGATAGCCTGCACCGTCCGGCCGTTCGTGGTGATCCCCGACAACCTCCAGCACCGTGCTCGGCACCTCCGGCGTCGTCGCCAGCAGCGCCAATCCCGTCGCTAGATGCTGCCGAATTTCTAGCTGCTCCGCGTCGGTCAGCAGCGAGGCTTTGCCTAAGATGGCTTGCGGCAGCTTTAGCAAACCGAGATCATGCAATAGCGCGCCGATTGCGGTATGCCGCACCAGCTCCGGCGCCAATGCCTGCCGCTGTGCCAGAGCTGCGGCCAGAAAACAGACGTTGACCGCTTTGTGCGCCAACCTGTCGCCACTCTGGTGCCAGCCTTCAACCCGGTTTAGCGAGATGCTGCCGCTATCCAGCACAGACACAATTTCGCAGGCAATGTCCTCGACGGCGGCGAAATCCAAGCCGGAGCCGGCGCGAATCCTGCCCAACACCGTTTCGAAACGGCTCCGGAACGGCAGCAACGGCCCCGGTTCCGGCGCGGCCGGCGCCGACCGGTCAGGCGGGGTTGTGTAATCGTGTTCCGGCTCGGCTACGTCCAGCCCCTTCGCCAAATCGATGAACACTTCGCGGCAATACTGCCTTAAGGTATCGATGTCGGCGTCAGAGCGGATTAAAAACTTGGTGGTGAGAAACGGAATGTCTATCCATTTGCGGTCGGTACCGCATAGATACATGCCTTTACGCAGTTGGCTGGTGGCGATTTTTTTTACCATGGCAAAGAGTCGAAACGGTCTGTTGTGCAGCCGCAAGCGGGCTTCAGGAAACTTCCGGATACGCTTGGCTGAATTTACCGTCCCGGCAGTATTGGCTTAAGTCGATCCCGTAATCCTGCGGCCGCATGATTTGTTTGATCCCGTAACGCTTGCCGTTTTTGTCGGTAGCGGTCACCGCCAGATCGAGGATGTGCTCGGCGATTGGCTGTTTGTTCTCGTCTTGAATCAGCAAAATTTTCGGCTTCAGCCGGTCGGCTCGGTTTTGTTCGACAATGACGCCAACTTCGCCGTTACTCAACTCAGCTAAATTGCCTTGCGGGTAAAAACCGATGCAGTTAATGAATTGAGTAACGAAATTGGCCTCGTAGTGTTGATTCATGCCTTTTACCAAGATACCCAGCGCCTCCAAATGCGGTTTGCCTTTTTGGTAAACCCGGTCGCTGGTGATCGCGTCGTAAGTATCGACCACCGCCACTAAGCGCGTGAACAACGATAGCGCTTCTTTTCCCAATCCGCGCGGATAGCCGGTGCCCGCCAGATGCTCGTGGTGAGCGTAGGCCACATCCACCGCGCCCGGATAAGCATTCCGCGCCGACATCAGCACATTGCGTCCATGCAGCGTATGCTGGCGCATGATGGCCATTTCGTCGTCTTCCAACCTGCCGGGTTTGTTCAGAATTTCCAGCGGCACTCGCATTTTGCCGACATCGTGCATCAACCCGCAAAATCCGAGTTTGTTCAATTCCTGGACCGAGAGCTTCAACTCGCGCCCCAGCAATATCGACAACACGCAGACATTCATAGAATGTTGAGCGGTATATTGATCCTGATCCTTGAGCTGGGTTAACAACAGCATGGCATCCGGATTCTCCAAAACTTGATCCACCGTTTCCGCCACGGCCTGCTTCACCGCGCTGACGCTGAACTGGTTGCCAAAGCGGATGTCATCCAGCACCGTTTTAATCAGACTACCGGTTCGGTTGAACGTATTCGCGGTCTGGTTGAACGATCTGGCAAAACTCAAGTGCTTGAGCGAATCGCTGTTCCGGGTCGGAATTGCTCCGGCCGACGACTTTTGCCACTTGACGTCGATATAGACGTAATCGCAAATATCCTGAATCAACTTAATATCGGCTGGGCTTTCGATCACGATACGATCGAACATGAACGGCGATTCTTTCCGCGGCTCCTCCAATCGGCATACGCACATACCGACTCTCAATTCGTAGACATGAATTCTGAGCTCACCGTCGTCTTTACTACTCATACCTGCGACACATCCCAACACGTTCACACATTTCAGCAATGGATACAGCTTAATACAGTCAGCAGCCGAACCCTATAGTCATACGACGCCGATCCCGCAAAATTGCATCGTCAAGTATGCGGCAATTCACAGTTAGAATCGGAAGATTCGGGTAGTGCATGCAGTCAGGCCACACTGACCGAACTCATGGACTTCCAGCGGTAATAATTCAATTGCCAGATTCGGATAAAGGTTTACACTGCATTTCCAACATGCCGGCAACCTCAGGCCGAAACCGATTTCGGCAGTCGTCGCCACATGCTTACGCACAATAAGAATAGCGCCAGATCGGCCATTTTCCCGGAGAGAATCGTTATGTTGTTGAATCACAACGATTTCCAAGTCGACGCCGACGAATTTTACAGCCCCGAGCCGGCACCGAAACGTTTGCGCCGCAGACACCTGTTTTTTCTGGTCCTGCTGCCGGCTTTAGCCGCGACCGAATCCTATGTGTTTCTACAACCTGCCGTCTATCAAAGCCAAGCGCTGGTATTGACCACGGCGGCGAGCGATATAGACCAAACCCACGCCGTAGCGGATCTGGAACACGTCAATATCCAAAAACAGGTACTGCTGGGGCAAAACGTGCTGGATAAAACCGTGACAGTACTGAATAGCACGGAGAATTCGCCGCATGTCGGGATCAACCAACTAAAATCCTTATTTCAGGTCAGCCCGATCGCGGATACCAATCTGGTACAACTCAGCGCCGAGGGCCACGAACCGCATTTTTTGCAAAAAGCCTTAAATACCTGGATTAGGGCTTACCAACAAATCCGCAGCGAATATATTGCCGAAATCAGCGATAAAGCCACGGTCGACATCAACGCCGAACTGATGCGCCTGGACCGGCAAGTACAAGACCAGCGCCGGAGCGTTGAAACCTTCCGCCGCGAACACGACATTGTTTCGCTGCAAAGCCCGGATAACGAAGCCCACGCCCGGTTGCAAGGACTAAACGGCGCGTTGAACAACGCCCAGGAAGAGGAAGTCAAGGCCAAGGCCAGACTCGAAGCGATCCGCGATGCGTTAGCGGCCGGCAAAGCCGTGGTGACCGATACCGATTCGCAAACCCTGGCAGTATTGACGGCGCAAGCAGAAACCTTACGCGCAGCGCTGGAGCGCCAACGCAGCCAATACACCGACGAATATATCGATTTTCACCCGACGCTACGTACGGTTAAAACCCAACTGGCCGAACTGGAACGAAAAATCGCCGAGAAGGAGCAATCGGCCAGCCGCTTCGCCGAACAGGAGGCGGAGAATAATTACAATGCGGCCCAAGCCGCTGTGAAAAATCTGCGCCAGGAACTGGAACGGCATAAACAACAGGCAGCCGCTTACACCGACCGTTTTGCCCAGCATCAGGCAATGTTGGAACAGCTGGCCAAACTGGAAGAGCTGCAAAGGCAGACTCGGCAACGACTGGTCGAAATCGAAGTAAAACAGCGGCAAAGTAATCCGCAGCTGGATGTGGTCGACTGGGCCTCGTTACCGGAAACGCCGATCAGGCCAGACTACACGGCGGAAGCGGCAATCGCCGCTGCCGCCAGTCTGATGCTGGCGTTATTGGTCGTCTGGCTGCGCGATTACCTGAACAGGGAACCGATGCTGGCGACGATCAACAGCGTCACCGAATACCAAATCTACCACCAAGCCGACCCTCAACTCACAGAACATTCGGCCCCGCCCCACGTGGAGTTCGACCAAGTCAAAAAACTAAGGCGCTGGGACGATCCGAAACCTCTACCCGACGATCCGTCCCATTCCTAGGCGCTACCGCGGCATCAATGCTAGAATCCGGCTTTTGTTAAACTCAAGCCAAAAGGAAATTCATGAGCCTCATTACCGTAGAGCATAACCCCAGCGAAGAGCGTTTGCAGGAACTGGGTGTAGCAAGCTGGCCGATCTGGGAAAAAGAAATCTCTACCTTCACCATCGATTTCGACGAGACCGAAACCGCCTACGTGCTGGAGGGCGAAATCATCGTCACGCCGACCGGCGGCGAGCCGGTCCGCATTCTGCCGGGCGATTTGGTCATGTTTCACGCCGGCCTCGACAGCCATTGGGAAGTCGTCAAACCGCTACGCAAACATTACCACTACGATTGATTGTTGCCGCAGGCTGGCACTGATCGAAAAGGCATCTGCGGATGCCTTTTTTGCTTGCCGAACCCGCCTGGGTAATTTGTGGCCGAGCCGACCCAGTCAGGATAAGGCTTTGGCCGGTTTCGGCGAATTTAAGCTCGGCTTTGGGCAAACCCCTTTTGCAAAACGCCCTGCCGGTAATATTTACTGATGTCGATACCGTAATCCTGCGGCCGAACGATCCCTTTTATAGTCAGCACATTGCCGCGCTTGTCGAGTACCATTTCGGCCAAATTGACCACTCTTTCTTCGACCGGCTGCCCTTCCGAATCGAGCAAAATGATGACCTTAGGCCTCAGGCGCGCCAGCTCGTTGACTTCGACCACAATCGCAATTGCGCCATTGGTCATCTGCACCAGACTGCCCGGCGGATAGACCCCCAAGGCTTCGATAAATTTGACGACCAGCCGACCGTCCAACTGGCTGCCGCTCAAATTCGACATGATGCTGGTGGCCTCCAGGTGAGTCCGGCCCTTTTGATAGACACGGTCGCTGGTCATTGCATCGTACATATCGACAATCGTCACCATCCGGGTAAACAACGAAATGCCTTTGTCTTTGATCCGCCGCGGATAACCTTTGCCGTCCAGGGTTTCGTGATGGGTTAAAGCCGTTTCGATCGCGCCCAAATACATATCCGAGCTGGATTTCAACAACTCGTGACCCAGCGAGGTATGCGAACGCATAATTTCCATTTCATCCGCGTCCAACTTGCCGGGCTTGTTTAAAATCTCAAGCGGAATCAACATTTTGCCCATATCGTGCATCATGCCGCACAAGCCTACCAAATTCAGGTTGGACACCGAAAAGTTCAGGTGCCGGCCCAACACGATGGCCAACGCGCAGACGTTCAAACTATGTTGAGCGGTATATTCGTCCCGGTTTTTCAGCTGGCTTAGCCAAAGAAAAGCATCCGGCGAATGCAAAATACTGTTCACGCATTCGGCCACGGCAGCCTTGGCGGCCTTAGTATCGACGCCCTCGCCGCGAGCGATACGCTCCATAAAATCGGAAACCAGCTCCCCCATCTCCTGGTAAACCGATTCGGCCCGTTCGATTTCCTTTTCGAACACGCTCAATTTCGGCGGTGGCGGCGGGAAATCGGCGATGCTGTCTAAGGATAGATTTTCTTGCCCACCTTTGTACTCGACTACTTTCTTACGGCTCTTGGTGACGTCGATATACACGTACTCGCAAACCTCGCGCACCTTGCGAATATCGTCCTCGGTTTGCAATTCGAAACCCTGAAACAAAAACGGACTGTCCAGCCAGGGCCGGTCCAATTCGATCACATACATGCCCAGCTTGAGCTGAGCCACCGGCGTATAAACCCGCTGATTAACGTCGTAAACGTTGACAGTGCTCTGTACCGTTTTTTTCTTGTTGCGACGGAACGGCCACCAGTTTGTTATAGGCATGTGATTCGATTTACCAAAGAAGATGGAATGCGCTTTCCTGACCAAGGCGAAATCGCCGTCATCTGGCGCCAGCCGAATTGGGCCGGATAATACCGGTATGTCCAACGTTACCCAAGTTTGCCGCCGTGCGCTAGCTCTGGTTTCCGAGATGGAAACCTATCGTACCGGCATAACCGACCACGACATAAAAGTAACATAATTTATCAGCGGACAGACGGCCCGACTAGCCGAATGGAGGGCTGCGGTTGCTTGGCCCGCAATCCACCTGGCATTCCCCTGGCCTTGAACCGGCAGGATTTGAGTTTGGTTGCTTCAGAGCCGCCACACGGAAGCCGAAACCTCACCGTTACCTGTTGCCCACGATGGCACAGAGCCGAGCGAATGGCGTCGCCAAGCTTCGACAGCTAAAACGGAACGCCAGTGGAAATAGGGCCGACTGAATCGTTACTGGGTTAAGCAAAGCCGAAACGCGGCGGCAACTTGTTTCAGATTTTCATCTTGGCGAGCTGAGCCTCGAATTCTTCGAGCGTCATCGCCCCGCTTTTACCGTCGCGCCGGTGTCCGGCATCAAAGAAATAAGTCCTCGGCAACTCTCCATACCAAGCCGGATCGATCTCATAGCGTAATTTTTCCGGATTGTCGCCGCTAAAAGCCCAATTTTCCATACTGCCAAGCTTATGAGTGTCGACGATGCGCTGAATCTCGGGCAAGGCATCCCCCTCGTCGGCCGCCAGCATCACGATCTTCAACGCCGGGTGTTTGTCGTGCAATTGATTGATGGCCGCCATGTCCCTCAGGCACGACGGGCAATCCACCGACCAGATCGCCAGCATCAGCGGTTTGCCGGCATTCGCCGCCAGAATTTGCTGGTAACTGCCGGGGATGAAGGGTTTTATCGGTGTTTGATCGGCCTCGGCGCTACCGGCCAAGCAAGCCATAGCCAAGCTAAAAAACAGGACAGGTTTTTTCATCAGTTAATGTCCGAATAGTTGGAAGGGATACGAGCTTTTTCGCTTGGCACATTACCGCCGATCCCGCCCGCATTCAAGCTGAGACTGAATCAGCAGACTAAGTCAACGATATATATGTTATTTAACATAGTTTTAATACCGCTTTGCCGATTCGTTCCACCACCCTAGGAACAACCTCACTTCGATTCCGCCCCTCCAAGCGACGCTAAAGACTCACTCCAGGGCTTCAAAAGCCGCCGTTGCCCAACTCGCGGCGAGCTCTGCAGAACGCTCGGTGTGATCGGCTATCTTCCGGTTATTGCATCTCTCGAGCGGCGCCTGCCAAATACCATGCGATGTGTTACGCAATTTCCACTACATACTTCGCAAACATTCAACAGTTACCTAACGCAAAAGCCCTGCATTCGCGGCATATCACTCATTCAATACCCAGAAAATGAGTTAAATAACACAGTTTATTTTTAACAGCCACTTAAAACAAATAAAATCAAATAGATAACAGCATGGTTTCACTATTGCTACTTAAAAACCTTTACACTTACCCGCTTTTGTTACCCGCCTTGTCGGCAATTTTGAGACTTTTCCGTACCATGCCAAGAAAAACTAAAATTAAGTCCGCATTCCTGATACTACCCGGTGCCGTCGCGTTAACACCCGACGTCAACGCTGCCGAAGCCTCCACGACACTATCGGACGTGGTTGTCACGGAGCAATCCGAAGACGGCCGCCCGGAAACCCCATCCAAAACCGATTTCGCCACGCCTAAAACCAAAGTGACCAAGGCAGCTATCGAGAAGACCAATGCGGTGACGACGGTGGACGCAATGAAGTTCGAATCCGGCGTGTTCGCCCGGCAACGCTATATCGGCGACCAAAATGCCCCGATCGGCATGCGCGGCTCCAGTCCGTACCAAGGCGGCCGGGTCATGGTATTCATGGACGGCATGCCAATCTGGAACCCGTTGCAAATCAGCTTTAACGGCTCACCGCGCTGGGGTTTGATCGGACCCGGCGAAATCAAATCGATAGACGTGCTGTCCGGGCCGTTTTCCGCCGAATACAGCGGCAACGCGATGGGCGGGGTTCTGAACTACAACACGTTGATGCCGCAGAAACGCGAAATCTACACTGAGGCGACCTATTTCGTGCAACCGTACGAATTCGAGGGTACCAAAACCAATCTGCAAGGCTTTAAGACCTTTGGCTCCTACGGCGATAAATTCGGCGATTTCAGCACCTATTTCTCGTATAACCATATCGAGAACGAAGGCCAGCCGATGACGCCGCAATTCTCCGGCGATAAAGGCTTCAACCGCAACACCGCCTTGGCCGGCATACCGAACGGCGCCTTTCTGGAGAAGAACCCGCGCACCGGCCAGTACCGTTACAACTACGGCGACGACGGCATCCAACATTCGATCGACGACCTGTACAAATGGAAAGGCAGTTACGCGATCAACCCCGAGTTGGAGACCAACTTCGTCGTCGCATTCCAGAATTTCGAACGGACCAATACCGGCCAGTCTTTCATCGAACGCGCCAACGGCACCACAGTCTGGCCGGGCAGTACGGTAGCCAATTCCGGTTCGTTATGGCCGGCCACGTTGGGCGCGTCGCCGACCACGCTGGGTACCAGCACCCAAACCCGGCAAACGCTGACCTTGGGCTGGGGTTTGAAAGGGCGAATTGCCGGCGATTGGTACACCAACACCAATATCAGCTTCTTCGATATCCTGAAAGACCAAACCATCAGCTCCAACTACAACCCGCAAGACCCGAACCGGATCATGACCGGACGCGATAGTTCGTTCGACGACTCCGGCTGGTTCAACATATCCACCAAGTTCAATAACGAACAATTCCTGGGCCGTAAGGATTTGTCGTTCGCGACCGGTTACGAATTTCAGCACTCCAGAATTTTGCTGACCCAAACCAACTTGTCCAATTACGAAAACAATACCCAGGCAACGAATTGGCTGAACTCAAAAAGCGGCGGCACCACCGATGTCCACGCCTTGTTCGGCCAATTGAGCTGGCGCTTCATGCCAGATTGGGATGCCACGGTCGGCACCCGGCTGGAGCGTTGGAACAGTTACGACGGCATCAACCTGACCAGTAGTCAACAAACCGGCCGTCTGAATCCGGCGGACAGGCAAGTATCGAGATGGTCGCCCAAATTCTCGCTGGGCTACGAGCCGGGCCGGTGGAAATTTCGTTATTCGGTCGGCAAAGCTTATAAGTTCCCGTTACCGGAGGAACTGTACGGCAACTCCAGCGGCGTCAGCGGCAATGTTTCGCTGGCCGACGCGACTTTGAAACCCGAGGACGGCACGCACCACAACTTGCTGGCCGAATACGACTTCAACAACGGTTACGTGCGCCTAAACCTGTTCCATGAAAACGTCCGTAACGCGATTTATAACCAGTCGATTTACTTGCCGGGCAGCGCGGTGCTGAGCACGCTGGTGTCGTCGATCGGAGAAGTCGAAACCGACGGTCTGGATTTTACGATCAACCATGATCGGGTGTTCGGTTCCAATTTCGACGTTAAATTGAACACCACGATATTGAATGCCGAGATCATCGCCAACGAGCGCAACCCTGCCTATGTCGGCAAGCAGTTCCCGTTGATGCCGAACTACCGCGCGAATCTGTTGACCACCTACCACTACGGCACCGATTGGGATTTTTCGGTCGGCACCCGCTACTCCGGCAGACAGTTTTCGCAATTGGATAACTCCGATCTGCAACTGCCGTATTACAGCGCCTTTACCGAATCGGTCTACGTCGATTTGAAAGCCACATACCGCTTCAACAAAGCCGGCCACGTCTCCGCCGGCATCGACAACATCAACGACTACCAGGCGTTTTATAACCACCCGTTACCGCAAAGAACCTTCTTTGCTCAGGTAGGTTACAAATTCTAGTTATGCCATTTCGCTTGCGGGGCCGGTTATCCGATACCGGTTTCGCAAGTGAAATACATCGCTAGCGGGTTCTCCCGTAAAATCCCTTCAAACCCGCCTTCCCCAATTCCTGTTGATCCCGGCAATGATCCAAACAGGATTAGTCCACTTGTAAAACTTGGTTATTCAAGACACCTGCTGGGTTTCGCGTTGCTCTACCCAGCCTACGACCCCGGAAATGACATGCAACAGGTGACACAAAATGGAGGTTATATCAAAGACCTTGTATCAGCCTGTATATTTTCATAATATACAAAAATGATTGATTTATCCGCGATAATTGGCTTCGACTGGGACGACGGTAACAGCCGTAAAAACAGCAAACACGGGGTTTCGACAGCGGAGGCTGAGCAGGTGTTCTTTAACGCGCCTTTGCTTCTGCTGGCAGACGTTAGACATAGCCACCAGGAACCGAGGTTTCACGCGCTCGGCAGAACGCATCAAAACCGTTTGTTACACATCACGTTTACTTTGCGCCGGCAAAATAGCCATATCCGCGTCATCTCGGCGAGAGACATGCACAAAAAAGAACGGAGCATTTATGAGCAAGCACCTTAAAAAAATTCCGGAATTTTCTACTGAAACCGAAGAACAACAATTTTGGGAAACTCACGATTCCACTGAATATTTGGATTGGCATCAAGCTCAGCCAGTGGTGTTCACCAATCTCAAGCCAACCACCAAAACCATTTCCCTGCGGCTGCCACAGCATCTGTTGGATTCGATTAAAGCCGCGGCCAATGCCCGTGATGTGCCTTATCAATCCCTAATCAAGATTTGGCTGCAGGAAAAAGCTCAAGACCAGTCTTGAGCGTACCCGATATGGGTAGCGAATATCGTTTTGTGTCGTGAAATAGCCCGTATTGAAAATAATCAACAGCATCATCCAAAGGTTGCGGCGGGAGTGGACTAAGCATGAATCGGAACTTCAACGATGATTTCTTGAAAGCTGTCGGCAAGCACTTCGTCACGATGTCAGCCAGGCAGACTCCTCCGGCTAGTAGTGATGCTAATGTATTCGTGGTGTCGGGATTCGTAATCCTTGTTAAAGAGTTATGGTTTTATGTAACCGCTGGTCACATAATTCGCGATATTCAAACCGCTTTGGTTACCGGAAGTACTTTTGACACATGGAGATTAGGGGACCAAGCGGCTCGTAGCCCGTTTGACAGTGGAATTCCGTTTCATTTTGATCCGACCGAGTGGATTGTCATCAGAAACGAAGCGGTGGGGCTTGATTACGCAGCGTTGGCACTTAGAGAACTCTACCGTGATGGCCTTAGATCTGGCGGCATCATTCCTATAGGTCCGGAGGCGTGGGGTAATCACGTCACTGGATACCATCAGTGGGTATTAATTGGCGTCCCAACCGAGACAGTGAACGGCGACGGAAAGACTATCATTAGCGCCAAATTGGTTAGTGCCGCGCTAAAAGAATCATGCGCACCAGAGGCAGCAGGAGAAAAAGCTAAGAATCAGTTCTATGCCCAACTTATCGACGGTTCAGAGACAATAGTCAGAAACGTCGAAGGAATGAGTGGGGGCCCCGTTTTCGCAACGTTTAAGACCGACCAGGGCCTCACGTACAAGCTGATAGGAATCCAAAGCGCTTGGTACCCCACAAGTCGAATTGTTGCCGTTTGCCCCTTTTCGTCGCTTGGAGTTGGACTGCAGCAGACCATCCAAACTTTGAGAGCTCAAGAGCCGTAATCTAACATAACGCTGGGGCGCACACCTGACATAAAACGCCGAACTCCAACCCCGCTACCTCAGTACTCATGTCAACAGCTAGACAGGAGGGTAGATACCAGTAAATTACATGTCCCGCATTATTTGCAATTGTTGCAGTTCCTAAATTCACCGCGCCTTAAGTCTGATTTTGGCTGAGCATTTCCTAATAGCATTTTCGATTAGACGACAGTTCAGAAACAGAGCCCCACCTCCGCCCCCCCTCAATCCTCCGGCCCAAAACACTGCTGATAGTCCTTACAGACTTCGCAGGACGGCGCCCGACAGACGTACAAACCCTCGGCCTCGCAGAGTTGTTTGTACAGAAACTTTTTCCATTTCATATCCTTGCTGTTGCGTGCCACTAGCTCAGGAAAGTTGTGGGCCAGCATCGCCGACAGATCGGCGCGCGACCACAATCCCAAATCCTGCCATAAATGATCGCTGCCCAGGCAGGCGGCGACGATCAGCGCGATCAGCCATTCGGTATCGGCGCCCGGTTGCGCGGCGAATTGGCGCAATAGCGTTTCCAGATCCTGCTTTTCCAGCATCCGGCTGTAATCCAGTGTGACGCCAGACACAGCGGCCTCAGCCAACGCGTACCCGGGAAAATGGCTGGCCAGCAACGCGACGAATTGCTCCGCCGCCAAACCCAGCCGATCCGGCAACGCGCCCTCTCCCACCGCCCAACTGGCGATGATTTGCGCCAGCCAGACGCTGTTGGGCGACCAGCCGGCGCACGCCGCGAGTTCCTGATGAATTTGCTGCCGTGACTTTGGCGTAACCGCTAGACTCGGAATGGTTTGGGTCGGTTCTATAGCAGGCATGCAATTCATTTCGGTCCTCCGGCGTTTAGGGATGGAACGGACTAATACTCAACGCGGATATCTTCGTCCCTGACGATCATCTGGCAGGCCAGCCGCCATTCGCAGGGCAGATCGTCGACGATCATTTTCTCCAGCTCTTCGCCGGTGACCTTGCCGAGCTGTTTCAGCACCGCTTTTTCTTTTTCGGTCAGCGGACCGCCCATGCGTTGGTTTTTCTTGTCGATGCTGGTGACTTTGACCAGACAGGTACCGCATTCCCCGTCTTCGCATTCGAAGTGGATGGGGATCTTGTTTTCCAGCGCCAGCTTCAACACGGTTTGGGTGTGGCTGCCGGCGACGGCGTAAACGGTTTTATCCCGGTATTCCGGGCTTGAAAATGTGACTAATGCCATGTGTTGTCTCCTTGAACGGCTTACACCGGTTTGACGGAAATCTCGCCGCCCAGCACCTGCGCCTGACAGGCCAGACGGTTGTGCTTGCCGGCCATGTTTTCCCGCAGAATTTTGTCTTCCAATACCGAGGGTTCGGTCAGATGATTCCAGCCCGACGTCACTTTCATGATGCAGGTGCCGCAATCGCCCTCTCGGCAGCCGTAGGTAATGCCGGAACCGACCTTCTCGGACACTTCGATGATGCGAGTGCCGGCGGGTACGGTGACGGTGACATTGATGTCTTCGAATGTAATGGTCGCTTTGGCCATTGAAAAAACTCCTTACGCTGTTTAAGTGTCATCTCGGCAACCTCCAATCTGAGGACTGCCGTTTTGGAATCCGCAAAGATTCCCGATTCCCGCCGACTCGAAAGCCGGCGGGGTTCGCCTATCCGTCCTGGGATCGGCTTAGCCGGCCTTACTGCACCGGCTCAACGCGTGACGTATGTCTAAAACTGTTGAACACGCATCCGGCTCAGGCCAGATCCGCAAAATTAATCACTTTCGATAAGCGGGCGCCGGTCAACTCCTGCGCCAGCTCCAAGCCAAAGGCCGTGCATTCCAGGATTTCGTCGTCGGTCGGGATCAATTTCACCCGCAAGCCCGGAATCGGCACCCGCAATTTCAGGCCGCGCAAGCGGTCCTCGACCAGACGCACGCCCTCGCCGGTCCAGCCGTAGGAACCGAACACGCCGCCCAGTTTGTTCTTTAAATTCACCACCGCCAGCGACGACAACAGGTCCCAGATCGGCTTGACCGCGTCGCCGTTGATGGTCGGCGTGCCCAGCACCAGGCCGTCGGCTTCCTCGATCAGATCGACGAAGGGCCCGACCTCGCCGCCTTCCAGGTCGTACAGCGACACCCGTACATCCTCGACCTGCATCGCTCCCTGGTAAATCGCCTCGGCCATGCGCCGGGTATTGCCGTAGGAACTGATGTAAAAAATCAGCAGGGTTTTCTGGTTGGGGCTGAGTTCGTTGTGCAAGGCCGGGCTGGACAGTTGCCGGTAGCGCTGGATGTAATGCTGCGGTCGATCACGCAGAATCGGGCCGTGGGTCGGCGCGATCAGGGTCAACGGCAACGGCTCGATCAATTCCAGCGCCCGCACCACATACTCCTTGAACGGCCGCATGATGTGGGCGTAGTAGTATTCGAACGAGAAACGGAAATCACCGACGCTGTCGTTGAACAGACGCTTGTCGCAGAAATGGCAACCGAACACGTCGCCGGAAAACAACATTTTTTCTTCCGGGGAATAGGTGCACTGGGTATCGGGCCAATGCAGATACGGCGTGTGCAAAAACTCCAGCCGACGGTCGCCCAGCGATACCGAATCGCCGGTCACCACCGGCGTAAAGCTCAACGCGTCCTGCTTCAGCAGGCCTTTCAGCATGGTTTGGGCTTTTTGGGAAATGAACAATTGCGCCTGCGGTGCCCGCCGCATCAGCTCCGGCAGCGCCCCGGTATGATCCGGTTCCAGATGATTGAGGACGATGACTTTGATTTCGCTGTAATCGGCGACGCTTTCCAGCCGGGCGAAAAAATCACCGGCGAAGCCTTCCTTGACCGTGTCGATTACCGCGACGCCTTCGCTGCCGCGGATGACGTAGGCGTTGTAGCTGGTGCCGTTGGCGGTTTTTAAAATGATGTCGAAGATGCGCAGATTGGGATCGAAGGCACCGACCCAATACACCCGCTCGGATAGCGGCACGGCAATCGGTGTGCCGTCGTCGCTTTCCAGCTTGACGCCCTTCATGGCCCGTACGCCTCGGCGCGGGCCTGGCGCGGGCAGGTCTCCAGTTCTCTGCCGCTGGGCGCCGATTTCAATCCCAGCCAGGCATCGACTTCGGCTTCGTCGAAGCCGGACACCCGCCGCAGACCGGATTCCATCAACGGCCGCCGGATCAACAATGGTTGTTCCACCATCAAGGCAATCGCCTGCTGTTCGTCGAGTGTTGCCGGGTCGATCAGTCCCTGCTTGATCGCCGGCGCGCTGCGGTTAAACCATTCCGCGACCGGCTTGTCGCCGAAAAACGAACGCAGCTTGACCTGCTGCTTGGCCCAGGGCTGCTGCAACAAGTCGTAGACCACCAGCAAATGGCCGGCTGCGCTCAATAGCTGCTTTTGCCGGGTGTTGTTCAAACAGCCCGGCTTCTCGTAAAAGTGGACGGTAGCCATAGCCGTCAGTGGGCTTGGAGTTCCGCCATCACCTCGGCCATTCTCTCCGGTGGAATGCCGGTCAACGAACCGGGCGGATTGATCGCCAAACCGTTTGCATCCAGGATCGCACCCTCGATCGGGCAGATGCTGGCGCATTGGGTGTCCTGGTAATCGCCTTCGCATTCGGTGCATTTGTTCGGATTGATCCGAAAATGTCCGGCTTTGCTGGACATGAAAATCGCCTTGCTCGGGCACAAAGGCTCGCAGGCGTAACAGTTGACACAGGATTCAATGATTTGTAGAGCCATGACGTTCGTCCTATGCAGGCCGGGTTACGGCCGTAACCCGGCATTGGATTCGATGGCCGGGTCGCGCGTTAACGCTAACCCGGCCGAGGTTTATTAAGCGGTTGCCCGCTCTTCGGTAGCGCTCTCGTCCAGCTTGCCGGCGGCGGCCAACTCTTTGTAAACCGCCATCACCGCATCCTCGATCGGTTCCATCGCGTGCTCGCCGTTGGGTTGGATACCGGCTTGTTCCAGCATGTCCCAGGGCTCGTAGCCGATTTTGGAGCACAGCACCACTTCGCAGCCTTCCAGGGCCCGGATCGTGCGCTGTAACACGCTCTCGCCGTCGCCGCAAGTGTCGTCGCCGCTGCAGTACAAATCGGTTTTGCGGTGGCTCATGAAGCGCACGCCGTCCGGCGAGGCTTCGTAAATCAGGAACTCTTTGGCATGGCCAAAGTGCTGGTTGATCACGCCCTGGCCGCTGGTGGCGATGGCCATCAACACCGGACGAGTATTGAGCTTGGGCTCGTCGGCATGGCCGGCGGCTTTTTCAGCTTTGGCGGCGCGCTTGCTATGCATTTCCTCGGCAATCGCTTCGTGGATGACTTTGCGTTTTTCCATCGCCGATTGGTAATCGATTTCCATCGCCTCGATCTTGTCCATCGTGAACTCGTCGCCGCGGTCTTCGCCCAGCAAACCGACCGCGTCGGCCCGGCATTGGCGGCAGTGGCGCATCATGTTCATGTCGCCGGAGCAGGCGTCTTGCAGATCCATCAACTCGTCCTGAGTCGGGCCGCGTTGGCCCATCACGCCGTAGAAAGTGCCGTGTTCGGCTTCGGCGATCAGCGGCATCACGTTGTGCAGGAAAGCGCCCTTGGCTTTGACGATTTTGCTGACTTCAGCCAAGTGCTTGTCGTTGACACCGGGAATCATCACCGAGTTGACTTTGACCAGAATGCCCCGGGCCGTCAGCATTTCCAGGCCCTTTTGCTGCTGCTCGATCAGAATTTTCGCTCCCTTCACGCCCTTGATCCGCTTGTTCTCCCAGAAAATCCACGGATAGATTTGAGCGCCGATTTCCGGATCGACGCAGTTGATCGTGATCGTCACATGGTCGATGTTATGTTTGGACAATTCCTCGACCGATTCCGGCAAGGCCAGACCATTGGTGGAAACGCACAGTTTGATGTCCGGCGCTTCGGCACTCAGCCGGCGGAAGGTTTCGAAGGTGCGTTCCGGATTAGCCAGCGGGTCGCCGGGGCCGGCGATGCCGAGTACGGTCATTTGCGGAATGTTGGCTGCCACCGCCATGGTTTTTTTCACGGCTTGATCGGGAGTCAGCAACTCCGATACCACGCCCGGACGCGATTCGTTGGAACAATCGTATTTGCGGTTGCAATAATGGCATTGGATGTTACAGGCCGGCGCCACCGCGACGTGCATCCGCGCGAAATAGTGGTGGGCGTCTTCCGAATAGCACGGATGGTTTTCCACTTTGGCCCGGATCTCGTCGGACAAGTGGCCTAATTGGTCGTCCGATGAGCCGCAGGAGTGGGAGGAGCAGCCGCCGGCGCTGGCCGCTGGAGTTTCGTTCAAAACTGGCAATTCCATGATCTTCACCTCGCTTAAATGGGTTGCAAGAGAGATAGCACAGGCCATGCCAGTTATTTTTATATCGTAACCGTATGATTTATTTGTTTTTTTAAATCAAGAACCCTGCGACTTGTCGCAAATATCACATGCCGATGTTTGTAAGAGCACAAACCATCGCGTCGAATTGTCGAAATTTCGGAAAAAATACCATCCGGCGCTTGGATATAGCCGGGCCAGACGGTGCAACCTCGCCCCGAAAACCCTACTATTTCCAGCGTGATGCCACAATCCGTGCGATAGAGTTCACATAAATCAACATTCGCCTCGCCAGCGAATAGGGCTGCGCTGCCGCCCAACGGATAAGGCGTCTACGACCTTAATATGGAGCTGGGCCAACGCTTATGAACAGGTTTCGTTCTCCCGCCGCGATTGGCGTTTTAGGATTTTCGGTCCGGTTGGGCGTAGCGTTTCTGTCCTTGCCGGGGCCGGCCGTTGCCGCCGTCTGTACCTGGGAAGGCGGCAACTCGGTCTGGTCCAGCCCCGGTAACTGGAGCTGCGCGGCCGTGCCGGGCAATGCCGACGACGCGGTGCTGAATACGGACGACAACCTGGATCTGGATGTTGCCGCCACCGTCCAAAAATTCACCCTGGCTTCCGCCAGCGCCGTACTGCAAGGTAGCGGGACTTTGACTTCGAACAGCGCATTCGATTTGCAATCCGGCACGGTCAGCGGCAGCGGGGTTTTAACCTCGAACACGACCTACAATCTGCAATCCGGTTCGATCGAGACCGCGCTGGCGGGTAACGTCGGCATCAACAAAACCACCGCCGGCACGGTAACCCTCAGCGGGACAACAGCTACACCGGCACGACCCAGGTTAACGCCGGGACCTTGATTTTCAACGGCAGCGGCAACCACACGCTTACCGGCAGTTATACCGGCGCCGGCAGCTTGGAATTTGCCGGCGGCACCAACCAGTTCGCGACCGGCGCGACAATCGCCACCACCAATTTGACCTTCAGCGGCGGTAGCAACCAGATCACCAGCGGCGCCGGCGTCACATCCGCCAACATTACCTTGAGCGGCGGCAGCAACACTATCGACAAAGCCTTATCCGTTACTTCGTTCACGGCCAGCGGCGGTACCAACACCCTGAACGCAGCGCTAACCGCGACCAATGCGACTTTTAGCGGCGCCGAAAACGTCGACACCACCGATATCAACGCCGGCTACACCGTCAGCGGCACCACGACAATCAATGGCGGCAACGTCAATTTCGCCTCATCGACGCCGGCGATATTGGGTCAGACCCTGGTGATTAACGACGGCCACGTCACTTTCGCGGCGGCCGTCACCGAAGTCGACCAGTACATTCAGACCGGCGGCACCTTATCCGGATCGGGCGAATTGAGAGTGTCTTCGGCAACCTTGTCCGGCGGTTCGATGCTCGGACCCGGCAAATTTATCATCGACGGCAACGGCGGCACTTCGACCAACCTGCTGTTGACCGGCAATTTCCAATTGGATAACCAATCCACCTTGATCAACAGCGGCAATGTCGTGGTCGCCGCGACCGCCGCGCTGCAAGGCAACGGCAGTGTCGGCGGCCAGTTGGTTAACCAGGGCACGCTAGGCGCCAATGGCAACAACCTGGTGTTGAACGGCCCGGTCACCGGCAACGGCGCCCACGTCCGCCCCCTCTCCCGCAGGCGGCGGCGTACCGGCAAGCGCTGACCGCTCCGGCCAGGCGCCCGGCGCCACGCCCGGTTCCGGCGCGCTGTCGATCAATCTGCAAAGCGACCGGGACAGCCCGCCCGATTTGTTGTCGTCGTTCAAGAACCTGGGTTTTTTCCTGAACGGCCAGTTCGAATGGGTGGATCGCAGCTCGACACTGGTGCAGCGCGGCTAGCGCTCGGCGCTTTACGGCGTCACGGCCGGCGCCGACTACCGCTTCAGCCAGCGGTTTTTATTGGGTACCTCAATCGGTTACGGCAACACTTACGCCGAGGTCGCCAACAACGGCGGCGACCAGTCCATCGGCGGCTATACCGCATCGCTATTCAGCTCGTTGAATCTGACCGACAACTGGTATATCGATGCCGTCGGCAACCTGACTTACAACCAATACCATACCAACCGCACCACGGCCTATACCGACGCCAACGGCAATGCCGTCAATGAAACCGCAAAAAGCAAAACCGACGGCTGGCAACAGCAGTTCAGCCTGTCCAGCGGCTACGATTTGCCGGTCGGCGAGTGGACTTTCGGTTTGCGGGCCCGCGGCGAATACGCGCGTATGTCCATCGCCGGCAGGAAGGAACACGGCGCCAATTTGGGGATGAACCTGATTATCGACGACCAGCAATACGATTCGCTGACCAGCGCGGTCGGCGCCGTCGTCATGCGCAGCTTCAGCCTGCCGTTCGGGGTGCTGGTGTCGCAAATCAACGTCGAATACGAGCGGCAGTGAATAGACAAGTTACCCAGCATGAAGACCGGTTTTGCCGACCAGCCCAACGTCAAATTCACCACCGCGTCCTACGTGGTCGATCAGGGTTACTTGAACGTCAGGGCGGCGGTTTCCGCGCAGCTGCCTTACGGCGGTTCGGCCTTCGTGCAGTACGATACGACCTTGGGCCTGGAGAACACCTCGCGCCACGCCATCAATGCCGGGGTAAGGTTCGAGTTCTGATGTCGGGGCCGAGTAAACAAGCAGAGTGGAGAGGAGATTTGTTTAGATAACCTCCTCCGCCCCCTGGTAGCTGAAGAGAGGAAGCGATTGCAACAGGGCTGTCGCAATCGGGGAGATTATTACTTAACGCCGTTCGTCGGCCTCCTCGCCGATTTCCCATTCCTCGGTGGCAGTCTCGATGATCTTGCCGCTGGCGGCATCGACTTCTATCTTGGTTTCGACGCCTTTATCGTTGACGATATCGAATTCATAAGACGCGGCGCCGTTTTCCTCGATCTCATATTCGACTTCTTCTATGGTGCCGGGATTGGCTTTCAATGCGGTCGCCGCGGCGTCTTCTTCAGTAACCTTGACGCTCTTTTTGAAGGCCTGACTATTCGGATCGGCGACTTCCGATTCCCGCTCGGTCAATTTGCCGCTATCGGCGTCGCACATGAATTCCCATTCCTGACGGTTGCCGTCGCGTAATTCCAGCTCGTAAACACCCTTGCCGGCCACGTTCAACTTCTCCAACTTGACCAAGTCGCCGGATTTTTCTTTTTTCACCGCCTGGATACAGCTTTCCAAACCCTGATCGGCCGCCACCGCACCCAGCGACAACAAACCCAAACCGACCATTACCGCGGTTTTTACCGATATCTTCTTCATAACTCACCTCACATAAAAAAAGGAAAAATTCCCGAATGACGGGAATCATACCCTTCAACCCGAGATCAAGCCATGGCTTTCGGCAAATTTTTTCATCGCGTCCCGACCGTCCAAGCCAAGTTTCAGCTTCAACGAGGTCTGACAGTTGGAAACGGTCTTGGAACTGATGCCAAACTGCTCGGCGATGTCTTGCAAGGCAAATCCCTCGGCCAACATGCAAAACACGTCGAACTCGCGCGAACTCAATGCGTTGAACGGCTCCAACAAGCGCTTGACGTGGCGGATCGCCAAGACTTGGGCGATATCCGGGTCCAGATAATAGGCCCCGCCCAGAACTCGATGGGCTATTTCGGCCAGACGTTGCGTATCGGTACCGAAATCGGCGACTCCGACCACGCCCGCCTGCAGGTAGGCCAAGGCCCGGCTGCCACAAACGCCGGCTACCAGCAGCGCCCGGCATTCCGGCGCAATTGCCCTAATCTCGGCGACGCGCGCGACCGCCCCGCGTTCAGCCCGGTCGGCGAACCAAATCACGTCCGGCTGCGGCCGATCGCAGTCCGGGCCGGCGAATTCGGTGACGTCGGCCATTACTCCCTCTGCCGCTAAGGCGGCGGCATCGAACGTATTTGCACTGGATTCTGAATCGACGACCAATAAGCGGATAGCCAAAACCGGACCTTGCAGATTGCGATGGTAAGTAAAAAGGAACAGGGAAGAGACGGCAGACCGAATCCCTGAAACAGTCGCAGCCGCCAACCTCGACGCCGACGGACTACGCTTTGTAAGCTCAAACCCGGTGTCAATTCGCCGAATGCCGATAAAATTTCCGAAAAATTCCGCAGAAGATTCGGGACTTATCGCTCTACTCGCACTAAAACCGCGGCCTTACAATATTTAGTATCGCTTGATATCGGGAAATTTTCCCGGCCAAATTTGGGTTTTATTCCCTACTAGCCATAATTCCCACCCGCTTAAAATGTGAGTCGGTTAACGGATTACTCAGGAGAAGTAACGACAAGGACGTTGCAGGATGCGTTGTTGAATTAATTGTGTTTCCTCCGTTTGTTTTAAAAATCTGCGATGCAACCTCGGTATGCATCGCAGATTTTTTTGGACGTAAGCGCGGATCAGGCCGCCCCGCCCAGCAAAACAAACCGGAAACCCAAGAGTGATTACCCCGCCAAATTGGCGGCAAATAAGAAAAACAAAGGATGCTTGGCTTGTTGGACAAGTTCACGAAGTGCATATTCCTATTGACGATCATGGTTTTGATGATTAGCGCCGATACGCAGGCAGCCGGCAACGCCTTTATTATCGAAGAACTGGAGTTCAAAAATACCCAGGTCGCCGACATCATCCGCGTGCTGTCCGAAGACGCCAAGGTCAACATCGTCGCCACCCCCGAAGCCGGTAAAAAAGAAGTCACCATCTTTCTCAAGAAAATCGCGCTCGAAGACGCCCTTCGCGCGATCTGTCGCATCAGCGAACTCTGGTACCGCCAGGACGAAGGCGGTCCCGGCACTTACCGACTGATGACCAAGGACCAGTACAGCCAAGATTTGATGCTGGGCCAGGACGACAATATCAAAGTATTTCAACTCCGCACCCCCAACGTCCTCGCCATTGCCATGGCCATTCAAAACCTGTACGCACCTCGGGTTCGAGTCAGCTTCAACCCGGTGATGGGCAGCGGATGGGCAATCTGACCTTTCAGGACCAGGTGCCTGGAAACATGAGCGTCTAGGACGGCAAACATATCGATAGCGACAAGTTTGCCGAAGTCGCCGGCGCCAATAAAGTGGTGTTCGTCACCGTCAACCAGGAACACACAACCAGCTCATCGTCAAAACCAGCGACCAGAGCAATGTGTGTAAGGAAACAAAAAACCGGGGAAGAGTTGTCCGCCTTCAGAGCCGGATTCAGGCAACACGGCAGACTCTGGGCCTTGGTTAACTAAGCAAAAAGGATAGAATTGCGCATCCTTGCGCAGTTGGAATCCTAGTTTCAGCATTCGGCGCAATTTCGACCGGAACTAAATGCAACTCACCGCACGCAACTAGCTCAAATCGACAGTCGAATTGTCTCGGATATCTCCGACAGTTAACAATAAAAATAAGGATTTTATGAAGCCTAGATTTTTGTTGTTATTTTGCATCCCAAACTTATTTAAAAATAATACGGAAGATAGCAAACATTGGAGTAGCTAGATGGGCGCATGCTTGTAATATACTCTCAGCACTTCAAAGTTTAATTTGACAATATATAGCATATTGTTTTACATAAAACCTGGTCATGCAAAGAGTATAATTACTTAGTTAACCAATCAAGCTTTATTCCCTCGGCGCGCTGAGAAACCCAAAAAACTCAAACCTGTTGCTATCAGGACGAAAGCTCCCGGTAAAGGGACGGGGGCGGTGGTAGCAGTTGGAATATAACCGCCGATATATCCGCGTACAACCGCTTGACCTTCTTCACCGGCTTGTCCAAAACCGATTGCTTTTTCACCCAAGGCGTAATTAGTTGCATCTGTTTTCACAAGATATAATCCACTCCAAGGATTACCTTCAGATAAGCTTATATCACTTCTTTGGCGAACGGCATCGGCATCAAAAGGCAAAGTCGGAGCGGGGCTTAAGCTATCAGTGCGCGCCGCCTGATACTGCCTTAAGTCAAAATCGGTTAAATATGTCCAGGCCGATGCTGTTTCAAACCCGGAAAAGCCATAGCGATATAGAAAGTTTGCCTCCTCATTATTATCAAGTTGATTGAGTGCGCGTGTACCAAACACCAGTTTGTTGTCTGCACTATCGCGATACACAAAATCGAAATAATCAAATTGGCCAGGCTGCGACAAGGCCACATCACGCGTAACCTGCCAATCCAGCAAAGTCAAGGTGCCGGTAGAAATTGTATTTGTGCCTGTAAATGCGCGATAGCTCAGCGAACTGGCTACTACCTCACCCGTTAAATTTGAAGGATCAAAACCGTTTAAATAGATCGCAGAAGTGGTCTCTATAAACAATTTATCCACATTTTGATTAGTTGTCCCAGAAACGATGCCGCCGTTACCGGTGGTTAAACTGCCTCCAACACCGTTGTTTAAAGTCACAAAATTCCCCGCTTGGGATGTTGTCGACCCTGCAAAAAACGCTGTTGCCAGTAAGGCCTGTACACCTAAGTTTTTTAACTTAACTTTCATGGACGTCTCCTTAAAAATTGATGTCCGTTTTGCTTGAAAAAATTTAAAACACTATATTAACAACCCCACATCACTACTAATTCATCCACAAATCAGAAAACTAAAAAACCCATTATAGTCAGCGGAATTTTCGGCCAGAACCAAAAACCTGTCCTGGATAATAAATGGATAGAACTTGTAGAATAGGACCAAATTACTTATAGCGACACATAAATTATCACAAATATCCCTTGAGTTTGAGCTAGCAGACTTAAAGAAAAAGAAAAGGAATTTTTCCCGGAACAAACAATAATTGACCCGCCTTCGTCTATTTTACAACAGCAAGCTAACTCTCATGGTTGGCAGACTGTTGAAAAATTGATTTTTAGTGCTATCCGTTCACAATATATGGCACAGGGCTTATAAAAAAACACTAAATGTAGTGATTGGCAATTCGTTTTTTGCAAAACCAACAGCCGGCAAACACTGCAATTCGCAATGATTTTTTCACCAAAGCATAAAAAAGGAATTATTCCCTTGTCTTTGGTTATAAATTTCCCGAAAATCGGACTCGAACATTTTGTTCGCAACATTCGTTATTACAATATTAATTAACAGTCATGAAAAATTCGATTAAATATTTAACGCTGATTAGTGCGTTTGCTTTAAATGCCCCCAGTGCATGGTCAGCCACGGTTAACTTGAATTTCAATTATATAGCGACCAATAAGTATGGCAGTGCAGGCGTATCTCCGGTCGCCTCACTGACCATTACAGACCTTGCAGACATACTCACGCCGGCGCAACTGGCCTCAGCGGGGGAGGGCTCTGGGGGCGTCAGAGCAACAATCACAAATCTCGGAACCAATCAGTTCGGCAGCGGTGTGGCAGGCACCGCCACGTGGATCGGTTCTTATGTGCTAAATTTTCCGGGCACCATGGATCACGAAGAGAATGGTCTCAATGGATACGACAGTGCAGGCGTCGGAAATCGTTGGGCAAATGTTAGCGGCACACCTTTAGGTAGTGGCGGCATCGAGTGGCAAGAAGGGGGCGCCACCAATGGTTGGCAGGCTTTTGCCCAGGAATTCAATTTCAGCGGATCGACATTCACTGCCGACAGCCTGACCCAAGGCAAGAGCTCCACCATTGATATCTTCAATGGAGCTGGTTTGTCCAACATCAGTGTAGCTAGCCTACTCAGCAATCCGGTTACTAATGGCAACGACCCGAGCCTTCCGGATACTTATGCCTGGATTAAAATTCGCGGAACGACCAACATCGATCCGTCATTGCGCGGTATTGCCGCGAGCGGCTATTGGGGTAATTCAGCCAGCACCGCGAATTCCTATCGTCTTGATGTAATAGCCCCCGTCCCTGTTCCTGCAGCGCTGCCACTATTTACTAGTGCATTGCTCGGTATCGGTCTGCTGAGGGCGCGAAAGGTCGGTTAAGACTTCGTTCTTGGTTTATTTCTTCTGACCGGCATTTCAATGTCCATGGGATGACCGGTCTTACATCTCCCTTCATTGATGCCGGCACGGCAACACCTGGATTGCTGATAGTCAATTAGCCGAATCGAGAGGCCGTTTCAAACAGTCGTATTCATGAGCTCTGGAATTAGTGCAAAGGCCTAAGAATGAATAAGAACTAGCTTATCTATGGCTACATATATTGTGAAAAAGTATTTTATTGCAGGTATTGTGTTTTATAGTGCAGCTAGCACTACGTTGTTATCTTTTAAAGCAAAAGCAAATGAAAGTGCAGCCGATCCGATAGAAAATATTGTTTTGGAAAGCGGGCAATCACCCCCTGAAAATCAAACACAAAGCGCACAACAGCCTGCAAAATCGGAAGTTAAACTTGAAGCCTCGCAAGACTCCTCCGAGCCGCCAAATCAAATACCAGATCAATCAACCGACCAGCAAAAAGATGTTTCCCAATTAGAAGACGTTATAGTTACAGAACGTCGTCTTCGCATTATCACACCTCTACCTGGATTGGCAATTGATCGCGGGATGTCAACCACCAATATACAAAGTGCATCCGATAAAGACTTGGCCGAATCTAAAGCGTTGAATGTAACCGAATTTTTGAATAGTCAAATGCAATCGGTTAGCGTTACGGACTATGCTGGCAATCCTTTTCAGCAGGATCTCAATTTCCGCGGTTTTACTGCGTCACCTGCTATCGGAACGCCGCAAGGCATTTCGGTTTATATGGATGGTGTTCGCATTAATGAGCCATTTGGCGAAATTGTAAATTGGGGTTTAATTCCCATGAATGCATTAGCCAGTTTGGATTTGATTCCTGGCACCAATCCCATGTTCGGCTTAAATACGTTGGGTGGTGCCTTGGCATTAAGAACCAAAACTGGCTTCAGTGACGAACATACTAGAGCACAAGTATTAGGTGGTAGTTGGGGCAGGCTGCAAACGCAGATTTCTAACGGTATAAATAATGGTACTTTTGGGTTATTTACTGCCTATAACCAATTAAAAGAAGACGGTTGGCGTGTTAATTCGCCTAGCAATATCCGGCAATTGTATAACCAGTTAACACTTCGATTACCTTTTGGCGAACTTAATGTTAGTGCCCTTAATATAGACAACAAACTAGTCGGTAATGGCTTATTACCGTATGAAACCGCTGATATTAATCGAGAAGCCGTGTTTACCTCGCCCGACGAATCGAGAAATGACATGAGCCACTATAATGTTAATGCGCAAGCTTATTTAAGCGACGCCATCAGCCTGACGGGTATGGCCTATAGCCGTAAGATAGACCAATCGGCGGTTAATGGTGATATTTATGATACTTACAATGCTTTACAAGGGCGTGTAGCAGGCGTTGAATATATAAAAGGCGTATTCAATTTATCTGATCTAAAGCAAAGTTCTGAAGGTTTGGCCTTGCAAATGATGTTGGATTCTAACAAACATCAAATGGTGCTTGGCGCAACGTTGGATAGTAATAAAATCCATTTTTTGCAAGGGCAAAAGTTTGGCGAAATCAACGACATATCGCATGTCGTGACGCCGGTTAGAGACGAGGCTTATTCTATTGAGGGCTTGTATGCGGCAAAATTTCCCGTTACTAGAAATGATCTTAATGGACAAAGCACAACAAAAAGTATCTTTTTTACAGATACTTGGTCACCGCTTGATGACTTGCATATTACTTTTGGCGCACGTTATAACTGGACTAATGTGACCAATAACTTGACATCAGATCGCGGCATCGATTTATACCAATTTGCCGTTGATCCGAGCCAACCCAATCGAGGATTACTAGACCCTCTCCGACAGCGTTGCGCACTAAATTCAGCTGATTTTCGTGCCCGCTTTATCTGTAGTGAAGGAGATTACAATTATCAAAGTTTCAACCCGGCCCTTGGTATTACCTGGCAAGCGAAGCAAGATTTGGCTGTTTATGCCAACATCAGCAGAGGCGCAAGAACGCCTACGGTCATTGAATTGGGTTGCGCCAACGATAAAACTAAAGATAATAGTCTCGGCAGCACCAATTATCAATATGGCTGTTCGATTCCCACCGCGTTATCATCCGATCCTTATTTGGAGCAGGTGCGCTCCACTGCATTCGAGGCTGGCTTTCGCGGTGCTACAGACATTTTGCAATGGAACGTGGGCTGGTTTCGTACCGATTTAACAAACGATATTTTATTTGTGCCGCTAGGCCGTAAAAACCGGGGTTTATTTGATAATTTTGGGGGTACCCGGCGTGAAGGCCTTGAGATGGGACTGGATGGGACTTTAGGCAAAAACAAGCTGCATTTGAGCTACACGTTTTTAGAAGCGACCTTTGAATCTGCAGCGCGCACAATCAATGAAAGCAATAGTAGCAACACCGCGCCAATAACCTTGCAGGCTTATAACCAAATAGAACCTGGTGATTCTTTACCAGGCCTGCCCAACCATATCATTCAAGCCGGCTGGAGTCATCAGTTCAATGACAAATTTGATTTCACTATTAATATGGTAGCGCATTCATCAGCCTTTGTACGCGGCAACGAAAATAATGACCATCAACCAAGAGCCGCCAGTAATGCCACAGGCGGTGGCTTTAATCGCGACCCAAACGACTATATCGGTGGTGGTAAAACTGCAGGCTATATCGTGTTTAACCTGAGAGCGAATTATAAGTTTAATAAAAGCATTACCCTGTTTGCCAAAGTAGACAACCTGTTTAATAAAAAATATGCCACTGCAGGTGATTTAGGCCGCAACAGCTTTGACTCTGCAGGTAACTTTATTACTGATTCTGATGCTTGGAATAAAACCACCTTTATTGGACCGGGCGCGCCCTTGGCAGCGTGGGTAGGATTGGATGTCGATTTGGACTGGACGGAATTTAAATAAAAAGTAAGGGTATCTATTCAATATCCATTTGTAAAAGGCAAACGAAGAGGCAAGCCCTTTATCGCCTTGCTGGAAGTCACCGGCGTCGGCACCTTCATGGTCCGCGAGGGCGACGAATTCAATTTCGACCCCTCGCAACCGAAAAACGCGATTCGGGTCAGCAAGATCACCCGGCTCAGCGTCACGGTGGAAACCGGCACGCTCGGTTCGATCCGGGTACTGCGCTGACGGCGGCGCTCAATACAAGCGCTTGCGAAACAACCAGCCGGCGCAGCTCAGACAGAACAGGCCAATGATCGCCAGCGGCCAGTATTGGTCGAGCAAATCGGCGGTCTGCAAGCCTTGCAGAAACACGCCGCGGATGATGACCAGAAAATAGCGCAGCGGGTTGATCAGCGTGAAATGCTGCACCAGCTCGGGCATGTTTTCGATCGGCGTGGCGTAGCCGGACAAAATCACGCCGGGCACGATCACCAGAAAACCGCCGAGCAGGCCCTGTTGCTGGGTTAACGACAGCGACGAAATCATCAGGCCGACGCCGATCACCGAAAACACGTACAACACGATCCCCAGATACAGCGCCGGCAGGCTGCCCAACAACGGCACCTGAAACCAGAACACCGCGAAAAAGATACTGAGCGAGGCTTCCAGCACGCCGATGATCAGGCCCGGTATCGCCTTGCCCAACAGAATTTCGGTCGGGGTAAACGGCGTGACCAGCAGTTGGTCAAAGGTGCCCTGCTCCCGCTCCCGCGCCACCGACAAGGCCGAGACCGTCATCGTCACCACCAGGGTCAGCAGGCCGACGATGCCAGGCACAATGAACCAGCGGCTTTCCAGATTGGGGTTGAACCAGGCCCGCACGATCAGTTCCGCCGGCGGCCCGGCCTGGCCGCGGCCGGCCGCCCAGTCGTTGTTGAACCGGCTCAATACCGAACGCAGGTACCCCTGCGCAATCTGCGCGGTATTCGAATCGCGCCCGTCCAGCAACACTTGCAGACTGCCCGACTGGTGCCCGCCGAGCAGATCGCGACTGAAATTGCGGCCGATGTGCAACACCAGCAACACCCGCTTGCTGTCCAGCGCGGCGGCGATCTGCTCCTGCCGGGTAATCCGCAGCTCTTCGCGGAAGGCCGGCGCGCCGGTAAAGCGGGCGATCAAATCCCGCGCCGCTTGTCCGCTGTCTTCGCTGTAAATCGCAATCGGCATTTGGTTCAGATCGAAGGTGGAGGCGTAGCTGAGCACGAACAGTTGCACCAACGGCGGCACGATCAGCACGAAGCGGCTTTTCTTGTCGCGCAGCAAATTCAAAAATTCTTTAGCCAACAAGGCATAAACCCGCCACCACATCGCTTACTCCAAGCGGCGCGGCGCGCGCCACAGGGCCAGGGCCAGAAAGGCCGCGGCCATCGCCAACAAGGCCAGGGCATTGGGCAGGATCACCTCCCAGACGTCGCCGGCCAGGAACACGGTCTGCAAAATTGCAACGAAATAGCGCGCCGCAACCAGATGCGTGATCAGTTGCACCGCCGGCGGCATGCTGTCGATATTGAATATAAAGCCGGACAAGATAAACGCCGGCAGAAAGGTGACGATAATCGCGATCTGGCCGGCAACGAACTGGTTTTTGGCGGCAATCGAAATCAACAGGCCCATGCCCAAGGCCGCCAGCAAAAACAAGGTGCCGGCCAGCAGCAACACCCACAGCGAGCCGGCCAGCGGCACCTGAAACAAAAACACCGCCATGCCGATCGACAACAACATGCCGCCCATGCCCAACAGGTAATACGGCAACAGTTTGCCCAGCAGCACCTCGCGCACCGTCACCGGCGTCGAAATCAAGGCTTCCATCGTGCCGCGCTCCCATTCCCGCGCCACCACCAATGCGGTCAACAAGGCGCCGATCAGGGTCATGATCACGGCGATCAAGCCCGGCACCAGAAAATTGCGGCTGCGCAAGGCGCTATTGAACCAGATCCGCGCTTCCATCTGCACCGGACGGTTTGCCGCCCGGCCGCTGCGTTCGGCATCGGCGCCCAGCCATTTGTCCCACACGCCCTGCACGTAACCGGACACCAGCCTGGCGGTATTGGCGTCGACGCCGTTCAAAATAACTTGAATCGGCGCCGGCGCATTGGCCTGCAAACGCCGGGCAAAATCGCTTTGCAAATGGACGATGCCGTTGATCTGCCGCGCCAGCAAAGCCGCTTCCGCCTCACGCAGATTGGCGAAATAGCGCGGCGCGAAATAGTCGGACTGCGCGAAGCCGCCGGCAAATTCGCGCGCGGCCGGCGAGGTTTGCTCGATGACCAGACCGATCGGCACCTGCTTGGCGTCGAGCGACACGCCGTAACCGAACAGCAACAGCAGAAACACCGGCATCGCGAACGCAATCGCCAGACTGCTGGGATCGCGCCAGACTTGCAGGAACTCCTTACGCATCAAACCGCGCAAACGCAAACCGAAACCGCTCATCCGCCGGCCTCGCCGCCGGCTTCGACCAGCCGGATAAAGGCGTCTTCCATCGTCGTTACCGGCTCTGCGCCGCCGGTCTGGCTGCGCTGTTTGATCTCGGCCGGCGTGCCGGCCGCCAGAATGTCGCCTTCGCGCATGATCAGCAAGCGGTCGCAGTATTCGGCTTCTTCCATGAAATGGGTCGTAACCAGAATCGTCACCCCCTGCGCCGCCAATTGATTGATCCTGGCCCAGAATTCGCGCCGCGCCAGCGGGTCGATGCCGGAAGTGGGTTCGTCCAGAAACAGGATTTCCGGCTCGTGCATCAACGCGCAGGCCAACGCCAAGCGCTGCTTGTAGCCCAGGGGCAGATCGGCGCTGTTATGCTCCAGAAAGGCTTGCAAGCCGAACTGGCCCACCGCCCAATCGATCCGCTCCCGGCGCCGGCCCTGGTGCAGGCCGTAGGCCTGGCTGAAAAACTCCAGGTTCTGCCGGACCGACAATTGGCCGTACAGCGAGAATTTTTGCGACATGTAGCCCAGCCGGGCTCGGGCTTGCGAGGCGGCGCGGCGCAAATCCAGCCCGACCACCTGCAAGGTGCCGTTGCTGGCCGGCAGCAGACCGCATAGCATGCGGAAGGTCGTGGTCTTACCGGCGCCGTTGGCACCCAACAAGCCGAAGATTTCGCCGCGGCCGACCTGAAACGACAATTTTTTCACAGCCTGGAACCGGCCGAACCAGCGGTCGACCTGATCGACCTCGATCACCGGAGCCCTACTACCTTCGAGTTTGGCGCCTGCGCCGTGAGGGTTGAAACAAACCGTCTCCGCATCCGCTATGCTGCTGCGGCGCCGGGTCAATAGCAAAATGAAGGCGTCCTCCAAGCGCGGCGCCACAGGCCGGGCGACCACGGTCTCGGCGCCCGGAAACAACTTGGACCAATCCGGCCGGCTACCCGGCCTGACCACGGTGCGCACCGCACCGCTTTGCACGACGCTGTCGACCACGTCGGGGTGCGCCGCCAAGCGTTGTTGCAAGGCCCGGTTCGAACTGCGGGGGCTGGACAACAGGAAACTGCAATCGCTAGCCAATGCGTGGAATGCGGCCGGCGCGTCCTGGTGCAGGATTTCGCCGCGATCCAGCAACACCACGCGCTGGCAGCGTTCGGCTTCGTCCATGTAAGCGGTGCTGAGCAACACCGTGGTGCCGAATTCGGCGACCAGCGTGGCGATGATCTGCCACAACTCGCGGCGCGACAACGGATCGACGCCGACCGACGGTTCGTCCAGCAACAACAGGCGCGGCCGGTTCAATAAAGTGCAGGCCAAGCCCAGCTTTTGCTTCATGCCGCCGGACAAGCGGCCGGCCAGTCGCTCGCCGAACTTGGCCAGATTGGTCATCCGCATCAAATCGGCGAAGCGGCTTTGGCGCTCGGCTTGCGCAATGCCGTAAAGGTCGGCATACAGTTGCAGGTTCTCCTGCACACTGAGGTCTTCGTAAAGCCCGAAGCGCTGCGGCATGTAACCGATCAGACTATGCAACCGGCCGCCGGCCGTGACGCTATCCAAACCAAAGCTTTCGATGCGGCCGCGGTCCGGCAGCAGCAAACCGGCGGCCAAACGCAGCAACGTGGTTTTGCCGGCGCCGTCGGGTCCGACCAGCGCCGTGATGCCGCCGACCGGCAAAGCCAGGTCGATGTCGCGCAGGGCCGGGCCGGTATCGGCAAACGCCTTGCTGACCGCCGCAAAGCGCAGCGCGCAGGCACTAGCGGATTGGTTCACGGCCGCGGGCCGCAGCCCGGTTGCGCCAGCGGTTGCTGCCGGGTATCGATCGTCACGCTGACCGGCATCCCCAAGCGCAACTGGTCCTGGCTATCGCAGACGAATACCCGAATCTGGTAGACCAGGCTGGTGCGCAGTTCGCTGGTTTCGACGCTTTTGGGAGTGAATTCGGCGGTCGGCGAGATATAGCCCACCCAGCCGGGATAAGCCTTGCCGGGAAAGCTGTCGCTGTAGACCCTGGCCGGCGCGCCGGGGCGAACCTTGCCCAGATCGGTTTCGGCCAGATAGGTTCTGGCCCACAGCGGCTCCGGCAGGGCCAGGGTCAACACCGGCGTCTGCGGGCCGGCCATGTCGCCCGGTTCCAGGATGCGGTTTTGGACGACGCCGGTCTGCGGTGCGTAAAGATGGGCGTCGGTCCAGGTTTTTTCCGCCAGTTGCAGCGCGGCGCGGTCGGCCTCGACCTGGGCCTGGGCCGCCCGGATATCCTCGCGCCGCGGTCCGATCTCGGCCAGTGCGTATTGCTGCTGCAAGGCCTGCAGATTCTCCCGCGCCGAGTCGTATTGGGCCTTGGCCCGATCCACCGACTCTACGGAACTGAGTTTGCGCGCCACCAGGGTTTTCAAGCGGGCCAGTTCCTTTTCCGCCAGCACCACGGCGGCTTCGGCGGCTTTGACGTCGTTACCGGCTTTGCGGATTTCCTGCGGCCGGGAGCCGTGCAACAACTTGTCGAGCTGGTGTTGGCGCACGGCCAGCGTCGCCGCCGCCTGATCCTTGGTATATTGAAAACGCTCCAGCGCTTGCGTCGCCAACAGCTGGCCGCGTTCGACCCGCTCGCCCTCCTGCACCTCAACCCGCTCGATCCGCTCCGGGTCGCGAAAACTCAACTCGACCTGGCGGATATCGATATTGCCGTGCAGCAGCAACACATCCGGATCGTTGCCGTTTCGGCTGCCCTGCCAGCCCAGGCCGCCTGCGCCAACCGCGATTAACGCACCGATAATCGCCAACCTTCGTTTCGTCGCCACGCTCCGCTACCCGCCAGTTGTCCTGAAGCCTGCAGTATAGCCAATGGCCGAGTACAGGTTAAGCCGCCGGTGGGTTGCCCACAGGCAAGCCGGCACCCGTTTGAGATCAGTCCGACCCACACTCGGGGAAATCGGTACTTGGCTCGTGACGGCCATCAAGAGACGATCAGGTTTTTTAATCCAAAAATAAATGAGCGGTTGATAGCCGACGATTAATTCATACAATTTGTTGTAGTTTTAATGTACTCACCACAGAACTTGCATCTTACACCTCTAGTCATTGCCTGACAGGAAGTCTAACAGGTACCCACATGCTGAATGTTGAACATTCTTTATGCCTCCCTTATAACTCCTCTCACTGTAACTTTGTTTTATTTCAAAGTCGTAGTTATTAGACCAATATTTAGCAACAAGTTTTAAATTTTGGTTTGCCTTGAAAAATAACTTCTTTGCATAGGCATTTCCGCTTCCAGTGCAAATAGCACGGTTACAATTAGTAATTCTTTCAAAAGGATCATAATTATTATTAGTAATTTCTGGCGCCCTTAATTGTTCACCAAAATTTGAAATTAAAGAAGATTCGAAAGCCTTGGCAGCATTAGGGGCGCACAATACATTAACTTCATCTAAACTTCCGTCGTTGCCGGAGCATGCATATAGAGGACGTGTCGAAGGTTTTTCAAGATTCTCACATTTCTCTGTATGATATAGTGCTTTTTTAGAAAGATTAAAATTATAAAGAATTCCATTTTTAAAGAAAAAACGACCATCCCAATCAGAAAGGTCTAAAAAATTAATATTGGTGGAACAAATAACACCACCTTCATCAGAAGTTTCCCAAGTACATGTTTTATTTTTATTGCTCAATATATCCAAAAATTGATCTTTTGTTATATTTAAATTTATTTGACTGATCAGAGTTGATTGATGCTTCGGAGGACCGTCCCCTAGTTCTCCAAGAATATAATTAACAATCCTGTGTATGTAAGGTCTCATGCACTCTCTGACGTCTCGAAGATTGTTAACTTGATCTTCGCTATTCAAACCTACTGCAATTCCGCGTGCTTCGCTCTTGTTTAAATAAATACGTCCCTGGGTACTTTGTTTTTCTAAAGAGAGCCTTCCATCACTCTCAGCTATAATTTCGAGATTATCACCGGATGCACATGATGTTTTCAAAAAATCTATGGCTTGAATAACTTTATCATCTGCATTCACAGGTAAAATACACGAACAAACCAAAAAAAATAACAAAAATCTTGTATTCATACGGATCGCAATTTTATTTTTGTTTATACCATTAACGTTTATAAATCGCCAAATATATGATCAATAATTTTATTAATGTACGGCTTCATGCATTCTCGAACATTTTCAAGGTTTTTGGCTTGATTTTCACTGTTGAGGCCCTCCGAAATTCCACGAAAATCGCTTTTGCTGAAAATAAGCTTGCCTTTGAGACCTTTGTTTCCAAGAGAGAGCGCACCATCACCTGATGCTTCAATTTCGACTTTTTCGCCAGATGCGCACGCTGTCTTAAGAAAATCTATTACTTGATCAGATTTCTCATTTGCGTTGACGGATGGCAAGTATTGATAAATCAAAAAACATATTAGAATTTTTTTAAGCATATTAAATGTTTCGATGAGAAAATGGTTATTTGGTGGTTGAATTTTAGAAAGATTTTAACAATTTCGTACATCTTATCAATTTTCGGTACCGCGCAATCTTAATAAATTCATCTTTCATACAACGCTGTTTTCTCGATCGTCGTTCAGTGGCCGCAACGCTGGCAATTGCCGACGATGATAATTTTACCTTCAATGACCGCATTGGGTTGATTGTGTTGAAAAAGTCCCTTTCTAGCAAAATTGGGTATAACCTGAAAATTAATTACTAATAAAAACAATGTCTTAGTATTATAGAAACAGGTCAATTTAGCCGAAATTCAAGAAAAACCGACTTTTTCAACAGAATCGGTTGATTGCGGACAACGGCACCCTGAGTTTTTTATCTTCCAAAAAGCGGGACGGATCGTAACCTTCAGCACGTAGGATGCGGTGAACAACGTGAACCGCATCGATCGCGTCACTCTCTCGCCGCTATCTTCGATAAGTCGATTTCATGCCCCCAATTCTCGGCATACTAACCTAATTTCACATAACGATGAAAGCTGGAATAAGGCCAATCTTTGACTACCTGAACCCATCCATGTTTGACTGGGTTCCAATGAATATAATCGATATGCTGCCGGTAGTCGGTTTCATCGCGAATCAGATGCTCCCAGAATCGTCTTTGCCAGACACCCCGTTCGCCTCGTTTTTCTCGACTTTTCGATATTCTCTCGCCTTTGGCGACTCGCCGGGAAAAATTGGCTTTGATTAATCCCCAGCGGGTAGAAAAATCGGAATCGCCAACCGGCAAGGTCAAAATGCAATGTAAATGCTCTGGCAGCACAACAATCGCGTCAATTTCAAAAGCGTGGCGGCTTTTAACCTGCGCGAAGGCGGTTCGTAGTAGATCGATCTGGTCGGTCAGCAATCGATTGCCACGACGCTCAGCCAGATTGACCGTAAAAAACCACGTGGCTCCGGGATATTGAAAGCGGCGGTAGTCCGTCATCGTTGTTATTTAGCTCCTTTCTCGATCGATGCGGTTCGTTCCTCACCGCATCCTACAAGGATATCTGCCTTACCAAAGGCATTTGCCATTTCCCGATAGAGTGAGCGATCTTTCATCACGGCCGGGCTACCCGCAAGGCACTTCGCCGCAAATATTTATTGTTCGCTCTCGCATAACATCAACCTTACGGGCCAGATCGTTTGAAAGCGCCGCTATTAGTCCAACCTGTTCCGACAAAGTCGAACCCAGCAAAAAATTTCGCTGTCGTCGCCTGCTTCACCGTGCACGACCGAAGCCTTTGCCAATCGGAAAACCGGCAGGCGAAGCGCCGGCCTGTATGCGCAATTTAAGCGTGGCTCAGGTTAACGCCTGCCATAGCCTGTTCAATTCCGCGCCGATAACCGCAATCCAGATCAATATGGCGATGCCGGTGGCGGCGGCGGAGATGTCCTTGATGATACGAATTTTGTCGTTATGGCCGGATTCGACGAAATCACACAGCGCTTCGATGGTGGTGTTGAACATTTCCGCGATCAGCATCAAGCCGGTCGCGGCGAACACCGACAAAAAATCGAGCCATTGCCGGTAATAAAAACATGCGGCCAATACCGGCACCGACAGCACGCATTTGTAAGCGACGCTAAAGTCGTAAACAACGGCGTAACGCAAGCCGGACAGGCACACCCTGATTTTGCGTAGCGGGTGGTAGCCCTGTTGGCCGGTGTTTAAAAATTTATTGCGCGTGGGTGTTCCGGTTGGCCTGAAAGGTTGGGCAGGTTTACGCTAAGCCGTCGCGACAGCGCAATCATTGCGACCAATCCTCCGCATGTTCCACAAATTTGTCGCGCAAAAAGCGGCCGTGGATCGACAGGCCTTGGGCGTCGTGCCGATACAGGCTGGTCAGCATGCTATGCAGCGAGCGGTCGAGCAGGTCCAATTGTTCCGCCAATAAGGCATGCGCGGTCTTGCCCTGGCTCACCGGTTCGGTGCGGGCCAGCGCGGGCGGCAGGGCCAGGTAGCGTTCGATCGCGCCGGGCAGATAGTCGTGGGCGATTTGCTGCAGGTTGTAATGGTCCGGGTCGGTGGCATCGACGGTTTGCGGCAGGCGGGACAAAAGTGTCAGCAAGGTATCGACGATGCCGGCTATTTTGCGTTCCACCTCGTCGTCGACCCTGCCGGCGACGCGGCGCTGCAGAGATTCCAGTTGCTGACGAACCGGCAACGGAACGGCTTGCTGCGCTGGGGTTTGGTGGGCGGCGGAATTTGCCGCGGCTTTCTCGATCCGCTGGTAATACAGCGTTTCCGCCGTCCCGCGCAATTGCGTTTCCAGACGTTGCAACTCCTGGCCCAAGCGTTCCTCGGCCGCGGAGCCGCCCGCCGGTTCCGGATCGGACGGCGGCAGACGCAGGTAGTGTTCGAGCATAGTCGGCAACTGTTCCAATACCGCGCGTTTGGCTGCGGCTAGTTCAATACTATTGCGATTGGACAGGCCGTCGAAATCCGGCAGTAGGTTCAGGACCAACTGATGGGTATGCTCCAGCGCGGACCGCGCCGCTGGCAGGCGCAAGCGGGCCTGGGTCGTCTCGATCAGTTTTTCCAGGCGCCGGGCCTTGCGCCGGAGGCGCCAGGACAGTTCCGATACCGACGAACGCCGCCCCGGCAGTACGATCCATAACACCAGGTAAAGCCAGAACGTCAGACTGAAACTGAAAAAAATCGAGCCGAGAAAAATAAACCGCACGGCCGTGACGCTAAAACCGGTATAACGCGCCAAACCGCTGCAGACGCCGCCCAACCGGCGTCGGTCGAGATCGCGTTCGAGTTTGCGGCTTGCGGCAGCTTCCGGGAATATTGGCATGGCGCCCTCAAAGAGTTGGGTTTTGGCGAGACAGGTGGAAAGCCGATCATACCCCAATTCGCCAGCCGATCCGAACCGAAACGGGCCGCGCGGCTGAACGCGATCGGGCGCCAATCCAATCCGGGTTATCATAGGCCGCGCCGCTGGCCGCCACTTGCCGGCGCAGATCGGCACTAGCAATCCGGTTCCGGACCCGCCCACATTTAACGACAGCACCAGGGAGACCCACGATGAGCAACATCCCCGAATTGACCCCGCCGGAAACCCTGACCGCACCGGCCCCGGTGTTGCCGATCGCCAAGGAGCAAGCGGTTTCCATGGTCAAACTGCCGACCGAAACCGTGGTCAAACTGGACCAGCGCGTCGCCGAATTCATCGATACGGTGTTGGCGGAATCCAGCCAAAGCCCGGCCTTCAAGGCCAAGGTGGATAGCGTTCACCAGCTTGGTGCCGGCGAAATTAAGGAAGCCGCCGCCATTTCCAACCGCCTGCTGGCGCGACCTACCCAAGCGCTGGATGCCGGCGTGTTCAGCGAGGGTTCGAAAATCTCCCGTTCGCTGGTCGATCTGCGCAACCAAGTGGAAGCGCTCGATCCCACCCGCCAGGGCGACTTGCTGCAACCGCGCAAATTGCTGGGCTTGATTCCGTGGGGCAACCGGCTGCACGATTATTTCCAGCAATACCAATCGGCGCAGCAACATATCGATGCCATCATCGTCGCCCTTTACGGCGGCCAGGACGAACTGCGCAAGGACAACGCCGCCATCGAAGAAGAGAAAGTCAACGCCTGGCACACCATGGAAAAGCTGGAGCAATACATCCACGTCGGCCACAGCATCGACGCAGCGCTGGAAGCCAAGCTGGCCGAAATCGAGCCGGCCGACCCGGAAAAGGCGCGCGTCATTCGCGAAGAACTGCTGTTTTACTTGCGGCAGAAGGTGCAGGATTTGATGACCCAGCTCGCCGTGACCATCCAGGGTTATCTGGCGATGGACCTGATCCGCAAGAACAATCTGGAATTGATCAAGGGCGTCGACCGGGCCACGACCACCACCATCTCCGCCTTGCGCACCGCCGTGATCGTGGCGCAGGCGCTGGCTAACCAAAAGCTGGTGTTGGATCAGATCGGCGCGCTGCGTGCCACCACCGGCAACCTGATCGAATCCACCTCGGCGCTGCTCAAGCAGCAGGCCGGGCAAATCCAGCAACAGGCCGGCACGGCGGCGGTCAGCCTGGACCAACTGGCCGTGGCCTTCAAAAACATCTACGACACGATGGACATGGTGGCCAGTTACAAACTGGAAGCCCTGGCCAACATGAAACAAACCGTGGCCTCGCTGAGCACGGAAATCGACAAGGCCAGAGGCTATCTGGACAAAACCCGCGAGAGCATCGTGCAGGAAACCAAGCAGACCTTACAAATCGCGGCGGATGACGACATCGTGTTTTGACGGCCGGACGTCGGACCCGGTAGCCGCGATCCGGCCAAACTCTCGGCCTCAGTCCACCAAGACCGGCGTTGGCCTTTGCGGTTTATCTCTAGTACACTGCGGTTAACCTAATGTTTCAGACTCTGCGCTTATGACTTACTGTATCGCCGTCTCTCTGAAGGACGGATTGGTGTTAACCTCGGATTCCCGAACCAACGCCGGCATCGACAACGTCAGCACCTACGGCAAAATGCATGCCTTTACCACGGCCAGCGATCGCAAGATCATCCTGCTCAGTGCCGGCAATCTGGCGACCACGCAGGCGGTGATCGACCAATTGAAACGGGACATCAAGGAGCAGGCCGAAGTCAATTTGGACAGCGTCAGCTATTTGTCGGAAGCCGCCGATTACGTCGGCCATGTCAGCGTGGAAAAGCAACGGCGGCATGTCGATGAAGGCCAAAGCAGTTTCAACCCCTCGGCCACCTTCATCCTGGCGGGGCAGATCGGCCAGGAGCCGCACGGCGCCTATCTGGTGTATCCGGAAGGCAATTGCATTACCACCTCCCGCCAAACCCCCTATTTGCAAATCGGTGAAAACAAATACGGCAAACCGGTCCTCGACCGGTTTCTGAAAATCGAAACATCGCTGCAGGAAGCCGGCCGCTGCTGTCTGATTTCGATGGACTCGACCATGCGCAGCAACGCCAGCGTCGGCGCACCGGTGGAACTGCTGGTCTATCACAAGGACAGCCTGGCTCTCGACGAATACTACTGCTTCCAGGAAGATAACGAATACCTGATACAACTGCGCCGCATGTGGCATGAAAAGCTGAAGGAAGCATTCGCGACGCTGCCGCAATTCAGCAAGGCCGATTCCCGGCCGCTACCGATGAATTGCTGAACGCCCCCAGACCATACCCCCTTGCCGCCCGGCCTGACTCTTTCGGCCGGGCCCAACCTTCCGGCGTCCAACGTGGACGCTACGCACTCCAACCGATCCGCCGCCGATAGGGATACATCGCCCGCCAACACTGTCAAACCGCGGTTGAATCAGCGTTGCCGTCAAATTTCAACACGCCAGAATCCGGAAAAAACCCTCCACAATCTGAAAATTTTGTCTATACTTTTCCACGCCTTACAGGCCATTTTTAAAGCCTTTTACACCAAAAAACTCGTCATCCAAGCCTAAGGGGCTTGAGGAGAGTGCCATGAAAACCCTACTTGTTGCCCGCCCCGCCAAGTTGTTGGCAGTCATCGCCGTTTTTGCCGTTTGGCCCGGCACTACCGGCGCCACCCCCACCGCGGCGCCCGAATCCCGACCGGAATTGATCCTCAGCATGCCATCGGACCGCTGGCTGGACGAACGGCCGGCGCAAAGTGGCCCGACGTTGGCCGATAACCGCGAGCAAAATTTGATTGGTTCGCGGAAAAGCCGCAAATCCAATGTCGACGTCGACTGCAATATGGATTTAAACCAAAACACCCTCGGCACCGCCCCGCTCAGCGAACGCCTCGGCGGCAATTGCGAATTTGGCTACCACTACTAAATCGACCAGCCCTTTTCTGCAGGCGCCGAACCCGCTCGCGCCATTGCCCCGATAGCGAGCACTGCGCTCCGGTTTGGCGCGGCCTTGATATTGCTGCGCCACCCGCGGTATGCCGCCTGCGAGCCGCGTACCGCCCCTTCCGGAATCCGAGGCCCCAATCCGCACGCAGCGGCACGACATTTGCTGTCGGAAAACCGGCAGCGGCCAAGCAACCGAGACTGCCACTATCGATTGCGTAATTCGCCTTAAACCGGCAAACTCGTCGCCATGACCACTTTCAGCCTGCCAGAAGCTTTCGCATCCGCGTACCGCCAACAGCCCGAGTGCTACGACGAAATGCTGGACGAGAGCGGCCAGATCCGCGGCCATTGGCTGCATTTGATGCAAGCCTTGATCCAGCTTGGCCCGGACGAGGTGGCGCAACGCCACCGCGAAGCATTGCGGCTGCTGCGGGAGAACGGCGTCACCTACAATGTCTACGGCGACCCGGACGGCGCCAGCCGCCCGTGGGGATTGGACCCGGTGCCGCTGCTGGTCTCCAGCGACGAATGGTTCGATATCGAAGCCGGCCTGTTGCAACGGGCCGAATTGCTGAACTTGATCCTGGCCGACCTCTACGGCCCGCGCGAGCTGATCAAAAAGAACCTGTTGCCGCTGGAACTGGTTTACAACCACGGAGGCTTTTTGCGGGTCTGCAACCAGATTCGCTTGGCCGGGCAGCACCAATTGATACTTTATGCCGCCGATCTGGCTCGCGGCCCGGATCGAAAAATGTGGGTGTTGGGCGACCGAACCCAAGCGCCGTCCGGCGCCGGCTATGCGCTGGAAAACCGGCTGGCCATGTCCCGAGTGCTGCCCAGCTTGTTTCGCGACAACCAAGTCCATCGGCTTGCGCGTTTTTTCCAGTCGCTACGCGCCGGCCTGAACGCAATCGCGCCAAAGCACCACGAATTGCCGCGGGTCGTGGTATTGACGCCGGGGCCGCTGAACGAAACCTTTTTCGAACACGCCTATCTGGCTGCCTACCTGGGCTATCCGCTGGTCCAAGGCGACGACCTCACCGTGCGCGACGGCTACGTCTGGCTGAAATCCCTGACCGGGCTGCAACGGGTCGACGTGATCCTGCGCCGGGTCGACGACAATTACTGCGATCCGCTGGAACTGCGGGAAGACTCGCGGCTGGGCGTACCCGGTTTGTTGGAGGTCGTCCGCCGCGGCAATGTTGCCATCGCCAACCCGCTGGGCAGCGGCGTGCTGGAAAACCCCGGTCTGATGGCCTTCCTGCCCGGTATCGCCGAATACTTTCTGGGCCAGTCGCTGAAATTGAATTCAATCGCGACCTGGTGGTGCGGGCAAAGCTTGGAACTGAGCTACGTGTTGGCCAATTTGCCGCGGCTGGTGATCAAGCCGATTTACCGCAAACCCGGCGAGCACGCCGTGTTCGGCCACAAACTGAGCCGGGCCGAACTGGCCGCCTGGCGCCAGCGGATACAAGCGCGGCCGGCCTTCTACGTCGGCCAGGAGTACGAAAGCTTTTCCACTGCGCCCAGTCTGGCCGAAGGCAGCTATCAGCCGCGGCAATCCTTGTTGCGCTGCTTCATGGTGGCTCGAGCCGACGGCTATACCTTAATGCCGGGCGGTTTGACCCGCAGCGCCCACAGTTACGGCGAAATGCTGATCACGAACCAGATGGGCAGCATCAGCAAGGATACCTGGGTCATCGCCAGCGAACCGCAAATCACTACCCTGCCGCAAGCCGGCGATAACGGCCTCAGCGGCCATGCCAGCGCCCTGCCCAGCCGCGCGGCCGATAATATTTTCTGGGTCGGCCGCAACGCGGAACGCGCCGAAGGCGGCATTCGCCTGATCCGGGCCACGATCAAAAAATTATTCATCAATCCGGAACGCGACAACCCGGACTACCAACACAGCATGCATACCCTGCTACGCTGCGTCACCGGTACCACCGGTTCCTACCCCGGTTTCTTCGGCGAAGATGCCGAGGAATTGCTGAAGGCGCCGGAAGCCGAGTTGCTGGCATTGGCTACCGATGCCGACCGCATCGGCAGCCTGCCCGATACCATCAACCGCATGGCGCAGTCGGCCTATGCCGTGCGCGACTTGTGGTCGTCGGATACCTGGCGGGTGGTGGACGAAATCGAAGAGCAGATCGCCGCGGCGCAACGCCTGCGCAAGTCCGGACTGTGGTCGATGCAGGAACAGATGGACCAATTGGTCACGACCTTGTCCGCCTTCAGCGGCCTGGCCATGGAAAGCATGACCCGCGGCGACGGCTGGCTGTTTCTGGACATCGGCCGCCGCCTGGAACGCGGCCTGCAACTGGTGTCGCTGCTGCGCACCGCATTCGCCGAACCGCAAAGCGAAGCCGCGGAAACCCGGCTAATCGAATCCTTGCTGGACAGCAGCGACAATCTGATCTGCTACCGGCAACATTACCGCGCCAACCTGGAGCTGGCACCTTTTCTGGAATTGCTGTTGCTGGACCCGAACAATCCGCGTTCCCTGGCTTACCAAATCGGCCGGCTACAAGAACACGTCGCCAAGCTGCCGCGCGAGGCCGGCAACCGCCGCATCGGTGCCGAGGAACGTTTGCTGCTGGAGGCCAGTTGCATTTTGCACATCGCCAACATCGAAGAATTGCAGACTGTCGCCGCAAGCGGCAGCCGCGAAGCGTTGGACAGCCAACTCGGCAAAATATACGGGCTATTGGCCAATCTGTCGGAAACGCTGACGGCGACCTATTTCCGCCACGGCGATGCGCCGCAATCGCTGCTTTGAGGGCTTGCCATGCGTTATAAGGTGACTCATACCACGGCTTACAGCTACCAGCAAACGGTCGGATTGTCCTACAACGAAGTCCGCATGTTGCCGCGGCCGACCCCAAATCAGCAGGTGATCGACACCCAATTGCAGATTTTGCCCAGCCCCAGCGAATACCGGGTACGGAACGATTTTTTCGGCAACCAGGTGGCCTGGTTTTCGATCCGCGAACCGCACCAGACGTTCGAAGTCACCGCCATCAGCGAAGTCCGGGTCATCCGCCAGCCGGCACAAATGGATCTCAGTCACGGCGTCGCCTGGGAAACCGCCAAACAGATACTGCACAGCGAGATCAGCGAACCGACACTGGACGCGCGCCAATATGCGCTGGATTCGCCGCTGGTCAGCGCCGGCCCGGAGCTGGCGGCGTATGCAAAGCCATCCTTCGCACCGGGCAGAGCGCTACCGGAAGCGATACGCGATTTGATGCAACGCATCTACCGCGATTTCACCTTCGATCCGGAATTCACCACTTTGAGCACGCCACTGGCAACCGTCTTGGAACACCGGCGCGGCGTCTGCCAGGATTTCGCCCACTTGGCGATTGGCTGCATCCGCTCCCAGGGGCTGGCGGCGCGTTACGTTAGCGGCTACATCGAAACGCTGCCCCCGCCGGGCCAACCGAAGCTGGTCGGCGCCGACGCCTCGCACGCCTGGTTTTCGGTGTATTTGCCGGACCTGGGCTGGATGGACTTCGACCCGACCAACAACCAAACCCCTGGCGACCAGCACATCGTCGTCGCCTGGGGCCGCGACTACAGCGACGTCACGCCGCTGAAAGGCGTCATTTTCGGCGGCCAGGACCACGAATTGAGCGTCAGCGTCGAAATGGAAAACCTGGGCCAATAAACCGGCCCGGTTTATTGCGGGTATTCGGTTCGGGCTGAACCTGTCTAAGGCCCAGCTGACCCGCACTTCGAAACACTCCCTACCCAAGGGCCTAAAGGCGCTATCAATTGAGCGAACCGGCGCCGCTTTCAACCGGCCAGCCTCCGCGGCCGGCTGCAATGGATGACAAAACCTTATCATTTGTGCGATAAACGGTCGGTTTCGGCTCCCCGAATCCCGGCTCTTCGTTTTGACCTAAGGTATTTGTTTGCAAACTATATTTTCCCCTTTCAGCGGCAATCCGCTTGCAGCAACCGCACTGGCCTTGGCCTACGCACTGGCGGCAAAGCTGGCGGCTGATTTTTTTACGTCCTATGGCACGGTCGCCATTATCTGGCCGGCCAGCGGGATTGCCTTGGGCGGATTGTTGCTGGCCGGCCGCCGCTACTGGCCTGCCGTGTTTTCCGGTGCCCTGGTCGGCAACCTGTGGGCCGGCAGCCCGCCGCTGGTGGCATTGGCCTTCGCCGGCGGAGCCACCGTATCGGCATTGGCCGGCCAGCGTTTATTGCGCCATTCCCCCACTCTGTTGCAAACCCCGCAGGATTTCCTGCGCTTACTGCTCTGCGGCAGCCTGGTATCGGTCATCTCGGCGTTTTGCGCCGCCACGGCGTTACGTGTTTTCGAATTGAGCCCGGCCGGACAGTGGCCCAACGACTGGCTGCATTGGTGGATGGCGGATTTGCTGGGCATCGCCATCGCCACCCCCATACTGCTGCTCCGGCAATACCGTCCACTGGTCCGCTGGAATGTCTGGCGTTACAGCCACGGCGCGGCCCATCTGGCACTAGCTCTCTTGGCCGGCCATATCGTCTTTTTAAATTGGCCGCTTTATCCGGGCGCTTTCGGCAAAGCCTTTTACTTGCTGGCCTTTATCGGTTACGGGGCATTGAATTTCGGCCTGCCCGGCGTTTTGCCCTTGGTCGCGACAATGGCGATGCAAACGCTACTCGGCGCCGGACTCGGCCGCGGTTACTTTGCCGGCGTCGATCCTCACAGCGGGCCCTACCTGGAATGGTCGTACCTGTTGCTCTGCGCGGTCCTCGGCATCATGCTGGCCCTGGCCGTCGAAAACCACAAACGCGCGGAGCTGGCCGCCAAATCGCTGAGCGCGTTTAACCGGCAGATTCTGGAGTCGGTGCAACAAGGCGTGGTGGTCTACGATGCTGATGGCCGCTACCAGCTATGGAACCGTTTTATGCAGACCCTGACCGGCATCGGCGAAGACGACTGTTTGGGCCGGACGCCGCTGGAAAAATTTCCCTGGCTGGCGGCAACCGAGGTCCCGGCAGGGATCAAGCGCGCCCTGAAAGGAGAAACTGTCTACCACGCCCCGTTCCAAAGCGTGGACGGTCGTTGGCTCGGTTCGGTGCAGACACCGTTGCGCGACGCCGACGACCGCATTGTCGGGGTAATCGAACTGGTGAAGGACGAGTCGACGCAAATCCAGTTCGGCCAATCGCTATCCACATCGGAAGCCCGGTTCCAGAGCATTCTGGACCATACGCCGACGATGATTTTCACGAAAACCCCGGACGGCGCCTACCAAATGGTCAACCGGCAATTAGCTGCAATATTCGGCCTGAACGAAGACGAGGTGCGCGGCCATTTCGATGCCGACCTGTTCCCGGCCGAGATTGCCGCCAGCCTGAGCGGCAACGACCGCATGGTATTAGAGGCCGGGCAGCCCATGATCTTCGAAGAACAAGTCCCGCACCGGGACGGTACGCTCCGAACCTACTTGGCGCATAAGTTCCCGCTACGCACCCCCGGCGGCGACATCTACGCAGTCTGCGGCATTTGCACCGACATCAGCGAGCGCAAGGCGGCCGAAAAACGGCTGCAAGAAAGCGAGCGGCGTTGGAAATTCGCCTTGGAAAGCGGCGGCGACGGGGTCTGGGACTGGGACCTGGCCAGCGGCCAAGTGTTTCTATCGCCGCGCTGCATGGAAATCCTCAATTTCGACGAACTCGACGCCCGCGATAACTACCGCAATTGGAAAGCCAGCATCCATCCGGAAGACAGCCCGAAACTGATGGCCGATTTACAGGCCCATCTGAATAATCTGAACCCACGTTTCAGTAACGAACACCGAATCAAAGTCGACGGCGACTGGCGCTGGATCTTGAGTCGCGGCCTGGTCATCGAACGCGACGCCAACGGCAAGGCCTCGCGGATGATCGGCACTCACACCGATATTTCCAAACGTAAGCTACTGCAATGGCAACAATTGGAAAAAATCGTCGCCGGCGCGCCGGAAGCGGCGCTACTGGTCGCAGCCAGCGGCAACATCCTGCTGGCCAATCAACCGGCGGCAACGGTTTTCGGTTATGCGCGCGAGGTCCTGATCGGCCGTAACGTCGACGATTTGGTGCCGTTTCCGGCCAACCTGAACCACGCCGCGTTGCGCGAGCGTTTCATGCGGGATGACGTAGCCAGGCCGATGAGCGCCAACCGCTCGCTAGCGGCACTGCGTGCCGACGGCAGCCAGTTTCCGGTGGAAATCAGTCTGAACCCGCTCGAGATCAACAATCAACATACCGTATTGGTATCGGTGCACGACGTCAGCGAACGCAAACGCCTGGAACGGGAAATGCAATTGATGGCGATGATCCACCAAGCCATCGGCGAAGCGGTGATGGTCGCCGACGCCAACAATCGGATTATCGCCATAAACGACGCCTTTACCCGCCTGACCGGTTACCTTGAAGAGGAAGTGATCGGCAAAACCACCGATATTTTGAAATCCGGCCGCCACAGCCCCGACTTCTACCAGCACATGTGGCATTCCTTGCTGCAGACCGGCCACTGGCAAGGCGAAATTTGGAACAAACGTAAAAACGGGGAGATTTACCACGAGTGGCTGGTGATCAACAGTATCTATAACGAAAACGGCGAGCTGGAACGCCGGGTGGCCATGTTCTCCGAAATTACCGAACAAAAACACGTGGAACAGGCCATCTGGCGCCAGGCCAATTTCGATCCGCTGACCGATCTGGCCAACCGCCGCATGTTTCAAGACCGGCTGAACCAGGAGATCAAAAAATCGGCACGCGACCGCACAGGCTTGGCGGTAATGCTGCTGGATCTGGACCGATTCAAGGAAGTCAACGATACGCTGGGCCACGGTATGGGCGACGTATTATTGAAGGAAGCGGCCAAACGCCTGCTCGACTGCGTTCGCCAAGCCGACACCGTGGCCCGCCTGGGCGGCGACGAATTCACCATCATCCTCGGCGAACTGGAATCGCAGGCCGACACCGACCGGGTGGCGCAGGCCATTCTGCACAGTCTCAGCGAGCCGTTCCGCTTGGGCGACGAACTCGCGTATATCTCGGTCAGTATCGGCATCACCCTGTATCCGCAGGATGCCACCGCCGCCGAGCAGTTGATGAAAAACGCGGATCAGGCCATGTATAGCGCCAAACAGCAAGGCCGCAACCGCTACAGTTACTTTACCGCCGAGATGGAACAAGTCGCGCAAAACCGAATGCGGCTGACCAACGATCTGCGCCAAGCTTTGGTCAACGGCGAATTGGAACTGCATTACCAGCCGGTCGTGGACCTGACCACCGGCGCCATGCATAAAGCCGAAGCGTTATTGCGCTGGCGCCATCCGAAGCGCGGCCGAGTCAGTCCGGCCGAGTTCGTGCCGCTAGCCGAGGAAACCGGCCTGATCGTCGACATCGGCGACTGGGTGTTCCGGGTGGCGGCCCAGCAAGTCGCCCGCTGGCGCGCCAGCCACGCGCCGGATTTCAAAATCAGCATCAACAAATCGCCGGTCCAGTTCGCCCGCCATAACCGAGTCGACAGCGAGTGGCTGGCTTACTTGCAATCGCTGGGCCTGGCCGGGCAGGCAATCGTGATCGAGATCACCGAAGGTCTGTTGCTGGATGCCGACAACGTGATCCGCGACCACTTGTACGCCTACCGCGATGCCGGCATCCAGGTTGCGATCGACGATTTCGGTACCGGCTATTCGTCGCTGTCGTATTTGAAAAAATTCGACATCGATTACCTGAAAATCGACCAAAGCTTCGTCCGCAATCTGGGGTTTGACGCCAGCGATCTGGCATTGTGCGAAGCGATCATTGTCATGGCCCACAAATTGGGCCTGAAAGTCGTGGCCGAGGGCATCGAAACCCGGCAGCAAATGCAGCTGTTGCGGGCCGCCGGTTGCGATTACGGCCAGGGCCATCTGTTCTCCAAGCCCTTACCGGCGGAAAAATTTGCCGACTTGTTCGGTAACAACCTGATCGAGGCCCAAGCCGCCGCCGACGGCGATTCCGCCGCTAACAGATCGGCCGACGGCGAGCCCGAACGCGATTGACGGTTGTCAAACGGCGGCCGATGGCCGACACTTAGGGTCGAAACCGGGGCCAATCCGGCGCCCCGCTGCAAAGGAGCCTGTATGCCGATCAAGATCCCATTCGCCGCAGCACTGCTGTTGAGCTGCGTAATGGCCGCCGCGCCGACCGCAGCTCAGGAGGCGCCTTCGCCGCTGCAAGCTCTGCAAAACTTCGGCATCGGCGCCGAGCAAATCGCCCAGTTGGACCGCGGCGAGATTGTCGGCTACGACGTCAGCGAAACCAGCCAAAAGGAGTTGGCGATAGGGGTGGCAATGGTATTGCCGGTGCCGTTGGCGCAGATTGCCGATTACATCAAGAAGGGCAATATGAATGCGATCGAAAGCGACATTCTGGCCAGCGCGACGCTGGGCCCGAATCCGAGCAGCGACAGCTTTAAAAAATTCGCCTTCACCGACAAACAACTGGACGAAGCCAAGGCCTTTCTGGCCGCCGAAGCCGGCGACGAATTCAACCTGTCCAAAGCCGAGCTGGACCGCCTGAACAGCCTGCAACCCCAACTGGAAGACGCCGACGACAAGACCCTGTTGAAAACCGCCAACCAGACCTACCGCGAGTTCTTGCTGCAGCGCCTGCTGGCGTACAAAAAAAACGGCCTGAACGGCATCGCCGCCTACATCCGCGACGGCGGCAGCGCCGACCCCGCTGCCGAGTTACGCACCGACGCCGTCAACAGTAAAGCCTGGGCCCGCTACTTTCCGGAATTGCAGCAAGCCTGGTTGACTTATCCGGCCGCATTACCTGCCAACACGACCGAGCAATTCATTTGGTTGAATCGGCGGGTGGAAGACCGGCCCACCGCGATTCTGAATCATAGGCTAATCTCAGTCGGCGATGCCGGCGGCATCATCCTGTCCCGCCAGTTCTACGTCGGCCACTCCTACAACTCCAGTCAGGTCGTCGCCGGCGGTTTGCCCTATAAAGACGGTACGCTGGTGTTCTATTCGATCCGCAGTTCCACCGATCAGGTCGCCGGCATGGGTAGCAGCCTGAAACACTCGATCGGCCGCGAGCAAATGAAAAAGGAGATGGTCAAACGCCTGCAGCGTCTGAACAAAGATTTGAAACGCAAACCGGCGACCGTGGCGGCAGAATAATCATGACGACGCCGGTCGATTGGCGGCGACCGGCATGCCGCCGCCCCCGCCAGCCTTGCACATCATCCCGGCCCTGGTAAACCAAGCCGGTAACCAGTTTCCTCCCCAGCCCTAAAACCCCGATGAATATTAAACACAAAGCACACCCCTGGCACGGCATCCATCCCGGCGACAATGCGCCGGACATCGTCACTGCCTTCATCGAAATCGTGCCGTCGGACACGGTCAAATACGAAATCGATAAAGACAGCGGTTATCTGAAGATCGACCGGCCGCAGAAGTTTTCCAACATGATTCCGACTTTATACGGTTTCATTCCGCGCAGTTATTGTGCGGAACGCATCGCCGAATTCGCCGCCAGCCGTTCCGGCCGTGACGTGACCAAGGGCGACGGCGACCCGCTGGATATTTGCGTATTGAGCGAACGTAGCGTGACCCACGGCGACATCCTGCTGCAAGCAATCCCGATCGGCGGTTTCCGGCTGCTGGACGGCGGCGAGGCCGACGACAAGATCATTGCGGTGATGAAGGGCGACGAGTTTTACCGGCAATGGCGCGATGTTTCGGACTGCCCGGATTCCTACATCAATCGGCTGAAACATTATTTTTTGACCTACAAACATCTGCCCAGCGAGAAGAACGTCTGCGAAATCACCCACGTTTACAACCGCGAAGAAGCGCACGAAGTGATCAAACGGGCCATGGCCGATTACCAATATCACTTCGGTTGCCAGGACGACGAGTAGTCCCGGTCCGGCACCTTTTTTTGGCGACTACAGAGCGGCGGCTTTGGAGAACACCCGGATCACCACCACGCCGGACACGATCAGAAACATGCCGGCCAGCGCCGGAACATCCAGTTGCTGGCCGAACAACAGCCAACCCACCGACGCGATCAAAACGATGCCGACTCCGGCCCAGACCGAGTAGACGATGCCGATCGGGATATAGCGCAAAGCCAGCGCCATAAAAAAGAACGACACCGCGTAACCGGCCACCACGATCAGCGCCGGCCAAAGCCGGGTAAAGCCGTCACTGGCTTTCAGCGCCGAAGTCGCAACCACCTCGCTGCCGATTGCCACGGCTAATAACAACCACGGATTCATATCCACCTGCCTGTTTATGGAACGACCCCGACATTATTAGCCCGAATCGGCTTGCCCGGTCAACGCCGAATCAGCCGACCAAGGCCGCAGCAGTGCTGAACCGGCATACAGTCTATTGCCGAATTCGGTGGTTTATTAATGTCGCCAATTTCGATAAATTGTCCGTCGGGCCAGCCTGGATTAACGCCCGCTTGCCGCGGCACCGGACCCGGCCTTGATTTGGCAGACTCGTTTCGACCGCGATTGCCGTTAACAGGAAGAAAAAACAGACCATGAAGACTTTTGTAGACAAGGTTCTGACCCAGGCCGAATTGCAGCCGGCCCGATTGCTGGAAATTTTGCGGGCGGTGGAAGCCGAATTCCGCCACATTCCGGAGCCGGCCATAGCGCAGATAGCTGCGAGTTTGCAAATTCCGCGCACGCAAATCATCGCGGTCGCCGAGTTTTACAGCTTTCTGCATCTGACGCCGCAAGGCCGCTACGATCTGCTGGTCTCCGACTCGATTACCGACCGCATGCTCGGCAACCGGCAAGTGCTGGACGCGCTGGCCGCACGCTTGCAAGTCCAAGTCGGCAGCGTGCGTGGCGACGGTCTGGTCAGCCTGAACCGCACTTCCTGCACCGGCATGTGCGATCAGGGCCCGGCCGGCCTGGTCAACGGCTATCCGCTGCCGCGTCTGACCCCGGCAAAAATCGACACGGTAGCGGCGTTGATCGAACAGCAAGTGCCGCTGGCGGACTGGCCTGCCGACTTATTTCAGGTCGACGAACCGATTTACCGCGCGGACTTGCTGTTGAAGCAGCCGTTCAGCAACGGCGACGCGTTGCAGACCACGTTCGCCCGCGGGCTGGCCGAGACCCTGGCCGAAGTCGACCTATCGAATTTGCGCGGCCGCGGCGGCGCCGGCTTTAAAACCGCGTTGAAGTGGCGCACCTGCTCGCAGCAAGCGGCGACGCCGCGCTATGTGATTTGCAACGCCGACGAAGGCGAGCCGGGCACCTTCAAAGACCGCATGTTGCTCGACCTTTACGCCGACCAGGTTTTCGAAGGCATGACCGTCTGCGCCGCAATCATCGGTTCCAGCCACGGCCTGGTCTACCTGCGAGCCGAATACCTGTTCCTGCGCGACAAGCTGCTGGCGGTGCTGCAGGCCCGGCGCGAGCAAGGCTTGCTCGGCAAGGCGATCCTGGGCCGGGAAGGCTTCGATTTCGACATCGAAATCCGCATGGGCGCCGGCGCCTACATCTGCGGCGAGGCCTCCGCGCAAATCGAATCGCTGGAAGGCAAGCCCGGCATCCCGCGCACCAAGCCGCCCAATTCGGTGGTGTGCGGCTACCAGCGCAAACCGACCGTGGTCGACAACGTCGAAACCTTTTTCGCCGCCACCCACATCGCCATTCACGGCGGACAGTGGTTTGCCGACGTCGGCACGCCGCAGTCGACCGGGACCAAACTACTCAGCATCAGCGGCGACTGCCGGCGGCCGGGAATTTACGAATACCCGTTCGGCACCCCGGTGCGCCAGATTCTGCTGGATTGCGGCGCCGACGAAGTGATGGGCGTGCAAGTCGGCGGCCCGTCCGGCAGTTTTATCTCGACCCGGGAACTGGACCGGGTCGTGGCGTTCGAAGATCTATCGACGGCAGGTTCGTTCATGGTGTTCAACCGCTCGCGCAACCTTTTCGCCATCGCCCAGAACTTTATCGACTTTTTCGCCCACGAGAGTTGCGGCTTCTGTACCCCGTGCCGGGTCGGCACTTCGTTGCTGAAAAACCAGTTGGCAAAAATTGCCGACGGCCACGGCGCCGCCGAAGACCTGGAACAACTCAGCGCCTTATGCGAGGTGGTCAAAAACAATAGCCATTGCGGCTTGGGCGAGTCGGCCGCCAATCCGATATTGACCACGCTGCTGAGTTATCCGGAGCTTTACCTGCAACAATTGCAAGTCAGGGAATTCGCGCCGGGCTTCGATCTGGATGCGACCTTGGCGGCGGCCCGCCGCCTGGCGCAGCGCGACGATGCCGCTGCGCATTTGAACCAAGTGGAGAATTGACATGAGCGGCACGCTGACCATAGACGGCAAGACCATTCCGTTCGCGGAAGGGCAAAGCGTGATCGAAGCCGCGCGTTGTGCCGGCGTCTACATTCCTCACCTGTGCCACAAGCCGGGCTACGCGCCGCACGGCAGTTGCAAGCTGTGCACGGTGTTCGTCAACGGCCGCAAATGCTCGGCCTGCACCTATCCGGCGGCGGCCGGCCAGAACGTGGTCAGCGATACCCCGGAACTGCAGCAGGACCGGCTGCGCCTGACCCAGATGCTGTTCGTCGAAGGCAACCATTTCTGCCCGTCCTGCGAAAAGTCCGGCAATTGCCAACTACAAGGCGTGGCCTACCATTTGCGCATGCTGGACAACCACTACCCGCTTTTCTACCCGCAGCGGGAAGTGGACGCTTCGCATCCGGACATTTTGCTGGACCACAACCGCTGCATTTTCTGCAATCTCTGTGTCCGGGCCAGCCGGGATAAAGACGGCAAAAACGTGTTCGCCATCGCCGGGCGCGGTATCAACAAGCGCTTGATCGTCAATTCGGCCAGCGGCAAGCTGAAAGATAGCGACATTAGCGTCGAAGACGAAGCCACCCAGGTCTGCCCGACCGGCGCGATTCTGATCAAGCGTAGCGGCTACCAGTTGCCGATCGGCCAACGCCTGTACGACCAGCGCCAAATCAGCGAGGTTGCGCTGTCCGCGGAGGCTGACCATGAGCCCTAAAATCAAAATCGCGACCACCTCGCTGGCCGGCTGCTTCGGCTGCCACATGTCGTTTCTGGATATCGACGAGCGGATTACCGCGTTGGCGGAAGTGGTGGAATTCGACCGTTCGCCGCTGACCGACATCGAACACTGCGGACCATGCGATATCGGCTTGATCGAAGGCGGCGTCTGCAATTCCGAAAACGTGCACGTGCTGCGCGAGTTCCGCAAGAATTGCAAGGTGCTGGTCGCGGTCGGCGCCTGCGCGATCAACGGCGGTCTGCCGGCGTTGCGCAATTTCGTTTCGGTCGAGGCATGTTTGCTGGAAGCCTACCGCGACGGCATCGGCGTGGACAACCCGCAAATCCCGAGCGATCCGGAGTTGCCGTTGTTGCTGGACAAAGTGCATCCGATCCACGAAATCGTCAAAGTCGATTACTTCATGCCCGGCTGCCCGCCGTCCGCCGACGTGTTCTGGACTTTCCTGAGCGCGCTGATCGAAGGCCGCGAGCCGAGCTTGCCTTATGAATTAGTCCATTACGACTGATAAGGAACCCTTATGTACGAACATTTGGAAACTGCCGCCAACCCAGCCGGCCTGAAGCGGGTCGCGGTCGATCCGGTCTCCCGGGTCGAGGGCCACGGCAAAGTCACCTTGTTGCTGGATGACCAGAACCAGGTGCAACAGGCCCGGCTGCATATCGTCGAGTTTCGCGGCTTCGAGAAATTCATTCAGGGCCGGCCCTATTGGGAACTGCCGGTGCTGGTGCAACGGCTGTGCGGGATTTGCCCGGTCAGCCACCATCTGGCCGCCGCCAAGGCCATCGACCAACTGGTCGGCATTGATCCGGCCGATCTGCCGGCGGCCGCCGACAAACTGCGCCGGTTGCTGCATTTCGGCCAAGTGCTGCAATCGCATGCGCTGCATTTTTTTTACCTGTCCAGTCCGGATTTGTTGTTCGGCTTCGACAGCGAGATCGGCCAGCGCAGCGTCGTCGCGGTACTGGCCGACCATCCCGAGATCGGCTTGCAGGGCGTCAAGCTGCGCAAATACGGCCAGGAAGTGATCCGCATGGTGTCCGGCAAGCGCGTGCACGGCACCGGCGCGATTCCGGGCGGCATGAACAAGGCGCTGAGCCGCGAGGAGCGCGACTATTTGTTGCAGGACATCGGCCAAATTGTGGATTGGGCCAAGGCAGCGGTGGCCTTGGTCAAGCATTTGCATAACGCCAACCGGCCGTTTAACGACCAATTCGCGACGATCCGCAGCAATTACCTGGGGCTGGTCAACGCCGACGGCGCGCTGGAGCTTTACCACGGCGGCATTCGCGCCAAAAACGCCGACGGCACGACACTGTTCGATCATTACGATTACTGCGACTACCAAGATTTGATTCGCGAGGAAGTGCGGTCGTGGACCTATATGAAATTCCCCTACCTGACCGCTCTGGGCAAAGCCGACGGCTGGTACCGAGTCGGGCCGCTGGCCCGAGTCAACAACTGCGACTTCATCGACACGCCGTTGGCCGAGGTCGCCCGAGTCGAATTCAAGCAACAGCTGGCAGATCCGGCCTTGGTGCATAGCACGCTGGCGTTCCACTGGGCAAGGATGATCGAATTGCTGCACTGCGCCGAACGCATCGAGCAACTGCTGGCCGACCCGAATTTGCTGAGCAGCGATCTGGTCGCCCAAGGCAGCAAGCGTTACCAAGGCATCGGCGTGATCGAAGCGCCGCGCGGCACCTTATTCCACCATTACCAGATCGACGACAACGACATCGTCACCAAGGCCAATCTGATCGTCTCCACCACCAGCAACAACACCGGCATGAACGAATCGGTGCGTCAGGTTGCCGCCGAATACCTGTCCGGCCGCGAATTGACCGAACCGCTGCTAAACCAGTTGGAAGTGGCGATCCGCGCCTACGACCCCTGCCTGTCCTGCGCGACGCATGCGGTCGGCAAGATGCCGTTGCAGGTGGAATTGGTCGATGCCGCCGGCCGAGTCGTCGATCGCTTGATTCGACACAGCAACGGCGAATTCGCCCGCGGCGACGCGGTTTGATGGCGGCCAAGCCGGTTTTGCTGCTGGCCTGCGGCAATCCGAGCCGGGGCGACGACGCCTTGGGGCCGTTATTGCTCGAGGCGCTGGCCGAGCATATCGATCCGGACCTGGTCGAATGCATCGTCGACTTTCAATTGCAGATCGAACACTCGCTGGACTTGCAGGACCGGCAACTGGTGATTTTCATCGACGCGTCGGTTCGGGAGCCAAGTTTCGAATTCACCATGCTGACGCCTGCACCAGCCCTGAGCCATACCACCCACGCGCTGAGTCCGGCGGCATTGCTCGGCGTTTACCGCTCGCTCCACGGCGAACCGCCGCCAGCCTACCTGCTCAGCATCGGCGGCCATAGTTTCGAACTGGGCGAAGCCTTGAGCCCGGCCGCTCAGGCCAATCTGGCCCAGGCCACCCGCTTTGCACTGGACCTGCTACAGGGCGCGCCGACTGAGTTGGCGGCTTGCGCCGCAAAGCTTGCGGTTACGCCCAGCGCCAACGGATAGCGCGGAACCATCCCGCGACAGCAAATCGGCGCGTGTAAACGCAACGGAATTTGTAAGCCGGGCTATATTTGCCGTCTGCAGCCTCTAACCGTTGCGTTCATTCAACGTCAGCCTTGCAACCGCCAACATCCGACATGACTATCGATTCGCGTTTCGCCCCATTTCACCCGGCCCGGCGCCGTTTCCTGCAACTCGGCGCAGCCGGCCTGGCAGCGCTGAGCCCGGCGGCAAATGCTCTGTTCCGCCTGAATAACCCTTGTCTGAATCCGACTGAAACGCCGATGCTGGAGTTGGAAAAAGCCGCCTGGCAAGGTATCGATCCGACCGATTGGTGGGATTGCCATACTCATATCGTCGGCTCCGGCGACGGCGGCAGCGGTATCACCCAAACCCCGGACATGCACGCGCCGTTGCGCCATCCGATTCAAACCCTGCAGCATTGGGCCTACGCCAATGCCGCCTGCATTCCGGACACCAATCAAGACCAGGCCTTCGTCGATCGGCTGCGGGCCTTGATGGACACCATGCCCAAAGGCGCCAAGGCCATGTTATACGCCTTCGACCGCGCCCACGGCGCCACCGGCGACCCGGATCACGCCAACACGGCGTTTTTTGTACCGAACGAATACGCCCAACGCCTGGCCAAGGCTGATCCGGACCGCTTCGAATGGGTCGCCAGCATCCATCCCTACCGCGCCGATTGCGTCGATGCTCTGCAGCAAGCCGCCGCCAACGGCGCGCGGGCGGTGAAATGGCTACCGCCGGTGATGGGGATCGATCCGGCCTCGCCGCTGTGCGACCGGTTTTATAAAGCTGCGGCGGCATTGAATATGCCGATCATCACCCACGGCGGCGAGGAGAAGGCCTTGCACGGCGCCGACCAACCGTTGTTCGGCAATCCGTTACGACTGCGGCGGGCACTGGAAGCCGGGGTGCGGGTGGTGATCGCCCATTGCGCCACAATCGGCCAGGACGTCGATGCCGACGGCCGCGAAGTCAGAAGTTTCGATTTATTCGCCCAGCTCATGAGCGAGCGCCAATGGCAGGGCCGCTTGTTCGGCGACATTTCCGCAATCGTGCTGCGCAACCGCGATCCGGAGGTCATCAAAACCCTGCTCAGCGAATCCGGCTGGCATGACCGGCTGCTGTTCGGCTCCGATTACCCGCTGACCGGCATCTTGCCGTTGATTTCGGTGCCGGCCTTAGCCGAGGCCGGCCTGTTGCCGGAAACGGCGATAGCACCACTGCAAACCCTGCAGGACTACCATCCGTTTCGCTTCGATTTCGTGTTAAAACGCACCTTGTCCTGGCAAGGCAAACGCTTTGCCGACCGTATCTTCGCGACTCGGCCGTTTTTCGCCGCCGGCCGACCAAGCGCCGCTTAAGCCGCGCCCGGCCGCTGCCGGGTCCAGGCCAACAACAACCAGGCAGCGCGGCCGAAGCCGTAACTGGTCGTGACGATACTGGCAAAGGTATAGAGTTTAAATAACAGCAACCAACCGTCCGCTTGCGGCTGCGGGCCGTCCAGGTGCGGAAACAGCGTCATCAGCAAGAACAGGCTGGAATTGGTGCAGGCGCCGACCACCATCGCCCACGCCACCAGCCGGGGCAAGCCGATGCCGGCCGCCGCGAAGCCGAACAGCAACGCGCTCATCAGCAGGTAGTCCAAATGCGCCTGCAACAAGCGCGCAGGCTTGCCGGGGAACAACGCCTGCAGCGGCGCCAGTTCCAGGTTCAAGCCCACCAGACACCAGGCCAGCAGCAACGCCGCCATCAGCCATAACGCCGCGCCTTTCAACAACAAAATGTCGGTCGGCGCCGGATTGTTCGTAGCCATCTTCTCCTCCCTCAGTTCTCTCAATCGATGCGGTTATCCTAGCCGCCAGGCGCGCGGCCGGCTTGACCGGGACGGCGCTATCACTTGACTGCAACGGTGCCGGCGCGGCTATCATGGGCACATCGAATTTAGGGAGCTATACCGTGAAGCCATCCGCCAATCCGGCGTTACGCCTGTCGACCGCCGACCTGCCGCCGGCACAGCGGCGGGACTGGTTACACGAGGTGATCGGCCGCGAGTACGCCAAGGTCCGGATCACACCGCCGAAGCAAGCTGAGCTGTTCAATGAGATGACGATTTACCCGTGGCGGGAACTGCGGCTGTCGGCGATCCGCTCGCACAGCATCGGCCTGCACTGCCCGCCATGCGAACCGGAAACCGCCAGCCAGGATGCTTATTTCGCGGTGGTCTTGCTCAGCGGCCGCTACCGGCTGCAGCAGGACGGCCGCGAGGCGGAATTGCAACCCGGCGACATCGCGCTGTACGACGCCACCCGGCCGCACCGGATCGATTGTCCGGAGCCGTTTGCCAAACTGTTGGTGTCGATACCGCGCCAACTGCTGAAACAACGCCTGGCCGGCGTCGAGCATTGTTCGGGGTTGCGGATTCCCGGCGGCGACGGCCTCGGCGCGGTAACCGCCGATTTCTTGCGCAGCGCCGCGCGCCAGGCCGATTGCATCGACGCCGCCCGGTTTGCTCCGCTGGCCGGTCAGGCGCTGGATTTGTTAACTTTAACGCTAAGCTCGCAGCGACCGGGTCGGTTCGAATTGGCCGACCACCGCACGTTGACCCTGAACCGCATCAAACGCCTGATCGACGCCCGCCTGACCGACCCGGCGCTGGACAGCGCGGCAATCGCCCGCACGGCGCACCTGTCGCCGCGTTACCTCAACGCCCTCTTCAACGCCGAAAACACCTCGCTGATGCGCTACGTCTGGCTGCGCCGGCTGCAACGTTGCGCCGAGGAACTGCGGTCCGAGCAACATGCCGGCCGCAGTTTGACCGAAATTGCCCTGTGCTGGGGATTTAACGACATGGCCCACTTCAGCCGCGCCTTCAAACGCCATTTCGGCTGCACGCCCAGCGATTACCGGCAAATGCAGGCTTAGTTTTTGGACGATGGCGCTTGCCCGGCCGACAAGGCCTCTCCGCCCTCACCTTCAACTTAAGCCGATGCCGAGCGATCCAAGCGGCGCCGCGTTATCTCGACCTCGCCACCGCTCATCTGCAAGGTCAACAAAATTTTTCACTAATCACTCGCAATAAAATTAATTTGACATATTTTCTGACTAACTTATAACTGAGTCGCAGGCTCGCCGCCGGGAAGGACTAGTTGTACCCAGGTAGGCGAACCCGCAACCCGCGGTGATAAGGACCAAACCGCGAATCGGGGGAAAATCCGTTGGAATCAGGCCCTGGCGTGGGATGCAAGCGACTACGCCGAGTCGGTTCCAAGCTAACGCCGGCCGCCAGTTTTAACGCAATGCGGAACAGTCCCATTGCCAAACCGACGGACGGCTTTTAACCCGTTTTTCCAGGAGCCGGTATGAAGCTGCAATCGATTTTAAAATGGATAGTGGTCGTTACTTTAAGTACGACGTTCGACGCAAACGCCGCCAACATCGCTGTTTACGGCGGCTACTACGCAACCGATATTACGAATTGGCTCAACACCACCGGTAACGCCGCCAGCAATCGCGGCGAAGCGGAGATTACCGGCACCGACCTGCTGGATGTGGATGTGGTAATCATGGACCGCACCATCAGCGGCAACATCGCTTTGGCCGACTTCATTTATGCCGGCGGCAAGTTAATTACCGAATGGAGCAGCTCGCAATATGGCATGAATTTGCTGGGCGGCCGCGCCAGCGATAATTACGACGGCTACATCACCAACGACTCGATAAATTTCAGCGCCAGCGGATTGGCGCTGGGTTTGGGACAACTCATCGGGTCCAGTTACCGCGATGGCGATCGGACGGAATTTTTTCAGGACTTCGATGCGTTAGGCAGCGGCAGCATCCTGGCGACAAGGGGTAGCTCCGGCGCGCCTGTCATTGTCGGCGGCAGTTACGGCGCCGGCTACATTTTCGTCAACGGTTTTGACTGGTCCGACGCGTTCCCGCGCGCCAGTTCGCAAACCCGCCAGCTGTTGCTGAATCAAATCGATCCCAGCCAGGTACCGGTACCCGCTGCGCTATGGTTGTTCGGTTCGGCGCTGGCGGCCGTCAGCCGATTCGGCCGCATCAAGCGATCGCGCTAACCCAGCACCGGCAACGCCGGGCAAACCGCCAAGCGCGGGCGTCCCGGCGCACTCGAAACCGCCGGTCAAACCACGGCCCGCAGCAAATTGCCGTAATACAAGGCGTTGCCGGTCCGGCTGCGGGCCCAAAGTTGCCTGGTTTCGCTTTGACCTTGTCCAAAATGCAGTCCGGCCGCGGCGGCCAATTCCTGCAGCCCAACTTGCGGCGAGTAGGTATTCAACACCAGAAAGCCGCCGGGCTGCAGCAGGCCGCACGCGGTTTCCGCCAGCCGCGGCAACTGGTGTTCCAGCTTCCATTTCTCGCCGTTGGCGCCCAGCCCCCAGGCCGGCGGGTCCATGATAATGCCGTCGTAGCGCTTGCCGCGTTTCAGTTCGCGCCCGGCGAATTTCAAGGCGTCTTCCAACACCCATTTGATATCGGCCAAGCCGCTCAGCGCCTGGTTGGCGTTGGCCCAATCCAGCATTTGCCGGACCGAATCGACATGGGTCACGTCGGCGCCGGCAGCCCGCGCCACCAGCGAGGCGGCACCGGTATAAGCAAACAGATTCAAAATTCTGGCGCCGGGGGCGACCCGCTCGGCGATAAAGCGCCAATTGGCCTGTTGTTCCGGAAACAGGCCGAGGTGTTTGAATTGGGTCAGCTTCAAATTAAAGCGCAGTTGCCGGTAGCCGATGCTCCAACTCTCCGGCGCATCGGCGCGCATTTTTTGCCAACGGCCTTGAGTCGAGGACGTTTCCACAAACTCCCAGTGCGCCAGTTCCCGCCATTCGGTAAGCGGCCATAACGCGGCGGCGGCGGCGTTGATCTCGGGCCGGATCGTCACCACCTCGCCCCACCGCTCCAGTTTCCGGCCGCCGCCGGCATCCAGCAATTCGTAATCGCTCCAGGCTGCGGCGTATTCCCGCAGGTTTTCGGGCTGCGCTGCTTGAGTGCTGACTTTGGGCCGGGCGGAATGCCGGCGGCGTTGGGAAAGGTTGGATGGAGACGGCATGATTCGGTGAGCGGGCTGATTAGAATTGATCGGCTGGACGCCTAAAGTTCGGCGGCACGGGCGGCTATTCTATCGCGGCGGCCGCGAAAAATAAGCCGGGACCGGAATTGGCGTTAGGCGCAACTTTCGCCGACGCTTTATCAGGCTTTGCCCGCATTTGTAATACGTTTCACCAAATCTTCATCGAACAATCACAACTCCATCACAAAACATCCCTATTGTGCGCGGCGTGCCGACCGCTAACGGACTGCTGCGGCCCAACGCTTAGGATTTTTGTTTTGTGGCGAGGCGATCGGACGAACCTTTGTTGCCGCAGTGTCCCCCATTCACTGCTGCGGCCGCCACTCAACACCAAACACAACCGGAGCCGCTTAAATGTTCAACCAAAAATTTCTTTGCCAGGCAGTGTTACTGTCGGCGTTATCCGCCAATGCCGGCGCCGCGGTGCTGAATGCCGACGGCCAATGGCATCCGTTCGACGTCGACGAAGCTGTCTCCGCTTCTGCAGGCCTGGAATGGATAGACCTGGACGGCAACGCCTTGAGTTTCGATTTTACCCTGACCGGCTCGGCCATTTTAAGAATCGTCGACGGCGGTTTTGCCGGCGACCGTTTCGACGTGTTCAACGGCAACCTGCTATTGGGCCGGACCTCGGCGGCCAGCAATAATTACCCCGACTCGCTGGGCCTGGATTTCGACGCAGCCTTTGCCGACAACCGATACAGCCGCGGCGTATTCCTGCTGGGGCCGGGCAGTTACAGCATCAGCGGCTTACTGAGCCAATCGGCGCTGGACGACAGCGCCGGCGCCATCAATGCCACGGTCGGAGCGATCAGCCTGACCGCCGTGCCGTTACCGGCCGCCGCCTGGTTGTATCTGGCCGGAACCGGCCTGCTGGGCTTGACCGCCCGCCGCCAATCCAAATCCGGAGTTTAAGCGCATGAATCTGCATACCTTAGCCGGCGCCATCGCTTTGGGCCTGAGCGCCGCAACCGCCCAAGCTGTAACCACCATGCCGGCCACGACGATCAAAATCGTCGCCTTCAACGATTTCCACGGCCAACTGGAATCGCCGGGCAATTTCCGCAACCTGCCGACCGATGCGGCTTCGACCATCCCGGTCGGCGGCGTCGATTGGATGGCCGGCTACGTGGCCGACCTGAAAGCGCAAAACCCCAGCACCATCGTCGTCTCGGCCGGCGACATCATCGGCGCCACGCCGCTGGTTTCGGCACTGTTCCATGACGAACCGACCATCGAAACCATGAACCGGCTGGGCCTGGAATTCAACGCGGTCGGCAACCACGAATTCGACGAAGGCAAGGACGAATTGAAACGGATGCAAACCGGCGGCTGCCATCCGACCGATCCGAATAGCTGCAAAGGTGCCGAGGTCGGGACGCCGGTGCCGTTCGAGGGCGCCAAGTTCAAATTCCTGGCCGCCAACGTGGTCGAAACCGCCAACGGCAAAACCCTGTTTCCGCAGTACGCGATAAAAGTCGTCGGCGGCGTCCGGGTCGGCTTCATTGGGATGACCTTGAAAGAAACCCCGACCATCGTCACCCCGACCGGTGTCGCCGGCTTGACGTTTACCGACGAAGCCGCCACGGTCAATGCGTTGATCCCGAAACTGCGCGCCCGCGGCGTCGAAGCGGTCGTGGTGTTGATCCACCAAGGCGGCACGATTCCGGTCACACAGAGCGTTGCCACAATCAACAATTGCAACGGCGACCTGGCCGGTTCGCCGATCAAAACCATCGTCAACCAACTGGACGACGAAGTGGATTTGGTGATTTCCGGCCACACCCACCAAGCTTATAACTGCCAAATCGCCAACAAAGCCGGCCGCTTGATTTCGGTGACCAGCGCCAACTCGCAAGGCCGGGTATTGACCGACATCGACGTCACGATCAACACCGCTAACGGCGAAGTCAGCGCGGTCAATGCCGAGAACATCGCGGTGGTGCGCAACAACCCGGCCATCACGCCGAATGCCGGGATCAAAACCATCGTCGACAACTACAAAGCGCTGGCCACGCCGATCGCCAACCGGGTGATCGGCACGATCAGCGCGGCGATTACCCGCACCGCAACGGCTGCCGGCGAATCCGCGCTGGGCGACGTGATCGCCGATGCCCAATTGGCGGCGACCAGCCCGGCCGGTTTCGGCAACGCCGTAGTCTCGTTCATGAATCCGGGCGGTATCCGCGCCGATTTGACCTATCCCGGCAGCAGTGCCGGGGAAGGCGACGGCAAAGTTACTTACGCCGAAGCCTTTACCGTGCAACCGTTCGGCAACACCTTGGTGACATTGACCCTGACCGGCGCCCAAATCCACACTTTGCTGGAACAGCAATTCACCGGTTGCACGGCGGGTTACCCGGCCGGCGCGCCGGCTAGCGGCCAGCCGTTCAACCGGATCATGCAAGTTTCGGGAGGCTTCAGTTACGAGTGGTCGGAAAAAGGCACACCGTGCGATAACGTCGATCCGGCCAGCATCAAAATCAACGGCGTCGTGGTCGATCCGGCCGCCGGCTACCGGGTGACCGTCAACAACTTCATGGCCGACGGCGGCGACCAATACTACGTGTTGACCCAAGGCAGTAATCGCTTGGGCGGCGCCTTGGATTTGGACGCCCTGGAAAGCTACTTTCTCGCCAATGGCAGCGTCAATCCCGGCCCGCGCAACCGGATCTTGTTGGCGCCGGCACCTTAAAGTTTCAGGCTAAAGCTCTGCAGCACTTTGCCCGCCGGTAGGCTTACGGCGGGCTTTTTTTTGCCATGAGCATTTTTAAGGTTTGATAGCCCAACACCCATCCGCAGCGATGATTACCCAAGTCGATGACATTCCAGCTTTTGCTTACGCAAATGAGTAACACCGACCCGTTGCAGTCTATCGTCTAATCTGATTCAATGACCTCAGCCTGATGTTCACCAAGTCATACTTACTAGGTTCCGATGATACACAGAAGGGAAACCCATATGCTGATCAATAATTTATCGTTTCGAGGATCAGTTTTCGGTAGATATGCTATTAACAGCTTAATAACTTGTTGGGCGTCTAAGGAATCGCGCTTTGCTTAGCCTTGATAATCCTCGCTGGTCCGAACTTCAGCATGCCTATGGCGCTGCGGCGGACATCCCGGCGTTGTTGAAGCAACTGGCCGATCTTCCTTCGTCCGAGAATGACAACGAGCCTTGGTTCTCCATCTGGAGCGCCTTGGCCCACCAAGGCGATGTCTACTCGGCTTCATTCGCAGCGGTGCCACACGTGATTGATGCGCTCGCCTCTGCCCCATTGACGGCCGATTTCTCCTATTTTCAGTTTCCGGCCTGGGTTGAAGTCTGTCGCGCCAAGAACGGCGTTTCGGTCCCCGAAGACATTGCTCTCGCCTATTTCGAGTCGTTGTCGCGTTTGCCCGCTCTCGTGGCCGCAGCGGCCTCGCGTCAGTGGGATGAAGGCTTCCTCCGTTGCGCTCTTTCGGCGTTCGCCGCCGCAAAAGGACAACCGGCAGTTGCCGAAGCTGTTTTGGAGCTTTCGCCCGAGGTAGCCGGTGAGTTTATGGAGTGGTTCTATGAACGCTGAGACGCCCAACCCGGCAGTCGAGCGGACCTGCGCAAAAAGCCGCGCAGTACGCTCACTTCTACGTTATGCATCAGGAGAGGTCCGTGACGGAACTCGATGACAAGTTCTTTGATCGAGCGGATGCGCACATACATCTTTCAAACGATCAGATAACCAAAGAAGCCACGAAGGGTAAGGTCAGCGCTTCAATGATGTATGCCACTGCAAGATTCAATTCATGGGTGAGCGCTACCGGTTGGAGCGACGCTCAAGAAATGGCAGCGGCAAAGGCAGAGACTATCGAGTATTTCGCGAACGAATACAGAAAGATGCTTGAGGAAAATCTCGATGACTACATCAAGAATTTTCAAAGCTATATCGGATCGAGAGATGCATAACACTACGGTCGAGGCGCGGCTTCGCCGCTGGGACGCCGTGCCGGCGGGGCCGGCCCGTCGCCCCTCACCTCCACGCTAGGCGTCAGAACATGGGCCTACTTCAGTGCATCTTCCGCTCAAACCACGGGCGTCGCATTGAGCACCCGGTGCTCGGCGAGGCACTTCTGATCCGCGCGAAGAACGGTGCCTACTGGGAGGTTGAAACTGAGGTCGCGCGAAAGGCGTTCACAGTCTCTATTGAGGCACCGGATGAAGCTGACCCGTCGCCGCAGCAAGTTGCCTTCTTCGAGCGGTACGCCAAGAACCCGAGTCTTGCTTTCTCCAGAGCTCAGCCGCTTCTCATCGCGGAGTACGAAAAGTGGCTACGGAAGCCGTTTCCCAGCGACTGGACAGAGGCGTTCGAGTTTGTTGCCATGTCCGTCCCAGTCGCGGCAGATGAGCACAACCCGTGGGAGTTGTCGTTCGAGTGCATCCAAGATCGGGAGCGCCACTTGTTCACCTGCACGTTTGAAAGGGGCGCACCGAGCGGAGTCCAGATCGATGGCTAGTGCACCCGCAGCCAGGCATCCGGCGGACACCACACTGACGCTTAACCCTTCGCTCGAGCGGACTCGGCACCGGCATGGAGAGCAGATCATTGAGTAATGTGCCTGAGATGAGGCGAGTTGCCGTTTTTGGCAACGCTGGTGGCGGCAAATCAACGCTCGCTCGGAAACTGGCTGGCATTACCGGTTTGCCGCTGCATTCACTCGACACCATTAAATACAAGCCTGGTGGCGGCGAGGCGCCTCACGACGAGTACCTTCAGATTCATTCCGAACTCGTACGCGGAGACAAATGGATCATTGACGGATTCGGCTGTGTGCCATCAGCCTGGGAACGTTTCTCGGCTGCTGACACGTTGATCTACATCGATCTACCGTTATTTACCCATTACGTCTGGGTTACAAAGCGTCTTGTAAAGGGTTTACTCGTCACACCCGAGGGGTGGCCTGAAAACAGTCCAATATGGCGCGGCACATTGAACAGCTATCGCGTACTTCGGCTCTGTCATGAAAAACTGACACCTAAGTACCGGCAGTTGGTTGCGGAGCAGGCCACTCACAAGCAAGTGCATCACTTGAGGTCCGCCAGCGCTTTAAAGGCTTTTGTCGAAGCTGTAACTAATGAGTATTCGGGTATCCGCTGAGGCGACGCCCAAGGCCGTAAGGCGGATTCGCGATAGCAATCCGCCAAAACTTCGAAACGACACGGCGTTTTGCTATCGCGAAAACGCCCTACGGTGCTGCCCATCCTTCATCAGACGAACATCGGCAATTGACAGGTATTGGTCTTCGAATCCTCGATTTCATCGAGGCAAATTGCTTACTAGGTTCCGATGATATACATAGGACAAATATTATGTGAATCAATCAGCTATCGGTTCTAGCATTGGTTTTCGGTAGATATACAGAACTATCTAATAACTAATTATCCAATAGGAGCTATAGAAATTGGGCACTAGAGATTTCATAGACGAAATTATTCAGATTCGGGAAAGACGTTCATCTAATAGCTCGCACATTGAATCGTTTCAGCGACTATCAAGTCTTGAACAAGCCTTCAAAGCCGCTCCAAAAGATCAGCATGAAATTATTAAATATTTCCCGATTGCTTTAGTCGCTACAATGGAAGGCTGCTTTCGAGTTATGGCCGCAGAATTGATTGATCATGGGCAGCCATTCTTTGATAACTGCGTCCAGCTATTAAAAAATCATAAAATCACATTTGAATTAATTAAAGCTTTTCAAGGGCAACAAGTCTCAGTCGGGGAATTTGTCTCACACATTGTGTCTATAAATAGTCTTTCAGATATTGATGCCTTATTGAGCACAATATTGGATACAGAGTTTCTTAAGGAATTAAAAGATCATCGTTCTCGCTGGGACATTGAAATCCTTAAAAAGGAAGATATACCAATACTTTCAAATGCAGATACAATTTACAAAAACGTAAGTCGTACTTTTGAGCTTAGACATATTTTCTGTCATGAAACAGCCACAAAAATAGACTTTGACTATGAAGAAATTGAAGAGTGTTTTCTTTCTGTTTCAATTTTTTTAAAAGCATCGGTCGATTACGTTACTGAAAAAATGCATCCCAATGCTCCGCTCACACAAACTGATATGAACATCCATTCTGCGGAAACATTGGATAAGGTGATAAAGGAAATAATCCAATTAAAAAACCAGATAATTCAAAAGCTATCAGAACAATCCGATAGAATATCCGAGCTTGAGTCATCCCATGAAAAATGGCTCGAGTACATGAACGCATTCTCCACTTTTAGCGCAGATGCTTACAAGGGTGGATCAATATGGCCTCTAATTTACAATACTACGGCGTCTAAGTTGGCTAACAGATACCTTGACACATTAAAGAAAGAGCTTATAAGCATTGATGAACACTAAACCACATTTAGGCCGACGCCGAGAAGCTCGGCGGCTACGAGGCAAGGTCATTGGTGACGCGGCTTATGTATAGCGTTATGTGAACAGAACGGGGTCAGGTCTAGGAATTAAGCATCATTGAAAGGTTTTGCTATATTCCTAGACCTGACCCCCTTTTCTCTGAGTTCATGCCCATGCTGGGCGTACACCAACGTATCAACTTGACCCCAAAAAGCTCAGCTCCTGTCGTCGCTACGCTTTTCGGGTCAAGTTATACTTATCGTTAGGCCATATCATTAATATATCGGGAAAACTCCATGTTTTTATACGAATTATTTTTTAGCGTGACTACTGGCTTTATGGGTTCACTGCTTGTGGTCTTATTCCTTTATCGACTCAAGCCAAAGCTCGACATCTCACCTTATATTGCCGAGCAGCCGACACATGATTCAACACCAATGTTCGGTTTCAAGATCATCAATCGGACCCCATATCCATTAGTCGATATACGAATTGAACTCGTGCTTGTCACTCCTGTAAACGTAAATGGTGGAGCTGTAAAATCTGCCACAGCCCTACAATTAACGAGAAACGATTTTTTTCAGCTAGGAAAGTTTGATGCTAATGACCGCGAAGCAGATTACGCGCTACGCGTCGGATGCTCGCAAGATATTCGTAGTCTTTGGCTCTCGGACACTCAGGATTTGCGAATCAATGTCATCGCCAGACACTCTTTATCTGGGTTTTGCGCAGTCAAATCATACATATTTCATACTAAGGCGGACATTAAGCCGGGTAAGCATGTTTTCGGTAATAGCCTCAAAGTCGAGCCCGTGGACTAACATGGCGCTCAACCGGAGCGCGGTTATAATGCGGATTTGTTTATTCAGCTTCCCGTGCCGCGCCCGGTTAGCTTAACGTTAGGCTACATGTCTCCGACGATTGTGATCCGAGCCGTTGCTGCGTCAGACCAGCATGAGTTCATTTTGGCTGCACGACGAAGCCGTGAGCTTCATCGGCCATGGACATCGGCGCCTTGCGATGAAGCGACGTTCACGCGATACCTTGCCCGCTTTGATGCCCGGAACAACTTTGGCTTCGTGGTCGTGCTTGCGAAGTCCGGGGAACTCGTTGGTGCGATCAACCTCACGAACGTGGTCTACGGGCTGTTTCAGAGCGGCTACCTCGGCTACTTCGCATTCCAGGGCCATGAAGGCCGTGGTTACATGAAGCGGGGTTTGTCTCTTGTCGTACGCCACGCCTTCCGCGAGCTCAGGCTACATCGCCTGGAAGCGAACATTCAGCCTGGTAATCTAGCCTCAATCGCACTTGTTCGCGCCTGCGGCTTTCAGGCAGGAAGGCTACTCGCCTGCGTATCTCAAGCTCGGCGGCCGCTGGCGCGACCACGAGCGCTGGGCGCTGGTGCGGGGCCGCCCAAATACAGCCTAACATGTCGGTCAACCCGAGCCTGCACGGCATCGCACTGCGATTCGCTACCTTCGCGGTTTGCGCTCTACTTGCCGGGTGCGCCAGCACAAGCGTCACTTTGCAGCCCACGCCACAATCTCCTGTCTGCACTTCCTCGACCAACGCGCTCGTCCTGTGGGCGCCTCACTGGCGTCCCGATCAAAAGGACCGGACCGCGCGCGAGGAAGCTGCCGCCTCCGGTCTGAACCAGTTCTTTGCTCAATCGGGCTGTTTCGCCCGCACTGAGCTCCGCAGAGTGCAGGCGCTGGCGCCGGCGACAGTCCAAGCGGCGCTTGGCAACACACGCGAGCCGGTCGGCTCGGTAGTTGGCATCGAGGTCCGCGAGCTTGGCCCGATTGTCAAGCTCCTGTCGTCTGTGGCACTGGTTGAAGGCGGAACCGAAGTTGTCCTGCGCATAATTGAATACTCGCCTCAGTCAGCCGCTGAAGTGCGCCAGTTTGTCTTGCACTGGAAGAATGGCGGCCCAGGCGTCGTCCGGGGCGTCGCCGGCCTAGCCGATGACATGCAGTCTGCGTTGCAAGCGGGCCTCCAACCCGGACCACGGTAGGATGCGGTAAACAACGTGCACCGCATCGTTCGCGATTGGTGCGGTTCGTAAACTCACCACACCCTACGCCTGCTTTGGGTTGGGCTGTTGACATTGGTACTTTTGTATCGTCTGTAGGCTTTCGGCCGGCAGGAGCCTAAAGACCGAGAGTTCCAACCAATCTCAGGAAAGTTATTGACGCTAAATTCCCTTCGATTTCAACCCAGCATGCATTAACCGGCTACTGCGGCTTTAACGCGTGTTGAGATCATTTCCAACCCTGTCTTCACATCGCCCTTTTTGAGATCGAAAAAAAACCGGGCCTGCCTGTTTTGGCAGACCCGGCTAGACCAGCGAGGAACTGGAATCGGTTTACCGACTGTTAATCAGAATACTTCCGCAAACAGGTTATTGGCCCACGCCAACATCATCTTGTAATTGTCGGAGTTGATCTGCTCGGCTTCGCCGGAGGCGGCGGCGATTTTTTCCATCGTATCCAGCGCCGGGTTATAACGGTAACCGGCGGTCAAAAACGACGCCGTGCTGGCCGTGATTGGACTGAAACAGGCGGAATTGGTGACCGGCGCTTCGTCCGGCATCACTCTTGCCGGCCTCAATTGCAGATGGCGCAACAGCGCGTCGGCGCAGACTTTGGCCTCGGAGTTGGCGATATGGCCGGCTTTGGGTTGCACCGAATCGTGGGCGTCGCCGATCACGTAGACATCGTTATCGTAAAGCGACTGGTAAGTGTCGATATGGACGCCGGCCCAGGCCTTTCCGCCCAGCAAATGCCGAAAATCGGTTCCGAACAATAAATCGGCCGCCTTTTGTTTCGGAATCACGTTGATCAAATGGAATTTTTGTCCGGAACCAATCGGGTTGGCCGGCAACGCTCCGGTATAGCTAACGTTGATGGTTTTGTCCTGCGGCAAGGCCAGGCGCGGATTGAAGGCCGCGGCAGCGCTGACGGCGTTGACCGCGGCATTGGGTTGATACTCGATTATGCCTTTATACAGTCCCGAGAAAGCCTTGCCGAAATTCAGCGGTTCGGCTTGGATCGTCGGATTCGCGTCCAGCACGAACAATTTGCCGCCGCCCTTTTTGTTTTTTAAATAATCCGCGATCAAACAAGCGCGCTCGTAAGGCCCCGGCGGACAACGGTAGGGCTTGGGCGGAATCGTCATCACCACCCGGGCTTTACCGCCGCTCGGCAACATTTTCAATTGATCGCGCAGATTATTGGTTTGCAGGCCCGCTTTCCAGGCATGCGGAAACGGGGTATTGGTGTCGGTCCAGCCGTTCTGCAGCATGCCCGGCGGAAAATCGAAATCGATACCGGGCGACAGCACCAGTTTGTCGAAGTAAATCTTGCTGCCGTCCGCCAGCGTGACGAAGCGACTGCCGTTGAGTTCGGCTCCCATCCCGGCCACGGCGCCTTGTTTGAAGGCAAATTGGTATTTTTCAGCGGCTTTGACTAACGGAAAGGTTAAATTCGCCAACGTTTTCTGGTTGTTCAAAACCAGGTTGGACAAGATGCAGGAAACGTGGGCGGCATTGCTGTCGACCAAGGTGACTTTGACGGCTGTCCCACCCCACAAGGCAATGTATTTCGCGACCGAAGCCCCGCCGAAGCCGCCGCCGACCACGACGATTTCGAACGGCTCCGGTGCAGTAGCTGCGGCACTGCCGCTGTCGGCTTTAGCCAGGGTACCGGCGACTGCAGCCGAAGCGACGGTGCCGAGGCCCAATTTTTTGACAAACGTTCTTCTATCCATGGTTAATCCCCTTGATTTGGCAAAGTCGACAGGTATTGGGCAATGGCATTCAGCTCGCAATCGCGATACGCGCGGGCTTGCAGACTCATGATGTCCGCTTTGCCGTTGCTCTTGAATTCCCGCAAATCGCCGTATAAATCGCTGGCGGACTTGCCGCCGATGGAATCGATTTCGCCTAACGATCGGCCCTGGTAACCGTGGCATTGGTAACACTGCGCCGCCAACAATTCGCCGTTCGGCTGCATGACTCGCTGCACGCCGTTGGCGTCGGTCACGCTACAATCCGCCGGCAATGCGGCGGCAACCTCTGTTGCCGCAACGGCCAGCAACACTAACAACACATTTTTTTTCATGATAGTTCTCCTCGTCTCCTGGTGCAGAGCATCGCTTCATTATTTAATAATGAAGCTCTAATACATTAAGCCGCCAAGATGAATCCAAGTTGAATTCAAGATTAAAATCTGGTGAAAACTGTGGTTTTTATGCCGCCTATTCTTTGCCTCAGCTGTAAAAGGACGCCGCCGAAGCCGATGCAGCAACGATTGTCATAATTCCGCCACATTGCTCGGCTAATCTCGCCCGTAACCACCATCCAGGGGAAATGGGTATGCGCGATACGCCTTGCGGTCGGGCGGCTAACAGTTGTCGGTCGCCCAACGTTCGCGACCAAGTTGTTGCTTCGATTTGGCTGATGTTATGCCTGGTTTTGGCTTTACCGCCGGCGATTGCGAAACCGCAGCACAGCGACGTCATCATCGTCGGCGCCGGCCTATCCGGGCTCAGCGCCGCCTACTATTTGCAGCAGGCCGGGAACAGCGTGACACTGCTGGAAATGAGCCCGCATATCGGCGGCCGGATTCGGACCGCACACTATCCGGACGGCGCCCATGCCGAAATCGGCCTGGAAGAGTTTTGGAGCAACAGCCCGGCCAACGAGTTGTTCCGGGCGCTGAAGATTCCGTTGGAAACCTCGTACAGCAGTTTTTCCAGCTTTTACCGCCAGGGCCGTTTGTATCCGTTTACTCAGGACTGCAACCGGGCGTTTCTGGCATCGGTGCTAAACCCCGCCGAGCTGAAGGCTTACCAAGCCTGGGATAGCAATATGTCCGTTTTGCAGCGGCAACTGGAACAAAAACCGCTGAGTCCCCAATTGCGGGCCTTGCAGGATATCTCGTTCGCCGAATGGATCGAAACCCGCAGCGGCTTGCCGGAAACCGCACAGCAGTTGGTGCGGATCGAAACCGAACCGGAATTCGCCACCTCCTGGCAAAAAATCAGCGCGTTGGAAGGCATCGCCGAATGGCGCTTGTTCTCCGGCGACGGCGCGACGCCGTACCACGTAATCGGCGGCAACCAGCGCGCCGCGGAAAGGCTGGCAGATGCAGTCGGCCGCAAGCGGATACGGTTGAACCAATTGGTGACGCATATCACCGCCACGGCGGAAGGCGTGGAAGTCACCGCCGTCGATCAAAGCAATTTTCGCCAGCGGATTTACCGGGCCGATTACGCGATAACCGCCATTCCGTTGTTCCGTCTGAACGATATCCAATTCGAACCGCCGTTGAGCGCCGAGCGCAAACAGGCGATTCAAACCCAATCCGCCGGCGCCTATTTCACGGCCCACGTGTTTCTCGACCCCGACGCCGCCCGGTTCTGGACCGTGCAAGGCCAGAGCGTGCTGCCCATCCTCAGCGACGGCCCGCTGGGCGTGATTTACGCCGGTCAGTCCCAGCCCGGCCGCGACATCTTGTTGAATCTGCTGATCAACGGTGCCAGCGCGGAGCGCTTCAATTCCCGCGTCAACGACCCGGACCAGATTCGGGAGGAATTGCTGGCCGCATTCGACCAGCTATGGCCCGGCGTGCGGCCGGCGATCAAGCGGATGCAGTTCTACCGCTACCATCCGCGGGCCATCGCCTCGTGGCCGGTGGGGCGCTCGCGCTTCGACGAACTGGCCGACGCGCTGCGCGCAGGCCAAGGCAGAATCTATTTCGCCGGCGACTTTAGCGAAGACACCCATTCCAACGGCGCAGTCGAATCGGCCCAACGCGCGGTGCAGGCGATTCTGAAGACGTCGCGGCCCCGCTGAAAAGCGCCAGTTGCTTCGGTTCGAACTTTAACAATTCGGCGTTTTTGGAAGCCGATCATGGCATAGGGTATAGTTGGGTTACCGTGCATTTTTTGCGAGCCGAGCGCCTTGGTCGCGGCTTAAACTCCCGCCCCATACCATGAGTAACCGGCGCTCCAAGCCGCAAAAACCGGATTCTTCCACCTGAACATTCAGTGCCAGAGAAGGCCAAAGCTTCCTATGCCCGAAAATGCCATTTGCCAGTCCGCCGCAATTTTAAACAGCGATTTTATCGCCATCGCAATCGTCAAAGACCGACACGTCGTCTGGGCCAACGCTGCGATGCACCGCATGTTCGGTTACGAACCGAGCGAATTGGTCGGCCTAGCCACCCGCCAGCTGTTTCTGGATCAGGCCAGTTACGAGGCATTCGGCCACGAGGCGTATTCGGCGATAGCGGCTGGCCAAACCTATACCGATACTATTCCGCAAAGACGTAAGGACGGCACGACGGGCTGGTATGAAATCAACATTTCCAGCCTCGCCGGTTACCCGGACATGGCGGTTGGGGCTATCGTCGACCGAACCGACTGCTACCGCAACGTCCAAAGACTCGAAGAAAGCGAGTTGTGTTACCGCTCGGTCGTAGAAGACCAGACCGAGGCCATCTGCCGCTTTTTGCCGGACGGTACGTTCTTATTCGTCAATGAGGTTTATTGCCGGCTGTTCGGAAAGTCCGCAGCAGAATTGATCGGCCACCGCTGGCAACCCATAGCTCATCCCGACGATGTGCCGAGGATCGAAGCCGGACTGGGCGCAATGTCTCCGGATCAGCCTGTGATCGTGATCGAGAACCGGGTGTTCGGCGCCGGCGGTAAGCTACGCTGGATGCAATTCGTCAATCGCGGCTTTTACGACGATACCGGAACTCTGAAGGAAATTCAGTCGGTCGGCCGCGATATCACGCGTCTGAAACAAATCGAATCGGACCTGCGCGAAAGCGACGAGCGGCTGGAAATGGCGTTGGCAGCCTCGGGGCTGGTGCTATGGGACTGGAATATACCTGAACGCAAGGTCACCGCCGGGAATCGCTGGTTCGACTTGCTCGGCTACACCGACGCGGAACTGGGTACGGACGAAGACGACTGGATGGCCTTAATAAATCCTCGGGACCTGGAACGCTTTCGCCACAAGCTTCAAGCACATTTGCATGGCGAAACCGCCAGCTTCGAAAGCGAACACCAGTTACGGCATAAAGACGGACATTGGGTTACAGTCGAAGCCAAAGGCAAGGTGACTCGCCGGGACAAGGACGGCATGCCGTTGCGCATGGTCGGCACCATTCAAGATATTACGATGCGCAAGCGTCTGAACGAAGAAGGCATGGATTTGTTGAAGCGGATCGAATCGTTGATACGCGAAAGTTCATCTTACACTCCCGCACCAACGGCAGAAGGTAAAACCGCGGAAAGTCTGACCAAACGCCAGCGGCAGATCCTGGGATTGATCGCGATCGGCATGACCTCGGCTGAAATCGGCAAGCGCTTGCATCTGGCGACGCCAACGGTCATTTCGCACCGCCGCAACCTGATGGCGAAGCTGGATCTGCACAGCACCGCCGAAGTCACCAAGTTTGCAATCGATCACGGCCTACTTCCTTCCAAATAAGCCGGCCTAGTCGGCTGCGCGCAGAAATTAGCATATATACGCTACGGAGTTACCACATTATGGTGGTTATTTTTTTGTACCGTTGTCTTATGCTTGCCCTATGTTGGACGCGCAACAAGTTAGACAATGGACAAAATAGATTTCGGGCAGAACTGCCCGCTTACCCGTTATTTGCAGAAAATATCGATGTTAGACGCCGGCGGCCGTAAATCGCAGTTTGCCGGCGCCTTGCTGTGCGGATTTGGTTATCCGGATTTTATCAGGAACTTGCCGGACGTTACTTTCACGGCACAGCTGTTGCGATCTATCGCCGAGTCCGGACAAATCGAGATTTTATCCGACGTGGCAAATCGCTGCACCGAATGCCCGGAATTAGGCCGTTGTGAAATCGGCACTCAAATCATGGCAGCCTCTCACACCCGGTAGCAACGCTGTCCGGTCCCTGATCCCCGTTCTCCCACCGCTCCCGGTACCTTTTACGCCGTCAATCCCTGAATGGCTGCCCGCTGTCGGTCAGTGACGGTGATCGTGTCCCATTTGCGCCTGAACTTTGACGACGAACGGATCGTATTCCTTATCACCCAGGTCCGCGAAATCGACAATCTCATAGCTGTCGCTCGGAATCGGTTGCCAGGGAACAGAGCCAAGGGCGTAGACGTTCAGCAACTCGGTCCGTTCGGCGGCAGCGGCGGTTTCGCGTTCGATCAACACTGGCAGGCCCAGATCCAGCCGGATTACGACATGCCATTTGGCACCGGCCACGGTACCTTGGTATTCACGCACCGGTTTGCCGTCCAGTCGATCCTCGCTACCGGCTTCCAACCGTTCCAACACGGCCGGATCGATCAATAGCGCCAACTTCTGCCAAACCGGTTTGCTGCCGAGCATTTTCAAATCGTCTTCTTGAAATTCGAGCGCCCGGCGGTCGCCGTGATACAGCTTGCGGTGAATTAAAGTCTTGCCGTCGCGTTGCCAGAGCTCGCCCAAGCCGAGTTGCGGCCGCTCGATGACGATTTGCTTGGCATCCCGCCAAAACCGCCACGTCACAGGTTCCGCGTCCGCGTCGGCCAAATCGTGCCCATGCTCGCCTGGTCCTTTGGACAGCGTGGTTCTATATTCGGCCGCGGCGGGCGGCAGGTTGGCGGATGCCAAATCGACAAGTCCGCCGGGCACGGCTTGATGATGGGATGTCTGGCTACATGCGGCCAAAATTACCGCCGTAGCGAAGACAAAGAGGAGCTTGGAAAGCGAATTAACAATTTGAGCCATGAATAAGCGGATACGGGATTGACGAAAAAGCCGGGGGCATTTTAGCCGCCCCCGACAAAGCAATAGCGACTGCCGTTAGCGGCGGTCGTTCCAGCCCAGCGCGTCCGCCATGATGTGGTAGATCACGTTTTGCTCCAACGTTCCGCGCACCAAGTAGGCACCGGGGCCGTCGGCATAGATCGTCACGTCTTCGCCGGCATGGGTTTCCGAACCCATCGGCACGGTTGCTTCTTGCATATAGTTAGGATTTTCGGTGTCTACCGCGCTCAAATCCGGGCGCAGCTTGTTGCCGGCATACTCTGCCGCCACAGTGCCTTCATTGGCCGGGTTGAATTCCTTGCGTTGCAGGCCGCCGGTCCAGCCCGGGCCATTGGCATAGGATAAGGTGGTATACGGCAGGCCCAAAGAATCTTTCGATTCGACGCCGTCAATTGCCGTCTTGCCCAAAATAGGATTACCGCGCGATGGGTAGCCGGCGATGGTGAACACGTGACTGTGGTCGGCGGTAACCAGGATCAGGGTGTCCTTGTCGTTGGTCAGTTGCTTGGCTTTTTTCACTGCATCGGACAACGCAATCGCATCGGTCAATGCGCGGTAAGCGTTGCCGGCATGATGACCATGGTCAACCCGTCCGCCCTCTACCATCAAGTAAAAGCCTTTGCGGTTTTTTTGCAGAACTTTGATCGCTTTTTCGGTCATTTCCGCCAAGGAAGGCTCGCCTGCAGCATCGTCTTTCCGATCGGCTTCGTAACGCATGTGCGAGCGTTCGAACAGACCCAACAAATGATCGGTCTTAGCCGGGTTCACCGCATCGAATTGGGCTTGGTTCCAAACATACTCCGAGTTGTTGTATTTGGCCGTCCATTCGGCGGTCAAATCGCGGCTATCGGCTCGGCGGCCCTTTTGGGTCGGATATTCCGGATCGATCGCCGTTTTCGGCATGAAGTAGCTGCGGCCGCCGCCCAAGGCCACTTCCAAACCGTCGCCGTAGGGGAACTCGAGCAATTGGCGGGCGATGTCTTTCACCGTCGCGCCGGCCGGCAGATTGCTGTCAGCCTCCCAGTCGCGATCGGCAATGTGAGCATAATTGACGGCCGGAGTGGCGTGGGTAAAGCGGGCGGTCGTCACAACCCCGGTAGACATACCGCGCTCCTCGGCACGCTCGAGGATGGTTTTTACACTCTTCGCTGCGGTGACGTCTGCACTCGTTTCGGTACGGGCAACACTTTGATCGACAGAAATCGCACCATCGTTGGCTTTGACGCCAGAGACCATCGCTGTCGCAGTCGGCGCCGAGTCGGAAGTCTGCTGGTTGGCGCTAGCGGTAACCGAATGCGCCGTGTGGTTGAATCTTTCGAAACTGAGCCGGTTGAATTCGCCGTCGCGCCCGTTCATCTGGCCTTCCAGGATGCGGGCGGCGGTAACGGTGGAAACGCCCATACCGTCGCCGACGAACAAAATCACATTTTTGGCTCTGCGCAGATTGGGCAACTCGTATTTGTTGAACCTGACGGCCGCTTGGCCGGCGTGGAACCATTCGCTGGCGGATTCAGGAACTTGGCCCGCCGGTAAGTCGTGATGGTGTCGGTAGTTGTCGTCTGCTACCGCGGCAATTGAAAGCGTAATACCAAAGGCGCCCAGCGCCGCGGCTAGTTTGGCTTGTTTCATGTGTTGGCTCCAACATTAGATTCGGAAACCGGCAGCTTAATGGCCGAACATGACAATTTCGTGAAACGGGTTGACTTATTTCCATATTTCAACTACTTTTGAAATATGGAAAATAAAACCGCCGTTACCGCCCTCGCCGCACTAGCCCAAGAAACCCGCTTATCGCTGTTCCGCGCCTTGATCCAGGCCGGGCCCGACGGTTTGGCGGCAGGCAAGATCAGCGAAATGCTGGGAATTTCGCCGTCGTCGTTGTCGTTTCATTTGAAAGAACTGGTCCATGCCGGTTTGATCGAGTCCCGCAACGAAAGCCGCTTCGTGATCTATTCGGCCAATTTTGCGGCGATGAACCAGCTCCTGGCGTTTTTGAGCGAGAACTGCTGCGGCGGAAACGACTGTTCGGGGGCCTCGGTCAGCCGCTGCGAGCCCCAAACATGAAATCCGGGCGATTGCCGGAGCGGTCGCTCGTCACGATAACCCTAATCTCAATTCAGCATCCCGATCTATGATGAACGTTCTCTTTCTTTGTACCGGTAACTCCTGCCGCTCGCTGATGGGCGAAGCGATTTTCAACCATCTGGCGCCGCAAGGTTGGCATGCCATCAGCGCCGGCAGCAAGCCGCTTGGCCGGCTCAATCCCGGCGCCGTGGCCTTGCTGGAGGAAAAAGGCATTGCCACCGCCGGCTACTACAGCAAGTCCTGGAACGATCTGCCGGTCACGCCCGACATCGTCATCAGCGTCTGCGGCAATGCCGCCAACGAAACTTGCCCGGCCTATCTGGGCCCGGTGCTGCGAAGCCATTGGGGCGTGGAAGATCCAGCCCATGCCGAAGGCACCGAAGCTGAAATCAAAGCCGCATTTGAAACGGCCTACGCCATTCTGCGCTATCGCATCGAACAATTTCTGGCTTTACCGTTGACCGAATTGCAACACGACCCGGTACGCTTGAAAGCGGAAATGGACCGGATCGGCGTGTCTTTACCTTAACCAGCAGGAGAACAGCCATGAGCAGCATTCAAATCTTCGATCCCTCGCTGTGCTGCAGCAGCGGCGTCTGCGGCGTGGAGGTCGATCAGCAACTGGTCGATGTCGCCGCCGACATCGCCTGGGCCCAGCAAAGCGGTGCCGCCATCGAACGCTTCAATCTGGCGCAGCAGCCTTTGGCCTTTGCCGAAAATCCGGTTGTGAAAGCTTTCCTGGAGCGGTCGGGCGCGGAGGGATTACCGCTGGTTTTAGTCGACGGCGAAATTGCCTTGACCGGCCGCTATCCGAATCGAAACGAATTGGCGCGCTGGGCCGCGCTCGACCCGGCGACGGACAAACCGGAAGCGGCCTGCTGCAGTGGCAGCCGCTGCTGCTGATCGGCCGGGGCCTGCCTTGAACTTTCTGCAGCAAGCGCCGCGCTTTCTGTTTTTCACCGGCAAGGGCGGCGTCGGCAAGACCTCGGTGGCTTGCGCCAGCGCCGTTCATTTGGCCGATAGCGGATCTAAAGTGCTATTGGTCAGCACCGACCCGGCGTCGAACGTCGGCCAGGTTTTCGGCCTGGATATCGGCAATCGCATCGCCGCCGTTCCCGCCGTCTCCGGTTTGAGTGCCCTGGAAATCGACCCGCAAGCCGCCGCCCAAGCTTACCGCGACCGCATCGTCGGCCCGGTCAAAGGCTTGTTGCCGGATAACGTGGTCAAGGGGATCGAAGAACAGCTCTCCGGCGCCTGCACCACCGAAATCGCCGCCTTCGACCAATTCACCGGTTTATTGACCGATGCCGAGTTGGTAGCCGGTTACGACCACATCGTCTTCGACACCGCGCCCACCGGCCACACCATTCGCTTGTTGCAATTGCCCGGCGCCTGGAGCGGCTTTCTGGAAGCGGGCAAAGGCGACGCCTCTTGCCTGGGGCCGCTGGCCGGCCTGGACAAACAACGTGCCCAGTACAAAGCCGCGGTGGATGCGCTGGCGGACAGCACCCGTACCCGCTTGATTCTGGTGGCTCGCGCCCAGCAATCCACATTGCGGGAAGTGGCGCGAACCCATCGCGAGCTGGCCGAGATCGGCCTGCGCAATCAATATTTGCTGATCAACGCGATACTGCCGGCCGAGCAAGTCGCCGACGACCCGCTGGCAATGGCGATTCATCAACGCGAACAAGCCGCATTGGCGAATATGCCCGACGTCCTCGCCGCCTTGCCTCGCGACGCCGTGATGCTGCGGCCCTTCAACATGGTGGGATTGGCTGCGTTGCGCCACTTGCTGACCGGCGACGGCGCAGGCCTGGCCCCGGCCGGCGAGCCTTGCCGGCCCGACGCTCATCCCGGTTTGGCCGAATTAGTCGAAGAAATCGCCCAAGCAGGTCACGGCCTGATCATGCTGATGGGCAAAGGCGGCGTCGGCAAGACCACGCTGGCAGCGGCAATTGCAGTCGATCTGGCCCGGCGCGGCCTGCCGGTGCATTTAACGACCTCAGATCCGGCCGCGCATTTGCAGGAAACGTTGGCCGGCGCGCTGGAACAGTTGACCGTCAGCCGCATCGATCCGGCCGAGGCAACCGAACGCTACCGCCAGCAGGTATTGGCTACCAAGGGGGCACGCCTGGATGCCCAAGGCCGGGCGCTGCTGGAAGAAGATCTGCGCTCGCCGTGTACCGAGGAAATCGCCGTGTTCCAGGCCTTCTCCCGCATCATCCGCGAGGCCGGCCGGCAATTCGTGGTGATGGATACCGCGCCGACCGGCCATACGTTATTGCTACTGGACGCCACCGGCGCCTACCATCGCGAGGTGGCGCGGCAAATGCAACCCGGTATTCACTATCAGACGCCGATGATGCAATTGCAGGATAGCCGACAAACCAAACTGCTGATTGCCACGCTGGCGGAAACCACGCCGGTGCTGGAAGCCGCCAATCTGCAACAGGATTTGCGCCGGGCGGGTATCGAGCCCTGGGCCTGGATAATCAATAACAGCATCGCCGCCGCCAACGCGACCTCGCCGCTATTGCGGCAACGCGCCAGTAACGAACTGGTAGAAATTGCCGCCGTCGCCAAGCGCCATGCGCCGCGCTACGCCGTGGTACCGTTGCTACAGGACGAGCCGGTCGGAATCGCCGGCCTACAACAGTTGGTCGGCTCGGATCACTGAGATTTTTCGATGCCGGAACGAATTGCGACTGTTTTATTTCTGTGTACGGCCAACTCGGCGCGCAGCATCATGGCCGAGGCCATCCTCAATCGAGTGGGCAGCGGCAGATTCCAGGCATTCAGTGCGGGCAGCGAACCCGCCGGCAGCGTGCATCCGTTGACCATCGAGTTGTTGGAGCAGTTGGGTTACGACACGCGGCCGTTGCGCAGCAAACATTGGTCCGAATTCAGCGGCGCCGAGGCGCCGCCGCTGGATTTTGTGTTCACCGTTTGCGACAAAGCGGCCGGCGAACCCTGTCCGGTCTGGTCGAAACGGGCAAGAGCCCATTGGGGCGTACCGGACCCGGCACTACTCTACGGCTCGGAACAGCAACGCAAGAAATTGTTTTTCGAGGTTTACAGCCTGTTGAAACGCCGTATCGAATTGTTGTGCGCGTTACCGCTGCCGACCTTGGACACTCTGACCCTGACCCAAAGAATCGACGAAATCGGCCGCAGTGCCGCCGACAGCCACTCACCTTCCGAACCGAGGATATTGCCGCCATGAAACGTTTTCATATCCATATCGCCGTCGATGACCTCGACGCCAATATCCGCTTTTATAACGCGCTATTTCAAGCCGAACCCACAGTGCTGCAGAGCGATTACGCCAAGTGGTTGCTGGACGATCCGCGCGTCAACTTTGCCATATCTCGGCGCGGGCGCAAACCGGGCCTGGACCATCTGGGCATACAAGTCGAATCGGCGCCGGAGCTGGAAGCGGTGCAATCGGGCTTGACCGCTGCGGCGGTACCGCTGGCCGAGCAAAAGCAGGCCGCCTGCTGCTACGCCAAGTCGGACAAGTATTGGACGGTGGACCCGCAGGGCATTGCCTGGGAAGCCTTCCACTCCCTGGAACAGATCCCGATGTTCGGCGCAGACGATGTGATCCAGATGCCGCCGGCTGCACCCTGCTGCGGCTCTACCCAGAACGATCCCAGCCAGTGATCGTTTGCAATGATTCGGACACCCTTTCCGGAAAACCGTTTGGAGGAAATTTGATATGAATACCCCACTCTGCCCTAGCCCGCGTTTGTCGTTCCTGGACCGGTTTTTGACGCTCTGGATTTTTATCGCGATGGCCATCGGCGTCGGCCTGGGCTTTGCATTGCCCGAGCAGGTCAAGCAGATCAACGAAACGGTTTCCGTCGGCACCACCAATATCCCGATCGCGACCGGTCTGATCCTGATGATGTATCCGCCGCTGGCCAAGGTGCATTACGAGGAATTGGGCGACGTGTTTCGCAACTGGCGGGTACTGAGCTTGTCGCTGGTGCAGAATTGGATTATCGGGCCGATTTTGATGTTCGGCCTGGCGATCTTATTTTTGCGCGACTATCCGGAATATATGGCCGGATTGATCATGATCGGCCTGGCGCGCTGCATTGCGATGGTGATCGTCTGGAACGAACTGGCGCGCGGCGACAACCAATATTGCGCGGCACTGGTCGCGTTCAATAGCGTGTTTCAGGTGTTGTTCTTCAGCGTCTACGCCTGGCTGTTCGTCACGGTGCTGCCACCGATGTTCGGCCTGCCCGGCAGTCTGGTAGACATTACCATCGGCGATATCGCCCACAGCGTGTTTATTTATCTGGGCATCCCGTTCCTGGCCGGTTTTAGCAGCCGCTGGATTCTGATCAGAGCCAAGGGCAAGGCTTGGTACCAAGAGCTGTTCGTGCCGAAAATCAGCCCGCTGACCTTGATTGCGCTGCTGTTCACGATTGTGGTGATGTTCTCGTTGAAAGGCGAACTGATCGTGCAACTGCCGCTGGACGTATTGCGCATCGCGCTGCCGCTGCTGGTGTATTTCGTGGTGATGTTTCTGGTGAGCTTTGCCAGCGGCAAATTGATCGGCGCCGACTACGGCCAAACTACGACCTTGGCTTTCACCGCCGCCAGCAACAACTTCGAACTGGCAATTGCGGTGGCGGTGGCGGTGTTCGGCATCGATAGCGGCGCCGCCTTTGCCGCTGTGATCGGCCCGTTGATCGAGGTTCCGGTCATGGTAGGCTTAGTCAACGTGGCATTTTGGTTTCGAAAACGCTTATTCCCCGCCGTCGGCTAGGGCGGATGGGCGCCGGATGCACGACATCAACCAAAGTATTCCGATCCGGAAGCGGTCATGGTGCCAAGTTTCCGGAGCTGAATTTCCGAAGTAGGCTGCTATTGCTCCGGTCGATGCCGGACACCTACTCGCCGTGCTCCGCTTTTTCAGCCAATTCCCGGCGGTATTTATAGGCCACCACACCCAACGCTACGCCGGCACCGAACCAGACCAGCGGGTGCCGCAGAATTTTTCTGACCAAGCCGGCCTTGGTGGTGGCAACCGCCCCCGCCACGGCACCGGCCAGCGCCGGATGCATCATGCCTTCCCCCATCTTCATGGCCGTGCCGGCCATTTTGCCGCCAGCCTCGACCGCCGCTTTTGCTCCGTGTACATGTGCCATGGTAATCACCTCAATCGCTATAAAAATAAAGTAATGCAAGCCTCCGGTTCAGCCGGTCTCCGGCTGGATCCGAAACCGTTTTAGCGGCCGGGCCTGTTGGGTCGGCTTCATTCGGCTGCATCGCGCCGGGCGGCATATTCGCGGCTTTCGGCAACCAAATCCAGCACACTCTCGCGTTGCCGCAACAGAAAGTTCTTACTCTCCACAGCCGTGCGGCTGCCGACGAGGATGATTTCTTTGCGGTATTTGTGGGTCAGGTAACCGCTGACCACGCCGGTGGCGAACAAGGCCAACGGGTGGCGAACCAAGGCCCCGGTAATGCTTTTGCTGGCGTGGGTCACGCCGGAAATGACGATGCCCATGAATACGCCTTTGACCAAGGCCTCGCCTCGGGTCGGCGGTGCCATCCGTTTGGCTTTGCGGCCGCCGGTTCCGGATTTTTTACGGGGATCGTGCTGTTCGTGGGCGGAAATGCTGTGGTCGCTCATAACTGTCTCCGTGTTGGCAACGGGAATTGGCCTGCGCCATGCAGTCGACGCCAAAGTGGCCGGCTACAATCTGGCACAGGCTTGACCGGTATATCAGACTTCACTAATCTTGCTCCAGTTTTGTTGTGCGGTCAATTCCCTTAAATTTAGCCGCCAAATCGATTATCCGAGATTCCACTATGCCATCATCAGCCCCTACCCCAGCCGGTTCCGGCAGCGTTTTTAAAAAAATACTGACTATCGGTTTTGCCTTAGTCGGAATCGGGCTGATCTTGTGGCTGGACACCTGGTTCATGGATCATGCCGGCATGCCGGATTTGAACGGCGACCTGAATTTCGGCCTGCTGTTTCTGATCGGTTTTTTGACCAGCTTCCACTGCGTCGGCATGTGCGGCCCGTTGATCCTGGGTTATATCGCCAAAAGTGCCAAGGCCGGACAACATTCGCATACGGCCCATCTGTTATACGGCGCCGGCAAGACAGTTTCCTACGGGTCAATTGGCGCGCTGTTCGGCGCATTCGGCGCCATGGTCGCCTTCACCCCGTTTACCCAAGGCGTGATCGGCGTGGCCGCCGGCTTTTTCCTGATTCTGTTCGGCATCCACATGTTGGAAATATTTCCGGCTTTGCACCATTTCCAGTTCAAGACACCGGCTTTTGTCATGCGTTTCGTCGGCAAAGAATACCGCAAGCACAGCAATCCGTTCGTGATCGGACTGCTGAACGGCCTGATGATTATTTGCGGCCCGCTGCAAGCCATGTACGTGATGGCGGCCGGCAGCGGCAGTTGGTCGCAAGGCGCCGCCATTCTGTTGTTTTTCGGTCTGGGCACCTTGCCGCTGTTGATGGGCTTCGGTGTTTTGACCAGCCTGTTATCGGCTAATTTGACCCCCAAATTGCTGAAAGCATCCGGCGTGATTGTGATCGCTTTGGGGGTCATTATGCTGAACCGGGGGCTGTCGGTAACGGGCAGCGGTGCGGATTTCAACACGCTGCTGGCGCGGCTCTCGCTGGAATTCGCCCCGACCTCGGCGCAAACACAGAGCTGCGAGAACGAACAAACCATCCGTATGGAGGTGCTGGAAAACCGTTTTTCTCCGAACAAATTCACCTTGCGCAAAGGCGTCCCGGTGAAATGGGTCATTGACGTCAAAGAGCTCAATCAATGCAACAAAGAAATCGTAGTCCGCGACTACGGCCTGGAAATTCAGCTGCGGCAAGGTGCGCAAGTGGTCGAATTCACTCCGCCTGAAGCCGGCGTGGTAGCGTGGAGCTGCTGGATGGGCATGATTCCGGGTACGTTTATCGTCGTCGACGACGTCAAGTCGGCGGTACCCGATCCCGCATCGCCCGCCGCCGTCGATGCCGGGGAGACTGTCTGGCAACGGCTGTTACACCTATTCCGCGAACAGTGGCAAAAAATCCTGCGCTAACGATAACCGGCTTTCAGCCCCGGAGCGTGTCGTTACCGGATCGTCGCTCCCGCCGGCAACTCCTCGCCGAATCGAGCCGCTGCCGTTGCAAGAGCTTGAACTTGCGGCGGAGCAAATGGCTGCGGCAGTCGGATTCAAGCCTGCGCTCGATTCGCGCCCCCCAATCCCAACCAGACCAGATAAGTTCACATCCCTGTGGCGATGGTTTGCCGAGCGGCGGCATCGGCAAGCGGACGCTAAGGAATCAAAAAACCAAACCGCACCGTCGCTTGTTACCGATCTTAATCCGCTCGCAACAAAACAAGGTGTCAATCCGGTTAAGGTTTGGCGAAATGTATTACACGGTTTCGCACATCGCCCGCCGGGTGTGGCGGCGCTCGCCGGCAGCAATCGATAACACCAGCAGCGCCATGGCCGCAAACGCGCCGCTGTCGCCTAAACGCAGGTAAGGCGTAGCGCCGCGCATCGGCACAATACGGTCGGTGATTGCGACGGTGCTGAACAACGGCGCTTGGCGCTTGACGGTTCCGTCCGGGGCAATGAAGCCGGTCACGCCCGTGTTGGTGGCCCGCACCAAATAGCGGCCGGTTTCCAGCGCCCGCATCTGCGCCATCTGCAGATGCTGGTGGGGTTCGGCCGAGTCGCCGAACCAGGCGTCGTTGGTCATGTTGACGATATACCCGGCCTCGGCCGCCTGACGCGCGACCAGTTCGCCGAACGCATCTTCGTAACAAATGGTCGTGACAAAGGCATGGCCGCCGGCCCGCAACAGCGGTTGGCGGGCGCCGCCGGCGGCGAAATCGCCAAGCGGAATCGCCAATTGGTCCAACACCCAACCCGACAAGGGTTGCAACGGTAAATATTCGCCAAACGGCAGCAGATGGATTTTGTGGTAAAGCGCTTGAGTTTCGCCCAGAGCCAACACGCTGTTGTAATAGTCCTTACCCTGGCCGCTGCTGGGCAAACCGACCACGATATCGACGCCGCGCTCGCGAGCTGCGGCGTGCAGAGGGTCGATAAAAAACGGCTTCACATCTTCCAGAAAAGCCGGAATCGAGGTCTCCGGCCAGATGATGACGTCGGAATCCCAGTGTTGTTCGGTCAGCTTACGGTACAGCTTCAAGGTTGCCAGCTGCTGGTTCGCCTGCCACTTGTCGCCTTGGCCGATATTGCCCTGCACCAAAGTAATATCGATCGGCGCGCCGGCGGCTTCAGTCCAGGCGATAGCCTGCATCCCGGCACCGCCAGCCCATATCGCCAGCAACATCGCCGAGCCGAGCCGCCAAGACAATCGGCTTTGAACGATCTCTGCCATCGCAAACCCGGACCACGCCAGCAAAAAGCCGACCGAATAGGCGCCGCCGAGCGGAGCGAAGCCGGCCAGCGGCGTAGCGGTCTGGCTATAACCGATCTGCAGCCAGGGGAAGCCATTGAGCACATAATTGCCGCGGAAGTACTCGACCGCCAACCACAGCAAGGCGGCTCCGGCAACCCGCGACCAAACGCCAGGCCACGGCGTCATTGCAATCAACCAAGCCGCCAGCGCCGGAAACAAGGCCCATACCGCCACCAGCAACGCGGTCAAGGCAGCGGCACTGACCGCGTCGGCGCCGCCGAACTGGTGAATACTGATAAACACCCACCAAATCCCGGAACCGAACAAGCCCAAACCGAAGCAATAGCCAACCAAAGCCGCTTGCCGGGGAGTGCGCCCGCTCCAGCTCAGATAAAGTAAGGCCAGCGCAATAGGCGCAAGATAGGCGTAGGCGTATGGGGCGAAGGCCAGAGTCAAAAAGCTGCCGCTGCCGAGCGCGGCGATTTCGGGGCGGTGACGAAAGATTCGAAACATGAACAAACCGGAGTGCAAATGGAGCGGCATTTTATGCAGCCGCGTGCGCTTATTCAAAATCCGCCAAGGTTGCAGCGGTTATTCTGTTCTAAACTTGTTTGGGTTTTACTATGCATATCAACGCGCCGTTCATGACAGACACCGCATCCTTGCCGTTCCAACTGACCAGCGAATCGCTGGCAGGCTGGTTGAAATCGCTCAGTTCGCTGGCGCCGGCCGTTGCCGCCAACCAGCTCAATCTGGCCCTGAAAGAATTGGCGCGGACCAACGCCGATGCCACCCCAATGCTGCCGTTGTTAATCAATCTGAGCCCGCTGACGTTGCACCTTGCCAACAGTCTGGCCAATCTGGCCCGCGCCGAGGCCCAGGGTAAAGCCTATAAGATCGCCAAGCTGGCCGTACAGCTCCTGCGCCATTTGAGTTTGGCGCTGTGCCGGACGGTCGAATCCAATCAACTGGCGGCGGAGTCGCAACCGATCGCAATCTTCCACGCCCTACAACTGATCGGCTATTGCCAACGTATTAGCGCCTTGTTTTACGAACCGCCCTCGGCCACATTATGGAAAAAAACCGCCCTGCTCTACCAGATTGCATCGAAACAAGATTGGCTGCAGCGGGAGATCGTCGCCAAGTTCGCGGATTTGAGACAACCGAATTCGATTGAAGGCGTGGTCAAACGCAATCTGTTATTCGCGATTTGCGCTCCCAACCGCTACCCGGCCGCGGAGATCGAACAACTATTCAAACTTGCCGCGATCGCTCAACCCTTGCTGGAAACCAGCATCCAACCGAGCCGGAATCCGGATTTTTGCTGGGAACTGAAAGACGGCGAACCCTATCCGGCCAAACGCGGCCATTGGCACACCTCGCGCGGCACGGTGGCGATCCGCAGCCATCGGCTCGGCCACGCTCTGCGCCTGGGCGAAATCAGCAGCGACCTGCCGCAGGCTGCGCTAAACAAACTGACGCAACACCTTTGCGGCTACGACCAATTGTTCGCGACCGTGGATTTAAAGCCGCCGATATTGCCGGCGCAGTTTTTTCCGGGTTTGAGCAGCGTTCAGGCCTATTTGTCGAGCCAGGATAAGTTGTCGAAAATCATGCGCCTAAGCGGGCAAGGGGCAAACCGGAGCGCCCTGCGCGACATGAGTCTGGTGCCGTTGGAGCACGAAAAAAACTTTTACAAACCGAGTACCGGCCACGTTTCCAACTTCAGCAATCAACCCGGCTTTACCGTAACGCTGCTACGCAACCATAGTAAGCAATTTGTCGTGGCCGAAAGTGCCGATGCCGCATTCAATACCGGCGACATCGGCATGCTGAGCCGGGAGCAGCAAGCACCCAGGTTGATGCTGGTACGGCGCCAGGTGGCATTCGAAAATACTTCGCTGATCGCGTTGGAACCGGTGTTAGGCGAATTATCGATCTACGACTTCTCCATCGGCGACGGCGACACCCTGCAAGCCGTTCTGGTCAATGCCGAAAGCGGTACCGAAGTATTTCTGCCCAAAGGCAAATATGCGCTGGAAAGCAAAATAAGCTTGGCGCACGGACCGAGCTTGCAATTGAAAAGCTGTCTGGAATTTAACGAATACTACGCTCGCTTCCGCGTCACTCTTGATTCGTGACGCCGTGCGGCACGTGCGCGGCCGCGACCTGATGTCGTTCGGCCGAATCGCAATGGCCTTTCTGGTCGTCGAAAAAAATATCGGCGCCGAACGCCTTCAGAAAGGCGCCCTTGGACATGCCGCCCAAAAACAAGGCTTCGTCGATCCGAATCCCCCAAGCGCGCAAGGTGCGCACTACCCGTTCGTGCGCCGGCGCGGCGCGGGCCGTGACCAAAGCCGTGCGAATCGGCGAAACCTCCTGATCGAAATGGGTTTGAATCCGATGCAAGGCGCTGAGAAATTCCTTTAACGGCCCGCCGGACAACGGCTTGTGCGCTTCGCTACGTTCGTTGGCGGCAAATGCAGCCAGACCGTGTTGCTGGTATATCCGTTCCGATTCGTCCGAAAACAGCACCGCATCGCCGTCGAAGGCAATCCGCAATTGCGGCGACGGATTGGCTACGGCACCGGAAACGATGGTCGCCGCGGCATAGCCGGCGGCCAGCGCTTTGCGGACGTCTTCGTTGTTGGCGGACAGAAACAGATGGGCGCCGAAGGCCGGAATGTATTCGTAGGGCGACACGCCGCTGGTAAACGCGGCCCGGGTAATCGCCAAGTCATAATGGTTGATCGAGTTGAAAATGCGCAGGCCGGTGTCGGCGCTGTTCTGCGACAACAGAATGATTTCGACCTGCGGCGAACCGGGAAAGGCTTTATTGATGTCGAGAAATTTTTTGACCAGCGAAAAGCCGAACCCCGGTTGCAGGATTTCGTTCTCGTGCTCGATCTGGTAGCGGCAAAACGCTTCTTTGCCCTGGGTTTCGAAAATTGCGTGCGACTCGTCCAGATCGAACAAGGCCCGCGACGATACCGCCACCACCAGTTTCTGGTTACTCATCCCGGCAGCCTCAATCCTTGACACGAGTGACCCAGACCGAATCGAGGTTCAAGGTTTTCTTAACCTTTGCGGCGTAGGCTGCCGCTTCGTACTGAGTTTTAAAACCGTCGACGCTGAGGCGGTACCAGTTTTCGCCCTTGGTTTCGGTCTTGCTGACCTTGGCCGGTACGCCTTTGCCGGCGAACTCCTGGGCCTTGCTTTTGGCGTACCAATCCTGCTTGAATGCCACCAGGTTGACTGCCCAGTTCTCTTCGACCGGTTCCGGTTTTTTCTTTTCCGGTTTCGGCGCGGCCGCGACAACGGTCCGGCCTTTTTCCAAAGCGCTGACCTTGTTCTGCAAAGTTTCTATCGCTGCACCGATTTGCAAATTCTGATTGGCCAGCTCGGTCAGTTTAGTCGCCTGGTCGCCGGCAGGTGCCGGCGCAGCCCCAGCGTTGGCGTGCGGCACTTTGCTCAATTCCGTAATCTGGGTCGACATGACGCCGGCACTGACCGTCAATTCGTCCAATTGTTTTTGCATCATTGCCATCTCGGCCGCGTCGTTGGTCGGCGCGGCATTTGCCTGTTCCTGCAATTTTCCGATAATGGTGACCAGTTCGCCGACTTGGGATTTGGTAATAAGGCCCTGCACCCCCAGACCGATACTCGCCAGCAATGCGACACCGGCCACACCAGCCGCCGCGTAGGCCAGCACCGGTTTTTTGGCAGTGAGCGCATCCAAGCCGCGTTTGGTTTTTTTCTGTTCGACTTGCAGGTTTTCCAGGCCGGTCTGGCACTCGCCAAGTTGAGTCCTGTCCGGTTTCTCGGCCAATTCATGCTTCAACTGCTGCAATTGCCGTTTCAACTCGCCGACCTGGCGGTTCAATGCCGTAATGTCGCCGCTGTAGTCGACGGCCGGCGGCGGCGGAGGTGGTGGGGTAACCGCGGCAGCGGCTACCGAGGCTGCTGCGGCAACGGCCGCCAGCTCCGGCTCGTCGTCGCCGGCAATCAGAATATCGCCGTCGTCGGCTTCAGCCGCCGCTGCCGGCTCTACCGGAATATTCGGTTCCGGCTGGTTCGCTTCGCCGACGGCAGCAGGGGCTAGCGCTTCGACGGCATCGGTTTCGGTAAAGGCCTCGCTTGGCTCCGCCTCGGCCGTTTCGGCAGCGGGCTCGGCCAAATCGTCGTCCGCGGTAATATCGAAATCCGCCATCAGAAAATCCGCCGTGTTACCGGCCGACTCCGGTTCATCGCCAAATTCGTCGATGTCTGCCACGCTTTCCTGGCCGGCCCGACCCGGCTCGGCAGCGCTAGCCGCAGGCACCGAATCGATGTCGGCAAATTCGTCGATGTCGTCGATGTCGTCGGCCGCTGTCAATTCGGCCGCGTCGGCAATGGCGTCGGCCTCTTCCAACTCGCGTTGAATGTCGGCACCGACGGCATCGGCAACTTCGTCGGCCAGATCGTCCGACTCCCGGCCGGGATTGATTGCGATCTCGGCAATCTCAGTATCGAATTCGTCGCCGAATTCGTCGATATCGTCCAGCGGCCGGTTCTTGCCGGCCGGCAAGTCGATTTCCAACAGGTTGTCGAAATCGCCGAACTCGTCGATCTGCTCGTCCGCTTCGCGACCCAAGGTTTCGTCTCCGACCAGTAAGCGGTCTATCGCTTCGTCGTCGTCGATTTCGCCAACCTCGCGACCGGCCGGCTCGCTGATGTTCAACATCGCATCCAGGTCGTCGGCGAAGGCATCCAGAGTTTTCTTGCTTTTATTACCAGTCGGTTCAGCCATGAGTTTTCTCGGTTCGGTCGGGCGGCCGCTTACGCGCCCGAATTAAGCGTCTGTTGCGCGAGGTTTATCCGGCATTCTTGGCGGCAGTCACCAGCGCATTCACGTCCATCCTCCGCTTGAGTTGGATCTTGCCGAAACCGGCTTCCGCCATCTGTGCCAGAGCGATAGACTCGCGCATCACGTGGTTTTCGGATTCGTCGCTGAACAGATGTATGATCCAATGCTGCAGTAAATCCAAGCGATCGATGCCGGTTAAGACTTTGAAGTAACCGGCGACTTCCTGTTGCGTGGCACGGGTGTGTGCGTCGATGTCGTCCAGGCCGTAGCGGTCGCCGTTGACGAAGATGCCGCCCGGTTTCAACACCCGGTAAATCTCGGCCAACACTTGACGCCGGTAACCCGCCTCGAAGTTATGCAAGGTATAGGCGGATGCCACCGCATCGGCGCTGTCTGCGGGCAAATCGCGCAATGCGCTCAAGGCGTCTTGCCCGGAAAAATCGAGCCGCCCCTGTTGCACCCAGTCTTGCAAGCTCAATTTGGCTTGGTTTTGCATCGTCGGTTCGCTGTCGATGCTCAATACCCGACAATTTTCCGCCGCCGACAATATAGCCAGCGTGGTAATACCGGTACCGCCGCCCAACTCGACCACACTGGCCGGGCTAGCGTGGCCCCGGCAAAAATCGCCGATTTCCAAGCCGACCAGACGACTCATTTCCGTCGCGAACGGACAGATCAGTTTCAGCATGTCGTATTCCCGACCGATCACGCCGGAGAACATCGCATCGAACGGGTTATCGGCACTCATTTATCGTCCTTGAGTTTTTGCCGAGCCTGGTAAGCCGCCAATTGTTCAGGGGTAGCTTCAAGCTGGTATTTTTCCTTCCATTCGGCATACGGCATGCCGTAGACGATCTCCCGGGCCTGTTCGTAATCCACGGCAATACCGCGTTCGGCCGCCGCAGCCGCATACCATTTGGCCAGACAGTTGCGGCAGAAATCCGCGAGGATCATCAATTCGATATTTTGTACTTCGGCGTGCTTTTGCAAGTGGGCAAGCAGTTGTCGGAAAGCAGCGGCCTCCAACTCGGTGCTATGGGTATCTGACATGAAATCCTCCTTTAAATTCGGCATTTTAGCAGCAAAGCCGCCCGGCTCATGTACAATTGCAAACAAAGATTCTACAATGAAGCATCGTTACTTCGGCCCCTAACGTCACTCCAGTGAGCACCATACACAGTTCGTCATTGGCCTACTATCCGGTCGGCTATAAATATCCGCAGGCCGGACCGTCAGACGCCAAACGCGAACAGCCGCCGATAGCGATTACCGAAGCGGAGCTGACAAACCGGCAACCGCAAAGCCAACGCCAACCTTCGTCCACCGCGCAAATCCAGGCAGCCTTGGCCGAAACCGAATTGATGCTTGAACCCCGTAACGTACCGACCAATTCGCGCACTTTGAAAGCCCTGAACGCTTATACCGAAAACCGCAACCAACTCGTTCAAGAACAGCTCAACCAAACAATTTCCGGTATCGATCTTTACGCCTAACTATTCTGCTTAACCATCCATCATGAAACCGCTTTTAGAGTTCTTTCCCATCGTTTTGTTTTTTGTCGCCTACAAGCTCTACGACATCTACGTTGCCACCGGCGTGGTGATTGCCGCAACCGTCGTTCAGGTCTGCCTGTACTGGCTGCTCTACCGCAAAGTCGAAACGATGCAATGGATTACGCTGGGATTGATCCTGGTCATGGGCGGCGCCACACTGTATTTGCAAGACGAACAATTCATCAAATGGAAACTGACCATCATCGAATGGTTGTTCGGCGGCGCGTTCTTGGCCAGCCAATTCGTCGGCAATAAAACCTTCATCGAACGTATGATGGGCGCCAATCTGGAGCTGCCGGTCCGTATCTGGAAACGACTGAACCTAAGCTGGGCCTTGTTTTTCATCGGCGTCGGCTTTTTGAATTTATACGTGATGCACCATTACAGCACCGACGACTGGGTCAGCTTCAAGACCTTCGGCGTACCGGGCCTGATGGTGTTGTTTATTGGCGTACAAATGGCATTTCTCTATAAACATGTGCCGACTCCGGAAGCGAAGGAATGATGCTTTACGCCATTATTGCTGAAGACGCGGCCGACAGCCTGAGCAAACGCCTGGCGGCACGCCCCGCCCACTTGGCGAGACTACAGGCTTTGCAAGACCAGGGCCGATTGGTGCTGGCCGGGCCGCATCCGGCAATCGACGCCGAAAACCCCGGCGAAGCCGGCTTTAGCGGCAGCCTGATCGTTGCCGAGTTTCCCGATCTGCAGAGCGCCAAAACCTGGGCCGATGCCGATCCCTATTTTGCCGCCGGCGTTTACGCCGGCGTTACCGTCAAACCTTTTAAACAAGTATTTCCCCAATGACTGCCGATATCATCAGACACAAGCTGGAAGACGCTTTCCAGCCGGAATTAATCGAAATTATCGACCATAGCGCCGCGCATGCAGGACATGCCGGAAACCAAGGCGGCGGCCATTACCACGTCACCCTGGTTTCAACGCAGTTCGAAAACAAATCGTTGGTGCAACGCCACCAATTGGTCTACCAAGCCTTGGGCGATATGATGAAGGCTGAGATTCACGCCTTGAGCATTAACGCTTTAACTCCCTCTGAAAACAGCAAAGGAAATTCTTGATATGAAATTGAAACTTGTCCCTCTGGTTCTGGCCGGCGCCGCTCTGCTGCCGGGCTGCTTCGAAGAAAAAGCCAAAGAGGCTGCCCCCGCAACCCCGACAGTCAGCAAAGAAGATGCAGTCGCTTCGGTCAACGGCACCTACATCAGCAAAAAAACCCTGGAAACGTTGGAAAAAGAGATTTCCGAACGTAGCCAAGGCCAAACCTTTCCGAAGGAACAATTGTTGGAAGAGTTGATTCAACGCGAATTGTTGATTCAACAGGCGCTGCAGAAGCAGTTGGATAAAACGCCGGAAGTGATCGAGCGGATGGCAACCGTCAGAAATTCCTTGCTGTCGCAAGCGGCGTTACAGGATTACCTGAAAGCCAACCCGGTCACCGATGAAGAAATCAAAGCCGAATACGATTCAAAAATGGCCAATATGGGCAGCGAATACAAGGCCCGCCATATTCTGGTCAAAACCGAAGAAGAAGCCAAAAAATTGATCGCCGAGCTGGATAAAGGCGGCAACTTTAACGAACTGGCTAAAAAACATTCGATCGACCCGATGGGATCGGAAGGTGGCGATTTAGGCTGGTTTACCGCCGACCGGATGGTGCCGCCATTCTCCGAAGCGGTGGTAGCGCTGGAGAACGGCAAATACAGCAAACAACCGGTGCAAACCCAGTTCGGCTGGCACGTGATTTTGCGCGAAGAATCCAGAGCTTTGACCCCGCCGCCGCTGGACGCCGTCAAAGAACAAATCCGGCCGATGTTGCAACGGCAAAAAGCTCAAGCAATGATCGAAAACCTGCGCAAGAACGCAAAAGTGGAAGTGATGTTGCCGCCGACACCGGCTAAACCAGAAGAAGCGCAACCTGCAGCTCCGGCCGAACAACCTGCCGCGGCACCGGCCGAGCAGCCAGCCGCCGCCCCATCCGAACCGGCAGCCCCGGCAACGGAAACCAAACCCGCGGACCCGGCAGCCGCAAAATAACCAAACAGCCTGCCTAGCAATACAGGGCGGACACCCGCCCTGTTCCTCTAAATCCTATAGCAGCGGACTAAGCTGCCTGCGCCCTCAACGCCTGATTTTGGCACTTCTCATCCAACATCGCCTTGATACTGGCGGAACATTTACCGCAAACGCCGCCAGCCCCGGTACACTCCATGACCTGTCTACGACTGCAAACACCCTGGCTGATCGCTTGAGCAACCTGCTTATCGGTAACCGCTTTGCACACGCACACATACATACAAAAATCTCCAGATCATTTTGAATTAATGATAACAATTATCATTTAAAAGTAAAGTGATGCCGGCGGCATTTTTTTCTGATACCGAACTAAGCCAAACGCTCTTAGTCGAAACGCCGGATTACCTTGCAATGCTTAGGAAATTCGCGGGATTGAGCCATGAATCCCAATTGCGTTGGCGGGTTTTTTTCGTGCTTAAATACTCTGATAACCTTTTCGTCATTTACAAGAGCCAATGATGCAAGACTATCAAACCCAACAAGCCACTGTGCTGGAAATACTGGACGCTCACCGAACGATGCCGGGCAGCTTATTACCGATTCTGCACGGCATTCAGGACACCCTGGGCTACATTCCTCCGGCTGCCGTGGCAGACATCGCAAGTTCTCTGAATTTGTCGCAAGCCGAAGTACACGGGGTTATTAGTTTTTATCATTACTTCCGCGACACTCCGCCAGGCAAACACACCGTGCGCATCTGCCGTGCCGAATCCTGCCAATCGATGAACAGCACCGCCCTGGAAAACCACGCCAAACAGGTGCTCGGCATCGATTATCACGAAACTACCGCAGACCAAGCCTTCTCGCTGGAACCGGTCTATTGCCTGGGCAATTGCGCCTGCTCGCCATCCATTACGATAGACGACCAAGTATTCGGCCGCGTCACGCCGGATAAATTCGACAGTCTGCTTGCAAAATTCAAAGGTGCTTAACATGACCCGCCTGTTTATTTCCCGCGACTCCACCGCGCTGTCACTGGGCGCCGAACAAGTCGCCAACGCCTTCGCTCAACATACGGCCGACCGCGGCCAATCGGTACAAATCGTTCGTAACGGCTCGCGCGGCTTGTTCTGGCTGGAACCTCTGGTAGAAGTCGAAACACCGAATGGCCGCATCGCTTACGGCCCGGTGCAGGAAGAAGATGTCGCTTCGCTGCTCGAAGCCGGATTACTGGAAGGAAAATCACATCCGCTTTACCTGGGCAATATCGAAGAACTCCCCTATTTCAAAAACCAAAACCGGCTGACTTTCGCCCGTGTCGGCATCACCGACCCGGTCAGTCTCGAAGACTATCTGGTCAACGACGGCTACAAAGGCCTGAAAAACGCTTTAGCGCTGCAACCGGCCGAAATCGTCAAACATGTTACCGACTCCGGCCTACGCGGCCGCGGCGGCGCAGCATTCCCCACCGGCATCAAATGGAATACCGTGCTGAACGCCACCGGCGACCAGAAATATATCGTTTGCAACGCCGACGAAGGCGACTCCGGTACCTTTTCCGACCGGATGATCATGGAAGGCGACCCGTTCGTACTGATCGAAGGCATGACCATCGCCGGCATTGCGGTCGGCGCCACCCAAGGTTACATCTATCTGCGCGTCGAATACCCCCACGCCAAAATTGCCTTGAACCAAGCCATCGAAGCCGCCTACAAAAACGGCTATCTGGGCGAAAACATCCAAGGCAGCGGCAAGACTTTCCACTTGGAAGTCCGCAGCGGCGCCGGCGCTTACGTCTGCGGCGAAGAGACATCATTATTGGAAAGCCTGGAAGGCAAACGCGGCCTGGTGCGGTTCAAACCGCCGCTCCCAGCCATCGTTGGCCTGTTCGGCAAACCGACTATCGTCAACAACGTGATTTCTCTGGCGTCCGTGCCGATCATTCTGGACAAGGGCGGCGAGTACTACAAAAATTACGGCATGGGCCGCTCGCGCGGCACGCTGCCGTTGCAACTGGCCGGCAACATCAAACATCCCGGTCTGTTCGAAGCCGCATTCGGTATGACCTTACGCGAACTACTCTACGACTACGGCGGCGGTTCCGCCAGCGGTCGACCGATCCGCGCCGTGCAGGTCGGCGGCCCGTTGGGCGCCTACATGCCGGAAAGCCAATTCGATACACCGCTGGATTACGAAGCCTTCGCCGCCATCGGCGCGGTTTTGGGCCACGGCGGTTTGGTCGTTCACGACGACACGACCAATCTGGCAGACATGGCCCGTTACGCGATGGAATTCTGCGTCGAGGAATCCTGCGGCAAATGCACGCCGTGCCGGATCGGCTCGACCCGCGGCGTCGAAGTCATCGACCGCATCGTCGCCAACGTCGACAAGGCCAAAAACACCGAATTGCTGCGCGACCTGTGCGACACGATGTTGTGCGGCTCGCTGTGCGCGATGGGCGGCATGACACCGTATCCGGTGTTGAGCGCATTGAACCATTTCCCCGAAGACTTTGGCTTACACCCCGCCAAAGCCTGATCTATCCTCCCGGAGGTAGCTATGTCATTAAACAACGAAATCGACTACGGCACGCCGGCCAGCGCGTCGGCTGAACAAGTCTCCCTGGAAATCGACGGCCACAAAGTGACCGTCAATGCCGGCACTTCGGTAATGCGTGCGGCCGCCGAGGCCGGCATCAGCATTCCGAAATTGTGCGCCACCGACCGTTTGGACCCGTTCGGCTCTTGCCGAATGTGTCTGGTACAAATCGAAGGCGCGCGCGGCTACCCCGCCTCCTGCACCACACCGGTCGCCGCCGGCATGAAGGTGACCACGCAAAATGAAAAGCTGGCGAAGCTGCGTAAAGGCATTGCCGAGCTGTATATCTCCGACCATCCGCTGGATTGCTTGACCTGCTCCGCCAACGGCAATTGCGAACTGCAAGATACCGTCGGTGCGGTTGGTCTGCGCGAAGTGCGTTACGGTTTCGACGGCGAAAACCATCTACAAGCCGAAAAAGACGAAAGCAACCCCTATTTCTCGTTCGACCCTTCGAAATGCATCGTCTGTTCGCGTTGCGTCAGAGCCTGCGAAGAAGTGCAAGGTACCTTTGCGTTGACGATCGATGGCCGCGGCTTCGAGTCGAAAGTCTCTCCGGGCCAAAACCAGCCGTTTATGGAGTCGGAGTGCGTGTCTTGTGGCGCCTGCGTCCAAGCTTGCCCGACGGCAACGCTGATGGAAAAAGCCGTGATCGACCACGGCCAGCCCGAACATAGCGCGATTACCACCTGCGCCTATTGCGGCGTCGGCTGCTCGTTCAAAGCCGAGATGAAAGGCGAACAACTGGTGCGCATGGTTCCGGACAAAAACGGCCAAGCCAACCACGGTCACTCCTGCGTGAAAGGCCGCTTCGCCTTCGGTTACGCCACCCATAAAGACCGCATCACCAAACCAATGGTGCGCGATAAAATCACCGACCCATGGCGCGAAGTGAGCTGGGAAGAAGCGATCGAAACTGCAGCCAGCCGGTTGAAAGGGATTCAAGCCAAATACGGCAAAGACGCGGTCGGTGGCATTACCTCTTCCCGCTGCACCAACGAAGAGACCTATCTGGTACAAAAACTGATCCGCGCCGGTTTCGGCAACAACAACGTCGACACCTGCGCCCGCGTTTGCCACTCGCCGACCGGTTACGGCTTGAAAACCACCTTCGGCGAATCGTCCGGCACCCAAACCTTTGACTCGGTGTTGCAATCCGACGTAATCCTGGTCATCGGCGCCAACCCGACCGACGGCCATCCGGTATTCGGTTCGTTGATGAAACGCCGCCTGCGCCAAGGCGCCAAATTGATCGTGGTCGACCCGCGCGAAATCGACTTGGTGCGCAATAGCCCGCACATCAAAGCTGATTACCACCTGAAACTGCGTCCCGGCACCAACGTCGCCGTGGTCACCGCGCTGGCTCATGTCATCGTCACTGAAGGCTTGGTCGACGAAGCGTTCGTCAACGAACGTTGCGACGTCGAATCCTTCGGCAAATGGCGCACCTTCGTCGCCAAACCGGAAAATTCTCCGGAAGCCATGGCCGAATTGACCGGCGTACCCGCTGAATTGCTGCGCGGCGCGGCGCGTTTATATGCCACCGGCGGCAACGGCGCGATCTACTACGGCTTGGGCGTGACCGAACACAGCCAAGGCTCGACCACCGTGATCGGCATTGCCAACCTGGCGATGGCCACCGGCAACATCGGTCGCGAAGGCGTCGGCGTCAACCCACTACGCGGCCAAAACAACGTGCAAGGTTCTTGCGACATGGGCTCCTTCCCGCACGAATTCGTCGGCTACCGCCACGTTTCCGATGGCGCCACCCGCGCCCAGTTCGAAGCGGAATGGGGCGTCAACCTGGCTTCCGAACCCGGCCTGCGGATTCCGAACATGTTCGCCGCCGCGATCGAAGGCAGCTTCAAAGGCCTGTACGTACAAGGCGAGGACATCGCCCAATCCGACCCGGACATCAACCACGTTCACCACGCCCTGCGCGAACTGGAATGCCTGATCGTGCAAGACATTTTCCTCAACGAAACCGCCAAGTTCGCCCACGTGTTCCTGCCGGGGTCATCGTTCCTGGAGAAAAACGGTACCTTCACCAACGCCGAACGCCGAATTTCGCCGGTACGCAAGGTGATGAAACCGCTAGGAGGCAAAGAAGATTGGGAAGTCACCCAAGACCTGTCTAACGCGCTAGGCTATCCGATGACTTATGCACATCCGTCCGAAATCATGGACGAAATCGCTCGACTGACGCCTCAGTTCGCTGGCGTCAGCTACGCCAAAATCGAGGAGATGGGCAGCATTCAATGGCCATGCAACGAGGAAAACCCGGACGGCACCCCGATTATGCACGCCGATCAGTTCGTACGCGGCAAGGGCCGTTTCCTGTTGACCGAGTATGTTGCGACCAGTGAACGCACCAACAGCAAATATCCGCTGATTCTGACTACCGGTCGCATTTTGTCGCAATACAACGTCGGCGCCCAAACCCGTCGTACCGAAAACGTGGCATGGCATCAGGAGGATCGTCTGGAAATCCATCCGCACGATGCCGAAGTTCTGGGTATCGCGGACGGCGACTGGTGCGGCGTAAAAAGCCGGTCGGGCGAGACCGTGCTACGGGCACTGGTTACCGACCGGATGCAGCCGGGCGTGGTCTACACCACTTTCCACTTCCCGCATTCCGGCGCGAACGTGATCACCACCGACAACTCGGACTGGGCCACCAACTGTCCGGAATACAAGGTTACGGCGGTACACGTCGCGAAAGTGGCGCAACCGTCCGAATGGCAGAAGGAATACCAGGCCTTCTCCGACGACCAGCAGTCCTTGCTGGATAACCGTATCGTCACCGCCGGCTAAATCCAAGCAAAACCTAGCATGGATCCAGTACCCGCGGAACTAGGCTGGACCAGCTATCGGACCGGAACGTTCGATAGCTGGCGCGGCCCGGAGCATAGCCGCAAACAGGACTACGTCGCCGAAGAGGTGCCGGTAGTCCTGGTCTACAACACGATACCTCACGTGGTCATGCTGACCACACCGCTCAATCTCGAGGATTTCGGCCTTGGCTTCAGCTTGACCGAAGACATCGTCCGTCATCCGTCCGAGATCCAGTCAATCAAGGTCGTACAGCGCTCCAAGGGCATCGAAGTCCGCATGCAAATTCCCGAGGAACGTTTCGATAAACTGCACGGCAAAGGCAAAAACCTGACCGGCCGCACCGGCTGCGGTTTGTGCGGAGCTACGACGTTGGAACAAGCCATCCGTCCGCCGCGCACGGTTGGCAAAGGCTTGGTTCTGGACGCACCGCTACTGCGCGACGCTTTTGAAACGATGCGTCAGCAACAAGCGTTGAATTTATTGACCGGCGCCGTACACGCCGCCGCCTGGCTAGATTCCGAAAAAGGCATAACCGCGGTGCGCGAAGACGTCGGCCGCCACAATGCGCTGGACAAGCTGATCGGTGCGTTGGCGAAAGGCGGCTGCGATTTTTCCGCCGGCTGGCTGTTGGTCACCAGCCGCGCCAGTTACGAAATGGTACAAAAAGCCGCCAGCGTCGGCATCACCTTGCTGGCCGCCATCTCGGCGCCGACCGCCCTCGCGATCCGTTTGGCGGACGAGTGCGGCTTAACCCTGGTCGGCTTTACCCGCAACGATAACCACACGATTTATACTCATCCTTTTCGCCTACAACATTTACAAACATCCGTCGCATAGCATCATGGACAATCACAGCAATTTGATCAAAATGGCTAACAACATTGGCGCCTTTTTTAAATCCGAACCGGAGCACGATGTGGCCGTAGCCGGCGTCGAACAGCACATCCGCAATTTCTGGGAGCCCAGAATGCGCAAGCAAATCGTCGAATACATCCAGCACGGCGGCAACGAATTGCTCGACATCGTCGCCGAAGCCGTCAAACGCATCGCCCAAAAGCCCTAACCGTTTTTTACCGATCAACAAAGGATAGTTCTCGGCTAGCCCCCCTATCCTCCAACCCTCCAAAGACTTCAGAACCTGCCGGAAACGCTAGGCTTATTCCGGCTTATATCATTTGTTGAACTGTCGCATGCAAAATGCCCACCGGGCTAAACTGCACGGAATGTTCAACCGATAATCGCCGACTTTGCAACAACGAGAAAAGGTACCAGCGCGAAGATCAACATCATCGACGTGTTAAACCAAGTAGAGAGATAATTTCTGCGGTGACCGCCAATCTTAAGAAAAAAGATCAGCAGAAAAACCGGCATATAGCGAGACATTAGGCCGATGAAGCCAAACTCGGAAGCCATAAAGGGTGAAAGTTCTGCTGACACCCAGATTGCAACGTAAATAGCGCTGGCTATAACAAAAATAAGTCCTTCGCGTGATCCAAACAACGCCTTTGACAAATAATCTCGCATCAATGAAGTTCCTCCGCAGTTTCAGAATTTGTTGCTGCAAAGTGTAGTTCAGCTCAACAAGCAGGTCGGCTTAACCTGATTGATAGCCTTGTTCCAATGGAAATATCGTAAGTCTGTTCGCCCTAGCCCTCCATAACTAACCCGTTGAAGCCGCGAGATCCTCCACCAAACCTGCCGGAAACGCTACGCTTATTCCGGCCTACATCTGTATGGACTCCCACGGATGACCGTGAGAACCAGGAACACCGGGAAGTCGGGACGGTTTTCCGCCCCTGATGACGCGCCGAGCACCGGAGGATTTGGCGAGAAATTGCCCGTAGGGGAGCGGCAGGGATGCCGCTAGTTTTCGGAGGGCTAGGACAGCCCTTCCGAAAACCCTCGCCAAATCCGCAGGAGCGCAGGACCAACGCGGCATGGGGTGGCCTTTTCTTTGGATACTTTCTTTTGGCCACGCAAAAGAAAGTATCGCGGTTGTCGGTCCGCGAACCGACATTCAAAGCAACCGTCGCGTTAGCGACACAAGACACGAAGGCCTATATTTACCGCGTGGGCACAAAATGCCGTGCCCACCCACTGGCTAACCTTATTCGTTAAGTGTCAGCTTCTACGCTTGAACTTTGCCGTGAGATAGATGATGGAGGAAGCTGCAAACTCCAAGAAGAACTCAGCCTCAGCCCGGCCAAGCGACGACGCCTCAGTTCCCCCATGGCGGACGAACGCGCGGTTGCTTGCCATCCCGTAGACCTGACTGACAAGGCGTTGAATGTCCTCGTCGATCTCGGCGCGTTTGATCAACTTCCCGAGAGTGCCTTTTGGCTCATCGAGAAGGATCATCAAACATGACTCTACGGAGTTCACGGACTCCTTGATGGAGTTTTCGAAGTCCGGCTGACTGGCGACGATGAAGTTCTTCGCCTTCAGCCACTGTGTTCGGACCGGCGACAATTCATCGGCCAACACATCGTTCGCCTTCGTCCAGTTTCGAGAAGTCGGTTTGTGCGCTTGAATGCGCTTCAGATCCAAAAGAACGTCTGCATAGAGGCTCTCAACGTAGGCTCTCCTGCTCGTGTAGGTTTTCATCTCCTGCAATTTGCAGAACGACCAGAACACCTCCAACGACTTGTGCGGGTTCGGATGGGTGTACTTGGCATTCTCAAGAGCGATGTGAATCGTCGTGTACAGTTAGCTGGTTGCTCCGTCGTTCGGCCATCGGTGACGAACGCAATCATCAGATCCTGGAGCTCGTGGATCTGCGCGCCGAGTTCGAGGGCTTGCTGCGTGTTCACGAGAGGGCTTCTGACGCCTAACAAGTAATTATGTGGTTAACCATATATCGATCCATAATCGCACATTTCAAGAGTACGCCATTGATCGACATACAATTTCCCTTCCGGATATTACCAGTTATCCACTAAGCTTCCGATTGGGCTCGTACTGCCACCAATCTCCACACCGAACTATAACCATCACCATGCCATCAAATCGCCCACCATTCAAACCAGACCAGCGGCCGGTTTTAAAAAAACCTAATCCGCCAAACTCACCGGCTGCACCTCAGCCGGCAATTGCGTACCCAGATATTTGTTCAACTGGCCTTTGCTCGCCAGAATCCGGTATTGCGAGAACAACTCGTCGTACTTGGCGTTGATCAGCGAACTTTTGGCGATATACATTTCGTTGAAGGTATCGAGCAAGTCCAACAAGGTGCGCTGGCCGATGTTGAATTGCTGCTGGTAGGCGGTAATGGTTTTTTCAGCAGACTCGGCATGCTGTTTGAAAAAATCCATCTGGCTTTTCACGGTCTCGTACGCCACCCACGACAAGCGCATGCTTTCCACCACTTGCCGATGGGTGTTATCGCGGATGTCCTTGGCCTGATTGATTAATTGCGCGGTTTGTTCGCGGCGGGCGATGTCCTTGCCGCCGTTGAAGATGTTGTAGCGCATGCGCAGCATTGCCGTCATGTCGGAGTTGGTGCCGCGAATACCGTCCAGATTGTAGTTATGGCTGACGCCGGTCTCGATATCGAAGCGCGGGAAATACGGCGCCTTCGCGGTTTCGTGTTGAGCGAAGGCCGATTCGATATCGGAGTTGGCCGATTTCAGAATCGGATGTTCGGCCAGGGCTTCGTCTATGGCTTGCTCCATCGTCGCCGGCAGCGCCGCGGTCGGCGCGGCCACCGGTTCGACCGCGTCCGGCAGGATGCCGATCACCCGTTGAAAGCCGGTTTCGGCGTCTCTCAAATTACCGGTTTCGGACCAAACGTTCTTTTCAGCCAATGCCACCCGGCCCATGGATTGGTCGACGTCGGCGCGTTTACCGACGCCGCGCTCGCTGCGCAATTTGATCTGCTCGTTGGTGCGCAAATGCAATTGCAGGTTGTCCTTGGCCAGATTCAGTAGTTCCTGGCGGCGCAATACTTTCAAATAAGCTTCGACGCCTTCCAGCGCGGTGATTTCGGATTGGCCGAATACGGTATAAGCACGCGAATCGGTGCGCTTTTCCTGACGTTCGACTTCGTTCGGCGTCGCCAAGCCGTCGAACAGCATTTGCCTGACTTGAATCGCGCCTTCTTCGCGATGGTAAAACACGGAGCCGTCGCCGCGGCCGCGGGTGGTCGGATTGTTGGACTCCTCCCAGCCGATGCCGGCTGTCACATCGACGGTGGGAAAGTAGCCAGCCCTGGCCTGATCGATTTCCTCTTCGACCGCACGCCGTTCCGACTTGGCAGCCTGGATTTTCGGGTTATCGTCCAGAACTTTTTGTATCGATTGCTGCAAGCTCAATGCGTGACTCGCAGTTACACAGCCCATCTGCATGGCTACGCCGATGCCAATTCCCAAAGCAAATTTCATGACGTTCCTCTCTGATATTGATCGATCTCTTTCAACAATATGGCCAAGCGCAATCTATCGTCGACTTCCAGTTTCCTAAAAATCGAAGATAAATGGGCTTTCACCGTCCGTTCCGATATATTCAACGCCAACGCGATGCGTTTATTGCTTTCGCCCTGGCGTATCATATTTGCCACTTCCAACTCGCGGGCCGACAACGCGGCCAGCATCTGCAGTTTTCGATCGCAATCCACCGTACTGGCGGGTGCCGACTGCATTCGCCGCGCCCCGGTCAGAGCGCCGATCACTTTCGGTACCAGCGCCCGGCGGATCCAGATGTCGCCAGCCAGGATGCTGGCAACCGCCCGCGCCAACAGAGCAGGCGCCTCCGCCTGCTCGCAATAACCGGCTGCACCGTTGATCAAAATGTTGATTTGCTTCTCTTCCGGCCAGTCGGAACCAATCACCAAGAAGCGGGTCCGTTTATTGGCAAAAACCGTCAGCAGGCTGGCGTCCTCGTCCAGCTTTTTGGCATCGAAGATGACGGCGTCGGCTTGAAAATCGCTGCGAATGCTGTGGAGCATACTGACACTGTACTCAGCCAGTAACGCATGCGTCCATTGCGCGGTCAACTGAGGGTTATTGGAATAAATCAGTATGTTAGCCACAGTGAGTAGTATGAATATCGTCTAAAGTTATCGTTCTCTGAAGGCCCGATCTCTGGCTTTCAATATCGGTTTCAACAGGTAGTCCAGTACGGTTTTCTTGCCGGTCAAAATATCGACTTCCGCCGTCATCCCGGCAATGATATCAAGACGTTGGCCGTTTTTTTCCAGATAATTCCTTGCCGTCCGCAAGCGGATCAAGTAATAGTTTTCCTCGTCCTTGCGCTCACCCGGAATACTGTCGGCGCTGATATGCTCCAACGTCGCATCCAGACCGCCGTATATCGAAAAATCGTACGCGCTTAGTTTTACCACAGCTGGTTGTCCGGGGTGAAGAAAAGCAATATCGGCCGGGCGGATTTTGGCTTCGATCAGGAGTTGGTCTTCTACCGGCACAATTTCCAGCAAATCCATGCCGGGCTGGATCACGCCACCGACCGTCGCCACTTTGATGCGCTTGACGGTGCCCTTCACCGGCGACAACACCCGGGTGCGGCTGACGCGGTCTTCCAGCGCCACTGCCGATTCCGACGTGCGGTCCAGTTCGGCCTTGACTTCGTTCAACTCCTTCAAGGCTTCGGTGCGGTAGCGGATTTTGATTTCCGCCAGTTTATTGCGCGCTTCGTCCAACGACGAACGCAAGCGCGGTATCGCCAGATTGGCCGAATTCAAATCCCCCTTCAAATCGTTGGCGGCGCGCTGCAGCCTGAGCAATTCCACTTGCGACATGGCGCCGTCGGCCACCAAGGGTTCCGACATTTTTACCTCGTCCTGCAATAAGTGGTAGCTGCGAGCCAATTGCTCGCTCTTCGATTGCAGCTCGACAATTTCCTGCTCTTTTTGCCGGACTTGCTCGGCAAGGATATCGCTGTTGGATTTGAGTTCGTTCTGCCGCGACAGCAGCAATTGCTTGGCGTTTTCGACAATCTGCGGCGCATGCTTTGCCACATCGGCCGGAATCTGCAGCGGCGTGCCGTTGATTTCGGCATTCAGCCGCGCGGTGGCGGCCAGCAGCTCGTAATATTTCAGCTTGGTTTCCTTGAACGACGAGGCGAATCTGACTTCGTCCAATTGCAGCAGCACCTGGTCTTTTTCCACCAGTTGTCCTTCCTGCACCAGAATGTCGGAAACGATGCCGCCCTCCAGATTCTGCACCACCTGAACCTGGCTGGAGGGAATGGTTTTTCCCTGGCCGCGGGTCACTTCGTCGATAGGAGCAAACCCGGCCCAGACTAAGGCGATCACCACAAAAGCCAGCGTCAGCCACAGAATCAGGTGGCCTTGCAGCGGCACTTCGTACAGATTGGCCGCGTTGACGTCGTTCAGAAAATTCTGATCTTCGGCGCGGTAACGCTTGGCAGCCCGCCATGCGGCGATCTTCTGCAATAACGTCATGCCGCAACCTTGATCTGGCCCTGGCGCAAGGCTTCCAGCACATGATCTTTCGGACCGTCAGCCACGATATGGCCGCCATCCATTACGATCAGCCGGTCGACCAAGCTCAACAGCGACATGCGATGCGTGACCAAAATCAGCGTCTGGCCTTGGAGCTCGGCGGCAAAACGCTGTTTGAAACCTTCCTCGCTACTGTTGTCCATCGCATTGGTCGGTTCGTCCAATACGAAAATCGGCGGCGACAATACCAGCGCTCTGGCCAATGCGATGCTCTGGCGCTGACCGCCGGATAAATTGGCACCACCTTCGCCGACCTGCAAATCGAAACCGGCCGGATGTTTGTTCACGAACGCGTCGACGCCGGCAATCCGCGCCGCTCGCAACACTTGTTGGTCGTCGGCGAAACCGGAACCGAGCGTGATATTGTCTTTGACACTGCCGTAGAGTAACGAAATATCCTGCGGCACATAACCGATCTGGCGGCGCAAGTCGGCCGGATCGAGTTGGCGGATATCGGTGCCGTCGATCAATACCGCCCCCTGCCGGACCTGGTAAAGACCTAGGATCAGGCGCTCCAGCGTACTCTTGCCGGAGCCGATGCGGCCGATGACGCCGACCCGTTCGCCGGCTTTAATTTTGAACGAGACGCCTTCCAGTGCGTTGACCGGCTGCTGCGGGTAATTGAACACCACGTTTTTGAATTCGATATCGCCGGCAAAGCGCGGCCGATGCAAATAGTCGCGCCCGGCTTCACGTTCGACCGGCAAGGCCATCATCCGGGTCAAGGAATCCAGCGCCGCACGCGCCTGATGATAGCGGGTCAATAGTGCCGCGACCTGGCCGACCGGCGCCAAAGCGCGCGAGGTCAACATCGTGCACGCTACCAGCCCGCCGGTGGTCAAATCGCCGTCGGCAATCAGGTAAACGCCGGCCACAACCATCATCACCGAGGCCAATTGCTGAAAGAATGCGGTTAAGTTGACCGCCAATCCGGAGTAGAACCGCGACTTCAAACCCAAGCGTGCGATCTCGCCGATGCCTTTTTCCCAACGCGCCTGCAACTGACCTTCGGCGCCGGCGGCTTTGATCGTCTCCAGATTGGTAAGCGCTTCGACCAGCGTGGCGTTTTTCTCGGCGCCGGCTTTAAACAGGGCTTGAATCGTAGCCTTCAACGGTGCTTGCAAGGTGACGCCGATCAACACCGCCAGCGGCAATATGCCGAACGGAATCCAAGCCAAATGGCCGCCGATGCTGGAGATAATCAACAAAAACAGTACCAGAAACGGCAGATCGATCAGGGTTGCGAGGGTCGCCGAGGTTAAAAATTCGCGAAACGACTCGAATTCGCTCAGATTATTGGCAAAACCGCCGACCGAGGCCGGCTTGGCCTCCATCCGTAACCCCATCAGTTTCTCGAAAATAGTCGCGGACAGGATGATATCGGCCCGCTTGCCGGCCGAATCGATAAAGTAGCTGCGGAGCAATTTCATCGCCAATTCGAAGCCGAATACAATCAAAATACCGATCGCCAGCACCCACAGAGTCTCCAAGGCGCGGTTCGGTACCACCCGATCGTAAACGTTCATAAAAAACAGCGGCGTCGCTAACGCGAACAGATTCACCAATAACGACGCCGCCACCACTTCAGCGTAAATCGGCCAGGACTTGGCGATAACATCCCAAAACCAATGCGTGGCCTTTGGCAGCGCGGATTCCTCGGTTCTGGCATCGAAGCGGTGGTTAAGTTGCACGAAGAACGCCATACCGCTGTACAAGGCCTCCAGTTCGCCGGCATCGACGATTTTTTCGCCGCTTTCGGTTTCCGGCACGACGACGCTACAGCGATCGCCTTCCCTGCCAACCAGAACGCAGGTGTTGCCGTCCTTCAGCAACAGTACGACCGGCAATACCAGATTGGAAATCCGCGCCAAAGGTCTACGCAGCAGGCTGCTGCGCAAGCCGGCGCGCTCGGCGGCACGTTGGAACAAATCCGGAGTGAGTTTATGATTCTGCAACGGCAACCCCGCCACCAGCGCAGTCTCGGTTTGCGGAATATGCAGAATTTTGCAGACCGAGAGCAGTGCCAGCAATAGCGGATCGTCAAACTTGGGATTGGCAGGTCCTACACTCTGCAGGCTATCGGGCATCGGGTTATTGGGTCGGTAGTGATTATTTTTATAGTGGAACCGGTCCGGCTTCGGCTCCAGATTATAAATTGATTAAGATCACATTCCTACCAACACTTGTACCCAAGTCCAATTTACTTTGAAATTTAAAGATCTCCAGCGTTGTCGCAGCCGACCAACTCCCTCACTAACGCCGTAGCATAACTGCCGGCCGGCAGCGAAAAAACTAACCGCAGGCCCTGGCTTTCCCAGTTCCAGCGCAGTTCGCCCGGTATCGCCCGCAATGCCCGACGGTCGGCGGCATCCGCATGATCTCGCAAGCCCTCGACCAATAGCGGATTATTGTTTAAAACCGATTGTTCTATTTCGCCGGCATCGGCCACGGCAAACAGGCCGGATTTGCCGTACAGAACGGCGGTCGGATGAATCTCGCCGGCCACCACCCGCGCTGACAGGCCGGCATCTGCCGCTTCGTCGGCAAACACGCTATTGCTTGCCGCCAGCTTGAACACATCACCGGCTAAAGCGCGGTTCCAGCAGCCTTGGCGGACGCGCTCGGCCAGGATCAGATTGAACAAATAGGAACGGGCAGCGGACAGATAAATCGATGCTTGCTCGCGTTTAATTTTGGCGCCGCCGAACAGCGCCAGAGCTTTCTCGAGGTTGCGCCCTTGGTGGCCGAAGCGTTGCGGGCCGAAGTAATTGGGGAAGCCATGCGCTTGGATCTGTCGCAGTTGGGATTCGGTTTGCGTGCGGTCGCCCTGCCAGTTGCGGAGCAGAATTTCGAAACGGTTACCGACCAACACGCCGCGCTTCAGTTTGCGCGGATGGCGAACCGCTTGCAGGACTGTTAGCGTTTCCGATTCGACCGCCGACCAATCGGGATCGTCTTTGCCCGGCAGCCAGACGCTGAACCATTGCCGGGTGCGGCCATGGCGATCTTTCAGGCCGGCATAGCCGATGTCGCGTTGCCTGACCCCAGCATGGCGGGCTAACAGGCGGGCGATGTATTCGGTGTTTTCGCCAATTTTTTCGATGAATAAAAAGACATGTTCGCCGTTGCCTTCCGGCTCGAAGCCAAGGATTTCTTCGACGATGAAGTCGTCAGGGATGGTTTTGATGTCGGCACTGCCGGATGGGCCGCCGTGGGCGTATGGCCCGCAAATTAAATCAAAACCGCTTGATTCCAAATTTAACGGCAAGCGGCTCAGAAAAAACGTTCCTTATAGTCAAAAAGAGGCTGGACGGGATGACCGATAATTTGGTCAGCAAGAGAATGATTGTTATCCGACGGTGCCAACAATACGCGCAGTGACGCCGCATCGATAATACCAAAGTTGTCCAAATCATGGCATCCGGAACCGCCGCAATAATTTTGGAAAACGATGTACGAACGTTGATCTTTTCCTTTTAGACAAGCGGCAAAAAAGTACTCGGCTGCTTTTGGACCGTCGACCGTGTTGTCAAAAACCAAACGAATTGATTCTTTCCCGGAGCTGGCGGAGAGGACTATTTTAGATAAGGCTAACTTGGCATCAGGAAATCTCTCTGCGCTTACTTCGACAGAGGCCCCACCACATAACGTTTTGGCGAATTTTTCGTCTGCCAACGCTGAATATGAGAGGCAGATTGCCGTCAATCCAACAAAAGCCAATTTCAAATTAGGGAGACAAATCCGGTTCCGCATCAAATTCCGCCAAGCTTATTTCTCAATCAACACCACCGCCTGTACCGCGATGCCTTCCTTGCGGCCCTCGAAGCCGAGTTTCTCGGTGGTGGTGGCTTTGACGTTTATGAAATCGATGTCGGTTTCCAGGTCGGCGGCGATATTGGCGCGCATGGCCGGCACGTGCGGCAGCATTTTCGGCGCCTGGGCGATGATGGTGACGTCGGCGTTTACCAGCTTATAGCCTTTTTCCTTAACGATGCCGTAAACGTGGCGCAACAACACCCTGCTGTCGGCGCCCTTGAATTCGGGATCGGTATCCGGAAAATGCTTGCCGATGTCGCCCAGCGCCGCCGCGCCGAGGATCGCATCCGCCAGCGCGTGCAAGACCACGTCGCCGTCGGAATGGGCCTCCAGGCCTTTTTCATAAGGAATGGTGACGCCGCCGAGAATAATGTGGTCGCCGTCGTTGAAGCGGTGAACATCGTAGCCCATGCCGACTCGGATCATGCTTGTTGCTCCATATAGAATTGCGCCAGGGCCAGATCTTCCGGGCGGGTGATTTTGATGTTGTCGGGGCGGCCTTCGACGATTTTAGGCTTGTAGCCCAGGATTTCCAGCGCGCTGGCTTCGTCGGTCACGGCCGGATTGCCTTCGGTCTGTTGCAGCGCGTCGCGCAGCATGGCGTATTTGAACATTTGCGGCGTCAGCGCCCGCCAGACGTGCTTGCGGTCGATGGTCGCAGTGATGGTATCGCCGTCGACGTGTTTCAGGGTGTCGTGCGAACTCAAGGCCAGGATGCCGCCGACGGCGTCATCTTTCAGGCTGTCGATTTGCAGATGAATATCGGAGGCGGTCAAACACGGCCTCGCGGCATCGTGGACCAACACCCAATCGTCTTCCTCAGCTAGGCCTTGCAACGCTTTCAAAGCCGACAACACCGAATCGGCGCGTTCCTTGCCGCCGGGAGCGGTAATCACGTCGGGATGTTTGGAGATTTCCAGTTCCGGCCAATACGGGTCTTCAACGGAAATCGCCACCGCGACTTTTTGAAACGCGCCGGATGCCAGCAAGCGACTCAAAGTGTGTTCGATGACGGTCTTGCCGGCCAGCGGCAGATATTGTTTGGGGCGATCGGCTTGCATGCGTTTGCCGACTCCGGCTGCAGGCACTACAGCCCAGCATTGGGGAATTTGGTTCATGCGCTATTCCAGCACTTGAAAGAAAGTTTCGTTTTCCTTGATCATGCCCAGTTCGTAGCGGGCGCGTTCTTCGATGGTTTCCAGACCCTTGCGCAAGTCTTTAACCTCGGCATACAAAGTATCGTTACGCTCTTTTTTCTCTTGAGCTTCCTTGGTCAATTCCTCCAACCGCGCGCGATATTCGCGAATTTGCGACAGACTGGCATCGCCGAACCACAACCGGTATTGGAAGTGCAGCGTCAGGACAATGATGACAAGGATCAGAGTTTTGATGGCGTTATCTCGAAAATGTAGGTTGGGTTAACCCTGAGCGGTAGCGAAGGGTGTAACCCAACTTAAAAGCCGACGTGTTGGGTTACGGCTAGCGCGTTATATGCCCTTTGGGTAAACCCAACCTACGCTTTTATTTCAGCATTTTAAATGCGCTACGGCCGGCATAGCGGGCTTTCGCACCCAACTCGTCTTCGATTTTCATCAGACGGTTGTACTTGGCGACGCGGTCGGAGCGGCTCAAGGAACCGGTTTTGATTTGGCCGGTGCCGGTGGCGACAACCAAGTCGGCAATGGTGGTGTCTTCGGTTTCGCCGGAGCGATGAGAAACCACGGCGCTGTAGCCAGCCGCACCAGCCATGTTGATCGCTTCCAGGGTCTCGGTCAGGGTACCGATTTGGTTGACTTTGATCAAAATCGAGTTGGCGATACCTTTTTCGATGCCTTCTTTCAAAATGGCCGGGTTGGTCACAAACAAGTCGTCACCGACCAATTGAATGCGATTACCCAGTTTTTCGGTTTGATATTTCCAACCGTCCCAGTCGTTTTCGTCCAGACCGTCTTCAATCGAAATAATCGGATATTTATCAACCCAGGCGGCCAGGAAATCGACCATCTCGGTGGAAGTAAAGCTGCGGTTTTCGGCGGAGAGGAAGTATTTGTCGTTTTCGAAATACTCGGAAGCGGCCGCGTCCATACCCAGGTAGATGTCTTGGCCCGCTTTGTAACCGGCTTTTTCGATCGCTTCCAGGATGACTTCGATGGCTTCTTCGTTGGAACGCAGGTTAGGCGCGAAACCGCCTTCGTCGCCGACGGTGGTGGCCAAGCCTTTGCCTTTCAACACTTTGGCCAGGTTATGAAACACTTCGGCGCCGTAACGGATCGCTTCGCGGAAGGTTGGCGCGCCGACCGGCAGAATCATGAATTCTTGCAGGTCGACACTGTTGTCGGCGTGCGAACCGCCGTTGATGATGTTCATCATCGGCACCGGCAGGATGAATTCGCCGGATTTGTTCATGAACTGGTACAACGGTTTGCCGGCTTCTTGCGCGGCGGCGCGGGCGGCGGCCATCGATACGCCCAAGATGGCGTTGGCGCCCAGGTTGCTTTTCGCATTGGTGCCGTCCAGATCGATCATTTTTTGATCCAGCGCCGCTTGATCGTCGGCTTGCATGCCCACGACAGCGTCTTTTAATGCCGTGTTGACGTTATTGACGGCTTTCAAGACGCCTTTGCCCAGGTAGCGGTTTTTGTCGCCGTCGCGCAATTCGATGGCTTCGCGCTCGCCGGTGGAGGCGCCTGACGGCACCATCGCGCTGCCGACGACGCCGGAATCCAAATACACTTCGGCTTCGACGCTGGGGTTGCCGCGCGAGTCCAGAACTTCTCTAGCTTTTACATCAACGATTCTCATGATCTTTGCTTGCTCCGTGGTAAGGATGGATTAGTTATTAATTTTTTCAGCCTAAGGTGGTTTCGATGAAGGCCTGAGCTTTAACGGCGCGGTCTATGGTCATCAAGGTTTCCAGCAATTCTTGCATCCGGTGCAGCGGCCAGGAGTTGGGGCCGTCGCTCAGGGCTTCTTCCGGCTTCGGATGGGTCTCCATGAACAGGCCGGCAACGCCGACCGCCACTGCCGCCCGCGCCAACACCGGCACATGCTCGCGCTGGCCGCCGGAACAACTGCCCTGCCCGCCCGGTAACTGTACCGAGTGGGTGGCGTCGAACACCACCGGACATTGGGTGTCGCGCATCACTGCCAACGAACGCATATCGGACACCAGATTGTTGTAACCGAACGAGACACCGCGCTCGCAGACCATGATCTTGTCGTTACCGGTAGCCTTGGCCTTGGCAACCACATTGCCCATGTCCCAGGGCGCCATGAACTGGCCTTTCTTGATATTGACCGGTATGCCTTGGGCCGCGACACTTTGGATGAAATTGGTTTGCCGGCACAGGAAAGCCGGGGTTTGCATCACGTCGACGACGGCGGCAACTTCGGCCAGCGGCGTATCTTCGTGCACATCGGTCAGCACCGGCACATTCAGTTGTTGCTTGACCTTTTCCAGAATCTGCAAGCCGGTTTCCAGGCCCAGGCCGCGGAAACTGCTCATCGACGAGCGATTGGCTTTGTCGAACGAGGATTTGTAAATAAACGGGATGCCGAGCTCGTCGGTGATTTCCTTGAGTTTACCGGCGGTATCCAGCGTCATTTGTTCGCTTTCGATGACGCAAGTGCCGGCGATCAGAAATAACGGTTTGTCGAGTCCGACTTCGAAATTGCAAAGTTGCATACTTGACCTTGATTAATTGGATGCGGATGAATGCTGTTTGTGCTTGGCGGCCGCTTCGACGAAACCGGAAAACAACGGATGGCCGTTGCGCGGCGTCGAGGTGAATTCGGGATGGAACTGGCAAGCCAGGAACCAAGGGTGGTCGGCCAATTCGACGATCTCCACCAAACGACCGTCCAGCGATTTGCCGGAAAAACGCATGCCGGCGGCTTCCAATTGTTTCAAATACTGGTTGTTGAACTCGTAGCGGTGGCGGTGACGCTCGGTGATCACATCCTTCTGATACACATCGAAGGCTAGCGAATCGGACTTCAACCGGCATTTTTGCGCGCCCAGGCGCATAGTGCCGCCGATGTCGGAATCTTCGTCGCGGGTCACCAGTTCGCCGGCTTCGTCCATCCATTCGGTAATCAAACCGATCACCGGATGCGGGCTTTTCGGCAAAAATTCGGTACTGTGCGCGCCTTCCAAACCCACCACGTTTCTGGCGAACTCGATCACTGCCGATTGCATGCCCAGGCAGATGCCGAGGTAAGGAATTTTGTGCTCGCGGGCGAAACGCACGGTGGAAATTTTGCCTTCGACGCCGCGCTCGCCGAAACCGCCCGGCACCAGAATCGCGTCGACGTCTTTCAATTGCGCCGTGCCTTCCTGCTCGATGGTTTCCGAGTCGATGTATTTGATTTCGACCTTATGCCGGGTATGGATACCGGCGTGGAGCAAGGCTTCGTTCAGCGATTTATAGGCGTCGGTGTGGTCGACGTATTTACCGACGATGGCGATTTGCACCTCGTCGGTCGGATGGGTCAGACCGTCGACGACTTTTTCCCAGGCGGTCAAATCGGCCGGCGGCACATCCAGACGCAACTGATGCACCACCAGATCATCCAGGCCTTGTTCGCGCAATAACAGCGGGATGCGATAAATGGTGTCGGCGTCGATCGCCGAAATCACGGCTTTTTCGCTGACGTTGGTGAACAGCGCAATCTTGCGGCGCTCGCTGGCCGGAATCGGCTGCTCGGAGCGGCAGATCAGAATGTCCGGCTGAATCCCGATGGTGCGTAATTCTTTGACCGAGTGCTGCGTCGGCTTGGTTTTCAGCTCGCCGGCCGACTTGATGTAGGGCACCAGCGTCAAATGGATGAATACCGCGCGGTCGCGGCCCAGTTCCACGCCCATTTGGCGAATGGTTTCCAGGAACGGCAGCGACTCGATGTCGCCGACCGTGCCGCCGACTTCGATGATACCGATGTCCATGCCTTCGGCACTGGCGAACACCCGGCGCTTGATTTCGTCGGTGATGTGCGGAATGACCTGCACCGTGGCGCCAAGGTATTCACCTTTACGTTCGTTACGTAGAACCTGCTCGTAAACCTGGCCGGTGGTGAAGTTGTTTTTCTTGGCCATCGTGGTTTTCAAAAACCGCTCGTAATGGCCCAGGTCGAGGTCGGTTTCGGCGCCGTCCTCGGTGACGAACACTTCGCCGTGCTGGAACGGGCTCATCGTGCCGGGATCGACATTGATGTAAGGATCGAGTTTGGTGATGGTGACTTTCAGGCCGCGATCTTCCAGAATCGCCGCCAGCGATGAAGCGGCAATGCCTTTTCCCAAGGAAGACACCACGCCGCCGGTGATAAAGATGAATTTTGTCATTAAGGATTTGCGCCCTGTTTAGCGAATAGCAGGATCAAAACAAACGACGATTTTAGCAGCTTTGGCCGCAGCTTGCCGCTAAATTAGCCCGATCAATCCAAACAGCACCCAAGCGGAACCCGAAGGCCGACTTTGCTTAACAGGCCGGCAACTCCCGATCATTCCAACTTTGCGCCCGACCGCAAATTCGGCCAGGAGCTGAATGCGAACACCCAAATCATGATGATGTTCACCACCGGCACCAGCAACACTAGCGCCCAACGCCCGTCGAACCCGGCTTTTTGCAAAATGCGATTGCCCAGCCAAAGACAGAAGAGAATGTAGGCCGGCAAAAGGATAAAAAACAATTCCATGGTCACCGCTCCTGTTTCAGGTTAGGCCATCCTTGGAACGCCAACTGCAAGAATACCAACAACAAGCCGAACACCGGCAAAAATACCAACACAGCCCAAGCCGGATGCAAACCGGCCTTTTTATAAACGACGATGGTCGGGATCGCCACCATCATCCCGACAATCGCACTCTGCAGAACATCCGGAAACATCTCCACCCCTTGGTCAAAAAACGGAATCATCAAGCCAGCGACTGGCCTTCCAATCCACTCGATAACAAGCAGCCTCACCGCTGGCCCAAGCCCATTCCGCGACCCATAAGCCCGCTACCGCCGCCAGACGCCCGTCCATATAGAGCAACGGCCGCTGATCACGTTCCCAGGGCGGAATAGCCGCCTCCTGGTACAACTTCTTCAGGCAATGATGCCCAGCACGTCCGGATAACTTGAGCTTTTCGCCGCCAACTCGAGCCTTTACCGACACTTCGGCTCCGTCCCAATGAGCCTTGGCGATTCCGGAACAGGCTTCCGCCCTGACCAAACCATAGCCGTTTCCCAAATCTAACCGGGTATCCGGTTTCGGCCACAACAAATTACCTGCGAATTTATCCAACGCGACCGCCGGGATGCAAAACAATTTTTGCCGATAACCGAGGACATGATACCCCTGAATTTGGAGCTGCGGCGCCGATGTTTTACCCTGACGGTTGGTGGCTTGTGCCGTCAGCGCATCGATCACTGCGGCACTCGGCGGCTTCAACCCGAATGAGGTCAGCCACTTCCGCAACACAAAGCGGCGCTGCGAGTCGCTGAGCCGGCTTAAACCGGCAAGACAGATACTTTTGCTTTCAGGGTCGAGCATTTCCGCCAAAACCGGTCCTACCCAATCCTCTAACATCCGTGAGGCTTCGCCGCAATGCGCGGCCGAACGCGCCACTGTTTTATCCAGCGCCGGCCAGCGCTGCTTCAACAACGGCAGGATTTGATTGCGCAGAAAGTTGCGATCGAAATCGCTGCTTTGGTTACTCGGATCATCCACCCATTGCAGATGATTGGCGCGCGCATAGTCGCAAATATCTTTTTTAGACTTATCCAAAAAAGGCCGCAGCATACGCCCGCGGCCAAATGCTGCATCGACAGGCATGCCAGCCAAGCCGGCCACCCCCGCCCCCCTGAACAATTGCAGCAACAACGTCTCCGCTTGGTCCTCGCGATGTTGCGCCAGCAACAACACGTCGCCCTCCTCCAACAATGGACGCAAAGCCCGGTACCTTGCTTCGCGCGCCGCAGCCTCGGGGCCTTCACCGTTTCGGGCAACGGCATCGACCTTGACAATTTGAAACGCCACCCGCAATTCCAGGCACTGGCGGCGGCAATGCTCGCCCCACGCATCGGCGCTGGCTTGCAAACCGTGGTTGACGTATACGGCGACAATGCGCTCTTGTAGTCCGGCTCCGACTGCGGCCAAATGGAGCAACACATGCGAATCCACACCGCCGCTATAGGCCACGTAAACCGTTCGACAATCCGGCGGCAATAGCGCAGTGATCAGACGCGGGTCGAGACTAGAGATTTTCGGGTTCATAAAAAAAGGCCGAACGCAGCCGGCCTTTTGTCTAAACGGACGAACGTGGCCGGACTATTTAACCGGCTCTTCAATGTAGGAGCCAAAGCGCATGATCCGCTGGTAGCGTTTTTCCAGCATTTGATCCATGTTGGCAGCCGCCTCCTGGTTCAATTCCGCCAAGTGCCTCAATAACGCCTCCTGCAAATTTTCGGCAATCTTCTGAAAATTACGGTGACCGCCGCCGACCGGCTCACGCACCACCTCGTCCAAAAAGCCTTGCTCGCGCACCCGGTCGGAGGTAATGCCCATGGCTTCCGCCGCCAACTGGGCTTTGTCGGCGCTTTTCCATAAAATCGAGGCGCAACCTTCCGGCGAAATGACCGCGTAGGTGCTGTATTCCAGCATCAACAAGCGGTCGCCAACGCCAATCGCCAGCGCGCCGCCGGAGCCGCCTTCGCCGATGACCGTGCAGATAATTGGCGTGCGCAATTTGGACATTTCGAACAGATTGCGGGCAATCGCCTCGCTTTGGCCGCGCTCCTCAGCGCCAATGCCGGGATAGGCGCCCGGAGTGTCGATCAGACAGATAATCGGCAGCTTGAAACGCTCGGCCATCTTCATGACCCGCAAGGCTTTACGATAGCCTTCCGGACGCGGCATGCCGAAGTTGCGATGGATTTTTTCCTTGGTGTCGCGACCTTTTTGATGGCCGATCACCACCACCGGCTGACCTTCCAGCCGCGCCAAGCCGCAGACGATGGCCTGATCGTCAGCAAACGCCCGGTCACCGTGCAGTTCGTGGAAGTCGGTGAACATCAGATTGACGTAGTCTAATGTGTAGGGACGGCCAGGATGGCGGGACAATTGCGAAATCTGCCAGTCGGACAGGTTGCTGAAAATGCTCTCGGTCAGCATTTCGCATTTTTGCTCGAGCTGTTTCAGCGTCTCGGAAATGTCGAAATTATTGTCCAGCTCCACCTTGCGCAGCTCTTCGATTTTGGCTTGCAATTCGGCGATGGGCTGTTCGAAATCTAAGAATTTTAAATCCATGTCAATCCGGCCAGAGAATCAATAAAATGGCCGGCGATTTTAAAGAAAAATGCTGCCATTGCCTATCAGTTTTACCGGATCATGAACCAGACCGCCTTCGACATCAATCCGCACGCGCCCTTGGCCGCCCGCATGCGTCCGACCAATCTGGACCAATACATCGGCCAGCAGCATTTGCTGACGAAGGGCAAGTCGCTCCGCGCCGCGATTGACCAGGGCGTGCCGCATTCGCTGGTGTTTTGGGGGCCGCCGGGCGTTGGCAAGACCACGCTGGCGAAAATTATCGCCGCCAGCGCCCATTGCCATTTCATCGAACTGTCGGCGGTGATGGCAGGGGTCAAGGAAATCCGCGCCGCGGTGGCGGAGGCCGAGGAGGTCAAGCTCAGCCGGAATCTGAACACCGTGGTGTTTATCGACGAGATCCACCGCTTCTCGAAAAGCCAGCAAGATTCCTTGCTGGCGCCGATCGAGAGCGGTGCGATCATCCTGTTCGGCGCCACCACCGAAAATCCGTCGTTCGAACTGAACAACGCGCTACTGTCGCGGCTGCGGGTTTACGTGATGCGCAGCATCGAAGCCGAGGATTTGGTGGAGCTTCTGCACCAAGCGTTGACCGATCCAACCCGCGGTTTGGGTAAGCGCAAACTGGCAATCAGCGACGACGTGCTGACAATGATCGCCAAGGCGGCCGACGGCGACGCCCGCCGCTGCCTTAACATTCTGCAAATTGCCGCCGACCTGGCGGAAACCGTGGACGGCCGGGAAGTCGTCGACCGCGAGGTGATCGGCGAAGTTTTGCAAGGCCATGCGGCTCGTTTCGACAAGGGCGGGGATATTTTCTACGACCAGATTTCCGCGCTGCACAAATCGGTGCGCGGCACCGACCCGGACGCGGCATTGTACTGGTTCTGCCGGATGATAGACGGCGGTTGCGACCCGTTGTACATCGCCCGCCGGGTGGTGCGGATGGCTTCGGAAGATATCGGCAACGCCGACCCGCGCGGGCTGGAACTGGCGCTGAATGCCGCTCACGCCTACGAGCGCCTGGGCAGTCCGGAAGGCGAGTTGTCGCTGGCACAAGCCATCGTCTATCTGGCCTGTGCGCCGAAAAGCAATGCAGTGTACGTCGCTTATAAGGCGGCAATGGCCGATGCTCGAACCAGCGGCTCGTTGGAGGTGCCGATCCATCTGCGCAATGCGCCAACCAAACTCATGAAAGAACTGGGACACGGCGCCGAGTATCGTTACGCTCACGACGAGAAAAACGCCTATGCCGCCGGCGAAAACTATTTACCGGAACCTTTAAAAGGCAAACGTTATTATTTTCCGGTAGAACGCGGCCTGGAAGTAAAGATAAAAGATAAACTGGAGTTTTTGCGGAAGCAATAAAAAACCGGCAGCGCGAACCGGTGATTGCAATACTATCTTCGCAATTGTCTGTACCAGGGTATTTGGCATAAAAAAACTCCCGTACCGGAGGGCCGATACGGGAGCAAAAGCAAGCAAATATTTAGAATATCTACCTGCGAATCTCCGCCAAATGGAGAAACTTTTAAAACCTTTCAAGCTTGGCGCGACTTTCCAGTACCATGTTGCTGGAAAGCGCGGCGATACCGAACAGCATGGTTGAAATTATAAATTGCCCGAAAATAAAACTCAGTATGCCGGAGAAAGAAACCAAGCCAACAAACACGTCTTTTTTAAATTCATTCATTGCGACCACCCTACGATAAATTAATATGCAAACACGTCCGACCCAAAACGCTGTTAAATCCATTCTCGCCACCTCAAGCGGCAACGTGAGTTAAGTAAAATCCAAAACTTCAGTTACTGCCAGCACCGATCTTCCGTTATTTAATACATTTCGCATATTTCAACCAAAAAACCATAGGCTTCCGCACAAAAAACCGGATTTCCGAGACATAGGCCGAATAATAAAAAACCGACTTCAAATTGAATTTAAATATGTGGCGCTCATCACGAAAGCCACATCGCGCGGCGGCACTTGGATATTGCAGCTGAGAGCGGATCGGTCAGTCTTGAGGCTGGCGCCCACGCGCAATAGGCGCAGCAAAACCAACGCCATCTGAAACTTTATTTGGGGGAAGAAGAGCGGGATTTGAAAGGTAAAGAGATCTCCCGCCTGCGCCGTCTGATACTTTCGTCCTTGAACCGGAGGTTCAAGTGGAAACCGATTCCCGCCAATCAGGCTTCCTGAACGAACAGGCATGCACACCATGACGGGTAAAAAGCTTCCGGGGCAAATGCAGGTTCAGGAAACACCCAGTACTGCTCGAACGCTGCAGGAGATTGGACTTGTAGTTTACCGGATTTACGGGTTTTCCAAAACGTTTTCTATTTTGATGCGCAAATCTGCCAAGCGATTCGCCATATCGCTGTCGCCGGTGGGCTTGTGGGCTTCCGCAGCCCAATCGTGAGCCAGATTCAACGCCGCCAGCACGGCAATACGGTCGGCCCCGCTGACTTTACCGGTGTCGCGGATCTTGCGCATTTGCTTGTCGAGCTCGCGAGCGGAACTAATCAACGAATCTCTCTCGTCCGGCGCACAGGCGATCTTGTATTCCTTGTCCAGAATATTCAACGAGACGGGGTGAACGGCTTTACTCATGAGTCATGTTCCATCGCTTTCAGGCGAGCGATCATCGCTTCGACTCGGGCTTTGGCCAGCGTGGTTTTTTCCAGCAATTTGGCTTTCTCCTTAACCAAGGCATCCTGTTTGACTTTCAACGACTTGTTCTCATTTTTGACTTGATTGAACTGAGCGATCAGCACATCCAGTTTATTTTCCAGCGCTTCGAGTTCGGTAGACGGATCTTTTTCGAGTTGAGACATAGTCAGAAGTATGGGCTGATATGACGTTATAATCCTCACGTTCGGCTAGGAATGTTAGCATAAGCCAGGTATTTGAACAGCTCCTTGACAGGAAACACGTATCCAATGACATACAGCGCGATCAGCGAAATTCTGCAACAACACGACGCGGACGTCGGCGCCGCAGAGGCACACGGCGTCGCTACCGGCATGCTCTGCGTCGAAATTAAAGCCGACGTGGAAAACTGGCTCCGGGAATTGTTTGCCGAGATTGAACAATTGATTGAGGGAGACAAGAACCTGCTGTGTGGCGTCTTCGAACAAACCCGCACTTTACTGGAAAATCAAAACGACGAGTTCGCGTTCGATTTGCTGCTGCCGGACGAGGACGAGGCATTGGCGGAACAGGTCGAAGCCCTGCGCTGTTGGTGCCAGGGATTTCTGTTCGGCGTAGGCTACGCCCAAACCGACGCCGACTGGCCGGGCGACACGGCCGAGGTGATGCGGGACATGATCGAACTGACTAAAATCGACAGCGACCTTGGCGAAGAAGACGACGAAAACGCGCTGATCGAAATCCGCGAATACGTGCGCGCTGCCGTATTTACCGTACGCGACCAGTTCGCCGAACAACACCCGCTACAAACTCACTAAGCCGCCGCCCCGATGAAACAAAGCGAATTCAAAAAGCGCCGCGCCAGCCTGATGAAACAAATCGGCAAAGGCAATATCGCCATCATTGCCAGCGCCCCGCACCGCACCCGCAACCGCGACGTGCATTACCCATTCCGCCAGGATAGCGACTTTTACTACCTGACCGGCTTCAACGAAGCCGAATCGATGGCCGTGTTTATTCCCGGCCGCGAACAAGGCGAATACATCCTGTTCTGCCGCGAATTCGACGAGAAAAAGGCCTTGTGGGAAGGCGCCCATGCCGGCCTGGAAGGTGCCACCAAACATTACGAAGCCGACGATTCGTTTCCGATCGACGATCTGGACGACATCCTGCCCGGCATGCTGGAAAACAAGAGCAAGGTGTTCTACCCGATGGGCAAGGACAGCGATCTCGACCACAAACTGATGGAATGGATCAACAACATCCGCAAGCAATCCCGTTCCGGTATCACGGCACCGGGCGAATTGGTGTCGCTGGAACACATCCTGCACGAGATGCGGCTGTTCAAAAGCGCCGAGGAATTGAAATTGATGCGCCGCGCCGCCGAAGTCTCGGCCAAGGCACATGTTCGGGCCATGCGGGCCTGCAAGCCGGGTTTATACGAATACCAGATCGAAGCAGAACTGATGCACGAATTTGTGCAAGATGGCTTGCGCGCAGTGGCCTACCCGTCCATCGTCGCCGGCGGCAGAAACGCCTGCGTGCTGCATTACACCGAAAATAACGACAAACTCAACAAAGGCGACCTGTTGCTGATCGACGCCGGCGTCGAATGCGACCATTACGCCGCCGACATCACCCGCACCTTCCCGGTGTCCGGCAAATTCAACGAGCCGCAACGCTTGTTGTACCAACTGGTGCTGGACGCCCAAGCCGCGGCTTTGGCCGAGATCAAACCCGGCAATCCGTGGAACAAGGCCCACGACGCTTCGGTGGAAACCTTGACCAGGGGCTTGGTGGAACTGGGCCTGCTCAAAGGCAGGGTGAAAAAACTGATCAAAGACGAAAAGTACAAACAGTTCTACATGCACCGCATCGGCCACTGGCTGGGGATGGACGTGCATGACGTCGGCGATTATAAAATCAAAGACGAATGGCGCCTGCTGGAACCCGGCATGGTGTTGACCGTCGAGCCGGGACTCTACGTCGCCGCCGACTGCGAGACAGTGGATAAGCAATGGCGCGGCATCGGCATCCGGATCGAAGACGACGTGCTGGTCACCAAGGATGGCCATGAGATACTGACCGGCGGAGTACCGAAGTCGATAGACGCCATCGAAGCGCTAATGACGGGCTAGACAATGCAACACGACTTCGATCTGATCATCGTCGGCGCCGGTTTGGCCGGCAACTGCCTGGCTCTGGCCCTGAAGCGCAGCGGATTGAAGATCGCGTTGGTCGAAGCCGCCAGCCGCGAGCAGTTGCGAAATTCGCCGGCCGGCGACCGCGCCTTGGCCCTCGCGGCCGGCACCGTGGAATTATTGAACGCCTTGGGTGCCTGGCGCGGCGTAGCCGACAAAGCCACTCCGATCAAACACATTCACGTTTCCGACCGCGGCCATTTCGGTAAAACCCGGCTATCGGCCGAAACCGAGGGCGTCGATGCCCTGGGTTATGTGATAGTCGCCCGCGACATCGAACAGCACATGGCCGACTTGGCCGAGAAAACCGATACCGTTTGCCTGCACCAGACCCGGGTCGCCGGATTGATGTCGGGCCGCGATGCGGTCAACGTCAGCTTGAAGCAGCACGACGGCAGTTCGCTGAACGTCAGCGCACAATTACTGGTCGGCGCCGACGGTGGCAATTCCACGGTACGCAAACTGTTGGAAATTCCGCAGCAAGTCACCGAATACGGCCAGACCGCGCTGGTCACCACCGTGCATTCGGCGCTGCCACACCGCAACACCGCCTTCGAACGTTTCACCGAATTCGGCCCGCTGGCCTTGTTGCCGGTAGCCGGCAAGCAATCGGCCGTCGTCTGGACCCGCAGCCACGAGCAAGCCGAAACTCTGCTCAATGCCAACGACCGCGAATTTCTCGCTGAACTGCAGGATTGCTTCGGCTATCGGCTGGGCGAACTGAAATTGGCCGCGCCGCGCCGGGCGTTTCCGCTCAGCCTGATTCGCGCCGAGAGCATGGTCTCCGGCCGTACCGTGATCATCGGCAACGCCGTTCACCAACTGCACCCGGTGGCCGGACAAGGGTTTAACCTGGGCATCCGCGATGTGGCTTTGCTGGCGGAAATGCTGACCGAGCAACACCAGCATAACGGCGATATCGGCGATGCCCGCATGCTGAAAAACTACAGCCGGCAGCGCCAGCAAGACCACGGCAGAACCATCGGCTTCACCGACAACTTGGTCAAGATCTTCTCCAACGGCAACCTGCCGCTGGCCGCAGTCCGCAACGCCGGCCTGACCTTATTGGACCACCTGCCCTTCGCCAAGCAAATGCTGGCCCGCCACGCGATGGGCTTGGCCGACCGGCTGCCGAAAATCGGCGACCGCGAGTAAGCCGCCAACCGGCGGCATCAGCCGGTAACGCTCAACCAGATCGATGTCGCGAGACACACGCCAGTCAACAGCGCGGCAAAAACCCGTGCGCGCGGCCGCGGACTGGAGGCGGTCCAAACCAGCAAAGTCCAATACGCCGCGGCCGGCAACAGGAAACTCAACAAAATCATCGCCAGCGCCCGTTCCGCGGCGCAGGCCTCGTTACAGATTCCGGTCCAATAGCGCCACAAACCAACGCCCAAGCCGACTGCCAAACCGGCGCCGGCCAAGCGAGACAGAAAGCGCAAACTCACGGCACCTCCCAAAACAGAATCTTTTGCGACTTACTCAAATCGGAAAAACCCGGTCCGGACGCCACCCCCAAACCGAAGCGCAGCACGGTCACCACCGTCCCTTGAAACCCGGACGCCGTCAGCCGACTACCGTTCCACAGATCGATATGGTCGCCGGAAGGCGTTTTTTCGCCGGGGCGCAACCAATAATTCTGAAAATAGACGATACCGGTCTTACCCTTGATTTTGGTTTGCCAATCCTGGCCGGTGACATCGGCAACCCGGCTTTGCAGCACCTTAACCGAAGCCGTCTGCAGCCAGTCCGCCATTTCCTGCGCCCGAATCGCCAACCGGTTACCGCCAACGCTGACCGTAGCCCCGGTAAAGCCATCCAGCTTGGCACCGGCCGCATACAATGCCGCGCTGACTTTAATCGCGCATTGGTTTTCATACCCCACAGGCACGTTGCCGTTGCCGTCGCGGTAAGGCGCTTCGTCCGGATAGCCGGCCCACAACCGGGCAAAACTGATGGGCTTCGCCGCCATGCCGACCGCTCCCGAGAAGGCACCGACCGGCCCCGGCCGCGGCGATACCGCCCGACAACTGGTACCTTGGTCTATGGTTTCGTTTCCTCTGCTGTTACAGACGGGGCCAGGGCGTTGTCCGGGCATGACGGCTTCCTCCAAACGACGAGAAGTTTATCCTGAGAACGGCCGGCGAATCGCTTGGCCGGCCAGAGCCCGGATTACAGCACGTCTGCTGCGCCGCGTCATCCGCTAAAACCAGGCCGGCATTTGGCCACCGCCACGCCTGTCAAGCAAACCCCACAATTACCGGTATAATGAATCTTCCGTTGTAATCCTTTAGCTGTATATGAGTAATGTTTTTCTGGTCGCCTGCGCCTTGCTGCTGGTGTTGTTGAACGGCTTTTTCGTGGCCGTGGAATTCAGTCTGGTAAAGTTGCGGCAGACCCGAATCAAAGCCATCGAACAAAACGAAGGCTGGCGCGGCCGGATTCTGGCCAAAGTTCACAAACAACTCGACGCCTATTTATCGGCCTGCCAGCTCGGCATCACGCTGGCCTCTCTGGGCCTGGGCTGGATCGGCGAACCGGCCTTCGCCGATTTACTGATACCCTTGTTCGATCAGTTGCAAATCACCTCGCCCGAATTAATCCACAATATTTCTTTCGCCTTTGCCTTCTGCACCATCTCATTCCTGCACATCGTGGTCGGCGAACAAGCCCCCAAATCGCTGGCGATTCGCAATCCGGAGGGCATCGGTCTGTGGAGCGCGGGGCCCCTATATGCGCTGTATTGGTTGATGTATCCGGCCATCTGGCTGCTGAACGGTAGCGCCACCCTGGTCTTGCGCCTGAGCGGGCTGTGCGAGGGCCACCACCACGACAGCCATTACTCCACCGACGAACTGAAACTGATCCTGCGCTCCACCCGCTCGGCCGAGAACTTTACCGGCGAAGAATATAAGGTGTTAGCCAAAACCCTGGATTTCGGCAAACTGGAAGTCTCTGACTTGATGCGGCCGATCCACGAAATCACCGCACTGCAACGCGGCCAGTCGCCGCAGGAAATGCTGGAAATCGTTTCCAGCAGTTGCTACAGCCGCTTTCCGTACTTCGACAGCAACGGAATGGATGCGTTAGGCATCATCCACTTGAAGGATTTGTTTCTGGCCCAGCAAAAAGGCGATCCGCTGCACGACCTGGAAGCCTACCTGCGCCCGATTCTACATATTTCCGCGCACATGCCGGCATTGGAACTATTCCGCCGCTTTACCCAAGGCTCCCCCCACTTTGCGGTCATCGGCCAGAAAGGCCAAAAACCGTTGGGCTTCATCACCCTGGACAATCTGCTGTCGGCGATAGTCGGTGAGATCCGCGACGAATTCTGCCAATCGGAAAGCGACTGGACCCGGCAGGATGACGGCAGCCTATTAGGCAAGGGCAGCCTGCCGATCTTCTCGTTGGAGCGCATTCTCGGCGTCGACATCGAAAACGAAGAATTGGACCTGGACGATGTCGATTCCGTCGGCGGCATGATTCTGGCGCAGTTGCGCGACATACCCGATGTCGGCGAACGCATCGCTTTCAACGATTTCGAAATCGTGGTCAAGGAAATGCAAGGCCCGCGCATCGAATGGGTGGAAGTGCATCCGAAACCGTAGTCCCCTGTCCAGCACCTAAATGCCGCCAAGTTAAAGCGCGCGTCCGGCACTACTCGCCGGAACCAAGCCAATTCGCCGTTGCTGTCCCTGGTCAACACCGGCAACTAGAGGTTGCAATATGGACTGGACACAAATTCTCGATATTCTGCACGCAATCACACCGGCCGAACGCCGCCAATGGGTACTGGCGACGGCCGGCGTGGCGGCAACGGTAGCCATCCTGCTCTGGCTGGAAAGCCGGGTTTTTGGCCGCCGCGGCCGAACCGACAGTTGGCTGGCAGTGCGGATCGCGTCGCTGATTGCCGCACCGCTCACCTTTGCCGTTCTGGTATTGCCGGCCCAAGCGGTCAGCGGCATGGAAGGCCTTGCCGTATTCTATCTCTCGCTGTTCACGGCGGCGCCGTTGCTCTGGTTCGGTTGCCATATCGTTTGCGGCAGCCTGGTGAGTCCCGGTTTTTCCCGAAACGAAAGCATTGCGCTGGGTTTCAGCGGCTTGGCGATTCTAGCCGTGCCGTTGACGGCCTATTTCGCGGCGCAAAACCCATTGCACGCCGCCGCCCGGCAGATCGGTTTGCGCCGGGAATTGCCGCCGGACAACCCACCGCTGCCGTATCGCGTAGAGCCGGTTACGCCTTATACGATGCCCGGTGCCGGCCTGATATACACCCAATCGCTACGGGCAGAACCCGGCATCCGCTTGCAACGCGTCGAGCAACGTCTCGGCGGATACTGGCCCGCATACGATATCGAGCACCCCAATTACTGCACACAGGGCAACGACGTTCATCTGATGTGGTCGGCGCAAGAGCCGCCGCCGTATTTGCGGCTATCGTGGCTGCAGTCCGACGCTAGGACGGCCACAACCGAATTCACGCCCGACATGGCGAGCGCGGATAAATCCACTCCTCAGTTCTTCAGCGCAAATTTTCGCGAGGCCGGCTTGGACCCGGTCGCACCGATTCCGCGCGTGCGCATGCACTTGATTCTGCTGCAGGAAGGCTTGCCGGACTATACCGAGATGCTTGGCAATCCGCCCGAAGCCGGCGAACAAAGGACAACAGATTGTGTGGCAGCCGGTTTCGAGCGTTGGCGCCACAGCGACGGCCGGCGGATTCGAGCCGCTGGCATAGCGTTCTACCTGCCGTCCGGCGGCTTACCATTACGAGGCTTATTGGTGCCTGGCGACTCGCAGCCGGCGCAGTAACGCACTTCCGCAAATACGCATTTGCGCCAACCGCGCCGGCTATTCAGCCGGCCGCAAACTGGACTCGAGCACTGCTGCGGAATTGCTCGGCATTTTCGGCGAATCGGAGTACGATGCCAGACAGCCCCGGACTGCACGTCGGGCCTTTCCAGGCTGACCGCCGATACCGGAGTGGATCCCGATGATGAAGTACTACGATCGCAGCCGGAGCATCTGCGAATGGGAACGGCTGGACGAATGGCGGGACAAAATCCGCAGCAGCCTGGCCGGCGGCGAAACCAGCCGGATTTCGCCGTTTCATTTGTTATCCCTGACCGGATTCACTGCCGCCGAACAGCGCCAATGTGCCGATGTCTGGATGTCCGATCGCTTGGCCGCCAGCTCGGCGGAACGGGCAAATTTAGAGTTCATTTTCGACCGCTTGCCGCGCGCCAAAATTCGCCTGGGTTACCTATCCGCCGACTTTCAGGAACACGCCACCGCCTACCTGCTGGCCGAAACGCTGGAAGCCCACGATCGCGACCGTTTCGAACTTTACGCCTATTCCTACGGCGCCGCCGACGACGGCACCATGCGCCAGCGCCTGGAACGCTGTTTCGACCGTTTCATCGATCTCGGGGAATTGTCCATCGCCGCCTGCGCCAAGGCGATTTACGCGGACCGGATCGACATTCTGATCGACTTAAAAGGTTATACCCGCGGCACCCGCACCGAAATTCTGACCTACCGTCCAGCGCCGATTCAGGTGAATTATTTGGGTTATCCGGGCACGATGGGCGGCGATTTCTGCGATTACATCATTACCGATAATTATGTAACGCCACCTGCCAGCGCCGGCGATTACAGCGAAGCGTTCGCTTGCATGCCCGGCAGCTATCAACCGCACGGCTGCGATGTGGCGATCGGCCAACCGAGCAGCCGAGCCGAACAGGGTCTACCCGCCGACGGCTTCGTGTTTTGTTGCTTTAACCAGGCTTACAAAATCATGCCCGAGACCTTCGATATTTGGTGCCGGCTGCTATACAACACTCCCGGCAGCGTGCTGTGGCTGCTGAAAAACTCGCAGGCTAAAGGCCGGCTCCGCAACGAAGCCTATCAGCGCGGCATATCGCCGGAGCGGCTGATTTTTGCCGACGAGGCGCCGCAGCCCGAGCATTTGGCGCGCTTGAGTCTGGCCGATCTGGTGTTGGATACGGCACCTTACAACGCCCATACCACGGCCAGCGACGCCTTGTGGGTCGGCGTACCGCTGGTGACGTTTACCGGCGACACTTTCGCGTCTCGGGTGGCGGGCAGCTTATTGCGGGCGGTGAATCTGGAAGAATTGATCGCCGAAGATGCGGATGCCTATTATGCGCTGGCACTGGCACTCAGCAGCGATCCGCAACGCCTGGCCGAAATCAGACAGCAACTGCAGCAAAACCGTTTATCGGTCGCCTTATTCGACAATGCGGCGTACACACTGGACCTGGAAGCGTTGTATCAAGCCATGTGGGACAGGCATTTGGCAGGTCAATTGCCGGCGGCGATAGGTCGGACTGATTGACCGCACACAATCGAGGCTGCAGTACCAGCCGACACGCGCCGCATTCGCGGAGCGACGGTATTCCCCGCTACCCTTGCCAGAGCCGGATTTGAACCGGCTTTGACCTCCGGATATAGCAAATTCAGATATTTTCCCGACGTTTGCAGTAAAATTGCCGGCTGCCTTGCTGGGCTAAAAATTCGGAGAATCGAGTTAAGCGCGTCCGATTTAGACGACATAGCGAACCAGAGTCGTTATTCGCTTCCAGACCCGGCCAGGCAATTGGCTCAGTTGTGTTTCGTAAGTTATCCACCACTCCGCATCAACGCTACCAGCGCGTTCAGGGCATTCAACCCCGATTACGTTTTGGCACCGACGCAGGGACAGTGTCGACGGCGAATCTGATCACTGGGATTTTCCGCCGCTAGTGTACCCACGAGGTTCTTTTGAGTTTATCCAGCTACCGCAACGTCGACCGCGACCAGCTTGCGCACGATATCAAACAACTTTACCGACAAGCCCAGGCCGATCTGGGGCCTGAAGATTACCGCCACATGCAGCGGATGGAGCGCTGGGGCCAAGCCTGTTCGCTGCTCGGCTACGCTACGGCCTGGATCGCACCGAACCCGCTGTCGGCACTGTTGATCAGCCAGGGCAGTTTTGCCCGCTGGACCCAGGTGGCGCATCCGATCCAGCATCGCGGCTACGACAAAATCAAGCAGGCTAAGCCGCGCTACCAAAGCAAAGGCTTTGCCAAAGGTTGGCGCCGGTTTCTGGATTGGCCGGACTGGATGACGCCGGCCGGCTGGCACCACGAACACGACGTGCTGCACCATTACCGTTTGGGCGAGACTGCCGACCCCAATAACGCTCAGCACAATATGCAATGGTTACGCCAATCCGGCTTGCCGATGTGGTTGCGTTACGTCATTGTGGCGCTGTTCTCCGGCGTCTGGAAGCTGAGCTATTACACGCCGCGTACCCACAAGGAATTGCGCCTGGAACAGGCCCGCCATCAGCACCAACCGGCACCGCAAATGACCCGGCTCGGCGCCTGGAGCCTGTTCACCCCGCAAGGCCGCGGCCTGTGGCTACAAAGCATTTTGCCTTACGCGGCATATCGTTTCCTGTTGCTGCCGGCGCTGTTCCTGCCGCTCGGCACGGTGGCCGCCACCAGCGTATTGTTGAATTCCATCCTGGCGGAAATTTTCACCAACATGCATACCTTTCTGGTGATGATCCCCAACCACGCCGGCGACGACGTGATGGGCTTCGACGAAAAAGCACACAGCAAAGGCGAATTTTATCTGCGGCAAATCCTGGGTTCGGTCAACTACCCGACGGGTTCCAACGCCAACGACTTTTTATACGGCTGGCTGAACTACCAGATAGAGCACCACCTGTGGCCGGATTTGCCGTTGAGCCAATACCAAAAGCTGCAACCGCAAGTCAAAGCCCTGTGCGCCCGCCACGGCATCCCTTATTGCCAGGATTCGGTATTCAAACGCCTGTTAAAAGCGGTGGACATCATGGTCGGCAAGACTTCGATGCTGAAGCCGGCGCTGGCACAGGCTTGACCTAGGCCCTTACGTCAAAGCCATGGTGCCGCCATTATCGGGCTGACCTTGTCAGGCTGTTCTGGGCACATGGCTTTTATCCACGGCAGCGAACGCTTGACCGGACGCCGGCATACGCTGTTGAAATCGTAGCAATTGACGATCGATTGGCATGTTGGGCTTGACTAAGTAACGGCTGCAATCCGCCGGACTATAAATAACGTGCCAACGACATACAGCTAACCATAAGCGGAAGGGGCGGGTGAGTTTACGAACCACCGATCGCGAGCGATGCGGTGCACGTTGTTTACCGCACCCTACCGGGCTAAGTTCAGTTCGCGGTTGGAGAAAGGGATGCATATGAAATGAACTTGATATCCTTCGCATCAACCAATTTGAAGATGCGGTCTTCCGGCTTTTCTCCCAGGCGCACAAGCAAGCCTCGCCCTTCATGCAGATGGATCAATCGCCAAGTGTCCTGAGTGCCTGGGTCGGCAAGCTCAACCTTTGGCAACGGAGAGGACTGCGGGTGCGCATCTCTTGCGGACTGTGCTTGGCCAAGTCGATCCGGTGCCCAAAACAAGCTAGGTAATACGAACCAATAGACAAGCCAAAGCTGACCAGACGTATTGGCGCTTGGCTGCGGTTGCAGGCTGGCGTATAGCTCAGTAATGGTAATGCCGCCTGCAACAGCGCAAGCGATGGCTCCGGCCGAAGCCAGTCCAAACGCAGCGTGTGCTGGCACGTCTCCAAAGGAAGATTGTGCGGCTAGCAGACAAAGCGTTGCGAGAGCAATCAGGCCCGCACAGGCCCAAGTCAGTGTTCTGATCTTTACCTTGCTATCGCTCAGAAACATGAAGGAGTAAAACGCGCCGCACGCAATGGCGAGTATTGTGCCGGCGCTCATCTGTAGCAGTGCTTGGGGCGGTACTGAAGCCGAGGCCCAACTGGCACCGAGCGAAGAGTAGTAGGCTTGGGTTTGGCGCCAGCCTACGAAGTATCCAATGGCCGAGAGCGACACCAAGCCACCGACAATCTTTGGCAAGGCCTCCAATAGAGGAGTTGAGGTCGGCGGCGAAGGGGCAACGGGCATGGTTCTGAGGCCTAATTGAGAAATTAGATGGTTTCCAGATATCTACCGATAAATACTGCTCGAAACGATATCCCATTGATCGGCATATTGGTACCTTTTCTGTATGTCATCGGCGGTCAGCGGATGTGCTCGGTAACATCAAATCGCAGCCATTGAATCACTTCGAGCGCCGGGCCGCAACGAGATCGGTTTCTCTTCCGCCGCAGCTGCCAAACTATCCATCATTTTTGCGTAACGCGTAAAAACCAGACAATCGCTAACTCAAACTCCCAGCGGGTTTTGCCTGCGCCAATTAATATTTCGGCTCAGGCAAATTCAATCCCAAAAGCGAAGGGCGCTTATTTTCCGGTGGAACTCGGCCGAACGGGCTTCGCTTCCGCAGGAGCAGCGGGGGCAGCAGCGGCAATCGAGCCGAAGGCGATTTTATTACCGATCAGCTTTTCCACTTGCCGTAACGCACTGCGTTCGTCGGCGGCAACCAGGGACACGGCAAGCCCGCTCCGCCCGGCCCGGCCGGTACGGCCGATGCGGTGCACATAGTCGGCCGAGGAACGCGGCAATTCGAAATTGACCACGTGCGGCAGTTTGGCGATATCGATGCCGCGTGCGGCGACATCGGTCGCGACCAACACCCGGATGTCGCCGGTTTTGAAGTCGGCCAAGGCGCTGGTGCGGGCGCCCTGGCTTTTATTGCCGTGGATCGCCTTGGCGCTGATTTGGGCCGCGTTCAATTTCTCGGTCAGCCGGTTGGCATTGTGTTTGGTGCTGGTAAAAACCAACACTTGCCGCCAGTCGTTGCTTTTAATCAAATGCGCCAGCACCCCGGCCTTAGCCGGTTTTTCCACGGCATAGGCAATTTGTTCGACGCTGTCGGCCGCGGCGTTTTCGGCGGCGATTTCGACTTGGGCCGGATTGCGCAGCAGCGTTTGCGCCAATCGGCGAATGTCGGCGGAAAAGGTGGCTGAAAACAGCAGGTTCTGCCGGGTTTTCGGCAGCAGGGCCAAAATCTTGTTGATGTCGCGGATGAAGCCCATGTCCAGCATGCGGTCCGCTTCGTCCAGCACCAGCATTTCAACTTGATTCAGTTTCACGGCATTCTGGCCGACCAAATCGAGCAAGCGCCCCGGCGTCGCGGTCAGGATATCGACACCACCGCGCAAGCGCAGCATCTGCGGATTGATTTTGACACCGCCGAACACGACGTCGGATTTCAAGCGCGGCTGTTGATGAACGCCGTACTTGGCGACCGATTCGGCCACTTGCGCCGCTAATTCGCGGGTTGGCGTCAGTATCAGCGCCCTGACCGGCCGATTGCGGCTGGCGCCGGGATTGGTCGCCAAACGCTGCAGAATCGGCAAGGTAAAGCTGGCGGTTTTGCCGGTGCCGGTTTGGGCGGCGGCGAGCAAGTCGCGGCCCGAAAGCACCAGCGGAATTGCTTGTTGTTGAATCGGCGTCGCCGCGCTGTAACCGGCTTCGCGGACGGCGCGGATTAAAGGCTCGGCCAAGCCGAGATTGGAAAATGGCATGAATAATTCTCGATGTGCGGGAGTGAAATCCCGTGAAAAAAAGGAATCCCTAACCGGAGCATCCGGTTAGGGAAAAGGGTAAGACACCGAGGCATCGGTGTCTGCTTGAAGTCGTGTGTCAGGATAGGGTCGCGGTTAACGGCGTCTACCCTGTTTGCCGCCGCCACTTTCGAAGCCAACTCTGAGCATATTGCCGCCGAATTGGACGCCGCTGAGTTTGGCAATCGCCGCTCTGGCTTCATGGCCTTCCATGCCGATGTAACCGAAGCCGCGGCATTTGCCGCTGAACATATCGATGACGAGTTCGATGGAATGCACCTTGCCGAATTCGGAGAACAGGGCCGTGACAGTGGATTCGGTCGCGTCGCTAGGCAGATTGCCGACAAATATTCTTTTCAAAATGAGTCCTGAGTTGGGGGATCAGTATGCGGCTGCTGCTTTGGGCAGAGCGCGTAACGGAGGCGGGATTGGCGAACTTTCCAGACCATTGGCGCGGCACTGGAAAATCAAAACGTTGAGGCAACAAAGCCAGCGATATCGCTTTAACTCGGTTGATTCGTTGTCCGTGCGGATTGGTTCGGTATTGAATACAGGTTGCCGCGTAAGCTACCGGCAACCTGCAGAGCCATCGATTAAATGACTTTTACGTTTTCAGCTTGCAGGCCTTTAGGGCCACGGCCGATGCTGAATTCGACCTTTTGGTTTTCTTCCAGAGTTTTGTAACCGCCGGAATTGATGATGTTTTTGAAATGAACGAAAACGTCGGGGCCGGATTGTTGCTCGATAAAGCCGAAGCCTTTATCGGAATTGAACCATTTTACGGTGCCAGTCGTGATTGTAGACATGAGTAAGTCCTTGATAAATGTGAAATACTGCCTAAAAGGCAGGTGTAGCCGGTAAAATTGGAACTTACTTTATGAAATCAGAGCGAGTTGCGGCTTCGGTGGAAGCGGCATCGAAATGGTAATCAGCAGGGTAAATCTTAATTTTGGAGCTGGCGGGAGTATGGATGCCTAACCGGCGCGAGTCAAGCAGTATTTTCCCGATCGGCCGAATACCCCGCCCCTTATCGCGCGCGGCCTCTCAGATCGAAACCTTCGAACGATGGGCCTTGCCAACCAAGCCCGCGTCGAATTGGGCGCTAGTCAACGGCTGCGCAGACCCGATTGCGCCCGCTTTCCTTGGCTCGGTAAAGCGCCTGATCGGCCCGATTCAGCAACGCATCGACGCTGTCGTCTCCGCCGGTTAAGGCGGCCGCACCGATCGAAACGGTAAAACTCAGCGGCTTGCCGCCATCGTGCGGGACTTGCGCAGTGCCGAGCGCCTCTTTCAGCCGCTCAGCCGCCTCGACCGCGCTTCCCTTATCGGTTTGCGGCAACAGGATCGCGAACTCCTCGCCGCCCAGACGGCCGATAATGTCCGCTTCGCGCAAGGTCTCCCGGCAAACGTCCGCCAATTTTTTCAATACTGCGTCACCGGCGCGGTGGCCGTGAATGTCGTTGACTTGTTTGAAGAAATCCACGTCCATCATCAACATCGTCAACGGATTGCCGTAACGCAACGCGCTGGCGAGTTCCTGCTCGGCCTGTTCCAAGAAATACCCGCGGCTACTGATACCGGTCAAATAGTCGGTACGCGCCTGCCGGGTCAGCTCCGCCTCCAGCCGTTTGCGTTCGGTGATATCGGAATGGGTGCCGCTCATCCTAACCGGTTTGCCGGCCACATCGCGCTGCATGACTTTGGCTTGGTCCAAAACCCAACGAATACTGCCGTCCTTGTGCAGCATACGGTATTCCAGCTTGTGCGACGGCGACCGGCCTTCGATCACATCGCGAATCGACTGCCACGCCGCCGCCCGGTCGTCCGGATGCACGAAATCGCTCCATTGTTGCGTGGTATGGCGGATTTCCTCGTGAGTGTATCCCAACATTTCCGCCCAGCGGGGATTACGGATTACTTCGCCGGTGCTGATATTCCAATCCCAATAGCCCAATTCGGCGCCTTCCAACACAAATCTGAGCTGCTCCTCGCTGCTGCGCAAACTGTCCTCGTCGCCCTTCCGCTGAGTAACGTCACGAATAATGCTGAGTGCATGCCAGTTATTCTGCAATTTGATCGCCGACACCGACAGCTCTATCGGAAACTCGTCCCCGTTTTTTCTGAGGGACATGGTTTGCAGGGTTTTACCGATCATGATGCCCTGGCCGGTGCTTTCGAAGGTCCGGTAACCGGCATGCGCGAGCTCGCGCATCGGTAACGGCACGATCAACTCATGCAGGTTTCGGCCCAGCGCTTCGGTTTCGGTGTAACCGAAAATTCTTTCCGCCGCCAGATTCCAGTGCACCACCTCGGCGTTCCTGCCGATGATGACAATCGCATCCTGCGCCGCCGAACTAATCAAGCGGAACTTTTCCATGCTTTCCGCCAGTTCCGCGCTTTTGTTCTGCAACTCCGTGGTACGTTGCCGCACCAATTCTTCAAGGTGATCCCGATGGTGTTGCAATTCGTCGGTAAGCAATTGCAGTTTGCCGACCACACGTTTGATATGGCTGGCAAACGGTTGAAAAATCAACCCGGCTTCGAGCACGAGCAAGGCTAAAGTCAGCAGCCAAACCGCCGTTTCGGTGGCTTCGATGCGCCTGACATTGGCCTCGCCCTCTGCCTGATATTGCTTGACCATTCCGTCCAGCGCCGACACCAGCGTGGTTGGCGCGGTACGCGTGATCTGCAACAGCAACGGGTGGTTTGTCGTCAACGCGTCGTCGCTTAGTTCCAGCAACTGCCGAACCGCGGCGACGTAACGGTTCACCTGAGCGTCGACGCCGTCGGCACCGGCAAAATACATGGCCTCTACCGTCGGCGAATGGTTGGCGGGCAACCCCATGGCGGGATCGCCAAGCGTCAGCGCCCGGTGCGAACGCTCCATCAAATCCACAGCGTCCTGCAAACTGGCCCGGATGGCCGGCCGGCCGGCCGGCAGCGTCATTACCAACAAATTGGCAAACAATGCAGTACGCTGACTGAGCATACGCTGGCGGCCGCTGACATTAACGATCGCGGCCGTGCTTTGCTGCTCTGCAATCACCAAGCGCAAACTGAACCAGGCGGCGGTAGACGACGCAGCAACCAACAGCAACGCCACGGCGTAGCGCCTGATCAAGGCGCGGGCAATGGCACGATTTTGCGCGATGTTAGCTTCCTTAAACGGCTCTCCGGTCATCAGTACGGTCTCCGCTACTTAGATCTCCAGTTTAGCGAATTTAAGCATGTACCGGTTGGTTTAAAAGACATTCCGGTAATGAAAAACGAGGCAAATACCGACCGTCATGCAGCACCAGACGCCGGCATTCTTCCGATCCTTACGAGCCGCGGCTGGTTGCCATCAAACTTTTATGAAAAGTGGGAAGCCGGCAGCGGAAACGCCAATAATTCCTCGGCCGGCATCGGCTTGGCATACAGATAGCCTTGCACGAAGTCGCAACCGGCCGCCGCCAGAAGATCGCGCTGCCCCAGTGTCTCCACCCCTTCGGCAATGGTTTTTAAACCCAACTTGTGGGCCATCACGACAATCGCTTCCGCGATCGCACGATCGTTGGAATCGCTTTCCAGGTCGCGCACAAACGAACGATCGATCTTCAGGTAGTCGATGGGGAATCTTTTTAAGTAAGCCATCGCCGAATAGCCGGTGCCGAAGTCGTCTAACGCCACCTGCATGCCGACCTGACCCAGATGTTTGATGATTTGCAGGATGTCGGGACGATCGTCCAGCAATAAGCCCTCGGTGATTTCGATGACGATGTGTGCCGGCGTGAGCCCGGTTTGCGCCAAATCAGCCAGCCAAGACACGTAAAAGTCACCCTTGATAAATTGGCGCGGCGACAAATTGACGCTAATTTGCCGGATGAGCCGACTGTCGGCGTTCCAACACCGGGCGGTTTCCACGGCCTGACGAAAGACCCAATCGCCGATGTCGTGGATCAGCCCGTTTTCCTCGGCAATCGAGATGAATTGGTCGGGCGGCACCATGCCGCGTTGCGGATGCCGCCAGCGCAGAAGCGCTTCGGCCTTAACGATCAGGCCGCTGGCAATGTCGACAATCGGTTGATAGTGAACTTGCAATTGGCTTTTGACCCAGGCCTCGCGTAAATCACTGGCAAGTTGCAAGCGGTTTTGCGCTTGTTGCTGCATGGCGGGCGTGAAAAAGCTAAAACCGTTGCGCCCCTGTTGTTTCACGGCATACATGGCCTGGTCGGCGCAACCGACCAAGCTGTCGGCATTGACTGTATCGAAAGGATAAGCGGCAATCCCGATGCTGGCGGAAATATACACGGTGTGTATATCCAAGCTGAATGGCTTGCTAATGTCGCCGACGATGTTTTGCGCGATTCGACCGAGGTGCGACATGTCATCCACCCGCGGCAAGATGACAATGAATTCGTCCCCGCCCAGCCGAGCGACAGTATCGGTTTCGCGAACGGAAGCACGAATCCGCTGGGCGGCTTCGACTAATAACAGATCGCCGATTTCGTGACCCAGCGTGTCGTTGACTTCCTTGAAACGATCCAAATCGATAAATAGCAGAGCCAGACTCTCGCCGCCACGGGCGGCTTTGCCGATTTCTTCGTGCAAGCGGTCGCGAAACATGCGCCGGTTGGGCAATCCGGTCAAAGTGTCGTAGCTGGCCTGATGTTGCATCTGTTCTTCGATGCGCTTGCGCTCGATAGCGATAGCGCTCAAATGACTGGCATAGCGCAGTCGTCCCAGGTTCAATTCATTCGGCTCGCCGGGTTGGCCGCGATACAGGGTGATGACGCCCAATTGCTGGCCGGAAGAGCCGATAATCGGATCCGACCAACTGGAGACCATTCCGGTTGCCGCGGCAAACGCGCGACACTTTTCGGAAGCGGTGGCCAAGCGCATATCCTCTATGATCAAAGGCTCGGCCCGATCGAATACCATGGCACAGCCGCAACCCGGCTCGCCCACTGCCACGCCTTGCCCATGCACGGGGCAAGGAATGGAAAACGACGGCGCCACCCCCTGAATCAAACGCTTGCCAGTTTGATCCAGCAATTGAATCCGACAACGACAACCGGGACAGGCAGACTCGACATAGAGTGCGATTTGCGTGAGTATCTCGCACAGGTCACCGCTTTGAGCCATGCGCTCGAATACCCGTCGACGTTCAATATCCAACAGTTGCTCTCGTCGATGTTTGGTCATGTCGAAACCCAACACCAGCAAACCGCGTATTTCCCCGTTTGCATTACACTCCGGCGAGATACGCACCAGATGGCTGTACAAGACCTCCTGCTTATTGCGCCATTCCAACGTCACATCTTCACGTTTGCCGGACGACAACACCCGCCGCAACAAGGCGATGTAATCATCGACCGTCACATTGGTCGCCCGCCAGAATGCGGTTACATGCGAACCCAGGATGTCTGCTTCCGGTAGATCGACAGCTTCCACGAAAGCCGGGTTGACGTAGGTGTGGTGCAAGCTCCAGTCCAGACGCAGCACGTAGGTCGGCAAGTTTTCGATCAGTGTGCGAAATTCTTGTTGGCGTTCGGCCAGTGCAGACTCCATCTGCTTGCGTTCGCTGATGTTACGGACCATGGCCATGTTGTAGCCTTGGCCGTCGGCTTCGAAATAGTTGGCGACCACCTCGACCGGAAACATTCGCCCGTCCTTGGTCTGGTGGCAGGACTCAAAGGTCAAGGAGCCGTTCTCCCGCAGCTCGCGCCAATGTTCGGGCCAGATCGCATGCTGGTAGTTGGGGTCGATATCCGGGACGCTCAAGCCCAACATTTCGTCTTTGCTATAACCCAGTGCTTGGCAGGCGTGCGCATTGACGTATCGGATGCGGGCATGGGCGTCGATCAGACAAACCGATTCCTCGACCCGATCGATGGCATAGTGCAGGCGGGCCAGCTCTTGCTCGCGTCGTTTGCGCTCGGTGATGTCCAGTATGGTACCCACCAGGAACTGTTGGCCACGCTCGTCGTTGCAGCGGGTTTTCTTGATGATGATGGTATGGGCGTTGCCTGCGCGGTCGGTAAACGTCACCTCGCTGACATTCTCCTCGCCGCTGGCGAACACCGCATCGTCATTAATCCGGAATACGGCGGCCTGCTGCGCGGAAAAAAAATCGCAATCGCGCTGCCCCAATAAGGTGTCCATCGGCTGGCCGATGAACTCGCAAAAAGCCTGGTTGAGCCTGACCCAGCGATGCTCACGGTCTTTGACGAACACCGGGTCGGCGATCGTTTCGATCACCCTGTCGAGAAATTGGTGGGACTCATTGAGCAGGCGTTCCGACTGCTCGCGTTCCAGCTCGGCTGCCGCACGGGTCGCCACCAGTTGCAACAAGGCGGTCACACCGGCGAGGTCGTGCATCGGCTTGCCGTCCATCACGGCAATCAAACCGACCGCCTGGCCCGACGAATCCAGCAGCGGTAGCCCGACATAGCTCTCGACATCCATTTCAACCAGCAATCCATCTTCCGGGAACAGGCGCCGTATCTGCTCCGTGTAACAACATAACGCGCCGCCCTCGATCACGTTGGCGCAAGGCGTCCCTTTTAAGTCGTATTGGGTATTGGGCAACATAGCCCCCTTAGCGTACATCGCTACGGTTTCGGCAATCCCCGAGCCTTTCAGCAACCGGTTGACGACTACATAATCCATTGCCAGCGTCTCGCCCAAGTAACGGGCAAGTGCCGACAAAAACGATTCGCCGTCGGCCTGCCAACGCCGTTGCGCAATGAATTGCAGGGTGTTCTCGATGTGCTTGCGTTCAGTGATATCGAGCGATGTGCCGATAAAGCGCACCGGCTTGCCGTCGGCATCGTAGTAAGGTTGACCGCGTTCGAGGATGTATTTGACGCGACCATCCGGGAACAACAAACGATGTTCGACTTCATAGTGCGTCCGTTGCACAATCGATGCGTTATACACCTGCACCACTCGCGCTCTGTCGTCGGGATGAACCGTGTCGACGAAGGATTCAAACGTTGCAGCGAACCGGGTCTTGTCGATTTCCCAGATGCGAAAGGTCTCGTCCGACCAGGTCAACACATCATTGACGATATCGACATCCCAACTGCCAATATGACCGATGCGTTGGGCTTCTTCCAGCGCCACTCGACTGGACTGCAAGGCTTGTTCGATCTGCTTGCGCTCGGTGATATCCAGCATGATGCCATGCCACTCGATCTCACCCTCGGGGCCCAGATCCGGGGCTGGCGCGGACTTGGCTTCGAGCCAGCGGATTCCCTTGGCGGGGTGAATGATACGAAACTCGATATGAAACAGCCCCCGCTGTTTCACCGAGTTGGCCAACGCGGCCTCGATCATTTCCCTGTCATCCGGATGGGCCATAGCATGCAACGGAGCCATGTCCTCGGCCACCTGCTCCGCTTGCAGACCGTATAAATCGCATATGCCGCTGCTCGCATAGGGAAAGCTGAAACGGCCATCCCGCGACAAGCGAAAGGTAAACACAAAACCCGGCAGATGGGCCGCCATCCGCGAAAAACGCTGTTCCAATTCTAAGGCCAACGGCATCGATATTGCCTCTTCAACTCAGGTAACTCGGAACACCCGGCGCCCCGTCCGGCCCATCCGAATGTCGTCGAATCTGTTTGGGCTTAGAGCCCTGACCCGGTCCAGCAATCGCACCCCCAATACCAACAAACTCTATTCAAAACCCACGCAACTTGGACGTGGCGTCAGAGGAAGCCAAGTCGGTCGGAAAATACAGACTCCATGGGACTGGTTCTCCGACAACCACGTGTCAGTTCGTAAAAAAACGGCAGGCAATTCCGGCGTCCGTCTTGCGCTTTGGTTTGAGGCAAACCGCTTTGTGTGATTCAGCTGAAGGCGGTTATCACAACCGACGAAAAACATCCTAAACCATTGACTTAACGCAATGTCACTGACCTGAAGCTAACTCGGCGCCGAATACGGTCGAGAAAATTATAGAGTATGAAATCGCAGGATGAGGAATCGAAAGCCACTTGAATTAAGCTGGACTCCGGTCTGATCAGCAGGAGCGCAGTCATGCTGCCCTGCTGATCAAAATAAGGCCAATCACGGATTTGCCGCTAGATGGGGCAAAGCCCTCTATGGATGGCACTCCGGCAATAGCGAACTGCGCCAGTATTGGCCTTCTTTCTCGAACAAACGCCGGCTTTCTTCCGGCCCCCAGGAACCGGCCGGATAGGTAGGGATATAGTCGCGTTCGATTGCCCAGTTTTGCAGGATCGGATCGACGATACGCCAGGCATACTCTACTTCGTCGAAGCGCAGGAACAACGAGCGATCGCCTTTCATGACGTCCAGCAACAGGTCCTCGTAAGCGTCGACCCGGCGTTCGTCGGGTTGGCGGAAACTGGCGTCCAGGCTGGTGGTGCGGGTGCGCATCTCCAGCCCGGCTTCTTTGACGGTCATTTCCATCCGGATACATTCGTCGGGCTGAATCCCCATCAATACCCAGTTCGGCGTCATGCATTGCACCTGGGTGTCGCGGAAAAATTGCAAGGGCGGATGGCGGAAACAAATCGAAATCGACGACTGGCCCTTGGCCATACGCTTGCCGGTGCGCAGATAAAACGGCACGCCGCGCCAGCGCCAGTTGTCGATCAGCAATTTCACAGCGGCGTAGGTCTCGGTCGTGCTTTCGGCCGGGATATTGGGTTCTTCCAGATAGGCCGGGACTTTTTGGCCGGCGATGTTGCCCTTGGCATATTGGCCGCGGAAGGCGTGGGCATGCACGGCCGACTTCGGAATCGGCCGGATCGATTTCAGGACTTTGACTTTCTCGTCGCGTAGCGATTCGGCGTCCATCGATACCGGCGGCTCCATCGCCACCAAGGTCAATAATTGCAGCAAATGGCTTTGCACCATATCGCGCAACGCGCCGGCGCTGTCGTAATAGTCGCCGCGACTGCCGATGCCCAGTTCTTCGGCATGGGTAATCTGCACGTGATCGATGTAATTGCGGTTCCACAACGGCTCCAGCATCACGTTGGCGAAACGGAACACCAGCACGTTCTGCACCATGCCCTTGCCCAGATAGTGGTCGATCCGGTAAATCTGGTCCTCGCTCAGATAGCGGTTCAGGCGTTTTTGCAGCGCTTGCGCGCTCTCCAGATCGTAACCGAACGGCTTTTCGATCACGACCCGGCGCCAACCGTACTCTTCGTTGAGCAGGCCGACGTTACTCAGCGATTCGATCACGTTGCCGAAATCGCTGGGGCCGATCGCCAAATAAAACGCGATATTGCGGGAAAATTGCGGGCGGCCGCCCAGGGTTTCCGCCAGCGCTTGGTAGCATTCGGTCTGGTCCAGGTCGCCGCGGTGGTAATCCAGGCGTTCGGCGAAACGGGCGAATTCGGCTTCGTCCAGCGGCGTTTTCGACTGCTCCTGCAACAAGGTTTTCACTTCGGCCAGCCAGGTCGCCCGATCCCACGGCCGCCGGCCGACGGCCAGGATGCGGGTGTCGTCCGGCAGTTTTTTTTCCAGTTGCAAATGATAAAACCCGGGCATCAATTTCAGCCGGGCGAGATTGCCGGTGGCGCCGAAAATCACGTAGGTACAGGGATCGGTATTCATGGCTCTGACTCCTTGCCGAAATGGCGCTGCTTAAAACAGTCTCAGCCAGTTTGCATGATTTATCGAGAGCCGTCGATCTTGGCGTGACCACTAGCGCCAGAAAGTGCGGCCAGGCAGGTCGCATCGGTCCCGGCAAAGCTGCGGATTACCGGTTGCCAAGACTAGCAGCTTGATTTTTCGGGGTGGTTTGCCGGACCGATGCAATCGGCTCCCGCGCTGACGGGAGCCGTGGCTGGAAACGCTACTGCGGACAACGCGGTTGGCGCGAAGCAAAAGTCATCAGGTGTTGGCCAGCATCGCCAACGCCGTCAGACTGGGCAGGAAGAAATAAGCCCCGCCGCGGGTGGTGACGAACTGCTGGAAGCCGCAGACCCGGCGCCGTAACGGTTGGTCCTGAATGGTGAATTTGCGGTCGGTTTCCACCGCGCTGCCGATCAACGGATCGTCTTCGTCGTACAAGCCGGCAAATTTGACGTTGTTGATCCAGGTATGTTGTACGAATTCGAACTGGCGTTCGATATTGGCGTTCAGGCAGATGAACAGCAGGCCACGCTCGTCTTTGCTGGTGTCCTGGCTCGGATCTTCCAAAAAGCTGCCGTAACTGCGGCCGCGGCGCAAGATGCGGTGGCGGTTGGCCACTTTCAGCGATTCGGCCTCGTTTTCGCCCAAACCCACCCCGCGCGGATTGGCGCGGCGAATGTGCGAGCCGAACGGGCAGCCGGTGCCGTCCTTGTCGTTAGCGAAGGTAAAGCTGTTGTCGATTTTATTGGAATCGGTCTTTTCCCCGGGCTCGACCACCGCACCGCTTTTCCAGCGGCCGACGAACTTGGCGGCCAGATATTCCGGATCGATGCCCTGCCGTGCCGCCTCGTCGTTGATAAACTGCCAGAATTCGCCGACGTTCTGTTTCAATTGGCGGAACACCAGGTAGGTACCGTTGGCGCCGAATTGTTCGCTGACCGGCATCTGGGTCTTCTTGCCGTCGTACTGGTTCGGGTAACCCAATAGAAACTCCCCGGTCGCGATTTCGCCGCTGCCGGACACGGTTGGAAAGCCGTCGACCAGCGGATCGGAAATACCGTCGGCAAAGCCGAAATGCTCCCGCACGAAGCCGTGCTGGTTTTGCACCTTGGCGCCGGCATCCAGACGGTCGATTTTACTCAAGCCGGCCGCTTTTAAGCCTTTTTCGAAACTGCTGCAACTGGCGGCGTGAATCGCATCATCCTTGGAAAACAGAATCAGCAGAATATCGACTTCCTTATTGCCGTTGCCCCAACTCCATTGCGCCGGGTCGTTGGGGCCGCGGTCGCCGAGCAAGGCCGAACGGTGTTCGGAATTCATCCCTTCCCGGAACGACAGTTCGAAACTGTAGCGTTTGGCCTCGTCGGCCTCCAGTTTGCAGTAGCCGGGATAGCTGATCGCCAAGTTCAGACGGTTTTCGGTGGTGTCGTCCGGCTTTTCGGCGCCGTGGCTGATCTGGCCGCTGGCGACCAGATTTTTCAACCAGGCTTTGGTTTTGGCGGCATCTTCGATCCGGAGCAGATAATAGCTGGCATTGGCCATGTATTTGTTGTATCCGCTGAATACGATGCCTTGTACTTCGTCTAGTTTTATCGTTGTCATGGTTCAGTTCCTTATAAGCATTTCAGCCAGGCGGCCAGATCGGCGGTGGAGAACAAACCGCCATGGATGCGGCGGTTGTTATCAATGTTTTTCACCGACAAATCGGTATAGGCGCTGTACCAGACCAATTCCGGCAACTGGCTGTTACGGGCGAAGTTTTTGAAACGCTGTTCGTCGCGGGAACCGCCGCGCAAGGCCAACCATTGCGTATCCGGAAAACCTCTGTCCTTGGCTTGCTGGGTGTTACTCCAGACCGCGGTCAAACCGACGCTGGCATGGTCGATGAATTCGCCCAGGTAGTTTTCCCAGCTGCCGTCGTAATTGCTCATGAACAGCAGGCGTCGGCGGCCGCCGGCATTGCCGGGCAGAATCACCCAGCGGGCGAAGTGAATGGTAACGATGCCGCTCAAATTGCCTTTGGTCGCCACCAGTTTGGCGACCAAATTGATGCCGGCCAACACCACCTTCAACGTGTAGAACCGGAAATTACCGGGCTTGATTTCGATCACGCTGGTCAAATGGTTTTGCAACTGGCGGTCTTCGACCCGCTGAATCGCCCGCATTTGCTCGGACACCACCCAAGGTTTGTCGTCCTGTTTGTCGCGCATTTCATGCCAGCGCAGCACGACGCCGAACGCGACTGCACCCAGCACCGCCGCGGTCGCCAAAAATTCGGTAAACGGCCCGAACCAACCGAAAAAGCCGCCGACCAGGACGATGCCGACCACCGCCAACAGCGCATTGAAGACTTTATCGCCATAGAGCGTAAAGAACGGCTGAGCCTCGATCTTGGGAATACCGCCCGGATACACCGTATTCAAATGCTGCACCACCGCGGCGTGGATTTGCGCTTCGCTTTGGCCGACCAACTGGCTGCGGTTTTCGTCGATGAATTTTTGGATATGGCCGCGGATTTCGCGCTGCCGGTAAATCGTATTGCGGTTCTGGCCGGGATGGGCGACGTAAAACGCATTGGCGCCCTGGTCGTTGGCCAGCAAGTAAGCCGCCAACTGGCCGGCATCGCTGCCGGGATAACCGGCGCAACAGCTGTAGACCTTGTTGACGAACTGCGGATTCTTCGCGATCAGTTCGTTGACGAAAGCCTTGACCTCGCCGTCGATATTGGCCTCGAACGCCAGCAAGGCCGGTGCCGGCGAACTGCCCGGCGACGGATGGTCGCCGGGTATGACGAAAAAAGTGCAGTAATGCAGATGCTCGTAGGCGGCGAAGGATATCTCCTGGCCTTTCTTGTTTTTGATATCCAGCCCGATCGGCTCCAGATAGCTTTTCAGCTCCTCCAGCTTGTCCGGCAAAATTTCCGTGATAACGGTCATCGGATTCTGTTGCATAGCAAAGTCCTCTTGAAATTATTATGGTCTGGTCGAAATTACCGATCGAACGCCAGCACGAACTGATCGGGGAACGGACCGTCGTACAACAGGCACCCGCATTTCCTGAGATTGTTCAGTCTCAGCAAACTGCCCACTATCAACGGAATCTGGATGCGGTTGACGTACTCGCCGAAACAGCGGTGCATGCCGTCGCCGAAATGCAGGTATTTGTCCAGCGGACGGTCGTCGCGGACGCTGAACGGTTCCGGCCAGGCGCTTTCGTCGAACATCGCCGAGGCGGTGAAGGCAAACACTTCGGTTCCTTGCGGAATCTTGACGCCGCCGATTACCGCACCGTGTTTACAGTGGCGGCGCATCGCCGCAGCCATGGTATTGAAGCGGAACACGTCGAAGCACAGATGCAACAATTTGTCCTCGTCATCGACCGCTTGCTTGGCCCGGGCCAAGACGTCCGGCTGGGCCAGCAATTGTTCGACGATCAAAGTACTGGCCATCGACGTGGTGTCCAACGCGCCGACGATCAGGCCGGAAATATTGCGGCGGATACCGTCGTCATCCAGATCGTGCTGGCCGTCCATACCCATTTTGATCAGACGGGACAAAAAGTCTTCGCAGACCTCGCCGTTTTGCAAACGCTGCCGGCGTTCGGCAATCAGATTCAGCAGATAAGGCCCCATTTCCCGGAAGGATTGTTCGGCGGTTTGCTGAATCGCGCGGTCGTTGCTCAAGTTCAGGAACAGGTCGTGAAACAGCGAGCGCATCCAGCGCATCATCGTCACTTCGTCCGGCCCCGGCACGCCCAGGTAATCGCTGATGAAGCGCCGTGCCGCCGGCCGCGCCAGTTGCGACACCATATCGATCCGGCCCACCGGCAGCGCGGCTTGCACCAGCTCGTCGCAGTGTTTACGGACGATACGGCGGATCAACTCGGCTTCGTTGGGCTGGATCACCCGCCGCAATGCGCCCTGCTCGCGGCTGTATTGTTCGGACCGGTCCATGCCCAGGAAAAACGGCCCGTTCAGGCGTTGCATGTTCGGCGCGTTGATTTCGGCGATGGTGAATTCGGTATCGCGCGCCAGCGTCTCGCGCACGTCGGCATCGCGGGTGACGATGCCGTATTTGCCGAGCACCAATACCGGCTTGTGTTCACGCAACCAGGCGAACAATGGCCGCTGCACCTTGGCCCCGGTCAATTGGGCGATGCCGCGCGCCAAATAGTACGAAAACAGATTCTGCGGCGTGGTGGAGGTCGGGTGGTGATCCAGCTCGGCCTGGCGTGGCGGCCGGTGTTCGCGGTACATCTTCAAAGCCAGTTCGCCGCTGCGGGTAGCGCGCAACTGTCGGCAAAACGCCTGATATTCTTCAGGCAAACTGGCGAAGGCCGGAAACTCGCCGCCGTATTGGTCCGGAAAAATCACCGGCGCCGCCAGCGCCGCCAGGGCGTAATCGGCAATTCCCGGTTTTGCACCGGCAAGATAAGCCCGGCCGTCGCTCAACAAGGCATCGAATTCGCCGAATAGCGTCTCGATTTTGGTCCGGTTGGGTTGAACGTGTTCGCTGCCGACCGGCAGATGTTTCTGCATCGCCGCGCGGATATACGGATAGGCTTTTTCCAGAATGGCTTGCTGCCAGCCCGCAATGCCCCGCCGCCAGGCCGGCAGCAAAATCTGCGGGTGCGGCAGCAACATCGAATAGGCGTAATCGCGAGTCGCCAGACCCAGGGCATCCAGTTTGCTCAGTACTTCAGCGGTGGCTTGCCGCTCCGCGTTACCGGCCGGGAACAGACGCTGATCGGCCGGCAAGCGGGCGTCGACGTATCCGACGATGTCGCGCCAGCTATCCAGCGTCGCCTCGCTGCTGACGAATACCGGCATGGCCTGACCGCCGCCACCGGCCAGTCGAAACGGCAGCAAATGCAATACCGGCGCGCTGCCTTGTTCGCGGTAAGGTACGCCGCCGGCTTCCAAGACCCAGCGTACCAACTCGCAAATATGGGATGTCGGAATCGTCAGCAGGCGATTCAATTTTTTGGAACGGGCTCCGCGCCGCGTGTTTCCGGGTCTGATCATGCTTCCTACCTCGTTGTTTATAGTTATTGTGTGCATTCCCTGCTTGGCAGCATATCTCCGCCACTGCCGACAATGGCTGATTCGGCGGCGTTACCGCCGCCAACCATCGCCCGCCGATTTAAGACCGAAATATGATAGATCAATCGTAACTAATTGAAATAAAAAGTGAAAGTGAAAAATTACCATAAGCAACAACCATGCCGTAAGGAGACTTAGTTCACAAAAACCGCCGCCTTCCAGCAAGCGCAGGCCTAACGCGCAAACGCTTGCTCCACGTTCACCACATTGCAATCTTTCTGTAACCGGACCTTAACCGTCCTGTCATCCCGAGCTTCCTATAATCCGCGGCTTATCAAACCGCTTGGGAGCCTTTCGAATGCGACATTTCCGTAAATTCCGCTTTACCCCGCTGGCTTTGGCCTTGAGTCTTGCCGGATTACTACCGGCCCACGCCGAAACCGCCGACGTGCCGCAAATGGCCCAAGGCATACAGATCGGCGATTTGGCGCCAGGCCGTGCCATCATTTGGAGCCGTGCCGACCGCCCGGCGCGAATGTTCGTCGAGTACGCCTACAATCCGCAATTTATCGACTCGGTGCTGATCCGCGGCCCGCATGCGACGGCCGAGTCCGATTTCACCGCGCGCCAGGATTTGACCGGGCTGGAGCCCGGTAAGGACGTTTACGTCAAGGTCTGGTTCCAAGACCTGTCCAATGCCCGCAATAAAAGCGAAGCGGTGAACGGCAAATTCCATACCCTGGGCAAACGCGACAATATCCGTTTCGTTTGGGGCGGCGACATCGCCGGCCAGGGCTGGGGTATCAACGAAAGCTTCGGCGGCATGAAAATTTACGAAGCGATGCGCCAGGTGCGGCCACAATTCTTCATCGAAAGCGGCGACAGCGTCTATTCGGACGGGCCAATCCCGGAAAGCCGGGTAGCAGAGAACGGCCAGGTTTGGACCAATCTGGTCACGCCGGAAGTCAGCAAAGTGGCCGAGACCTTGAACGAATTCCGCGGCCGTTACAAGTACAACCTGCTGGACGCGAATGTGCGCCGCTTTAATGCCGAAGTGCCGCAAATCTGGCAATGGGACGACCACGAGGTGGTCAACAACTGGTCCGACGCCAAAGACTTGAGCAACGACGCCCGTTACACCGAGAAAAACATCCCAACCTTGATCGCCAGAGCCACCCAGGCTTTCCACGAGTACGCTCCACTGCGTCCGCACGGCGCCGAAGAGTCCGAGCGGGTTTACCGCAAACTGTCCTACGGTAAATTGCTGGACGTATTTGTGATCGATATGCGCAGCTACCGCGGCCCCAACACCGCCAATCTGCAGACCAACGAAAGCCTGGACTCCGCATTTCTGGGCGAAGAGCAATTGGCCTGGCTGCAAGAGGAACTGGCAAACTCGGATGCGACCTGGAAAGTCATTTCCGCCGACATGCCGATTGGCTTGAACATCGGCGACGGCCAGTTACCGGACGGCACGCCGCGCTGGGAAGCGATCGCCAACGGCAACCACGGCCCGGCCGCCGGCCGCGAGCTGGAAATCGCCCGTTTGTTGAAATTCATCAAGGACGCGCGGATCAAAAACATCGTCTGGCTGACCGCCGACGTGCATTACGCCGCCGCGCATTTCTACGATCCGGCCAAAGCCGCCAGCAAAGACTTCCTGCCGTTTTGGGAATTCGTCTCCGGCCCTTTAAATGCCGGCTCGTTTGGCCCCAACGGCACCGACGGCACTTTCGGCCCGCAAGTGGTATTCAGCAAGGCACCGCCGGCCGGCCAAGCCAATTTGTCGCCTTATGCCGGGCTGCAATTCTTCGGCCAAGTGGATATCGATCAACGTAGCCGCGCCATGACCGTACAACTCAAAGACCTGAACGGCGCCGTCGTGTTCAGCAAAACCTTGCCGGCGCAAACCGGCCGCGACCGCAAATACGCCTGGGACCGCGACTAACACTGAGGCCGGACGCTTCGTCGTCCGGCCGCTCCAGTTTTAACTCTGTTACCGAATTACTTTAAGGAACCAACCATGCCAAAATCTTACGCATTCCGTCTATTACCGTTGGCCTTAGCCGCCAGTTTTGCCATGCCAGCAATTGCCGATGCCGATTTCAAACACCCTCACCACCAGCCGCGCAACCAGGCGCCGCTAGTGATCGGCCATCGCGGCGCGTCCGGCTATTTGCCCGAACACACGCTGGAAGGCTACGCCAAAGCCATCGAGTTGGGCGCCGACTTCATCGAACCGGATTTGGTCTTGACCAAGGACGGCAAAATGATCGCCCGCCACGAACCGATGATAGGCGCCACCACTGACGTGGCCAGCCACCCCGAATTCGCCGACCGCAAAACCAAACGCATGTTGGACGGCGTCGAAGTGGAAGACTGGTTCGCCAGCGACTTTACCCTGGCCGAGATCAAAACTCTGCGCGCCGTGCAGCCCCGCGCCAACCGCCCGCAAGAATTCAACGGCCTGTATCAAATCCCGACCCTGGACGAAGTCATCACCCTGGCCAAACGCCAGTCGCGCCTGAGCGGCCGCACCATCGGCATTTATCCGGAAATCAAACATTCCACCTACCACGCCGATTTGCGCAACGCCGGCGGCCGTCGCCAATTCGGCCGCCATTACTTCGAAAATCGGCTGCTTGCCAAATTGCACGCCGAATACGGCAACAGCGAATGCGCACCGGTCTTCATCCAGTCGTTCGAAGTCGGCAATCTGCAATACCTGAGCAAGAAAACCGAAATCAATCTGGTGCAATTGATCGATGCCGACGACGTCAATGCCGACGGCTCGATCTCGTTGGTACCGCCGTACAAACAACCCTACGACTTTGTCAAAGCCGGCGACTCGCGCACCTTTGCCGACCTGTTGAGCGAGGACGGACTGGATTTTGTCAAATCCTACGCCGACGCAATCGGCCCGTGGAAACCCTATCTGGTGAAAACCGTGGCAGATAACGTCGACCGCAACAACGACGGCGTGGTCAACCTCAACGACCGCCGGGTCGACGGCAGCACCGGCGTATTGGAAATGGCACACGACAAAGGCTTGAAAGTCCATACCTGGACTTTCCGCAACGACGCCAGCGGTTACGGCTTTGCCGATCCGCAAGCGGAAATGACCTATTACTACGACTTGGGCGTGGACGGCTTGTTTACCGACTTTCCGGACACCGGCGTCGCCGCGCGGGATGCGTCGACCAATACCGGCAGCAATATCGAATCTTGCGGCCACCGTGGCCGGCACAATCGCCAACACCGTTGATATCGTAAGCGCCTCCGGCCGCGATGGCCGGAGGCGCTATTTTTCAGCCACTCCCAATTCCCCCGCACCAACATCACCCGGTCCGGACAAAACCGGCCGCGGCCAGATTTTGCCAAATCCACTGACTTGGTTTGGTAGCATGTAGCACCAATCGCCATACTGCCTACGCCCTTTACAGCCGATATGCGAAATCCGAATCGTCAACAGCCATGAAGCCGACCGCCGAAACCGCCGCAGCCGTCCGCGCCCATATCGATGGGCTTTACCGCTCCGAATCGCGACGGGTATTTGCCACGTTGATTCGGCTGCTCGGCGATTTCGACGTCGCCGAGGAAGCGCTGCACGATGCGTTTCGTAGCGCATTGGAGCAATGGCCGGATGCCGGCATTCCCCACAATCCGCGCGCCTGGCTGGTTTCCGCCGGCCGCTTCAAAGGCATCGATAAACTGCGCCGGCAAAGCCGCTACGACTTACACGCAGACATGGCCGATATTGCCGAAACCGAATCGGCGCCGCCCGATCCGGATGGCGACGGCCTGGAGGACGACCGGCTGCGGCTGATTTTTACCTGCTGTCACCCGGCGCTGGCAGCCGAAGCCCAAGTCGCGCTGACGCTGCGCGAAGTCTGCGGCTTGGCCACCGAGGAAATCGCCCGCGCTTTTTTGTTGCCGACGCCGACCTTGGCACAACGCATCGTCCGCGCCAAGGCCAAAATCCGCGATGCCAAAATTCCGTACCGGACGCCGGAACCCGAGGAGCTGGCCGAGCGCTTGCCGCCGGTGCTGCAGGTGGTTTATCTGGTATTCAACGAAGGCTATTCGGCGTCGTCCGGCCCGGAACTTAACCGTCCCGACTTGTCGGCGGAAGCGATTCGGCTGGGCCGGCTATTGCTCGAATTATTGCCGGAAGCCGAAGTACAAGGCTTGTTGGCATTGATGCTGTTGCACGAGTCGCGCCGGGCGGCTCGTAGCGGCACCGATGGCGAATTGGTTTTGCTGGAAGACCAGGACCGGCGGTTATGGAATCGCGAATTGATCGCCGAGGGCCTACAACGAGTGGAACAGGCCTTGCGCCAGCCGGGTTTCGGCGTCTACAGCCTACAAGCTGCTATCGCGGCGGTGCATGCCGGCGCAAGCGAAGCGGCCGCTACCGACTGGCGGCAAATCGCCGGCTTATACGAGGTGTTGCTGAAGCTGGCGCCGTCGCCTGTCGTCGCATTAAACCGCGCGGTTGCCGTTGCAATGCGCGACGGCCCCGCTGCCGGCCTGGCTTTGATCGACGCCATCCTCGCCGCTGGCGATTTGGTCGACTACCATCTGGCCCATGCCGCCCGCGCCGATTTATTGCGTCGGCTGGGTCAAGCCGACTCGGCACTCGGCGCATACCAAAAAGCGCTGGCATTGGCAAAGCAGGCGCCGGAACAGCGTTTTCTGCAGCGCAGGATCGTCGAACTTGGCGGTTAATCCCATCCTGCGCATCATGCTGTGGGATTCGATTGCCGGTTCAAAGTAGCGCCGGTGTGGTATGGTAGCGGCCGCAAATTCGCCGTCCCGAGCCTCATTCCAAGGAAAGCCAGCAATTCATGGGTGCACAAGAAAACTTCGAACAACTCCCTTTAAAAGATTTCACCGAAAAAGCCTACCTCGATTACTCGATGTATGTGATTTTGGACCGGGCCCTGCCGCATATCGGCGACGGTCTGAAACCGGTGCAACGCCGCATCGTCTACGCAATGTCCGAGCTGGGCCTGACCGCACTGGCCAAATACAAAAAGTCGGCCCGTACCGTCGGTGACGTGCTGGGTAAATACCACCCGCACGGCGATTCGGCCTGTTACGAAGCGATGGTGTTGATGGCGCAGGATTTTTCCTATCGCTACCCGCTGATCGACGGCCAGGGCAACTGGGGTTCGCCGGACGATCCGAAATCGTTCGCGGCAATGCGTTACACCGAATCGAGGCTGACCGCGTACGCGCAAACCTTGCTCAGCGAGTTGGGCCAGGGCACGGTGGACTGGGTGGACAATTTCGACGGCACATTGCAGGAACCGGCCTTGCTGCCGGCGCGTCTGCCCAACGTGCTGCTGAACGGCACCACCGGCATCGCCGTCGGCATGGCCACCGACATTCCACCGCACAATTTACGCGAAGTCGCTGCCGCCGTACTGCAACTGCTGGACGAACCGGAAACGCCGCTGGAAGGTTTGTTGGCACACATCAAAGGCCCGGATTTCCCGACCGACGCCGAAATCGTCACCCCGGCCGCCGACATTCAACGGCTTTACACCACCGGCAACGGCTCGGTGAAGATGCGGGCCAAATACGAAGTCGAAGACGGCAACATTGTCATCACCGCGCTGCCGCACCAAGTCTCCGGCGCCAAGTTGCTGGAGCAGATTGCCGCGCAGATGCTGGCAAAAAAACTGCCGATGATCGAGGACCTGCGCGACGAATCCGACCACGAGAACCCGACCCGACTGCTGATCATTCCCAAAACCAAGCGTACCGACGTCGACGCGGTGATGTCGCATCTATTCGCCACCACCGATCTGGAGAAGAACTACCGGGTCAACCTGAACATGATCGGCCTGAACGGTAAGCCGCAAGTGAAAAATCTGCGGCAAATCCTGACCGAGTGGATTACCTTCCGGACCGAAACCGTGCGCCGACGTTTGCAATACCGTTTGGACAAGGTGTTGGCGCGCTTGCATATTCTGGAAGGCTTGTTGATTGCCTACCTGAATATCGACGAAGTCATCGCCATCATCCGCCACGAAGACCATCCCAAACCGGTGTTGATGGCGAGGTTCGGGTTGACCGATGTCCAAGCCGAAGCCATTTTGGAGTTGAAGTTACGCCATCTGGCCAAACTGGAGGAAATGAAGATTCGCGGCGAGCAGGACGAATTGGAACAGGAACGCCAGGCGTTGGAGAAAACCCTGGGCTCCGCACATTTGTTGAATCGGTTGATTAGAAAGGAAATCGAACGCGATGCCGAAAAATACGGCGATGCCCGCCGCTCGCCGATCATGGAGCGCGAAGCGGCACAAGCGCTGGACACCACCGAACTGATCGCCAACGAACCGGTCACCGTGATCCTGTCGCAAAAGGGCTGGATCAGAGCAGCCAAGGGCTACGATATCGAAGCCGAAGGTTTGAGTTACCGCGCCGGCGACGGCTACCTGTCGTCCGCCAAGGGCCGCACCACGCAACCGGCCTACGTAATGGATTCGACCGGCCGGGTCTATGCCGTCACGACGCACGATTTACCGTCGGCACGCAGCCAGGGCGAACCCTTGACCGGCCGCCTGAATCCGCCGCCGGGCAGCCTGTTTACCGCTGTATTCACCGGGCAAGCGGACGACTGGGTCTTGATGGGCAGCAGCGCCGGTTACGGCTTTCGGGTGCAGTTGAAAGAGCTGTACAGTAAAAACAAGGCCGGCAAGGCGGTACTGTCGGTTCCGGACAAATCCAAAGTGTTGACCCCGACTCCGATTCCGGCCGAACGAGATTTGCTGGCAGTAGCGACGTTACAGGGCCGGCTGCTGATCTTCCCGGTCCAGGATTTACCGGAACTGGCCAAAGGCAAAGGCAATAAGCTGATTCAAATCCCAACCGCCGATTTGGCGAGCGGTAAGGATGGCGTAGTCGCTGTCACGGCGATTTCGGCGGACGGCGAGCTGAAGGTGGTCTCCGGCAAACGTTTTGTTACATTGAAGAAAATCGATATCGAACAGTATGCCGGCAATCGCGCAAATCGCGGCGCATCGCTGCCGAGAGGATTCCAAAAAGTCGATGCCCTGGAATTTGTAGCCGAATAGCCGATAAAACCATTTGTTTCAAAAAGTTACTACTTTTTTCGGCATGAGTTTTTGCAATATCGCCGAGAATCGGAAACAGGCAAAGCCGGCTTAATTTAAAAAGTGGTTGACGCGCTTCGAATAACAGCCTATGATGGCGATCTTTCTGAAGCGCCAAGGCTCTTCGGGGATAAAAAGAAGGTCAATTCGGGGTATAGCGCAGTCTGGTAGCGCGTCTGCTTTGGGAGCAGAATGTCGGGAGTTCGAATCTCTCTACCCCGACCAAGATTTGCGCTTGTAGCTCAGCCGGATAGAGCATCGGCCTTCTAAGCCGAGGGTCGCAGGTTCGAGTCCTGCCAAGCGTGCCATCGCAAAAATCATCATAATGGTGAGCGTAGCTCAGTTGGTAGAGCCCCGGATTGTGATTCCGGTTGTCGTGGGTTCGAGCCCCATCGTTCACCCCATCTTATCCTAAGATAATCAATACCTTAGCCTAAAGAGCATCCTAAGAGAAAACCTTAGGTTAGCACTCTGCCCTTACTCAAAAAGGACAAAATCAGGACAAGTAATTTCTTACTTGCCGTCCCCAGGGTACACCAAAAACCGCCCACCTGACCATATCTTTTTTGCTGTCCTTTTTAATGCGCTAAATCGTGCATTATCCGCCAGGACTCTTTAGGAAACCTTATGCGTTCTATCTTACTTGCCGCCTGCGCCTTGATCGGTTTAGCCGTTTGGGTGAACTCAAGTTACTCAGTCAGTGAACCTAAAAGTGAATATGAAATTATCCTTGAGCAAGATCGGGAGAACATCTTCACAAATTGCGTTGCTTTTAAAGAAGCTAAAGCCGTCCAGTTACCTAAGCCGAAAGTTACACCGAATGCAGGCTCTTCGTTTATCAATAACCAAACAGAAGGGCCGTTCATAGATGTACCTTTAGGTTCTGGGATGGCTGGCACTTGTCAGCTTGAGGCTGACCGCAGGAGGGCGGTGTTGGAGAAACTAATTAATAAATAAGCAAAGGGCGAACGCCTCGCCGAACTAATAGCCACTCCTTAATCCGTTTACGGTTGCGTTTTCGCAAATCTACAGAAACGCAGAGTTTCCAAAAGGGAGTTACTTCTGGAAGCCCAGGGGGGCATTTAAGATGTCGTGATTCCGACATCATCCCGATCAATACCGTACCGGGAAAAAGCCGGATTCCCGGCCTTTTGTTTTCACCACAAAAATGTCTTACCTGTTCTGACTGACGAAGAAGCGCCGTTCCCCCCTTGGGGGTGGCCGATGGGCCTCCGTTTGTAATCGAGTGGGCGCAATCCTCAGGGGAACAGGTGGGAGGCAATGGGGTAGCCAGGGGTTCAACCTGATTGACTCAGAGCCCATTTCTGGGCTTTGAGCTACCGCCATTTTTGGCGTTTGACATTACCCAGAAATGGGTAGTGGTATCTCATATCTTGCAACTTAAAAGACATATTCTATCCGGCCTCTTGACTCGTCTAAAAAGTCGTCTCATAATTGATTCCATCAAATCTTTAAAACAAGTGAGACGGTGGTTTATATGTCAATCAAGATCGGTTACGCCCGAGTAAGCACCACAGGCCAAAGCCTGGAGACACAGTTAGCAGCACTCCAGGCGGCAGGTTGTACCAAGATTTATCAGGAGAAGTTATCCGGTAAGAGCACTAGCAACCGGGAGCAATATCAGGCGGCACTGGATTACATCCGAGAGGGCGATGTTCTGATTGTTACCAAGCTGGACAGGTTGGCCCGTTCGATTAGTGACCTATGGGAAACCGTGAGAGCTATCGAGCAAAAAGGCGCGGCTCTTAAAGTTCTCGATCAGCCGCTTATCGATACCACCACCAAAGAAGGTAAGTTAGTTATGACCATGTTCGGCTATGTCGCTGAGACTGAGCGTAGCCTAATCCTTGAGCGCACCCAAGAAGGTCGAGAGAAAGCCAAAGCGGCAGGCGTTAAGTTCGGCAGGAAGGAAACCATCACACCGGAGATTGCCGAAGCGGCTCTGGAAGACTTCAAGGCTGGCAATGAGTCTTCAGCCGTGATTGCCAAGCGGCATGGCCTCAGCCGCGCATCACTGTATCGACTTGCCAAAGAGGCAGGGATTAAACGGGAGAATTGAGAATATAGTTCTCTCGGTCGAATCCTGGAGCGAATCACTCTGGGCAATGGGATCGCCTAGGGTACTGAGCGATTGAGCCAGGGATATACGATTTCAGCTATAAACAGAATCGGCACCTCCAGGGAGAGAGACCACGCCCAAGGATATACCGTCAGTTCCCGTTATGCGGATACGACAATAGCACCCACAGGATCACATAACGTGCCCTGACGTGCCGGTACCAAAGATTATTATCAACTTAGTAATAACTATTGATGATGATAGCTATAGATTCACCGTTGGAGTTCATACGGGGACACTATAGGAGCAACTCAAGCCAACCGTATGTTCACCAACGGAATAACCTTGGGGGGGACGGGGGAGTCTTTAAGGATAAACATCGGCTGTCTGCTACTTGAGCGCCTTTTGGGGTTGCCAATAGTCCGCCTAAAAGTTCACTCATGGGGTTATTTATCGGGATGGGATAGGCTAGGTTTCATGCACCTTCATGCCTGTGAGTGAACCTTTAGGCGGGCTCCCTTCGGCTCGCTAAATCCAGGAAATCCTGGAGATAAAGCCCACCCCATCTGTTGCAGTTCCTCAGTTTCACCCCAAGAGGCAGCACATAGTTGCCCTTATTGATCCCCCTAGAGTTTTTTCGACAAGTGGCAGCACATAGTTTTTTCGCCTATAGATGCCTCTTGAGCGCCTTTTCGTCCTCAATTTCTCCCATCAACCCAATACTGCACTGAAATGGTCTAATAACCCCGGACACTTCTAAAGGCAGAATTTATACTGTTAGCAGAGGTGGTCATGAGTAACGACAAAAAACACAATCGGCCAAAATACAGCCTGGAATTCAAACAAGATGCCGCCAAACTGGTTCTGGAAAAAGGCTACAGCCAACAGCAGGCAGCCGATCATTTGGGCATATCGCAAAGCGCCCTAGGACGCTGGGTACGAGCGGAACGCAAGCCTTCGGCGAACGAATCGGCGGTAAAAAAGTCTTGTCTGAATCTGGGGGACCGTGACGAATTGATCCGCTTACGGAAGGAAAATGAACAGTTGCGAATGGAGCGCGAAATCTTAAAAAAGGCCGCAGTCTTCTTTGCGAAAGAAACCGAATAAAGTACGGGTTTATTCGAGAGCAACAGAAGACCTATCCAGTCACCGTACTGTGTCGGGTCATGGGCGTTGGCACTAGTGCTTACTACGAATGGTGCACCGCCTCACAAGGCAGTGATAAAAAGCGGCAGGATCAACAGCTTACCGATAAAGTGTGTCAAATCTTTACCGACAACAAGCAGTGCTTTGGTTCGCGTCGCTTAGCGGATCGCTTGCAGAAACAGGGTTTTGCCGTCGGCCGCTTTAAAACGCGGCGGATCATGCGGGAGTTGAAGTTAAAAGTTCGCTACCCCAAACGATTTAAAGTGACCACGGACAGCAACCACAGCGAGGCCATCTCCCCAAATCGGCTGGATCGCCAATTCAAGGTCGCTCAGCCAAATCAAGTGTGGAGCACGGATATTACCTATGTCTGGACGTTACAGGGCTGGCTGTATGTCGCGGTCGTTATCGATCTATTCTCCCGCCAAGTGGTGGGCTGGGCCATTGACGACCACATGCGGACCTCGCTCTGTGTCAAGGCATTACAAATGGCCTTCTGGCGTCGCAAACCGCCACCTGGTCTGCTGCATCACTCGGATCGTGGTAGTCAGTATGCGAGTCGAGAATATCGCCAACATCTGGCCGTGATGCGCATGGAGCAAAGCATGAGCCGAAAAGGCAATTGCTGGGACAATTCGCCGACGGAACGCTTTTTCCGTAGCTTGAAGCATGAACAGCTCAACTACGAAAAATTCAAAACCCAAGAGGCGGCAAAACTGAGCGTGATCGACTATTTGGCTTTTTACAACGGCCGTCGATCGCATTCAACATTGGGCTATCAATCCCCGATCGAATTCGAGCGGGAATTTTCGAGAGACGCTGCCTAAACAAGTGTCCGGTTTTTGTTGACCATTACAGCACCCATGAAAACGTGAAAGTAAATAGCACCAATGCGGTCTCTATTACCTTCAGGGTAGACCCGCTAACCAAAGCCAAGATGGACTGGATCAATGCCCAATATCCAGAGTTCACCTGTTCTGGCTCCATGATGATCCGCCGAGCCCTATCGTACTATCAGAGCTACTTAGAGACTCTCCTCCCCGATCCCGAGCTGTTACGCCTGGAGGGGTACCAACTGAAAGCCGCAGCAACCGGGGAGGGTATCCCCTGGAGAACTCAGCCCGATTTCACCAGGAAACCGGGCAAGCCTCTCAGTGAGTACCTGAAGGAGACAGGCCAACGGAGACTCAACAAGCTACTCACCACAGACCCCGACTGGAGGCTTAGGCAATGATTCGTACCCATCCAGGTACCAGACCCAAGGTCTACCACAAAGACCTCACAAAGAACGACCTTAACCAACTGATTATCGAGATAAGGCACGGCGATGGAATTATCACCCCCAGGGCAATCGCCTCAAGGTGGGGTATTTCCCAGGCCTCAGCCGCTCGCTTAATCATGATCCACAATCACCCGGAGTAAACAATTATGGCAACTTGACGAGCCCAGCCGTTCAAGTCACCGATACGGTTCACTCCGTCCAATTCGGTGGCGCTAATCCAGGGTTCTCCTCCCAAGGTTTGAGCCAGTTCGATACTTCGGACTTTGCACGGGATACCGGCAGCCCCTTGAGTACCGCCCGCAATAACGGCTTTCCTGCCGGTGGCGACTTAAGGCTTGATTCTGTTATCAAGGCAGGCGGCACCGAATTGACCATCGAAAACGCCATGCACATGGGTTGGGTCCGCCAAGCCGCCAACGGTTTCGAGTGGATAGGCCCAGGCAGCCACCCAGAAGTTAAAAAAAATCCCGATAGCTCCCAGATAAGCCCAGCACAGAACACCCAGGAGCCGCCGACCGATCAGCGGGAGGAGTCTCAGCAGAAGTTGCCGGAAGGTGTCGAGCCGTTCACTCCTGAAGTAGAGGCCCAAGTGGCCCAGGCCATCAGCGGCATACCTCAGCCCATGATTAGTGAGGCTGTGGTTCATGTACTGGAGCACGGCCCCGAGAGTTTGAACTATGACCAGCTCGCCAGCCTAACCGGCCTGTCTGCGGCTGAGGTACAACAACGGGCCGCCTCTGTGATTGGGGCCTTTACCGCTCAGGCGGACAGTATTGCCAAGTCGATGGGCATACAGGAACCCCAAGAGCTCTGGAACTGGCTGCACACTAACCGAGGGGATGCCATGAAGAGAGCCCAAAGAGACATGGCGTTTAACCGGGATACCCGGATGCTCCGCCAGCTTATCCAGCATGCAAAGGACTCGCTCGGCCCCGATGAGGGCTCCCTCAAAGCCGCTGGCTATCAAACCCACGTTAACGACTATGGTGAACTATTGGTCAACATCAACGGTGCCTGGACGCTCGCCAGTGTCGCCCAGAAGATGCGCCTAATCTGAGGATTTAACTCAGGCAACTAAAAACCAGGGTGAACCCGTAGGAGCCCCACCAAGGCTCAGGGTTCGCCCTTTTCTTTCCAGCATTTAATCCACTCACAAGCATTTCAATCAATGGCAATCTCACCACGCCAAGCCATCGCCAACCATTGCAAGGGTTGTATTTATGACCCGAAAGCAGGCGGTACTTGGAGACAACAAACGGAAGGCTGCACGGTCACAACCTGTGAACTCTATAGCTTCCGCCCCATCACCTCAAAAACCAAGCAAACCCTCAAGCAAACCCTCGCGACCCTAGGCAACCCCTTGGCGGTCCCCGTTTTGTCTGCGGATTTAGTCGCCTGAGTTAAATCCATGACAAGGCCAGCGGATAGAATGATGTGGTTCTGGTCGGAACTCAGCAACCGACTACAGGACTTCAAGAATAACCCCAACGATGAAAAAACCAGATTACTCCTGGAGATAATGGCCCAGTATCGCGAGGCCGCCGATAGGGGCTTAGTCGGTATCCAGCCCACAGGCTCCACCGATGGTAGCGGGGTAGTTCTCCAGCATGCCGACAATTACCCGGTTATCAACGCCTATGACTGGTACCGGGGCCACTCATGAGTAAGCGCACTACCGTGAAGCTTCTCACCTTCAACTTGGGCGGTACCCAGATCAGAGGGATACTTCAAGGCCAAGAGGCTTGGCTATTGGTCGGCGATATTGCCAAGGCTTTTGGCAGTACCCCTCCCAGCCATTACTCAATATTGGCAGGGATGGACAAGGCCTTAATATGGATAGATACCCCGAGAGGCCCGAGGGAGGCTCTGGTGGTTAACCAAGAGTCCCTCATTGCGTGGGCCTATCGGAGCCGGAAGGCTGCAGCGGGCAACCTGAGGAAGTGGCTTGCCGATCAGATCAAACCGGGCTTACTCCAGAGCATCACCTTTAATTCAGTAGAGGGTGGGCTGATTGTCGGCAAGGTGGGGGCTTAGGCTAGCTCACCAACAACATCAGTCCGTCTGGCACGTTGGGCGGCCATGTCGGTGTAGTGAAAAGAAAACCGATGCCAATGGAAGCTAACCTCTCGGGGGCCATGCACTGTTCTTTGTAACTGTAGGTCTGTCCCCTTAGGGTGAACCTCAAGGTAAAACTCATGATTCCCCAGGAACAGCACCTTAGTGGTAGTGTCGAGCATAAGAGGCACCTCCCCAGAGTCGTTGATCGAAGGGATTGCGCCAAAGCCAAAAGCGATAGATTTACGTGTAATTTCGATATACATAGTTAGGTTTCCTTTAGTGAGATATTGAAAGTTGATTAATGCGTTGTATCAGTTGGGCCAAGGTCTTTGGTTAGTACCGTGGTGAAAGCCTCCAGCCCCTTACCATCCCGCCGCCATTCAACGGTATAAACTACTGCCGCATGGGGAGGGATGTCTTTAAGTTTGGCGTCGGCAGAGTCGCGGTAGTCAGTACCCAGATAATGCCAACCATCATCGAGAAAATGCCTAGATGTTGTCATAATGCCTCCTCAGCCGAGCCTTAACGCCAAGTCGCTGGCCTTGAGGTGGGTGTATCGTTTGAGCATGGATAAGGTCTTATGCCCGGTAATGGCTGAGACCTCCATCGTGTTGAGCCCCTTCTCGAATAACCTGGAGGTGGCCTCATGGCGTAAGTCGTGAAACCGTAGGTCTTTGAGGTTGGCCCGCTTACAGGCACGGCTGAAGGCTTGGGACACTGAGTCGGGCTTGGTGGTGAATACCGGCCCTTCAGTTTTAACGCCTACACTGTTGAGCACCTCCAAGGCTCTGGAGGATAACGGTACCTCCCGAGAATCACCGTTCTTGGTATCCGGGAGGAGTACAACACGCTTGGCGGTGTCGACATTCTCCCAGGTCATACCCAGGAGCTCAGATCGACGCATGCCGGTTTCGACGGCAAGCTGGACTATCTGGTGAACTTCTTGGGTGTACTCCAGGGCTTGGATAAGTTTACGGAGTTCTTCCGGGGTGAGCCTTCTGGTTCTGCCGTTCGGTAACTTAGGGAGCTTGATGAGCTTGATGGGATTAGCTAGCGACTCAAAACCCCACTCAGTCCGGGCGATGCTGTACACGTTGGAAATAACGGCCAAGTCTAGGCGTACAGTATTGGGGGAGAGCTCCTTACCTAACCGCTCATCGCGCCACTTGGCAAAGTCACTGCTTTTAATTTCTGCTAGAGGCTTATTCGCGATGGGCGAATTTATCCAGCTTTTTACCCGGTGGCCCTCATGGATAGCACCTTTCTTTTTTGGTGTGATTAATTCCAGATACCGGCAGAGTAAGTCTCTTAGGGTAGTCCCATCGGTTTCAATTGGAGCTGGTGCCGAGTAGTTCCCTCGATCGATCTCCGCTTCAATCTGCCGAGCCCAGGTCTGGGCCTCCGCTTTGGTACCGAAAGACTTGGTTAAGTCTGGGTGTCCTTTGCGCTGTATCCTGGCTTGCCAAGAGCCGGACCCGCGCTTTCGAAATGTAGCCATATGTTCTCCTAAAAAAGGACAGGAGAAGGACAAAAGGCCAACTTTAGGGGCGGTCTAAATGGATAGTTCGTTAGGTTTATATGTGTTATCAGTGGGTTAGATGTAATGGTGAGCGTAGCTCAGTTGGTAGAGCCCCGGATTGTGATTCCGGTTGTCGTGGGTTCGAGCCCCATCGTTCACCCCACCATACTCTTGAAAGTCAAGCCTTCGTTCCAATCCAGTCACCGGCTAATATTTTGCCCGCGCCCTGACTGAACTGCTCAGAAAGCCCCCACCTGCCCCACCTAAAACAACCCGTATCCGCAAACGATTTGTTTTCGCCTGCAGTAGCTTCAAGACTCTAAATCCTATCTACCCGGCTTAATGTCAAATGCAATACAAATTCGTTCCTGGTCGGAATTGAATGGAATTGTGCGGTGAAACAACGAGGACGGGAACAACACCAGGTCACCAACTTTTTGGTCGACGATTTGGGTCGGAAAGTCGTCGTGCAGACGCGGGTAGTCATCGCCGTCGGTACCGTATTCGAAACTGCCTTCATGGTTGTTGCATTTGTCCGGTAGTTGCAGGTAGACGCAGCCGCTGATCCAGCCTTCTTCGTGGATGTGCGAGGTCAAATAGCCGCCCTGGTCCATGCGTAAATACCAGGAGCTGGCGAATTCCAGCGTTTTCGGAAACAAGCGAATCAAGGCATCGTCGCTGCCGGCAAAGTGTTGTTGGTAAGCTTTGACCTTGGCGCGGATCAGTGTCGCCAACTGCTGAAACGAGGCTTCCGGTCGCTGCAATAAATTTCCTGCTGACTGCATGCCGTAATACAAACGCCCCTGCTTGCGCTCGGCGATGGCCAAGTGTTTGACGTCATCCAGCAATTGGTTCAGCAAGGCGCTGCCGGGTTCCGTCAGTTCGGCTATCCGGGTGTGCTGAACGAACGCCATCGGATCGCGACAGTAGCCGTACACGTCGGATTGCCGGAAATTGGTGGCGTAGTGCGTCGCCAAACTGCCCAGCAATACCGAGTTGTGGCGGTCTTGGGCGATCAATTCATCCAGGCGCTGTTTGAACGCGTCGAATTGACGCGTTTTATACAAACACAACAACACCCGCTCTTGAGCGTCGGCGAAATCCGACGCCGAGAAGTAAGGGATCGCCTGCTCGAACTGTCCTCCCAAACAATAACTCTCGCCCAGATTGTAATTGGCACGGCCGTGATCGGGATTGGCTTGCAGCGCGGCGCGGTAACAACGCACCGCTTCCTCCATGTTGCCTTGGTCGCGGTAAATTTCACCCAGGTCGTTCCAGGCGTCGGCGAATTGCGGATCCAGGCGCAACGCTGCTTTGAAAGCGTCGATGGCTTGGCCGTGCGCGCCCTGGTCGTAAAGATTGGTGCCGAGATTGAAATAGCCCAGCGCATCGGCATTGATCTCCAGGGCTTTGCGGTAACACTGCTCGGCCGCTTTCAGGTCGCCAAGCGTTTGCAGCACCGCGCCCCAATTGGCCCAAGCCTGGTAATAACCGGGTTGTTGCTCGACGGCTGTTCGATAATGCTTGGCCGCATCCTGCCATTGGTTTTGCTGCTGCAACAGCGCGCCCAAATTGAAATGCGCAACGGTCAGATCCGGCTTGATTTGTAGCGCCTTGCGGTAAGCGGCGATGGCGCCTTTGGCGTCGTTGAGTTGGGTATAAATCGCGCCGAGGTTGAAATGGATTTCGGCGATATTGGGATCGATGGCGATCATCTTGCGGAAGCTGGCCGCCGCCTCGCGCAACTTGCCTTGTAGCTGTTGGCACATGCCCAGCAAATTCAGCAGCGGCAAGGATTTGGGGTAGGCGTTCAACAAGCCTTGCGCCCTGATTTCCGCCAACGGGATTTGGCCGGCCTGGTACAGTTGATGGATGGCCTGTAATTCCGCCGGTTGCGGTTGTTTGGGCTGGGCTTTCATCGTCAGTCGATACCTGTGTGCTGGTTACAGGTGGTTGAGCGGCAAACTCGCCGCCGGCAACCGCCAGGCCGCAAGACCTGGCGGCAAACGGATTTAACGCACCACTTCGCGCTGTTTCAATGTGGCGTAAATGTCGTCGACGCTCATTTGATCGGCGTCGAAGGCCAAATCGGCGGCATCGGCTGCCAAACCTACCGCCAAGCAGATCAAACCAGCGTTTTTAATCGCGGCGGCCAATCCCGAATCGGCTTGCTCCAATACCGTCGCGGCGTGACCGGTGTCGAACAGGCGACGCTCCAGATGATAAGCCATGGTTTTGGCATCAGCGCCAGCGAGGGCGACGATGGTGGCGGTTTGGCCGAAGCGGCTGGCGCGTTCCTCAGCAGTGACCGGCGCCCATTCGTCCTTGCTGGCATCGCCGACGATCATGCCGGCGCCAACGGTGACGTTGGTCAAACGGTCGATGATGATGAACGAGCCGGTGGCTTTATTGCGCTTATAGGGTTCGAACACCACTGGCGCGTTGACCGCCACGGTGCATAAGCCGATTTCGTTCAGTTTCAATTCGTCGGCGTCGTGGTGTTCCAAGGTGTTGACGTCGATGCGATGGTGAATCGTCGCCACCGAACCGGACACGCTGCGGGTGGCCAGTTTGATCACGTACTGGCGACCGGGCAGCATGGCTTGTTCGGTCATCCAGACAATGTTGGCCTTGAATTTATCGGCGACGCTGGGTGTGGTTTGTTGCTGGCCCAGGATGACGTCGCCTCGGCTGATGTCGATCTCGTCATTCAGCGTCAAGGTCACGGCCATGCCGGCGAAAGCTTGTTGCAGATCGCCGTCGAAAGTCACGATCGATTTAATCGTGCTGGTTTTGCCGGACGGCAGCGCGGTAATCGCATCTCCCTTATGAAAAATACCCGACGCCACGGTACCGCAGAAGCCGCGGAAATCAAGATTCGGCCGGTTGACGTACTGCACCGGAAAGCGGGCGTCGTCGAAATTATGGTCGCTGGCGATTTCGATGCTATTCAGCAATTCCATCATCGGCAGGCCGCTGAACCAAGGCATATTGGCGCTGGGGTTGACGACGTTGTCGCCGTCCAAAGCCGACATCGGAATGAAATGGATATCATGCAAATCCAGATGTTTGACGAAAGTCATGTAGTCGTCGCGAATCTTTTCGAAGGTTTCCTGGCTGTAGCCGACCAAGTCCATTTTGTTGACCGCGACAATGATGTGCTTGATGCCCAGCAGCGAGGCGATGAAACTGTGGCGCTTGGTCTGGGTTTGCACACCGTAGCGGGCGTCGATCAGGATCACCGCCAAATCGCAGGTCGAGGCGCCGGTGGCCATGTTGCGCGTATATTGCTCGTGGCCGGGGGTGTCGGCGATGATGAATTTGCGGGTCGAGGTCGAGAAATAACGGTAAGCGACGTCGATGGTGATGCCCTGCTCGCGCTCGGCCTGCAGACCGTCGACCAACAAAGCCAAATCGATCTTGCCGGCGCCGGTGGTGCCGGACTTGACGCTATCGGCCTGCACCGCGGCCAACTGGTCTTCGTAAATCATTTTCGAGTCGTGCAACAAGCGGCCGATCAAGGTACTCTTGCCGTCGTCGACGTTGCCGCAGGTCAAAAATCGCAGCAACTCCTTGCGTTCGTGTTGCGCCAAATAGGCGTTGATGTCGGTGGCGATGAGGTCGGATTGGTGGGACATGGGTTTCCTGAATGCCTAAATTTGTTCGAAAGTTGTATTACGCGCAATGCTGTTTTAAAAAGTCAGCCAGTTCTTCGCGACTGACTTGCCGGGTTGCCGTACTAATAACCCAGTCGTAAAACTGAGTGTCGTCCATCGTTGGTTGTTTTTGGTTGGCGACCAGAAACACCAGCATGCAGGCGGCCGCTACCCGCTTGTTGCCGTCCAGAAACGGATGGTTGTTGGCTAGCGAATAGCAATATTGAGCGGCGGTCTGAAATATATCGCCGCTGTAGTGCCAAGTCTGTCGTGCCGCACCAAGCGCCGATTCCAACAGCGCTTCGTCTCGAATACCCAAAGCACCGCCAAAGCGTTCTATCTGTTGACGATGTATCTGTAACGCCAATGCTTTCGAGATGAAAAACAACTCGGCCATCTATTGGGCCAGCTTGGCAAACGCATCGGCGTACTGGCTCATTAACTGCTGATGAATTTGTAGGGCTTGTGCTTCAGTCACGCGCTGGTCAGACTGTTGCTTCTTTTGTTTTTCTTCAAGAAACAGCACGAAATCCAGTACCTCGGCTTGCAGGCCGGGTTCGAGATTCACGAGGTGCTGCTGGATTTCTTCGTGCAGTTGCATGAAAGCTTCCACCGAGTTTTGCTGGTTGGCAAGGTTCCTGTTAAAAATACCCTTCGCGTTTTTTCTGTTCCATCGATCCGGCCTGATCGTGGTCGATCAAGCGGCCTTGACGCTCGGACGTGGTGGTCAGCAACATTTCTTGAATGATCTCCGGCAAGGTGGTTGCGGTCGATTCGACGGCGCCGGTCAGCGGGTAGCAGCCCAGGGTACGGAAGCGCACCATTTTCATTTCGACTTTGTCTTCGGGGCCGATCGGCATCCGGTCGTCGTCGACCATGATCAACATGCCATCCTTATTGACCACCGGGCGCTCTTTGGCGAAGTACAGCGGGACGATGGGGATGTTTTCCAGATGGATGTATTGCCAGATGTCCAATTCAGTCCAGTTGGATAGCGGAAATACCCGAATCGATTCGCCCTTGTCGATCTTGCCGTTATAGATGTTCCAAAGCTCCGGGCGCTGGTTTTTTGGGTCCCAGCGGTGGTTCTTGTCACGAAACGAGTAAACCCGCTCCTTGGCGCGGGATTTTTCCTCGTCGCGGCGGGCGCCGCCGAAAGCCGCATCAAACTGGTATTTGTTCAAGGCTTGTTTCAGCGCATCGGTTTTCATGACGTCGGTATGCTTCTTACTACCGTGGGTGAACGGGCCAATGCCTTGGGCAACGCCTTCCTGATTGATATGGACGATCAGGTCCCAGCCCAGATCTTTGGCCATGTTGTTCCGAAACTCGATCATTTCCCGGAATTTCCAGGTGGTATCGACGTGCAACAACGGAAACGGCGGTTTGCCGGGAAAGAAGGCTTTGCGGGTCAGATGCAGCATGACCGCCGAGTCCTTGCCGATGGAATAGAGCATGACGGGCTTTTCGAATTCCGCTGCCACTTCGCGGATGATGTGGATACTTTCGGCTTCGAGCTGTTTCAGGTGGGTCAGTTTATAATCGGTCATCAATTATCCGGGGCGCGCGGCCTGTTTGCATGCAAAGGTTAGTGCGCTATTTTAATGGCAAACCCCTATCGACGCCATCGGCAAAGCTTATGAGACAGTACCACGGCTTGGAAACTCTACGGGCGGCAATCTCCGGCCGGCCGACACTGGCAAAGTTGGCGGAATGCTTACTGGATGACCTGCGCGAATGCCGTTGCACGATATTCGGCAGCATTGGTGACGACGACCGCGTCGTGCTGGCCGAGCTGAGCTTGGAAGCCGATACGCTGCTTTACGAACACTTCGAACAACGCCTCGACTTGCAGGTGGCAGGGCCGATTTTGCGCGACGATTGCGTGCCGCTGACCTTTCGTTTGGCCGGCGAGCGATTTGCGGTGACAGGCCGCTGTTCGGCTTTACCGCACGTCTGCGGCCGGGATTTGTATCTGAGCCGTTACAGCGGCCAGATTGGCGACATTGCCCGGCAACGTTTTCAAATTCCGCTGAAACAATTGCCGTAACAAATCAGTTCAAGCGTGACTTTTTGCCCAGCGCACGATGTCTTGGGCTGACGTCGCCCCGGCCTGGCGGACGATTTCGCGGCCGCCCTTGAACAGAATCAGCGTCGGGATGCTGCGGATCTGGTAATGCGCGCTCAACTCGACCTGCGCTTCGGTGTCGATTTTTCCCAGGCGCATCGTCGGTTCCAATAAGCCGGCCGCCTGGGCAAAGGCCGGCGCCATCATCCGGCAGGGCCCGCACCAAGCCGCCCAAAAATCCACTAGCAGCGGTATCTCGCTAGAACGCAGATGTTTGTCGAAATTGGCGGCGGTCAATTCCAGCGGATGGCCGGTAAACAGCGCTTGATGGCATTGGCCGCATTTTGGATGCTGAGCCAGCCGCGCGGCAGGCAGGCGGTTGATGGCCGCGCAATGCGGGCAGGCTAAGTGAATCGATTCGCTCATTTTTGGCCTCGGAATAGGGACGGCTAACCTTCGCGGCGGCGAAGGGATTGCCGCTTAAACTTAGGGCGGTGCTGCTAAAAACAAGAGGCCGATCGAAATTATCGCCACAAACCGCCGATTCGCCAGCGCGGCGCCCGCCGTGCCGGAATTACGCGGTAACCCAGTAACGGTGCATAGTCCAGCCAGTGACTCGGCGCCGCCGGCACCAAGGCCTGTAGCCGACGAATCCGTTCTTCGGTTGGCGGATGGGTGCGCAGCCAGGACGGTTCCGGGTTACCCCAACCGGGAAACAACACGGCCAGCCAGCCCTTGCTGGCTTGTTCGATATGGGCCAGCGCTTGCGCCAAACCCAGCGGGTCGCCGGTCAGCATGGCCGCATTCAAATCGGCGTCGTATTCGCGAGTGCGGGACAAGCCCAGTTGCGCCAGCAGAGCCAAGTGCGGCGAAAACAACAATAGCAGTATCGCCGGCCAGTTGAACTCGAATACGACATCGGCAAGCAGCATGGCCGGAATACTTAGCAGTAGAAACAATTGCCCTAAACTCGCAAACACCGCAGTGATGCGGCTAACCGCATCAGCCAGACTCATCACCCGCAAATCGTTGTTGGCAATATGCGAGATTTCGTGGGCCAACACACCCGCCAGTTCTCGGGTCGATAGGCGCTGCAACAGGCTGTCGCTCAGCGCGATCGCCGATTGCTTGCGGCTGCCCACGGCAAAGGCGTTGATGACCGGACTGGGGAAGAAGTAAGGCGTCGGTGCGCGGGTCAGTTCGGCACGTTCGGCCAGCGTTTCCAGCATTTGCCAAAGTACCGGGGCCTCTTGCGGATAAATCGGCCGGGCCCGATAGAAACTCAAGGTCAGACGCCAAGCGGTGCTGGGTGTAATCAACAAACCGAAGCCGGCCGCCGCCAGGGCCATCCAGATACCGTCGTCGCCGAATAACAGACTGCCGGCCAGCGCGCAAATACCCAACAACGCGGCAACCAATAAAACGGTTTGCAGCCGATTCAGCCAGCGATGGCTGCGGCGAATAGCGCGATTCATGACTACTCCAAGCCGGCGCGGCGGAGACGACGCCGCAGGTCGTCGATTTCTTCCTGCATGTCGGCGACCAGCGCGGCCAGTTCCGGTATCGCCTCGAATTGGCGCTCAATGGCGGCGATACGCTTTACCCGCAGCAGCGTGGCACTGGAGAAACGCCACTCTTCGCCGTGTCGGCTTGGCGTCAGCAAGCCCTCGGCAACGTGGTGGCTGATCCATTCGTGGTCCACCGCGGCCAACGCGGCAAGCTGCCGTAACGTCAGGCCGTGCTCTTCAAGAATGGCGTCTATGGCGATGGCGGTCAACGATCCGGACATGACTCAGCTCCCGTGTGCGGCGCGCGGATCGAAAGCCAATTCGCGCGCCATGGCTTGGTAAAGTTCTCTGGCTTTGGCGGTGTTGGCCGGCGGCAGCACCACGTGTATATCCAGCAGCAAATCGCCGGGCGTCGCGCTGGGGATACCCTTGCCGCGCACGCGCAATTGCTGGCCGCTCTGGGTACCCTCCGGAATCCGCACTTTCAATCCGGTCTCGAACAAATTGACCGGCAACACCGCGCCGAGTGCCGCTTCCCATGGCGTCACCGCCAAAGTCATATGCAGATTGTTACCGTCGACGCGCAATTGCGGATGCGGATTGAAATGGACTTCCAGCAACAGGTCGCCGGACTTGCCGTGGCCCACGCCCGGCGAGCCCTGACCGGCCAGGCGAATGATCTGGCCTTCGTAGACGCCCCTGGGGATTTTGACGTTCAAGGTGCGGGTGTTCAGTGTAACGTGGCCGCCGGCATCCATCGCCGGCACCCGCAAACTGATCTGACGAGTGGCGCCGCGGAAAGCATCCTCAATGTCGAGCAACACTTTGGCATGATGATCCTCGCCCTGGGCCTGAAAACTACCGGCGTGGGCTTCGAACGGACCGCCGCGGCCGCGCGCGCCCATGCGGCCGAACAACTGGCTGAAAAAATCGCCGAAATCCGCCGTATCGCCGCTGGAAAACTCGAAGCCGGCGTCCCAGTTCGGCGGCGGATGAAACTCCTGGCCGGAACGGTAACCGCGGCCGAGCTGATCGTAGGCCGCGCGTTTCTCGGTGTCGGACAAGACGGCATATGCCTCGTTGACTTCCTTCATCCGCGCTTCGGCATCCGGCTCTTTGGAAATGTCCGGATGGTATTTACGGGCCAATTTACGATAGGCCTTTTTGATATCGGCCAAAGCCGCATCGCGGCCGACGCCCAAAATCTGGTAATAATCTTTGTATTGCACGCCACGCCTCCAGTGACTGAAGCCGCCAAACTCAGCTGAGCCGGGTTCTTATAAACGATAGCGAACGGGTGGACAATCGGCAAATGCGGACCACCCTCCTCCCGGCTCGATCATCGAGAAATGAAATGTCGGCCATTCAGGTAAAAATCAAGAGTCTGGCTTGAAGCGCAAACGGCTTGAACCAATCGGATCAGCACCCATCTTACGCAGCAATTCTTTTATCGATTTGATAGAATGAAGGTTCCGGGGGTGACATGGCTTCGACGTGGGTAGCAAAACCTCAGGTGCATGCCGAGCACAGTACAGCTCGTAAAACCTACTGAAAACAAGTATTCGCAAACGACGAAAACTACTCAGTGGCCTTAGCAGCTTAAAACCTGCACCACTTCTCTGACCAGATGTACTTATGCGTCTGGAGTTCCTCTCGGGGAACGCTCAGGGATCATATTACATAAGATCGCGCCAGGGCTTAGTTCGGAGCCTGAAGCGCTAAATCCAATCGAAATCGCTGTTGATCCTCTTGGCCCGACGGGTAGTCAACAGTTAAATTAAAAGCGCGGGATAAGCATGTAGAGCTTGTGGCGGAGTGCTTGCGGACGGGGGTTCAATTCCCCCCACCTCCACCAATCAACCCATTGAAAGATAAAGAAAATAATTTCTAGTCTTTCAATTTGTGGCGGTAAATTGGCGTTTCCTAATTGCAGGGAACGCCATTTATCGGCACATTCCGAATTTCCCCCATTCGCGCGAAATCCTGATCTTTCTAGGCTTCCAGGTTTGCCAGCGGCAGAGCCATATTTCACAACGAAAAATCTGCGCAAAAACCGCGCAGGCGAGGAGGAGTGATTTTCGGCGGGCGGGCGGCGGTTTTTTCTTTGGTGGCCGGCTCCGCTATCGTTCCTTCAGTCTGGTGATGGCACCGGCATATTCATCCTCTCCCAGCTCGCAACCGAGGAACTTCCTCCCCAGATCCAGGCAAGCTATCGCCGTTGATCCGCTCCCGGCAAACGTATCCAGCACGACGTCGTTCGGCCTCGAGCTGGCCGAGACGATGTGGCGCATTAAATCCAAAGGCTTCTCGCACGGATGCTTGCCCGGATACCACTGCACAGGCTTGAAGTCCCACACGTTGGTGAACGGCACGTCCTTGGTCACCGCAAAGTGGCGTTGCTGTAACTTGACGGCTTTGTACTCGGCAAACAGTTCGGCGTAAGGTTTCAGCGTGCCGCCAAACAACTGGTTCATCGTGTCGTAATGCTTGCGGCTGGGCATGCTCCACTGCGATCGATCAAACCAATGGCCAGACATTTGGCAACCGCAAGCCTGGTCGATTTGTTTGCGCGAGATGCCGACCGTCTGCCTGGCTTGTTCCAGATGCGATCTGATGGGCTCGAAGGCAAACGGCAAGCGCTTGCGGCTCTCGGCGAAGATGATGTGTTCGGTCTGCGGAAAATAACGGCGCAACGATTCCTTGCGGCAACCGTTATGGCGGCCGCTGGGTTTGCGCCAGACGATGTGGTTCAGGATACGGAAATGCTTGGCGACAGCCAGCTCCACTTGCGTCGCCAAATGCGGACCGGCAAATAAGTACAGCGAACCGGCCGGCTTCAACACGCGGTGATACTCGACCAGCACGCCATCCAGCCAAGTAAAGAACTCGGACGGATTGCGCCATTGGTTGTCCCAGGCGTTGTCTTTGACTTTGTAATACGGCGGATCGGTCGCGATCAAATCGACGGTATCCGCCGCCAGGCTGGCCAACAGACTCAACGCATCGACGTTATGTAGCTCGATTGAATCCCTTTGATATTTCTCCACGAGTGCCTCTTTGACAATGACACTCGCGGTGTTCTGGACTGGGGCTCGAGGCCCTGATGACGTTTAAGGTTTTACAGCGCGGACACTTGATCGAGTTCTCCCGGTAATCCGCTTCGGCTAACTTTCTTTCACATTTCCCGCATTTCAAAATTTCCATAAATCGTGGCCATGTACTAGCCTTAAGCCCGCTGTGTGCACAGCACGGTGCCTAGGCTGGACGCAGCGCATTCTGCGAAAGGTGGTCGCAAGGAGTGCGCCAACATTCCTTGCGGTCGCACCGTCTATTTTTTCGTGCGCTTCAGCAGCTCAACTGCGAGTCTGATCAGCCAATGTCCGACTTGGTTGGTGAACAACATCGGTTAACTCCAGCCGGTGGTGAAATCGTAATTGCGGATCGATTCGATCTTTTGCGCATCGGTCAGCGCGGTATTGGTCGCGATCGCATCCAGCGCCGCTTTGTGGGCGAACGCGGATCGGTACAGTGCCGTGCGGCGGCTGCCGTAGGTGGACACAAAGCCGTGCAGCCACGCCAGGTAATTTTCAACCGTTGACCAGGTATGCGTGGTGTTGTCGATGTCGCGCCAAAATAAGTCGGCGATGGGCACCGATACACCGAGTGCCTGCTTGGAATTGATTTCCGCAATCTTGCCCGTGACGTTCTCCCGGCTCTTAGCATCAACCTGCCATAGCGACCCGGAAAAAGTCAGCGGCAATTCGTCCAGTTGTGCCAAGTGCTCGTTGACTCGCTGCGAGGTTTCGGCAATGTAATCGGCGATGGTTTTCACGACCGGTTGCCGGGCAATTGAATAGCGCCGTTGCGTTGCCGTCGGCCCTGGATAGGACGCTTCGAGACGCAACCGGTGATTGGCAAGTATCTCCGCGATCGAATAAGTATTGCCGTCGACATGCAGCACATCGCCGGCAGCGATGTAATTCAGCCAGCGCGTGCCCAGGCCTTCAACCAGGTCGCTGGCGTTAGTCAGGTTGATTTGTCCGGCTTGGTAAAGGTCCATTAATCCCCCAACGCCATCCAGTTCAGCGCTCCCACCGCGATTGCGGTCGATCCGGAGATGTTCCAGGCGTAGTTTTGGAAGGTGAAATTGTTAGCAGGTGTAGCCGAATTCGCTTGTAGTTGTTTCAAATAAACGACGGCAGTCATATTCCTTAAGACAAAGCTGGTGTTTGATTCTTGCGCGATAATCCTGGCTTTCCAGAACGTGGACTGGTATGTGTCGGTTACGATTTCTCCCGATGAAAATGAGCCGAACCCTCCAGACTGCGGAAACGTCGGAGCAGCGGGTAATACAGGATTCAATGAATTCGACAGCAGGATAGTATTACCGCCGTAGGCGTAGGCATTAGACAAACCACCTGTGCCGTTTGAAGAATTATCGATCGCCGTTTGCAAGTACTCTACCGAGTACACGATTTTATAAATTTGGCTGCCTGAAGGAGGCGAATATTCCGTTCCGTTTAGAGGCAATTGGCCGGTATCGACGGTGACAGGCCAATAGGCGTCAGCAGATGCCGTCACTGATGCCCCGTTACTCGGCACACTCGCTGTCGAATAATCATATTCATCGGCATGCGGCGCGATGGTGTAAATGCTGCCGTTGGTATCCGACGCCACAAACACCAGCCGGATCATGCTGATACCCGAATCGATATTGACCGACTGGGTGTCGGTGATCTGCTGGCCATGTTCCGACGCCAGGATATTGCGCGATTTCGTCGCCAAATCCAGCCAGATCGTGCCGTTCCAGCCCTGCACCGTCCAGGTCACGGTGCGGTAAAAATAGCCGTAGGTGCTGATACCGTTGCCGCGCACGCTGCTGAACTTGGCCTCGACGTTGATCGAGGCGGTGTTGTTAGGCAGGATCGAATTGCCGCTGGTCCAACCGTTGACCGATAACGGCCCCGAGTTGCTGGCCACGGTATTGACGCCGGCGCTGCTGGCGTAATTCAGCTCGGCAATCGCATCAAAGGCCCAGACGCCCGATCCGGCCGTGACTTCATGCAGATTTTGGCCGCGCACGGTCCAGGTCTGGGTGGAACTGACATTGGCCGCGTCGTAACTGCGCAACGAGGCCGGCGAGACCATTAAACGAGGCTGCGCGTCCCAGTAACCCGGCAAGGTGACGGTTTCGCCGCTGTTGGCTTGGCCGTACTCCACCCGCCGCACCGATTTGTACTCGTGATAAGCACCGCCACGGTAGCGCTGGAAGGTCAGCGTGCCGCCGCTGAGCATGGCAAAGTCGCGGTTGCTGACGGTATCGGCGCCGTTGTAGACGATGATCGAGCCGTTGCCGTTGATGCGGGCGTTGCCGTTGCCGACGATGATGTCCTCGGTTGCGGCGATGCGGCCGCCGATCAATTGATCCGCCGACAAAGCGCCGGTGACCACCACGTCGGCATCCATCAATATCGCGGGCTGGCCTTGGTGTACGCCGACAATGAACGGGGTTTTCTCCACTCCGGCCAGGCGCAGCGCAAACACGTCGGCTTCGAATACCAACGGATCGACCGCGGTATCCAGCGCCGTCTGCAGGCCGTTTTTAATGGCTTCCGGATCCGGCAGCGCGATGGATGAAATGGTCTTGGTGTACTCGGTACCGCTCAGCACGTAGTCGTCGACGCCGCCGAAGGCGTCGAAACTGGCAATCCGGATAAAGTAGGGCGTGCCCTCGAGCAGGTTGGGAATCGTGATGGTGGCGTCGCTGCCAACATACACCCGGTTGCCGGCGCTCGGGGTAAATCCGGTCGCTGTGCCGACAAACACAATCGCCCCGGCCCAATCGTTATCGGTTGGCCGGGTGTAGGTCAAAATCAGCGACTTGAAGCCGGCGTTGACGCTAACCGCCGATATCGCCGCCGGCGCCGGATTACTGACCGTGATCTCGGCCTGCTGGCTGTAACGGCCATGCATGTCGCGCGCCCGCACTTTGGCGGTAATGCTGCGGCGCGGGCCGCCGTCCTCCAGGTTTTGCTCGTAGGTGTATTGGTAACGCGATTCGGTCGGGAACTCGGAACGCAACAGCGTGGCGCCGGCGTAGATATCAACCTGGTAATCCCGAAACCACGGCGACTGGCCGCCCTGCCCGGCGCCGTAACTGGCTGAAAACCCCAGCACCGACTGGGCGTCGTTATCCCAATCCAGTTCGATGACTCGCCCCGCAAACGTGGCACCGCCGCCGAGGATTTCCAGATCGGTGATGCTGATGGCTTCGATCGGGTACAGCTCTTCCAGCGTGTAATTGACGCTGATCGAACTCGAATACTTGCCGAAAATATTGATTGCCGACAATGTGATTTGATATTCGCCGACGGCAGGATTCAAAATCCGCTTCGATTGTGAGTCGATGATGTCTTCGAATATGACCGCGCCATCCTGGCGTACCAACAGCGCATAGCCGCGCAGGAATGGATCGGTCGAGCGCGACCAACTGATGTCGATGTAACGGCGCATGCCTTCCAGCGCCAGATAGACGCCGGGCACCACCTGCAGCCCGGACGGCGCCACCACGCCGTTGCGGGCGGGTTGGTAGATCGGCGGCAAAGTCGGTTCCAGCGTGCCCAGCGCGTCGATGAAATCGTACTTGGCCGGGTCGTATTGGATCGCGCTGATAGTGTAAGCACCGTCCGTGATGTCGTCGTTCTCGCTGATTTCCAGAATCCGGTACAGCTCGGCCACCGAGTTGGGGTCGTAAACGATCCACTCCATTTCCGCTTGCGGCGCTTCGGCCAAGGCGCTGGCAAGATTCAACACGCTATGCACGCCGGCTGCGTTGCTGACCGCGGCATCCATCACCTCGCCGTCGCTGGAAATCACCGAAAGCCGGTAACCGATGCCGGCCGCCAACGTGACCGGCGCATCCAACACTACCGACGACGCGGTCGAGCCGGCCAGCACGCGGCCGCCCATACGCTTGCGGCCCTGCCGGCGCGGGTTGGCGATGCGGATCACGTCGCCCGGCAAGTCGCGGAACGCCGCCATGCTGGGGCTGAATACCACGGCATCGGTTTCCAGCAGACCGGTATAGACCAGGCGGCGGTTGGCCCTGGCCGCCTGGCCGCGGGAATAGCAGCCGAGCATGGTTTGTTCTTTGTACAGATAGCCGTAGCGTTTGCGGGCTTCACGGTTGTCGTAATATTCCGGTACCAGTCTGCTCTGGTCGTCTCTGTCGTGGTATTTGTGGCAGACCGAGCTATAACGCACCTGGCGGGCGCTGCTGGAATAAGCAAAGCGGCCTTTGGCGACGTTGGCCGGCACGTACAAATTGCGCACCGGCTTGGGCGCGTCCTGGGTCAGATAGACCTGGTTGCCGCTCCACAGTGCCTGGGCGTCGAAAGTGCCGGCGATTTGGTTGATCATCTCGTAAGCCGACACGCTTTCCGAGATCCAGGCGTCGATCGAATAGCGAAACTCCTGGCCGCCCCTGCCGTCGTTGACTAACTGGTCGCAGCGCTGGGCGATTTTGTAGATCAGCCACTTGTCTTGATAGGCCGGGTCGATGTAATCGCCCAGGCCTTGGCCTTCGGTGAGCAGCAGCGTATACAAAAACCAGGCCGGGTTACGGTTAACGGCGCGGACCAAGGTGCCGTCCCAATCCGCGCCGGTATATGCTCGGGTTTCCGGGTTGTAGACCAAGGCATGCGGCACTAAACAGAGCCAGCCGCGCAGATGGCAGGAGATTTTCGGCACTTGCGAAAAATAGCGGGTGTCCAGCGTCAACCGAAAGTGGGCGATGTTGGGCCGGCGCAGCTTGGCGTAGGTCAATTTAACCAATGAATCCCACTTGAAGGCGTTTTGAGTGTTGCTGTCCGGGTCCGGAGTGACGCGGGTCACTCGGATATCGAATTCGCTGGCGCTGGCGCTGAACTGGCGCAGATCGACCACATACATCCTCTGATAAGCCCCATCCTGCTTATCCGATACCGTGCCGCGGCCGGCCAAATCCACCGGCAGCCAGGCGCCGGCGCCGTTGACGCGGACATCGATTTGCACATTAACCGTGGTACCGGTGCGGTCGCCTGTGTTTGGGTTTTGATAGTACAGGCCGGCAAAGGTCAAAATCACCCGTACCGCATCGCAGCCGGTGACGGTGCGGGTAATCGGCGTGGCGTGCAATACGTTGACATTGACCGATTCCGGCGAGGCCGCGGCATTGCCCAGCGTGCCGGGAATGTAGGATTGGTTTTGGGTGCCGAGGCGGTAATCGAACGACACGCCTTCGATCATCACATTGCCGTCGGCATCTTTCACCGGGGTGCCGTCCAGTTTGACGCCCTTCAAGGGGTCGTCGTAGGGAAAACCGGCGATCTCGCCCCAGCACCATTCGCCGACGATTTCGATCACGCCGCGCGAGCGAACGGTATCGGCCTGATAAATGGGCGTGCGTGCACCACCATCGCCGCCGCCACCGCCGCCCATCGCGCCGCCGATTACCGCAAGTTGCTGACTCATAACGGCAGATCCTCCACCCAATAATCCGACGACAGCACGATACAGCCCACATCCGGCACGTCGCCGACCAGGATCGGGTGCGGATGGCCGGCCGCCGTGAGGTTGACGACGCCGTCGGCGATGAACGACGGCTTGTTGTCGGGGCGTTCTTGCATGGGTGCGGAGGTGTTGCGCTTTTTGCTGGTCATTAAAGTAGCGACGGCTGAAAACGCCATCGAGATACCGATGTTGACAATAGCCACCGCCATTTCGCCCAAAAACACGGCCAGGCCGGCGCCGGCTCCCAAGCTGGTTGCCGCCGATACCACGGCAGCCCATATCACCGGCGCAAATACCTCGCCCTGGATTACCGGCAGAATCCACAGTTCTTCGTTGGCCCAAGGCCCGTTTGCAGTATCTGTTGAAATGGGTCGGCAATTTTCCTGGCTGATAGGATCGACCAAAATAGCCACGTAGTTGCCGGCATCGCACTCGGCCAAAAAGCCGTCGCGTTGCACGTCGATCGCGCGCAAGGCTTCGGCCGGGGTTTTCACGTCCAGCCGCCATTCCGCTTTGTATCTTTCCAGGTCCCCGAACAGTCTGACGGTTTTCATAGGTCCTTATGCCTCATAAAACACACGGTCCGGCTGCGCCAGTATTGGCCGAAGGTTTCCTCGCGCGACGGCGCCGACGGGCCGGCGTGGTGCAAAATCACTTGGTCGCCGCGGTAGATCGCGGCATGGCTGGGGCAGACGCCGCGCAATTGCATGATCACCACATCATGCAGGCGCGGGCTTTCCACGCGCTCGAAGCCGGCGGCTTTAAAGCCGTTGATGAAGGCGTGGTAATTATTCACATCCTCCCACCAGCCCCAGGTCTTGCGCGGCGGGTCGCCCAAATCGATAGCCAGCTCGTGGCGGTAGTAATCGGTGACCAATGACAAGCAATCCATCACGCCGTAAACGAAGTCGCGGCCGGCATACGCCGCCGGCACCACGCCGCGCGGGGTGTAACTGCGGATCTCGAATTCCGGCACGCTGACCACCAAAAACGGCAGATTGCAGCGCTCGGCGCTGGCGATATCGGCGGCACTGAGTTCGGCGCTGCGGTTGGGGTGGCTGTGGTACACCGCGGCGATTTGCCGGATATGGCGGGCCTGGACGATTGGATCAATCAGAAAGGATTGCTCGGGCTGTGCGCTGGTGTTTTCGCACTCCAGCACCCGCACGCCGGCGGCGTCGCGCAGAATCAGCCCGCAGGCCTCCAGCGGGAAGGCGCGTTCGGCGTGGGCTTTGATCTGTTCCAGAATGGCGTCGGTCATCATACGTTCGACCTGCCCAGGCCGGGATTGGCGCCGTAGTCCAACGGATTATCCGCACCGAACCGGGCTTTGCAGCCGGCCAGGGTGTGGCTGCAGACGTCGAGTTCAGCGTTGAATACCTGGTTATCGTTGGCATCGAACCACTTCGCCGGATCGGTACCGGGCCAACTGCAACCGGAACCGCCGACGGTGGATTTGTAGACGTGCGGACAACCCACCGAGACGCAGATCAGCCCCGGCAACTCTTTATCGAGAAAATCCAGCGGCGAGGACAGCTCGAATTCGACCGTAGCGTCCAGATCCTCGACCGGCCGCTCGATAAAATAAACATCGTCGTGGTATTCGGCGGTATCGCTCAGCACGTACTGGGCGATGGTGCGGCGGCGGGTGACTTTGGCGCCGACCAGGCCTTGGTATTGCAGACACAGCTCGGTGACGAAACCCTGGTAATTGCCGACGATGGCCCGCGGCCGCGGGCTGGGGCCGCTGCCGGATTTCTTGACGTTGCGGATTTCGACGTAATACGGCAGATACGTATCGCCCAGGTATTCCAGCGGCGTGCCGTCGGTATCCTGTCCGGGATAAAACCGGTGCACTTCCGCTACGCCAATGCTGTTCAGATCCAGGATAAACAAACTGACCCGAGCGCCGGGCGACAGCTTGTGCATTTGGCCTTTCAGATTCGCCATTAGGGCACCTCGCGCAGTTTCAAACCGAACTCCCACAAGTCGGCGCCGAGCGGCATCGGCCGGCGGGAGTCTTTGACGATCATGTATTTCTTCTGCACCTGGTACAGCGGAGACGTCCAGGTAACCGGCGTCACGGTGCGCACGGTATCCAGCACACCCAACAGCGTGTTCAGATCGGCGCGGTTCAATGCCGAATACACCACGTCCCAGACCTCGTGTTGCGGATTCAAGCCGGTTTCCAGCGCTTGCACGTAGTTATCGCCCAGCTCGATCACGTCCGAGGCATCGGCAATGGCCGGCTGGCTGCGCAGGTGGATTTTTTCGGGGAACGGTAGCGCGGTCATACCAGAATGCCGCCTTGGCGCTTGGCATCGGCCGCCCATTTGTTGATGCGTTTGTCGATCAACACTTCCAGGATTTTGCCGCTGGGCGTTTCGCGTTCGGTGGTCTGTACCTCGGCGCCGCTGTTGTTGATGATGTTGACGGTGACACCGCCGCTACCGCCGCCGGCCATCGTGACCGGGATCGAGCGGCCGTCCGGCAGTGGCACGTAGGCTTCCGGCATGCTGCCTTCGCCGAACAATGCCAGTTGCGGACTGCGGGCAACGCCGCCGCCGGCATAGGTGCGTAGCGGCAGCGGGCCGGCTGCGGTCATGATGCCGCCGTCGGCAAAACCGAAAAAACTACTAACGGCGGAAAAGCCGGCCTGAAGCAAGCCGTTGCCGGCCGCGTTGGCGGTGCCGAAGCCCTTGCCTAACAGCGTATCCATCAATTGCGCCGAAGCGGCATCGGCCGCCATGCGGGCCAGGGTTTTGGCGAAATTGGCGCCCAACTCGTCGAAACCTTCGCCGGCACTCATGATGAAATCGGCAAACGAGGTCTGGATGTTGCGCGCGGCCTGGATGGCGAATTGCGACATCTCGTCGCTGCCGTCATTCACTTTATTGACGAGATCGTTGTAGTCCTTGCCCAACTTGTCGAATTCGGCCTTGGCCCGGTCGGCGTCGATCAGGCCCAGGGCCTTGGCTTGGTCCACATCGGCAATGCCTTGGCTCAGCGTGGAATAGCCGGGGTTGAAGCGGTCGAACAGGCGTTGGTAATTTTCAGATTGCGCGGCGCGCTGCTTGCCGGCAAGTGCCAGACCTTGTTCGACGATATCGTCGTATTCCTTGTACGCCTGGACATTGGCCAGCACCGCGTCTTTCTCGGCGGCCAGGTTCAGCAACACCAGTTTGCGCGATTCGTCCAACTTGGCCAGCGAGCCGAACTGCACCTCGAATTCCATCTGCGCGGCCGCGCTGTTCTCGCCGCGCAGCGCGATTTCCTTGCGCAGGCTGCGTTCGGTGGATTCGTAGGCGGATTGCAGGGATTTGGCGGCGGATTCGGCCGCCTTGGCCGCTTCGTCGGCGGCGGAGTTGCCTTTTTGGATGAATGATTCGACGGCTTTCAGATTGGCTTCACCCATCTTCATTTCGTCGTCCAACGTCGATTTTTTCCGCCGCGATTCGCTGAGTTTTTGTTCGATATCGGCACGCTGTTGAATCAGCTGGTTCAGCTCGCGCTGCTCAGCGATCTCGCGCGCCGCGCCGCCTGAGCGTTCGCCGCGTCTGACCTCGGACAATAGTTGCTTCTGCTCGGCAATCTTGCGGTTGATTTGGTCGAGTTCGTCGCTCAAGCCGCCGCCGGCTCCAGGAATGGCAAAGTTCTGGTAGCCATCGAGAAACCCACGCCAGGCACCTTCCAGCAAGCCGAATTTCTGGATGTCCTTGTCCAGCGACTCGGCCAGGGTTGCCAGGGGTTCCAGCACGAACATCGCGAATTTACTGCGAAAACCAATCGATTGATTGGATAGTTCGGTCAACTTATCATTGAAATCGCCGGCCAGTTTGGCCTGCTCCGCCGTGACCGGGTTATGTTGCCGGCCCTTGTCGATCAGCTCTTGGATGCCGCTCGCGCCCATGGCCAATAACGGTGCCATTTCGGCGTAGGATTTGCCCAGCGCCGCGGCGCCGAATGCGGCCCGTTTTTGCGGATCGTCGATACCGGAAAACACGTCGGCCAGTTGCTTGAAGGCCTCGACCGGGTCTTTCGCGGTGATGCCGAGTTTGGCAAAGTCGTCGGCATTTTTGGCGATATTGATCGACAGTTTGTTGGCTGACGCGACAAACGCCTCGATACTGGTGTCACCGATCTTGACGGCGTATTCCAGCCCGGCCAACTTCTCGATCGCGATGCCGGACCGGTCGGCCAAATCGTTCAGCGCGTCGGCGGCGTTGATGCCTTCCTTGACGAATGCCGCCAGACCGGCCACGGAAATGCCCACGCCCAGCCCGGTCAGCACGTTGTTGATGCTGGAGCCGGTACTTTCCAAACCGCGCAAGGCTTTATCCACCCGGCCGACGCTTTGTTCGGCCTGGCTGCTATCGCCGGCGATTTTGATTTTCAGGTTAAGGTCCGACATGGTTCTGGTCGCGGATCAGTTTCAGGTGGTAAATCAACGATTCGATGTCTTGCACGCCCAATAGCTCGGCCACGACCGGCAGTCCGGCCCAATCCAGGCCGCCCATGATGTTCCAGGCATCGACGGCCAGTTTCAGTTGGTCCGGTTGCGGCTGGTTGGTGCCGCCCGGCAATTGGCTAGTCTCTAGCCAGGTTCTGGCTTTTTTAGCAGCCGGCCCAACTCCTCTTGCCGCGTTTTGTAGCTGTCGATGATGGCCTCCAGCAGTTTTTCGTAAATGTCCGGTTGGTCGGATACCCACACCACGAACAAGTCCGGATCGAACGCCACTTCTTTCGGCGTGCCGCCCGGGATCAAGTCGGCTTCCGTGACCTGCTTCCAGCCGGTGACGAAGCTGCGCAGAATCTGCGAATCCAGCATCGAGCTGGTGTCGCGCAGATCCTTGATTTCAAGATTGGTCGGCCGACGCAGGGTAAACAGGAGGCCGCCGGCCTCGACGTCCACGGTGCGCAATACTTTGATTTTTTCGATTAACGGTTGGCTCATGGCGTCATTGATAGATTGAATCGTTTAATAATGTGCTCGATGCTCAGCCGGCGTTCGCTGCCGATTTTCACCAATGCCAAAAACCGCCGATGGCTAATCCCGGAATTCATGATCCGCAGCCAATCGACTGGTGGTATCGGTTCCACCATCACGTACTCGACGTGGACGGTAATCAGCGGCGTGTGATCGATGTTAATCGTCGCTTTCGCCGCATTGGTCGTATCGATGCCCAACTGCTGTAGCAAGGCCTCGCCTAAATGTTTGCGTTGGCTCATGGTTTAACTACCGTAAGACGTCAGCGCACCTTGGGCGGTGATATTGACCGGGGTCTTGACCACGTCGCCGGTGCTTCCGGTCGGTTGCAGGTTGGCCGAGATGTAGCCGTAGAACGCTACACGGGCACCGTCGGCAAACACGATCATGAACGCCCGTTGCGCCTTAGTATTGCTAGCCGCTTTGGCCGCCTTCAGTCCGGCGTCGTTCGGATCCCACAACGAATCGAATTTGTATTCGCTCGCGGACGATAGTCCGGGGATAGACGATTTTTGCTTGGCGCTGATGGGAGTGGTGTCTTTCATTTCCGGCTCGCCGCCGCTGGCGTTGACCGTGGTCAAGGTCGCCAACGTGGTACCGAAGGTGATTTTTTGCGCGCTGCCGGAACTGAAATCGGCATACAGTGTGGTGTCCTCGCCTTCCAGTTTGAACTGTCCGGCATCAACGGACACAACGCGGAAAATCCGTCCGTCCAGCTCGCTCATGCCCTGCGCGTTAATCAGCACATAATCGCCGGTTGAATAGCCGTGCGCGGCGGCGCTTACCACGCCTTCGGCAGCCTTGGTAATCGCGGTAATGGGTTTCGCTGCGGCGATCGCGGATTGCATGAACACATCCACGTCGGTCCAGAGTCTGGCTTGTGCCATGTCGGCCTCCTAATTGGTTAAATGATCGGTGGTATTGAAGGTATCCGCCCATAGCAGATACCGGTCTTTTTCGGTGAGCGAGCCGGTGCTGTGCTCCAGCGGCGTTTTGGCGCCGGGAATCTTCCAGCCCAGCAACGCGGTCAAAATTTCCTGCCGGCATTGCCGTATCGATTCGGCGTCGGAGCCGTTCAAGCGGTCGCTGCGGGTTGCGGATTTGCGCACCGACAGCCGCACGGCGATGCCGTTGCCGTGGGCTTGCAGCACGCCGGACAGCAACTGATTGCTTTCCGATTGGTCGCCGGCCAGGTAAACGAACGCCGCCGGGTCGCCGAACATTTCCAGCGCCGCTTCGTTGGTTTCCACTGTCTGATAGACGCGGTTTTCCAGCAGCGGGCATTGCGCTTTTAAGCGGTTGACGACGTGGTTTAAATCCAGCAGCGCGATCATGCGGCGGCTCCGGCAAAGGCTTTTTGCAGCTCGGCGCCGACGGCGTCGGCCAGCAATTGCAGATCGGCATCCGTCACGCCGAGAAACGCCCGCGGCGGCAGATTGGTTTCCCACTGGTCTTTGCTGCCGCGCAGCACGCGCAGGATCAAACCGGCGCGGGCAATGGTCAGGTTTTGAGTGATCCACTTGATCGTCGGCGTTTTCCAGCCGCCTTTGTCGCCTTGGCGGCGGACCTTGTAACCGGCTTCGATCAGCGCCTTGGCCTGGCGCCGGGTCGCCGGTAACTGGTAGTAGTCTTTTTCCTTGCGGCTGCCGTCCAACTCCACCCGCTGCCAGGCTTTCTTGAACACCTGCCTGAAACCGAATTGCTGCTTGGCGGCGATGTTGCCTTCCGTGCTATTGCGCCAGCCGACCGTGGCGCCGAAGTCGCTAAACTCCATCACGGCCAGCCGCTTGACGATGCGAGCCAGCATGCGCCGGCTGCGTTTGCGCGGACGGGTGTGATTGGTGTTGGTCGAATAGTCGCCGAACGGTTTGCCGTCCAGATCGGTTTGTGCGGCAACGCGATCCTTGGCGGCGCGGATCAATTGTTTGCCGGCGCGGTCGAGGATGCGTTTGCGCAGAGTCGGCGATTTGATTTGCGCCAGGTTGCCGATCACGGCATCCAGGCCGTCAACTTTGAAGCTAAGCATTGACATCATAATGCTCCCCGGCCAAGGCCAATTCGCCGCCGGCATCGGCCGATGCGGTTACGGCTTCTCGAAACGGAATCCGGATTTCCAGATCGGCTTTGCTATCGTCTCTGGGGTTGGTCTCGACATTGACCGAAAAGTCGAACGGCGTGGTGCGGTCGGTGTCGTGGTCCAGCAGCCAGGCGCTGATCTGCGCCAGCAGGCGTTGCACCGGGTACTGCACGTGCGGGTAATCCGCGATGCCGTAAACGCCGGTATATTCCATTTCGCAGACGACGATTTGGCCCGCTGCGTCCGTGCCGCGTCCTGCGGGGATCACGGTCAAATCGTCGACGAACGAGTCCATGTTCCCCGCGTCGAAATAATCCAGGTGCATCAGGAACGAGACCAATGCGGCGTGCTTGATCATGGCCGATCGTTGCCTTCGCTACCGACCAGGCGTTGTTCCGCCCAGCGCTCAAAGCGGAAAATGGCCCGGCTGCCCATGTGGCCGGAAATCCCGACCAAGGCCGCCCCGACCAATTGCGGCACGCCGGCCGCTTCGCACAGGTAAAAGGTCAGCACGCCGACAAACGCGCTGGTCAGAATCTCGCCCAACAGCTCCATGATATTGAACGGCCGCGCGGCGCCGGTGCGCAGCTTGGTATTGAAGCTGACCACGCCGCCCAGCGTCGACAGCAACATCACCCAGGCGTAGGTCACCCATGTGTAACTAGTGGGGTCTTTGTCGATCATAATCAGGCGAAGTATCGTTTGCCGACTTCGGTGAATTTTTCGATCTTGATCGAGGGATGATTCACCGCATACTCGATAAACGCTTCAAATGCCAATGAAGTCATGCCCTGATTGCCGGATCCACCGTCCAGACCGTGGATTAAAATCGTCATAAGCTCTTTGGTATCAGCACACCGATCGACCAGGCCCCGCATCACCTCCTCCGTGCTGGTCTGAGATGTCGAGTGAGCGTATTTGATGATTTCCAGCGGCGCGATGCGTCCGTAACCGACCGGTATTTTTCGGTTCACGACAGTTTCCGACCCGCGCATAAAATTGACGCCGCCGGCGATCAGTCCGTCTCGGATTAACAGTTGTCGCGTTAAGGTAGCGGTGTGAGGGAAAATATCGTTGAACGCCCTCACGCAGTCTCCAATACCGTTGATACAGCCAATAAGCCGCATCCACTCCCAATGGTTTAGATAATCGTCAGCAATGGATTTTGAGGTCGGCCAGTCGGTGGCATTGATCAATCCGGCTGTTTTGTTGCTGGCGAATACATGGGCAATGATGTCGTGCCCCGCTCTATCCAACGCAATAACTTCCTCCTCGGTTAACCCAGCCGGATCACCAACCAATTGCTTACGAATGGCGAAACAGGCTTCGACATCGTATTTTTCCAAAATGGCCGCAATCTTTTTGTGCGATGCATAGGGGCCGTCAGCGGTAATGCAGATAATCCCTTTGTTGTCCTCTGATTTGCAGTTCAGCTTGGGCGGGCCGATCCAGATCGGGTAGTTGGCCGAGTTTGCGCCGGTGGTGAAGGTCAAATCGAAAGTCGCGATCGCTTCGCTGTCCAGTGTGTCGACTGTCGCGCCATTGGCATAATTGAAAAAATTGGAGTTGGTCTTATCCTGATTTCGGTGCCACTCGAACGCATAAAATAAGCTCGGTGCGGTCTCCAGAGTATGCACCCTTAGCCGGACGGTTTTGCCGGTCGTGGTCGTTAATACGATATCAATCGCGCTGGTACCGATGCCGGACGCCGCCTCGTTGCTAGTGATCCGTAACGGAATCACAATATTTTCGAATTTGGCAAACGATACCGGGTTGTTGAACGTGAACCGACCGGTAAACGGAGACGTTGCGGTCGGTGTTGCCTTTACCGACGGCAGGCCCTGAATTGGCACGGTAGGATCCAACGCGAACGTGCCATTGGTGGCTGATAGCGTGCCGAAATCCGGTGTGAAATCAAACGGTTTGATAGCCGTTTGTAGCGGCATCAATATATCGTTCAGCTTCACCCGGCCAGCTTTGCCAAGTCCTTCGGTCTCGCCTTTCACCACAACATAGTCGGTGCGGCGAGCACTACTGAGGCGTTTATAGTCTTCGATGTTGGCCATAATAAATCTCCGTCTTAAATCAACGCCGCATGCACGCCGGCCGTTGGCAGTTTGGTTGGGTCTGGGGCGAAGGCGGCGAATAGCCAGGCAATCGCTTTGGCCGATTCGTTCAGCCAATATTGTTCGGTTTGGGCGTCGGCTTCCGGATTGGCATCGGCGCCGGCGCGCTTGGGCAGGTTGAACTGCGGCAGCAGCTTGGCTTTGGCACGGGCGTAGACCGCGTGCTCGTATTCGGTTTTTTCGATGTCGGCACCGTTGAGCGGGTTCGGGTGGGCGGTGTTGTAGGCCGCCAGGCTGGCGTATCCCAGCGCCTGAATCGCCGCTTTCACCGGTTCCAGCTCGATATTGACGTTGACCAAGGCCAGCGTCAGCCCCCAAATAATCGTGTCGTCCGGATATTCCGTTGGCACCCGGTAGCGGTCGGCCAGATGGCCGGAATGCAGATCGGGCCAGAAACCGTCGTTGGTCACGGGGGCGCGAGTGGTCAAGTCGGGTTTTCCGGTCAGGCTCATGATCGTGGCGGATGCGGGTTAAAAAGGCCGGCCTTGCGACCGGCAGTAAAAACGGGGGAACGGGTTATTGGCCTGGAGAGGCTCGGGCATTGGCATCGATCGGCGCCACCGGCGCGCCGGTTTTCCGAAGCAATACATCGGTCAATAGCGTGGATAGCTCGGTACAGATCCCGTCGGCCGGAAACTCGGGCACGTAAACCCGAATCAGTTGGATCGCCGCGGCGCGCAGTTGCAGGTTTTGGGTGTTGTCGCAGTAGGCGGTGCGGGCTTGTTCCAGTTGCGCCAAGTCGTTCGCCGCCAGCGCGGCCAGTTCCACCGCGGTTTTGCCGCCAGGCGGGCCGGACGGCGCCAGCAGAGAGCAGCCGGCGGCAAAGGCCAGCAATGCCACGGAGAGAGAGGTCGTTATGTGTTTGCGCATAAATCACCTTGAGTTAGTGCCTGGACTAACCACCTGCCAAGAACATCGTCTAACAGCGAGTCTCGGGCGATGACAGCCAGCCAGGGCTTGAGGAGTCGTTATTCGGCCGGCGGCGTTGCCGCTTTCGCCAGTTTGGCCTTGGCCTTGTCTTTCAATTTCTTGACGCCGGCACCTTCCGGATTGACCTCTTCGGCCCGTTCGCAGAGGGATACCACCGTCTCCCATTCCTCCAGCCGCGCTTTGTGCTTGGCCAGCATGGCGAACAGCTTGCTATGCACCGGCGGCGCCAGCGACCACTGCTCGTTGTCGATGGTCGCCAGCAAGGTGTCCAGATACGGGCTGGCCGATTGCGGCGGATCGGCCTTCAGCAGCGCCGCGGCCCAGTCGTAGACGGAGTCGCAGACGACGGTCGGGATATCGCGGTCGAATTTGGCCGGCGTGACGTGGATACCCTGTTTTATCAGGTGAAACGCCAGATCCAGGCCGCGCTCGATATCGAATGTATCGAGCAACCAGATCATCACCCGCACGGCGACGTCGTTCGGGTAGTTGTCGCCGTTGTCGACGTACGCTTTCACGAACGGCCAGTACGTAGGCAACATTTGCAGCTTGGCCTTGCCCTTTTCGACGATGTCTTTAATCCCCGACAGCGTGGCTAAGTCCGCCGCCATGGCGGCCTGGTAGTGAGCCAGGTCGCCTGGGGCGTCTGCGGGTGCCGAGTCCGCGCCGGTTTCATCCGCCTCCGCCAGTTGTTTTGCCTTGACCTGCGCCAACAGCGAAGGCTCGAAGGGTTCCGGCGGGTTTTCCGGGTCTTTGTCGATCAGTTCCGGCGGGTTTTCCGGGGCTTTGGCGATCAGTTCCGCCAGCTTCTCCGGCTGATGAACCAGCACGTATGGGTTGGCCTCATCCGCCTGTTGCTTGGCTTTGATCTGGTCGAGGATGCTCATGACTAAGACACCAGCGTGATGTTTTCGACCAACGACGTGGCGTTTTCGTCTTGCACCACGTAGCCCAGGTTCATACTGTTGAAATCCTGGATCTCATTCTTTGTCGGCCAATCGCGTTGTAGACGGCGGACACTGCTGTCCTGGTAATAGATCGCCAGATTGGACAACGGCGTGATCAGGATCGTGCCGTCCGGGAAGAACGGCGGCACAATGGTCGGCAGACCGCCGTAGCCTTTGCGGATTGCGCCGTCCAGTACCATTTTTTCGGTGGCGACATTACCGTTGGTTTTGTAGTAAACGCCTTCCTGGTTGTTGACCAAGTTATCGGAGACCAATGCCACCAAATCAGTGCGGCCGCGATACCATTTTCTTACCGTCAGTTTGGCGTCCTGTACCGCTTGGTCCAGGTTTTTGTAGACGCCGCTGGAAGCGCCGATGCTGATCGGGGTTCCGACGGTGCCAATGTGGTATTGGCTACCGCTGTTGTATTCGCGGATTTTTTGCAGCCAGCCTTTGTTCAGATCCTGCAGCAGCGGGTTAGCGCCGATGTTGGTGGCGGTAGCGGCGCTGGTGCCAGTCCAACCGGTTTGCAGCAAGTCGTTGCTGATCGCATCGCGCACCGCTTGCATGTACAGTTGTTCGAACACGCCCTGGCCTAAACCGGTCCAAGCGTCGATCGTGGCGTAGGCCAAGGCGACGTCGAATTCGGTAGCTTTCAGGTCGTAATCCTGGGTTCCGGTGCTTTGCAGCCGTTTTGCAGTACGCTCGCCGCCGCCGCTGGTGTCGGTACGGCTGGCCACGCGCCCTGATAGCCCGATCAGCACCTTCTGTCCGATCAGATCGCGCACGCCGATCATCGGCAGCATGGCCAGGAACCAGTTCGCCAGCTCCACCACTTGTTGTTGTCCAGTTTGCGCCCGCGATGGCGTAGCGGCATACATCAGCGCCTCGGCAACCGGGTTATGCTTCAATCGGTTGAAGTAGTTACGGGATTGGGCGCGGCTGTAAACCAATTCCTGGCCGACGCTGGGTTCCACCGTCCGGCGGCGGAAATGGCGGCCGGTGGCAGAAAACAGTTCATCCAGTTGCTGGCGGCCTTCGGGGCTCATGATGTAAGACTGGGACATGGCGGTTCCTTATGTGTGTGTTCCGTGATGGGGTTACTCAAGGTGCGATGCGTCGCCCTGATTGCCGAAATGCTCGCCGCCGTCGGTGCCGGGTTGTTCCTGCAATGCGTCGTCGAGTTGCTTTTTCAGTGCGGCGAATTGCGCTTGCAGGTCTTTCAACGCTTTTGGGTCCGCGGCTTCGGCGCCGTTGTTGTCTTCCGGCTTTTTGCCGAAATTGGCATGAATCGCGTCGACGATCTGCTTGGTGAATGCGGCGAAGTCGTTGCCTGGCTTGGGATCGTCGGTCGGCTTTTCTTCTTCCGGCTGTTTGCGGAACTGGCTCACCACCGCCGCGACGATGCGTTGCTCCGATGCGGTCAGTTCGGTGCCGGGGGCTTTGTCGTCCGTGGGTTTGCCGCCGGTCAATTTGCTGAACATGGCTTTCAGGTCTTCCAGACCTTGATTCATTTGTGCGATCTCGGCTTTCGTTGCCATGTCGTCGTCCTCGTGGGTTTGGTTTTTGTTGAACAGTGCTTTGATTTGATCCAGCAGCGATTCAGGCCTCTGGTCGGTGAAGGTTTTGGTTTCGGCTTCGATAAACGCGGACAGCTCGACACCGGCTTGTTTTGCCAATTTGCTGAAGCGGATCTCGGTGGTGCCGACGCTGGCTGGGTCGTCGGTAGCGCCCAGGCCGGTCAGATAGGCTTTGCCGGATTTGCGGAAATCGAAGGTAATTTCCATGCTGGTAAACAGGCGTTGGCCGTAGCGGTTGTCCGACAGGTAGGATTGATTCGGCGACAGCACCGCCCACAGATCGCGGCCGCCTTCTTCGTTGTCGGTCGCGCGCAGTTCTTCCACCACGCCGTAATTCATCCAGCGCGAGTGGTCCGGCCAGATCAACGCGGTGAACAGTTCCTTGTTGTAGGTTTCCGCCATCTGATCGATCCACGCCGGATCGATCACGCGGCCGTCTACCGTCTGGCCGCTGCGGCCGATGCGTTTGTAATCTGTGCGGAGGACTCTGTCTGCCATGTTCACTCAAAAACGGGTGTTGGTTTGGCGACAGATTAGCGGTTTCGTGCGGTGCGGCAACCGGCGCCGTTCCTTGTTGTACCTATTTCGCGGATATAGGAATTTTCAGGACTGGCGGCGGGCGTTCGGCGGTTTTAAACACCTGATAATGAGGGAAACACCATTATCGGACCGCCATGAAACGCTACGCCCCGGAACTCCAACAAACCGCCAAAGCGCTATATGTGCGCGGCTATGCGGTGCCCGAGATCGAGCGGGAAACCGGCGTGCCGACGCGGACTTTGTACAAGTGGCGCGATGCGCAGGACTGGGACAGCTATTGCCCGCCGGATACGGTGGAGATTGCTTTGGCCAGGCGCATCAATGTGCTGGCGGAACGGGAGAACAAGACCGAAGCGGAGCTGGCCGAATTTACGGCGCTGACCAAAAATTTCGGAAATCTCAAAATAGAGCTGGCTAAGGCCTCGCTGATAGAAGCCCAAGCAAATGCATTGGCTAGTGGCAGATCGTTGAATGTCGGCGTTCCTGGTGAGGCGAATTTTTCACAGCCGGCGGAAAAATCCGAGAAACCCGAGAAGCGCAAGAAGAAAACCCCGAAAAACGACGTCTCGGGCATCACACCGGAGATGTTGGACGACGCCAGGCGCAATCATCTGTTCAAAGACACCGACGAAAACAACAAAGAAGTTTGGCGCGGAGTATTTGATTATCAGGAGCTTTGGTACGCCCACCGGAACGACCGCATTCGACTAATTCTGAAAAGCCGGCAGATCGGGGCAACCGCATATTTCGCATTCGAGGCGCTCGATAGATCAATAAGAACCGCCGAAAACTGCATTTTCCTGTCCGCCAGCCGCGACCAAGCCGAGGTATTCAAAGCCTACATCATCGCCTATGCCAAAAATTGTTTCGACGTGGAGCTGAAAGGCCAGGGCGTGATCATCCTGTCCAACGGCGCCGAGCTGCGGTTTTTGTCCACCAACAGCACCACGGCGCAGAGTTACCACGGCCATCTGTACATCGACGAGGTGTTCTGGATACCCAATTACAAAAAGCTCAACAAGGTGGCCAGCGGGATGGCCGCGCACAAAAAGTGGCGGATCACCAAGTTCTCCACGCCGTCGGCGATCAGCCACGAGGCGTACGCGGAATGGTCCGGCGAGATTTATAACCAGCGCCGCGCCGACAAGGACAAGGTGGAGTTCGACATCAGCCATGCCGCACTGACGAACGGCGCCTACGGCCCGGACAAAAAGTGGCGGCACATGGTGACGGTGAAGGATGCCGAAGACCAAGGCTGCGACCTGTTCGACATCGACGAACTGATGGACGAATACAGCGAGGACGATTTCGCCAACTTGTTCATGTGCAAGTTTATCGACGACAGCCAATCGGTATTCTCGCTGTCCAAACTGCTGGCATGCACCGTGGAAGTGGATGAATGGCCGGACTACAAACCGGAACACGCCCGGCCGTTCGGCAATAAGCCGGTGGCGTTGGGCTACGACCCGAGCCGCACCCGCGACAATGCCAGCCTGGCGGCGCTGGCTATCCCGTTGGTGCCCGGCGAGGCCTGGCGGGTACTGCGCACCGACAGCTACCACGGCCAGAACTTTCAGTACCAAAGCAACCGGATCAAGGACGTGCGCGACACCCACAACGTGCAGCACATCGGCATCGACACCACCGGCATCGGCCACGGTGTCTATGAGTTGGTGCAAGTGTGGTACCCGTCCGTCACGCCGATCCACTACAGCATGGACATGAAAACCAAGCTGGTCGTAAAAGCGCTGGACGTGATCGAGAACGCCCGCCTGAAGTACCGCGCCGGCGACCACGAGATCACCCGCGCCTTTCTGATGATTACCAAAACCACCACCGGCAGCGGCCAGATCACCTACGCCAGCAACCGCAGCACCGAGGCCGGCCACGCCGATATCGCCTGGAGCATCATGCACGCCCTGCATTACGAACCGATCGACAACAACGCGCGGAAAGCTACCGCAACCTTTAGCGACTAACCGGAGACCGACATGATCAACGACCACCTCACCCTCAGCGATGCCGGCCGCCAATTGCTGTGCGGCATCGAAATCCTGCGCTTGAAACCCTACGACGACCAGACCGGCAAAGAGATTCGGGAATGGTGCCAGGGCGCGACCATCGGCTATGGCCATTTGATCCGGATCGACGAATGGGAGCGTTACCGCCACGGCATCGACACCGACAGCGCCGTCGCCCTGTTCGAAGCAGACCTGGCGCCGTTCGTCGCCAGCGTCCGCCGCAATATCCGCGTACCGCTGCAACCACAGCAGTTCGATGCGCTGGTGATGCTGGCGTACAACATCGGCAGGACCAACTTCGCCGACTCCAGCGTGGTGAAAATGGTCAACGATCCGCGCGCCGTGACCAAATTCCCGACCCTGGAAAAAGCCTGGAAGGCCTGGAACAAATCCCAGGGCCGCATCAGTAACGGCCTGATCAACCGCCGCCGCTGCGAGCTGGACGTGTACCAACGCGGCATTTATAAACGCTGGTAAGGGGCGGCCATGTCGGAAACACTCGAAACCAAAAGCGGCAGGTCGCTGGCATTTTCATTCGGCGACCCGGAGCCGGTATTGTCCAACCGGCTGACCGATTACCTGGGCGTGTTCCTGGACATCGGCGGCGCTTATTACCGGCCGCCGGTGGATTTGACCGGACTGGCGGATTTGATGAACGCCAACGCCTACCACGGCCCGATCCTGCACTTTAAGGCCAATATGGTGGCCAAGTGGTTTGTGCGCAGGCCGCTGCTGGATACCGTGAGCTTGCGCCGGCTGGCGCTGGATTACGCGGTATTCGGCAACGCCTACCCGCAACTGTTCTTCAATCGACTCGGCAAATTGGTGCGCATCGGCTGGCAGCCGGCGATCAGCATGCGCGCGACCAAAGACCCGGCCGTGTTTGTGAAATTGCGCAGTACCGCCGACCCAGGCTACGCCACGCAAAATTACCTCGAGTTTAGGCCCGGCGAAGTTCTGCAACTGAAGGAATACGACGTCAAACAAGGCATCTACGGCGTGCCGCAATACCTGGGCGGGATCCAGTCGGTGCTGCTGTCCGAGGATTCCACGCTATTCCGCCGCAAGTTCTTTTTAAACGGCGCCCACATGGGCTACATCCTGGTGACGACCGACGCCGGCCTGGACCCGGAAACCGCCGAGCAGATCGAGAAAAAGGTGCGGGAATCCAAAGGCCCCGGCAACTTCCGCAGCTTGTATTTGAATATCCCGCGATCAAGCAACAAAGAGCCGGTGCAAGTCATTCCGGTCGGCCAGTTCGGCAGCAAGGACGAATACCAGGCCATCAAGGACGTGACCCAAGAGGAAATGCTGATCATGCACCGCTGCTACCCCGGGTTGGTCCCGGCGCTGCCGGCCAACGTCGGCGGCTTCGGCGACCTGGAGAAGTCGATGCGGGTGTACTACGAGATGGAAGTGACGGCGATGCAGCAGGTGTTTTTAGCATTGAACGAAATGCTGGGCGTGCCGGCCGTGCAGTTCCGCGAGCCGGACTGGAAACAGGCCGCCTGACATGGGCGAGGTGCATATCGAAGTGAAGCAAGCGGTGGTGCGGCGCTATGCCGACAAGCTGCACTACGCCGACGCCGATCCATTTAACCTGGTCTGCACGCTCGATTTCATCGGTCGCAGCGAAGCGCAAATCAGCGCCGATCTAGCGTGTCCGGATAACCCCATCACCCGCGCCGATCTGCGCGAACTACGCCGGCAGTTGGTAGCCGATTACGCCGTTCGTCGACTCTATTGCTGGCGCATCAAGGACGCCGCGCCGCCGTATCCCGGCCGCATTCTGCGCGAGGATGGGCCGCTGGTGTATTGGGAGATGGTGTTATGAAACAGTTGCTATTCAGCGGCAGCGCCGCGATCGTGGCCGTCTGCATTTGCCTGGCGATGGAAGCGATCCACCTGAGCGGCATCGTTATCGGCCACGTCGGCGGCCGCTGTATCTCGGCCCGGCGGCAGTTGGCCGGCGTGTTCGAGTGGCGGTTGGGTTGCTGGCGGTGACGGCGGCACGGCGGCTGGCGGCCGGATTGGTGCTAATGGCGGCCGCCAGCGGCTGTCCGCAAGCGCCGGTAAAAACCGGCTGCCAAGGGCCGCGGCCGATGCCGCAATTTACCCGCGTCGACTGCCGCATGCTGCCGGTACCGCATCAATGGTATTTGCCGGCGGAGCGGTGGGCGGACGCGGCAACCGCGCCCGCCCGCTCGATTAGCCGGCTTTAGTAAAGCCAACCTCCTTAAACATCTCCCGCACCTCGTCCAATATCGCCTTTTCCCGCTCGATGATCGGGTCAATGATGTAGGACAGTTCCGAAAGCTCTATCGCATTGGCGCCCGGCGTTTGGCCGTTGAGCAGGCCGGTGACGCAGCGCAGGGCAATGATTTCGCTTTCCATCGCTTCCATGCGGTCCATGATTTGGCTTTTCAGGCCGGCGAGTGTGGCGCTCATGACTCGGCTCCTACAGTTAACGCGGCTTGGCCGGCGTTGCTGAACAGGTCGAGCTGTTTGTAATCCTTGCCCAGCAGTTGCAGATCCGGCATTTTGCGGCCGACCAGGTTGCACAGGTCGCGCAGCTCGGCGGCCAGCAGTTTGAACAGCATCGCGTCCTTGGTTTCGGTCAGGCGGGTGGTAACGTCGACGATTTGCTTGGAATACGCCAGGCGTTCCCTGGCGTCGATGCTGCCGAAGAAGCCGTTTTTGCGCAGTTGCGGCAACACCTCTTCGCAGACCCAGTTGGCGAAGGCTTCGGCTTTGGGTTTGTTGGAGCGGAAGATGAGTTTGTAGACGCCGGCTTCGTTGATGAATATGGCTTCTCGGTCGCCTTTTATGGTCGGTTGATAGCCGACCATAACCCATGTTTGAGGCATGTTGCCCAGCGTTTTTGAGCCGCCGCACCACGAAATTTCGAGAGCTAAGCAGACATCTTTTGCGCTAAACCAGACGTCGCCGTTCTCGTCGACGGCGGTTCCTACGAATTGATCGGCAAACGCGAAACCGTTTGCCAGAGTTTTGAATTCAGACATGATTGTCTCCGTGACTATTGGTTTAAAACCGACAACCATGAGACCAAGCATGGGTGCCGGGCTGAACAGGTTGGTCTACCGGAGTCACGACCCGGCCAGCCTTGCGGCTGCCTGCCCAGCCCGACATAACGAAGGGCCGAACGCTGCGCACAAAAAAACCGCTGGTAAGGCGGTTGTGCGCCATGACTTTCCGGGAGACCAATCCCAGGCACTGGATTTTGCCAGTGCTATTTCAGATTAGGCCCGGAAAAACCGTTTGTCAACAAGCATTTGACGGAGGGATTTTACACCTAAAAACAGGTGTAAAAACTGGGCTTTTTCACCCTTTTTGTGTGGTGAAATTGTTGCGCCGCCTTGCTACAGTGTTAGGCTGTTTTTACTGCCGATTTGAGGAGGTTGGCATGAACGAACGAGCGCCTTATCAAAAGGCTATCGGTGCCGGGCATTTGATGAAAATCAATTACGATCATAAAGGCGGCAAAATCATTGCCGGCGTTATTCGCCCTTTGCGCTTCAACGATAAAGGCAAGCTGATTGCCTACAATTACACCAGCGATAGCGAACGCATCTTAGAACTGAAACATATCACTGACATTCTCCCCTTTCAGCCGCAGTTCGTTAGCGGTGAAGAACCGGAATCAGTTAAAAATTTTCGCTGGCTGGTCAGTAAAAGCGTGATTCCACTGTGGGAAAACGGCTGGCTTATCAATACCAACGATGAATATTTAGGTATTTACCCAAGATCGAAAGACGATACCACGGAAACCAGCAAAGGCTACGCAGACCAAGCCGCCTATATGCAGTACATCAAAAGCAACCACCATCAGTTTCATGTTTGGTTCAAGGATGGCCGTTATTTTAGATTTAGCGCCTTTTCCGATGGATTGAATCAAATCATGAAGTTTGCCGACGATCATCCGCAAATAATAAAGCCATGACAATTAGGCGTGAGGCACGGTCTTTGAAAGATTTATGCGCGCATTACGATCTGTCGCTCAATCCGTCCAGCATTGGAAAGGCATTGGTAAATACCGGTGTCATGCGTGAAATCAGTTACCTGTCTACTACCGGATCGGGCGAAGAAAAGCAGTTCAAGGAAATAGTCCCGGATTATCTTGAATTTGGTGTTAATAGAAAAACCATGCATGAGTTCAAGACTGAACCGAGATTCTATATCGATAAATTTCCACAACTGCTGGAAATTGCCGTTAAACAAATTCAGTTGGAACTGGATCAGGTAAAAGGCCTAAACACCTGAATCTAGGTGTAAATGCTATAATATCGCCAAAACTTGAGGAGGTTTTGGCGTGAAAGTTCAGTGTCCGCATTGCTTGTCTAAGGCCAGAATCACCTCGCGCAACGAGATCACCACCACAGTGGCCGATCTGTATTGCCAGTGCATGAATACCCAAGCTTGCGGGGCGTCGTTTGTGATGACGCTGGGCTTTTCCCGCTACCTTAACCCACCCCTCACCAGCACCCAGCGCCTGGCGGCGCACATCATCGGATCGTTGACCAAGGCTCAGCGGCAGGAATTGCTGCAGGGCGATTTGTTTCATTGATACGGCGACCAATCCGGATCGCTTTCTTTCATCGCCAAGGTGTACCAATGTAACTGCGCAAAAAACTGCCGCCGGGCCTGGGCTTGCAGCCACAGCAGCCGGTAAAACAGTTCGACGTGGGCGTTCATCATCAAAATACCCGCCCGGCATTCCTGATATTTTCAAACACTTCGAATGCTGCCGTGCGCTGATCGCCGACAGGCAGTAAAGTGCAGTAGTCGTGCCAGGCCTTTTCCGCTTCTTTCAGTTTGCGGTTGGCGATGTCTTGATAGACCGGGATCAATTCTTCTTCCGGTACTAGCCGTTTATCGCGGCACAGGTCTGGATGAAAGCGGACAAAGCCGGAGCAAGGCCTGGCGTTTTTTCTGATGATATCCGGATCGTCGCCGCAAAGGCTGGTACAGTCGCAGTTTTTCATGGCTATTTATCCAACGAGTTATACACGCGGCGATCCACTACGAACGAGGTCGGCAGGTAGTGGTTTTCGTCTTTGTCCTTGATGGCGGCCGGATCGAACAGCCTGGCGTTGCCGATATCCTGCGCCATGCCCAGGTTGGCCGCGGATTGCTCCAGGTCTTTCAGGCGGGCGCCGTAGCGGTTGAAGTAGTGGATGATGTAGTCGCCGGTTTTTAGGGGTTTGTTGCTCATGGTTACCTCAAAAAATCGATGTTTGAATGCCGTCCGTTTTCGGCTTGGTAGCGTTTAACGGACGGCCTAATTGACGCTTGATTTCATCGCGCCAGACTTTGTATGGGTGATATTTCCGTTCGCCGAAGGGATATGCATCTGCCAAGGCTTTACGCAGTTTCGTAGGATCATCTGTGCCGACGGCACGAATGACGTCGGCAATGATCGGTGCAACGGTTTGGCGCCAGGTCACGGCTTACTCCGTCGTTTCCAAGGCCAGGCCTTTGGCGGCTTTGGCGTTTTGTCGGGCTTGCCAGTGTTCCTTCGGCAATGAGGTGATGCGCTCTAACTCGTTGCGCTCTTCGGCGTCGGCGTTGACTTGCAGGTGTTCTGCCAGGGCCAGCAATGCCACGCCGACTTGGCCGATTTCCTGGGCGACGTCGCCGGCAGGCTTGGTGTAGACGTGATCCACCAACTCTTTGATGTCTTCTGGAAACATGTGCGTCGCCTGGGCCAGTTCGATCGCTTCTTCCATAAAGCGGGCGATGCGTTCTGCCGTGACGGAAGCGGTTCGTTTTCCGAAGGTGGCGTTGGCCCATTGCAGGATGGCGGCTTGGCGGTCGGCTCTGTTGGAAAACGCTTTTGTAGGTTTTCGGACGCTTCTCAATCTATCCAGCAATATTTCAGTATGTCTAATCGATTGTTTTAAGGCGCGTTCGGCTTCATCAATTTTGGCGAGGTGTATTTCATCCAGCGTTAAATCAATCGCATCTCTAACGCAGTCGGCTATGTCGGCAATGCCACAAAAATCTGTTGCTTTCATTTTGTTTCTCCTCAAGTTTTGGTTTTTGTGTGGTACGCGGTGCGTACCCTACGATTTAAAACGGCAGGTCATCAGTTTCGTGATCGATCCAGGTCACATCTGTTCGTTTCACAGTCGCTATCGATTTAAGTACGTGAAATTCTCCGCCGTGTTTTCTGGTTAATCGCTCGGCTTCTTGCTTGGCTGATTCAATAGTTGAGTGTTTGAACGTAGGTGAACATCCGTTTTCGCACCAAACCATAAAAAATTCGTACATTTATCCTCCTAATTAAAAATCAATGCTTAAACCGCCAGCACCAAACGTTCCGGCTCTCGATCCGGCTCTTGACGCTGCCGGTGCCGAGGAATTCGCGTTTGCGGCTGGTGGGTAGCCAGCGGCGCAGGTCTTTGCTGTCGATGGTTTCTTGTTTCATGTCTACGCAGGCGCGGCGGAAGTGTTCCAGGTTGACGCTGATTTCCCGGTCCGGCTGGTGGCTGTGGTTGAGCAGGTCGCGGCCGGATGCCACGTCCGGTATGTCGTCCGGCAGATCGGACGGACGCGGGCGGCTGTTCAGGTAGTCGAAGATGGCCCAGAACTGCTGGACGATGGGGTGATCTTCGTTCAACGATTCCTGGCGGGTTTGCGCCATGTCGATCAGGGTTTTGTGGACGCTGCCGATGGCGGCGTCGCTGATCGGTACGGCCAGGCGCAGGCAGTCGGCAAAAGCCATGATCTTGGCGTGGTTCTCGACGATGCGTTGCAGTTTGATCTTGGGATCTTGCTGCAGGGCGACACGGTGGGCTTTGAACGATTCGTTGAATTGCTTCATCACCGCTTCCGCTTTGCTGACGCTGTGCAGCAGAAAGCCGGATACGTCTTCCACATTCAGCAGGTTCAGCCGGTCCGAGGCGTATTTACCTTCCAGCGAGTGATGCGAGCGGTCGAAGGTTAAGTGGCAAATCCGGGTCATGATCGCTTCGGACGCTACCACCGGCACGTTTTGCACGATCATCAAGCCGCTTTTAAAGGTGGGCTTGCGGGTGCTGTTGTCTTGGGTTTTTTGGCCGGTGACGCGGCCAAACTCGCCGTCGAACAGGTCTTTTTGTTCGTCCCAGTTGAAACGCTTTTGATGTCGGTCCTCGGCCAGTTGTTCGTTATCGGTTTCGTTGAATACCACCGGCAGGTTGGAGACTTCCGCCATTTTGCGGGTGCGGCCGGCCAGGGTAGAGCTGTTGGGGTTGAAGGACTCGCCTTCGCGGCCCAGCAGTTTCCACAAAAAATCGACCATGTCGGATTTACCGGAACCGGCCTCGCCGACCACTTCCAGGAAGGGATAAGAGCGGTGCTGGTCGCGGACTTGTTCCACAAATAGGCAGCCGAACCACCAGGCCAGCACGACCAAGCCGCGGATACCGAAGGCGGTTTGGTAATCCTTCAACCAATCGACCGGCTGTTTTTCGGTGAGTTTTTGTTTGATGTCGACGGTGGTTTTGATGCCGCCTTGTTTGAGCTGGAAGAAGCTCTCTTTGTTGACCTTCAGTATTTTCCCGCCCTGAACGGCATAATCGGGAAACACGTAGGCCTTAGTGGCGCGGTCGTAGCCAACGTAATCCAACGTGGTAACAATTTTCGGGATTTTCCCCATCCAGTTCTTGTAGAGGTAATCCAGATCAGGACCCGTGCCGGTAAATTGAGCACCCGGCGCTTTTTGCATCGCCGCTTTTTTAAAGTCGCCTGCCGCGCCGAAAGTTTTACCCGGGAACGGGAGTTGTATTTCAGGTGCCTGGTTCTGGAAGTTGAAGCGGAAAAAGTATTGGCCATCTTCGCCATTCTCCGGTTGTTGAAAGTACAAAAAATCCATGCGGAAGGTGGCGATGGGTTTGATCGCGGCGGCATGGGTAAAGGCGCGGTCTTCGGCGGTCAACGGATCGTGGTCGTGTTCCTTGGCGACGGCTTTTTCGTATTCGTTGGGGTCGATCTTGAACGAATATGTGGTGTTGCCGAAGGTGTACACGAAATAGGTTTTGCGCGGGTCGTGTTCCCACATGACCTGGGCGCGCTTGATGTAGTTGGGCGCCAGTTCCACTTTGCCCAGGTAGGCATAGTGGGCAATGTCGTCCTCGGTGAGTTTTTTCAGCCGGTGCAGATCGTTCCAGTCGGCTTTTTCGTCGGTTTCGCTGCTCAGCGCGGCGGAGACTTTCTCGCCTTGGTCGCGCAGGCGTTTGGCATGTTTGTGCAGGGCTTTGCGGCCGGCTTTGTCGTTGTCCAGGGCAAAGGTCCATTTCACGCCCTTGCCCAGGTGCGGTTCGATGGCTTTGTCCGGATAGGTGCCGCTGGACATGATGGCACAGGCTTTGTACCCGTTCAGATATAGGGCAATGGCATCCAGGATGCCTTCGCACAGATAGACGCGGTCGTCCGCTTCGATGGTCATGCCGGGCGGCTGCCACCACAGGCCTTTGAACTGGCCTTTGAAGTTTTTATTGCGGGTTTCCTTGTCGCCGTTTTCGTGGCTGATCGTCACGTCGTCGATCAGGCGCTCCCACATGACTGTCTTTTCCGCATCCAACCAAAAGCGGACGGTGGCCGTGCCTTTGTCGGCGTGCGGGTGCCAGTATTTGCCCTGTTCATACCAGCCTTTGAGTTTGCCAACGTCGAAGCCGCGGACCAGGCCCAGGTAGGCGTCGGCGGTGGCAGTCGGGTTTTCCGGCGTGGGTTGGTATTTTTTGTTGAGGTTGGCGAACAGGTCCGGGAACAGGTCTTTGCTGGCCATACTAAAACCGCATTTGTCTGAACGGCTGCACAAAACAACTGCAGGCGATGCGACCCAGGTCCACAACTCTTTTTTGCCGCATGATGGGCAGACGCCTTCACGCAGGTGATCGCCACGCAACTTGGCGTTGAACGGCGGGCGTTGCAGGCGCTGGACGATTTGGTGGTTTATTTCATTCCACATCGCAAAAGCCCATTTCCTTAAACGCCGTAAAGCGCGCTTGGGTTAAGCATTCCGGACGGCCGGATTGGTGATGATGGACCAAGGTTTCGAAGCGGCGGATTGCTTTCGGCCTGACGTTAGGGCGCAGTTGCCGGAGCCAGCCTTTGTTGCTGAGCGGTAGGTGGCACATGGTGGGGTTACTCCTCGGTCAATGCGATAAATTCGCTTTTTTTGATTTCGCGAAAATCGGGAGGAATAGTTACCGGGTCGTCGCCGAACGGGATTTTGAATACCAGGGTGCTTTTATAAAAACCGGCGACAGAAAAATACAATCGACCAGCGTCAAATTTATGAACATTCACTGAAAACTCAGTAACTGCGTAATTCGAGAAATTGAATGTGGCTAATTTCTTCAAGCGTGCAGATATCTGTTTGCCAATCGTAGTTTGGCGATTTGGCTGGTAAACCCAATATTTATGACTTTCGTGTTCAACTTGAAATGGCTTTTTAAAGCCTTTTTTTTCCGAGCCATCGGCACCGGCGAATGCCAAACCGGTAGGCGCTGACCTTTCACGTTCATAAAATGCATCGGCGCCCATTTCCGTTAGATATTCCTGACGGTCTTTTCGTTTCTGGTTGGCAAACTCGAGTCCCTGATTAGCAACCCGATCGGCCTTTTCGCCTTCGGCAATAAAATATTTAATTTCTGGCATCGGTATTACTCCGGCTTAACAGGTTTGGCGGCTGCAGCCGCTTCGAATTCGCTCGCGAGGATTTCGATCATGTGGTCAGAGACAGGTAGATCGGTCGCGCAATAGAAAAACTCGCCTTCCGCTAGAATTTTCAAATTACCCCTGAAAAAGAAATCAGACCAACACAAGCCGATGGTTTTTAAGACCGGATCTAAGTCCGGCGAAAGCGTTGGAAGTCGCGAAGTGTACTCATCGAGTAACGCGGTAAGCTCCGCACGGATATCCTTCTTCGCCGTTGATATTCCGCGCGGTCTTTGGATGCCGTACTTATCCGGCTTAGTCCACAGCCTAGTATCTGTGACCTGCATTGCTCAATGAATGCAGCATCTTCGGCTTCGGAAGCTCTCCAGGCTTCCCGCGTTGCCGGGTTATTGGTCTTGTAATACTTGATCGTTTTGTCTGACACGGGCTCTCTCCTCAAGAATCCGCCGCCCTTCGCGCACGTACTCTCTCGCCCGGTCGCGCGGAAACACGATGGTGGCGGAAAAGGCGCGTTTGTCGGCGTTGAATGGGTTGTTTTCGTCTTTAATCAAGGCCGCCACGCCGGGATCGAGCGATTGCAGGCCGTACCACAACTGGCGTTGGGTATCTTCGTCGAGCGAAGTCGGGCTGATCATCGGCTGGTAGCGTTCGACCTTGGTCGGCATGGCTTAACCCGGCGCTTGGCCGTTGCAGACCACCAGCCACTGGTACAGCACTATGGCCAGGGTGGCGAACAGGCAGCCGGCGGCGCATTGCCAGGCGCGGCGATCGTCTTTCAGGTTTTCCACTTCGGTTTCCAGTTGGCCGATGCGGCGTTCGCGGTTGCAGACGCGCTGTTCGACAAATTCGACGTAGTTTTGACTTTTGACGGTCAGTTTCAGCGGTTTTGGGTGGCGGGCTTGCACGCTTCTGGTCCTGATGGGGATATGGGCGACGGCGGTCATGGCGTTCTCCTATCTGGTGTGGATCAAGGCGGCCAGGAGCAGTTGGCCGATTTCGAATTGCAGTTGTTGTTTGCCGTTTTCGTGGCGGACGGTCAGCACGCGGTCGGTGCTGCGGTCGATGTCGATGAACCAGGGCAGGCTGCCGGTTTCGTAGACGCCCAGGCGCTCGATCAGGATCAAGCGCAGGTGGGTCCAGTTGAAGAGTTCGTCTTCGTATTCCATCAGCGCGACCATGCCTAGATCGATCAGTTTTTGGCGGTCGTGCTTCAGGTAGCGCGGGGCGTTGGCGGTTAAATATTCGTCGGCGCGCAGGCACACTTCTGCCAGTTTGGCGACGGTGCTGGTGACGGCGAGCGCGGCGGCGCTTTGGTCGGCATGGGTGGCAAGTTGCATGGCGGTCTCCTCAAGTGTCGCGTTGAAAGCGCGGGGTTTGGTTGCGGGTATGGCAGCGGCTGAGCGGCGGCCGCGGGCAGTGCGGCGGTCGGCGCAGGTCGGTGTTAAGTTGGTCGCCCAGGCAGCAGGTGCAGAAGCAGAGCAAAAGCCAGGTTTTGATAGTGATTTGCACTAACTGATTGGCTACGGCTTTGGCGACGATTTCCGCGGCGCTGTGGGCGCCGAGTTTTTCGGCGATGGCTTCCACTTGTTTGCTGACGCAGCCGTATGAGCGGCAGGTTTCGTCGGCGATCTGCTGGCGGGTCATGCCGGTGCAAAGCCGGCAGAGTACGGCGGCCTGCCGTGGGGTCATGGGGCCGCGTTGCAGCAGTTGGACGTGGAGTTTCATGTCGGCGGATTAATGCGAGTTGTTTATTTGATCAATGGCTTGCCTGGCCCATTGCTTAAACAGTTTGCTACCGGTATCTGGATGCGGATGGTCTATGTATAGGTGGATTTCTTTTTGGGTGGCTCTGGCATCCAGCGCTAGTACGTCGATGCAGTCGTCGAATAGCTCTTTATCGATCGACCGCAGAGAAACCAGGTTAAATGGGAAGTTGTAGCCGTTGTATAGACCGAGCAGGAAGGCACGAACGGTTTCCGCTTGTCCAGTATCGCCTTTTGCGACTTTTACCAGTCGGTGCAATGCCGGAACGCCGGCATCTATACGAAGGGTGCGTTCTAATTCGTATTCAGCGATTTGTTGAATAAATTTCGCAGTGGCAGCGTTATGTTCTTTGTCTTGTGTTTGCATGGCGGTCTCCTCACTTCGGGCTGATTAGCCCATTTCGTGCGAACGATTGTTCGCGTCTAATTAGCGCCGGGTAACGAAGTTGTTACTTCCGGATCGGGTTGTTTTATGCCTAGCGCAACGGCTATGGCGTGACTGTCTCCGTAGTTGCCTTGCAACTCTCCTGACAGCACACGACGGACGGCCTTTTCCTTGAATCCGTGGAGTTTTGCGAACGCTGGGACGGATAAACCATTACGCCGTAGGTAGGCTTTGGCTTGCTTCCGTGTACGCAATTTCTTACGGGCAGAAAGTGAACTTTTGTCTATACTTGCGTGTTGGGTCATGTTCGGGTTTGTTTCGGGTAGATGTTGGGTAAATTATGAGAACAAAACTTCTCTATGTCAAGTGAAGAAGATAATAAAAGTTCGCTTTTTGGGGCGCGGCTGCGCGCGGAGGCAAAACGACTGGGTTTGAATCAGGCCACGGCCGGCAAGCTGTGCGGGGTGAGCCGGGAAATGTGGGGAAAATACGAACGCGGCGATGCGATACCGGGAGGAGAAGTTTTGTTCGCATTCGCCAGTGCTGGCGCGAACTTGCATTTCATCGCTACCGGTCAATCGTTTGTGGCTGAGCAGGCGGCCGGTTATGCACTTACTCCGGAAAAGGAAAAGCTTCTCGAGAATTACGAGCATTGCTCGGAGGAGGACAAGCGCGCTATCAGGCGATTGGCGCTACTGGCCTCAAAGGAGGCCGAGACTGAAACGGAATCGCCGGCGCGATCGGCGTAATAGAGGTATGTCTGATGAGTAGGAATCGTAAATCTCCGGAAATCGTGCGCTTGCAGTCCTTGCTGGCTGAGTTGGGCGAGACGCCGGCTTCGCTGGAAACCAAAACCGGGATCGCGGCGCGGACGATCAACAATTGCATCTGGGGCGATCAGCCGTTGGGCGGTCGGTTGTTGCGGGCGTTGGCTGAACAGTTCGGCGTCAGTATCGATTGGTTGGTGATGGGGCGCGGGGCGATGTTTGCCGGCGGCGAGTCGGCACCGGCGCCGGGGGCGCTGTTGCCGTTTTTCGAGACGGTGGATCTATCAACGGTGCAGGATTTTTGGTGGCTGGCGGCGCGCTGCGCGGAAGAATCGTTGCGGCAGTCCGGCGCTACGCCGGGGGTGGACTATTCCTATCTGGATTTGTACCGGCTGGCGCAGCCGTTGGTGGCGGAAAAATTCGGCGCCGGCGAGCTGTCCCTGGTGGCCCATGAGGCGGCCGGCTGAAAGATTTTTCAGGAAAGGCCTTCGGAAATCCATTACCGGCATGACCGAGCGCGCTTGTGTGGTTTTTATTTCTTTTTATATCAATACGTTGCGCTAGTTTTTTGCGCGTTTTCACGGCATTACCAAGCCATTACTCGGCATTACCGGCTTTTTTGCGCGATTGGCCGCAGGCCGCGCCGTGTCTGGCTTTCAGAGGTTTTTGTATAGCGGTTGAATGCCATTACCAAAGCATGACCGAATTTCATTACCGGTAATGGCTTGGTAATGCGAAAGTAATGAAATTACATGACCTGTTTTTTGTGTCTATCCATTTGTTTTGGTTAGTTTATTTTAATTTGCAACTCAGTTGGTCATGTTGGTAATGGATTTCCGAAGGCCTTTCCAAATTTTGAAAGCTGCCGGCGCCTATGTGTGCGTGCGCATGCGCGTGAGTGTGTTAAGTGACTGTTAAACAATATAAAAACGGTAAATGGGGCGTCGAGATCGATCGAAAGGGGATTCCGAGGGTCAGGAAGTCGAGTTTTGCTTCGAAAGCGGAGGCGGAAGCGTTTGAGCGGGAGTATCTGGCCCGGTATGCGACCAAGATCAATGCCAATGCCGACAGCCGCTCTTTAAAGGAGCTGGTGGAGTTGTGGTTCGAGTATCACGGGCTGAATCTGGCGGACGGCGAGAAGCGGCGGCGTTGTTTGCTGGATCTGGCGACGGCGCTGAAAAATCCGGTGGCGAGCCGGCTGACGGCGGAGGAGTTTGTCAAATATCGGGCGGCTAGGTTGCGGGCTGGGTTGTCTCAGAAGACAGCGAACAATCATCACGGCTATTTGTCGTCGCTTTATAACAAGTTGCGCAAGTTGCGGGTGATCGATTACGAGAATCCGATCGGTGAGGTGGATTTCATCAAGATACAGGAGCGGCAGTTGTCGTATTTGTCGACGGATCAGATTGTGACGTTGCTCGAGGCGATTCAATCGGGCTGCGATAACGCTTCGACGTGGTATGTGGCGCAGTTGTGTCTGCGCACGGGCGCCAGGTGGGGCGAGGCAGAGCAGTTGCGGTTTAAGCAGTTGCATTCCGGCCGGGTGACGTATGAGTTTACCAAGGGTAAGCGGACGCGGACGATTCCGCTGGATCCCTGGTTTTACGCGGAGTTGATGAAGTTTGCCGGCTATAAGAATCCGGACGATAGGCTGTTTACCAACTGTATCGGTTCGTTTCGGCGGGCTGTGGCCAGGACTGATCTGGATCTGCCGCGCGGGCAGTGTAGCCATATTCTGCGGCATTCGTTCGCCAGCCATTTTGTGATGAAGGGCGGCAGTATTGTGTCGCTGCAGAAGATTCTCGGCCATGCCAATATCGAGATGACGATGCGTTACGCGCATTTGTGTCCGGATCATTTGCAGGATGCTGTGCGGCTGAACCCGATGGCGGACGTGGGTTCGATTCCGTGATTGGGGTACAATGTGTTGTTAGTCATGGCGGGTAATGTCTGGCGGGCAAGTGGCGGTCGCAACCGCCAAAAACCGCCAGCTACCGCCAATTTTGAGCCGGCGTGTTTTTGTAAGTATATGAAAAATAAAGCCTTGTTTTTTTGTGGAAAGTCAGGCGGCGTTTTCAATTCCCCCCACCTCCACCAAATACAAGGGCTCGGATAATCTCCGGGCCTTTTTTTTGCCTGAAATCCCCGCACCACTCGGGTTCCGGGCATCTGTGTTCAGGGGAATCGGCACTGATGCAACTAACTGGTAGATTTTCAACGCTCGTTGCCGGCTCTGCTTATACCTGCTGAGCGCGGACGCAAATACCTGCCCGCGCATCGTGTCTGGCGGCTGCGGAAATTTCGGCGGTCCGCAGTCGATGAATGGGCAAGCCAGTGGCGAGCGTGAACACAAAGATCAAGGACAAGGGGCGTGACTGTGGCATTCAACGAAGAAGAAACCCGATTCCATCTTATTGATCCAATATTGCGCAAGAAGGGTTATGACGACCCTCAGCGCATCCGTCTGGAAACCCCGGCGCCGGTGGAGCCGACCGGACCGAAGGGACGACGCAGCAAACGCGGCGGTAGAACAGATTATTTACTGTGCGTGCAGGTGGGCGATATGCCCAAGCCGCTACCGGTCGCGGTGCTGGAAGCCAAACGCGAAAGCGAAGACCCGCTCAAAGGTATGGAGCAAGCCAAAGGCTACGCGGACTGCTCCCGCTTTGACGTGCAGTATGTGTTCGCCAGCAACGGCCATCTGTATGGCGACTACGACAAACCCAGCGGCATCCAGACTGGCCCACATCCGCTCATCGACTTCCCGCCACACCCGGACCTGTGCACGCGCTACGCCAAGGACAAGGGCATCGATCTGAATTCGCCTGAAGCTGCCCTGCTGTTTCAGGCCGACAGCCCGGCCTGGTCGGCCAGTCGCTATTACCAAGATGCAGCCATCCGCACGGCCTTTGAAAAAATCATTTTGGAGCGACAAGCGGGCAACCCAGCGCGCGTACTACTCACGCTGGCGACCGGCGCGGGCAAAACCATCATTGCCACCAACCTGCTGTGGCGTATGGCGCAAGCAGGGTTGTTGCCCAAACCCGCGTTGTTTCTGTGCGACCGCGACGAACTACGCGAACAGGCTTACACCAAGCTCAAAGCCGCTTTTGGCGGCAACGCGCGCATTGTGGAAACCGTGCGCGGCCAGAACGCCGCCGCCAATGCGCGCATCCACATCGCTACCTATCATACGCTCGGCATCGACGAGGACGGCAATGGCAGCTTTCTCACCGACCACTACGGCCATGACGCCTTCAGCGTCATCATCATCGACGAATGTCACCGCTCGGCTTGGGGTAAGTGGTCGCAGGTGCTCACCCGCAACCCCAACGCCATCCATATCGGCCTCACCGCCACGCCGCGCAAGCTGAAACCACCCAAACACGACAAGAAATCCAAGGACGTGGAAACCGCCATCGCCGCAGACGATGCCATCACCGCGCACAACATCCAATACTTTGGCGAACCGGTGTACGAATACACGCTGGCGCAAGCGCAGGAGGACGGCTATCTTGCCGCCTGCGAAATCATCAAGCGCAAGGCCGACATCGATGCTCGCGTGTTCACCCGCGAGGAAATCATCAGCTCCGGCGCGCGCGACATCAAAACCGGCAAACCGCTCACCGAAGCAGACCTGACCAAAGCCGAATACACCGGCAAGGACTTCGACGACGAACTCTTCATCGACCTGCGCACGCCCAAGATGTGTGAAGACCTGTTCCAGCTCTTGTGCGACAACGGCGGGCCGGAGCAAAAGGTCATTATCTTCTGCACCCGCGACCTGCACGCCGACCGCGTAGCCATGCAGATGAACAACCTCTACGCCCGCTGGTGCAAAGAGCAAAACAAACCCCGCAAGGACGACTACGCCTTCAAATGCACGGCGGCGGGCGGCGCGGACAAGATCGAGATCATGCGCGGTAGCGGCGAGCGCGCCTTCATTGCCTGCACCGTCGATCTGCTGGAAGCCGGGGTGGACATCGAACGCCTCAACGCCGTGGTGTTCTTCCGCTATTTGCAATCGGCGATCAAGTTTTATCAGATGGTGGGGCGCGGCACCCGCATCCACGAAGAAACCCAGAAATATAAATTCTGGCTCTACGACTACACCGGCGTCACCGACCTGTTTGGCGTGGACTTCATCACCAACCCGCCTCGGCCAGGCGGTGGCGACAGTAGCGGCGGAACCGGCGGCGGCGATGACGACGGTGGCGATGACGACAGCCCGGTCGTCCCGGTGATGGGTGGACAAAGAGTCATCATCAACGCACAAGGTCGTTTCATCCTCGGCAACCGGGGCGGCGTCGCCACGCCGATTCCGGTGGATGAATACCGGCATGAGATGATGGCCCGCGTGCTCTCGGAAGCCCACAACCTCGACGACTTCCGCGCCTTGTGGGTGGAAGCCAAAAAGCGCCGTCAGCTGATCGCCCACCTGCTGGGCGACCACCTCAGCCCCGAGCTGATCCGCGATGCCGAGCAGATGAACGACTTCGACCTCTACGACTTCTTCGGCAAGCATGGCTACCACGCTAGAGCGCTGACCCGGCCGCAGCGTGGCGCGGAATACCTGAGCGTCAATGCCGCGTGGTTTGCCGACATGGACACCCAACCGGCCACCGTGCTCAAGGGCCTGGGGCATCAGTTCGCGCTGGACGGCACCGAGGCGCTGGAAAGCAGCGCGCTGTGGGAGGTGCCGGAGATCAAGCTGGCGGGCGGGATTAACGCGCTGCGTGCCTTGGGTGCGCCGACGCAGGTGATGCAGGACGCGAAGATGAGGTTGTTTGGGGCATGAGATTTGTTCCTCTGGCCAGAGTCGCCGATGTGCAGCTCGGGAAAATGCTTTCACCCAAAGCGAAAACTGGCAGCAGTTACTTCCGCTACCTGCGCAATACGAACGTCCAATGGGGGCGCCTTGATCTTTCAGATTTGGCGCAGATGGATTTCTCCGAAGCCGAACGAAAGAAATTTGAACTGCGCTTTGGTGATTTGCTGGTTTGCGAAGGTGGCGAGCCAGGGCGTTGTGCGGTGTGGAGAAACGAAGTCTCAGACTGCTACTACCAGAAGGCATTACACCGCGTCAGGCCGCACGAAGACAAGGCAGATTCGGAGTTCATCAGCTTATGGATTCGGCATCAAGCCAGTACCGGTGTTTTTGAGGATCAGAACGCAAAGACAACGATTGCGCATCTGCCTCAGGTTCGGCTAGAGCAGCTATTGATTCCCGACGTCAGCATTACCCAACAACGACAAATCGCCACCCGCCTGAAAGCCCAATTGGCCGAAGTGGACACCGCGCGGCAGGCGGTGCAGGTGCAGTTGCGGGATGCGGGCTTGCTGCGCCAACGTCTGCTGAAGCAGACTTTCGATGCCTTGGCCGATGGGCCGCACAAGGTGCTGGGTAAGTGGGTTATGTCCTATCGCAATGGCTTTGGGAAACGCCCAGGTGAAGGAGAGACAGGGCCGATAGTGTTGCGCATTGCAGATGTATCTAGTGGAATCATCGATCTCTGTAATCCGAGATGTGGCGCGGTTTCCCTAAAGGAGGCTCATACTTATCGCCTGCAAACAAACGATTTGCTTTTCATTCGTGTCAACGGTGCTCGCCATATCGTAGGCCGCTGCTGCGTGGTTGGCTCTAACCTGCCAGCCGACACGATCTTCAACGATCATTTAATCCGGGTTTGCCTCAAGCCGGGCATTGATCCTGAGTATGTGCGTTTTTGTGTAGAAGCCCCTTCAGCTAGGACTCGAATCGAAGAAGCAGCTTCGACATCTGCGGGCCAGCTGACCATCAATCAAGATGTTATTGGTGGCATAGAGGTCCCCGATATTTCAATTAACGATCAACGCCGCATCGTCACCGCTCTGAAACAACAACTGGCGGAAGCCGATGCCCTGCGCGCCGCGCTGGAGCAACAACTACGCGATTTGGACGCTTTGCCGCAGCGCATCCTCGCCCAAGCTTTTCAAAGTGGAGCACCCATCGCATGAGCCTCACTCCGCAATCTGCCGATTTCGCCGACATCGCCCACCTGATAGCCCAGGCCAAACAGCGTGCGGTGCAGGCCGTCAACACCACGCTGATCGAGCTGTATTGGTCGGTGGGCGAACGCATCAGCCGCAAGATTGCTGCGTCGGATTGGGGTGATGGCGTGGTGGAGCAGCTGGCGCGGTATCTGGCCCAAACCCAGCCGGGGCTGCGTGGATTTACCCGCCGAAACCTGTTTCGTATGAAGCAGTTTTATGAGGCTTACGCCGACCATGAATTAGTGTCACCACTGGTGACACAATTGCCGTGGACGCACCACCTCATCATCCTCAGTCAGAGCCAACGCCCCGAGGAACGCGAGTTTTACCTGCGGCTGGCGGTGCAGGAAAACTGGAGCGTCAGTTCAAAGCGGCGCTGTTCGAGCGCAGGGTGTTAAGCCCGGCAAAAGTCTCACCACTGGTGAGACAAACACACCCCGAGGCAACCAGCCTGTTTAAAGACAACTATTTGCTGGATTTTCTTGACCTTGCCCCAGGATCATGCCGAAATCGACCTGCACCGTGGTTTGCTGCAGCGGCTGAAGGATTTTTTGATTGAGCTGGGACGTGATTTTTGCTTTGTGGACAGTGAATATCCCGTGCGGGTCGGCGGGCGTGACTTTGCACTGGACTTGTTGTTCTTTCACCGTGGGCTGAACAGCCTGGTGGCTATTGAACTGAAGGTGGGTCGCTTCGAGCCGGAATACCTGGGTAAGCTGATTTTTTATTTGGAAGCGCTGGATCGGGATGTCAAAAAATCACATGAAAACCCGGCTATCGGTGTGCTGCTGTGTGCCAGCAAAGACGACGAGGTGGTGGAGTATGCGCTGAGCCGCAGTTCATCGCCAGCGCTGATCGCCGAATACCAAACCCAATTGACGGACAAAGCCTTGCTGCGCGCCAAGCTGCATGAGTTTTATCTGCAAAACATCCAAGCCTTGAACGAGAGTGAAGACTGAATATGGCCCGCCCCAAAAGAAACGATAAAGCCCCCAAGGCCATTGCCTCCACTCAGTCGCTTTCGGCCTTTGTAAAAAGCATCTGTGATGTGATGCGCCGCTCCAACTGCGCCAGTGCGCTGCAATACGTGCCAGAGCTGACCTGGATTTTGTTTCTGCGGATTCTCGATGCGCAGGAAGCGCGCGAAGCGGAACAGGCTGAGGTATCGGGCAACGATTTTTCGCCCGCGCTGCGCAGCCCCTACCGCTGGCAGGACTGGGCCGCGCCCTGGTCTGACAAGGCCGGTCACCCCAAGATATCCGATGGCAAAGTCCAAGGCTGGAAGCGGCAGGAGCTGTTCGCTGCCGGGGACGGCAGGCTGTTCGACTTCATCAACAAAGAACTGTTACCGCATCTGCACGCACTGGATGTGGACCCGCGCACCAATCTGCCCAACCCGGCAGCCAGCCCGAAGCAGCGCATCATTGGCCGCATCATGACGGCGGTGGAGCGGGTGCGCGTGGATGACGAAGCCAACCTGCGCGACATCCTCGACCGGGTGCATGAAATCAGTATCGATCACATCGACGACCAGCACTTCTTCACGCTGTCGCAGGTGTACGAAGATTTGCTGCTGAAGATGGGCGAGAAAAATTCCGACGGCGGCCAGTTCTTTACCCCGCGCGAGGTGATTCGTGCCATGGTGCACACCGTGAATCCATCGCTGGGTAAAACGGTGTACGACCCCTGCTGCGGCACAGGTGGCTTTCTCGCCGTGGCGTATGAGCATGTCGAGCGCAAACTGGGCAAAATTCCCGCGTCTACCGACATAGAGAAGCTCAAGCACGATACGTTTTTCGGGCGGGAAAAGGAAAATCTGGTCTTCCCCATTGCGCTGGCCAATCTGGTGCTGCATGGCATTGACCAGCCCAATCTGTGGCATGGCAATTCGCTGACGCGCCGCGCCACTTACGCCGAATTGTTCCGCCATGCGCCCGCGCAGTTCGATGTGATCCTGACCAATCCGCCGTTCGGCGGTAAAGAGGGGCGCGACGCGCAGAAGAATTTTGCATTTGAAACGGGCGCCACCCAAGTGCTGTTCGTGCAGGACATCCTGTCCGAACTGGCGCCGGGTGGCACCTGCGCCATCGTGCTGGATGAAGGCTTGCTGTTCCGCACCAACGAAAGCGCCTTCGTGGAAACCAAGCGCAAGCTCACCGATGAGTGCGATCTGTGGGCCATCGTCAGTCTGCCGGGCGGTGTTTTTTCCACCGCAGGTGCGGGCGTGAAGACTAACCTGCTGTTTTTCACCAAGGGCAAGAAGACCGAACGCATCTGGTATTACGATCTGTCGTGGGTCAAGGTGGGCAAGAAAACCCCGCTGACGCTGGCGCACTTCGGCTTTGGCAAGGATGGCGAAATACTGGCGGATGATGCCTTGCCCGCTATCCTCACTACCGACTGGCTGGCCGATGAAGAAAACGCAGGCAAGCCTTTCCCCAGCTACGCCCGCATGCTGCAACACCACGGCCAAGCCGAGGGTGCCAGCCGCTATTCCTGGACGGTGGATTTCACCGCCCGCCGCGCCAAGGCGCGCGAGGAAATGCAGCCGTTGCAGGACAAGGCTGCTGGCATCAAGGCAACTGTGGTGGATCTGAAAGAACGCCTCAAGCAACTGAAGAAAGCCAAAGCCGACGCGAAACAGATCGAGACATTGGAAACGGATATTCGCGAGCAGGAAAAAGCGGCTCGCGATCTTGAGGCCGAGGCTGCAGCCATCGACGCGGCGGTGTTCGACCTGAAAGCCGTCAACCCCAACGCGGTGGCAGTGATTGATGACCGTACGCCGGGTGAAATCATTGAAAGCATCGCGGCGCAAGGAAGGATCGTGGCGGATGCTCTGGCTCGGTTAAATCAGCTGATGGCCGCACCGGAAGCGCAAGCGTGAAAAAAATCAAAGCGGGCTTACAGTTCCGCAAGTGGGCCGCGGGCATCATCGAGCAGTCCTCGGTGTAGTACCGGAAATACCCAATATGTATCAAATCCGGCGAAGGGTCTAGCTTCGCGGGTTTTTATGTCTCACAGTATCTCAGGAAAACCGACACTGCCCGGATGCTGCAGCCCGACGGCCAACCGACGGCACGACATGGCGGCGATGGCTACGCTCAGGCCGTAACAACGTCGATGAACGACTCGGAATAACCCAGCCGTTCGTTTATCGACATCCGCATCAAGCGGCTTTTTTCCGATAGCCGGCCGCGCCCAATCCGAGTGCGCCGCTCAGGAACATCCAGACCGCGGCAGGCAGCGGGACTACCGTGGTTTGAAAACTGAAGGTGCCGATACGGGCGTTGGCGGCTCTAGCGACTTCGGCACCCAGATGGTCGAAGCCCCAACCATACCCCAAACTGCCGTTCAAGGTGAGAACATTGCCGGTTAACTGCGTTGTCACGTCGAACAATTCGAAAGCGACGGCGGAAAAACCGACTTGGTTATAGATCACCCACGCCGAACTTTCCGGCGTTTTTTGCTGCTCCGCCGGGTTGTATGCCAGGATCATATCGGCCATTAAGACTCTGTTGGTCGGTGGATCGACATCGACTCGATAACGCATCCCGCCGGCCAAGCCGATGTTTCCGGTCGCGGTGGCGGCGATGTTATTGGGATCGAAGCTAAAAGTCGTCGGGCTGTTGTGCCGATTGGTCGGATTGGGTGCGACGCTTGCGCCGTTCACGGTGAACTCAAGACCGATTGCGGAGATTTCGTTCGCCGCATAGTTCGTGAGATCGACCGGCGTGTTGGAGTCGCGCAACTGGGCAAATGTTTTCGAAGCCGCCGAAGCGTCGAAATACTCTTCTACATAAATCGACGGCGCCGGCGTGTTATCCAAGTCGATTCCGGCAGCGAACGCGTTCCGGTCCAGGTTGAGAATCAACGAACCGCCGGCCACGGTGGCGGCGTGCGCGGATGTCGCGAGCAGCGATGCGGCGATCGCGACAACGTTTAAAGATTTCATTTTGTTTCCTTGTTTTAGAGGTGATTCCAATACCGGCCCTAACTGAAAATCCCAGGCGGCCGCGCCATTGCTGGCGGAAGCGTTCAACGCTCGGCGCTAGATCCGACGCCGGGTTTGAACCGGTGTAACTGGCGGCTGGGATAAATTGGCTCGGCACCGCCGATATTGCCGGGCAGATCGACGACGGTGCCGGCTGGCGGCTTAGGCGGACAATCTGATTTTTTCCGCGCGCTGAACCCAATAGCCCCAATAATCCGCTGCCGAATAGCCAAACGGCCGCCGGTACCGGTACTGCCGATGGCGTCAGGCTGAAAGTGCCCAGCTTGACCGACTGGCTACCATTCAACAGCAAGTTCCAGGAAAAGGATTGAGCCGTGAAATACACGTCGCCGCTCAGCGATAACTCGCCGTTGGCGTTAACCGATTCCGAGGCATTGACCAAACGGAACAGTGCCGGTTGGCCAAAGCCGTTGCTGTAGGTGAAGATGTCCCATTGACCGGCGGTTTTTTTCAAAAAGAAATCGGCGGGATTCAGATAGGTGCCACCAGCCGCCGGCTCCATCCGGAAAGCGCCGCTCAAGCCGATTTGCCCGGCCGCGGTGTTGCCGGCGTCCATCGTCGTGGCTTGTTGCTTGCGAGCGGCCCCGTAGTTGATGGTCGAGGTATTGCTATTGACCGCCAACGACACGCTAAAGGTTCCGGTCTGGCTCAGCGCGACGCCTCCGGTTGTATCCAGAGTGATCGGCGTGGCGTTATGGTTTTTATCCCAAAAATTAGCGATATACCAACCTTCGGCACCCGGTATAGCCGAAGTAAAGGCGGAATTGTCGATTGTTAAATTCGCCACGCCGCTAACAAGAGCCGCGTTGGCATCGGTTGTTGTCAACAGTCCGCCGAATAGACCGATTGCCAGAACGCCGGCCGAGGCCAATTTGTGGCTATGTTTTTTAAATAGATACATGGTTTTTCCTTGTAGATTTATCGATGGTTAAGTTATGCGGCGGGTTCCAAGTTTGTAAATCGACGCGGCCGACGCCGTGTCTATCGGCAAACCTTGCCCGCCGGTAACCCGGCCGTCTTGTTCCAAGACCCGTGGCTTTCCGGCTCCGCCTCGCGGCGGGTGTGGCGTTGCGCCGCAATCCTTGCGGCATCGCTGCTTCCGCGAACGATTACTGCCTGAGCTTCCAGCAATTCCTTCCAATAACTCGAGCTCCCGACGGTCTCCTCACAAAACGCAGGCGGAGTTGCGGCGTAGCGACGCTGCAACGGAAAGGCCGCGAAGGCAGATTAAAGTCGGGTTTTCGAGTCAATTAGCGACGAGCAAACACTAGGCCAAATCTGATTCGCCTTGAATAACAAGGCTTGGCACGGCGAATCCGGCGCCGGCCCTCGAAAACTAAGTTATCTCACGCAATCGCCGCGTGAAATCCCGCGTCGCCGCCGGAACTGACGCGAATCCGGGTGCTACTCTTCCACCCATCTGAAGCGCAGCGCAGCGCTGGTCAGAAACAGCAGTGTCATTGCCGACAGCGTCAATAACGCCGGCGCAATATCGCTTAATCCGGCACCGTCTATCATCACGGCGCGCGCGGCTTGCAGCATGTGGGTCAGCGGAAAAATCAGCGTCAGGTTCTGCAACAGCGTCGGCGCGCCTTCCAATGAAAACCAGACCCCGGACAGCAAAATCATCGGCAAGGTCAGCAGGTTCAGGATACCCAAGGCCAATTCTTCGCTGCTGGTCCTGCTCGCCATCAACAAGCCGAGGCTGATCAGGGTTACCGAACCGAGTACCGCAATCAGCGCCAACAGCGCAAAAGCACCCTGGACTAAAAAATCGAACAAGGCGTGCATCGCCACAAATTGCAGCACAATCGCCAGCATCAACATCGCCAACCGGCTGGCGACTTGCGCCGACAGGAATTCGAAGGCGTTGACCGGCGAGGCTTTCAAGCGTTTAAGCACGCCGTTTTTACGGTATCTGACGATGGTGAAACCGACGCCGAACAGACTGCTGTGCATGATGTTGATGGCTAGAATGCCGGGCAAAACCCAGTCGAGGTAGCGCACCTGCCGCCCGGAAACCACTTGCTTTTTCCAGGTCGTAGTTTGATCGCCGGCCAATAGGATTTTTTCCAACAGGTAGCCTTGCGCGGCACTGTCGTTGATCCAGTAACCGTCTTCCGAGCCACCCCGGACCACCATATCCAACTGATGGTGCTGCAGTTTGGCTAGCGCCTTATCCAGCTCGGGGTAGTCGATGAACTGCAAATATTGGGTGGTCTTGAATGCGCTGATTTGCGGACTTGCCTCGCCGACCACGCCCACTTTAAACAGCGCGGTATCCTTGTCGTTGAATATCGCCGCGATGCCGACGATCAACACCACCGGAAACACGAAATTCCAGACCCAGGTGGCTTTGTCGCGGATCAATTCGATATTGCGGGCTGTTAGCAATGCCAAAAAATACTTCATCTCAACTTCTCAATGAGTGGCCGGTTAATTTAAGAAACAGGTTTTCCAGATTCGGCGTGGCGACCGTCAAACCTTCCAACGAAATATTCAGCCGAGTCAGTTGGGCGATCGCCGCTTCCACATTGGCGGTGACGAACTCCACCGTTTCGGCGCCGGCACTCACCGCGAACGGCAAGCCTGGAAGCTCCGCCAGCCCGCTGGCCCGCGGCAGACGGATCATTACGCCGTCGAAATGCTCCTGCAACAGGTTCTCCGGCGTGTCCTGGACGATAATCCGGCCTTGATCCATGATGGCGATTTCGTCGCAAAGCTGCTCGGCTTCCTCCATGTAATGCGTGGTCAGGACGATGGTCTTGCCGCGCTGTTTGATGTCCCGAATCAAGCTCCAGAAGTTGTGGCGCGATTGCGGGTCCAGACCGGTGGTGGGTTCGTCCAGAAACAAAATGTCCGGATCGTTGATCAAGGCGATGCCCAGCAACAAGCGTTGCCGCTGGCCGCCGGACAGCTTGCGGGAATCGCGGTTGATATAGTCCCCTAGCGCGCAGGCCTCGATAATGTCGTCGAGCGGCAGACTACGCGGGTAAAGCTTCTGAAACAGTTGCAAGCATTCCTTCACCGTCAAGGTTTCCGGCAAGGCGGTATGTTGAAACTGAATCCCGATGTGCTGGCTGTAGCGTCTATCGATCGGTTTGCCGCGAAACAGGACGTCGCCTTTGCTCGGCTTGAGTATGCCTTCCAGCATTTCCAGCGTAGAGGTTTTGCCGGCGCCGTTCGGTCCCAGCAAGCCGAAGCAGGTCCCGGCTTGCAGCTCGAAACTAACGCCGGCAACCGCCGTCGTTTCTCCATAGTGTTTCTCCAAACCACTGACGCTCAGCAGACTACTAGTCTGGTCCGGCTCGACCAGCGGCGGCACGGCGAGCGTTGACGGCTGAGCGGCCGGCTCGGGATTCAGTTCGCGCAACCAAGCCGCGCAATACGGCTGCTTGACTACCGTGAAATGCTCACCCTTGGCCTTGATCACATTGACGGCTTGAAAATAATCGTCCCACTCGTTGGCCGCCAACCAGCCTTTACTGCCTTCGGCGATCACCAGCGTCACCCGATACGGCAACTTGGCGGTGTAACGGTAACGGGCGGTAATCGACGCCTCGGTCACTTGCCAGATTTTCCGAAAATGCCCGGCGTCCAGATTCGGAACGATGTCAGCCAATAACGACGCAAAGCAGTCTTTCCACTCCGCGTAGGGCTTGGTTTTTAAAATTTCGGCAATCGCGCCGCGATAGGGCTCGGGCGAAATTCCGGCGTTCGTCAGCATGAAGTTGCAGAATGCCTTGACCGAGGCCTTGTCCACGCTGCTTTGCCGCAGCAACAAACCGCTATCGATCAACACCACTTCGCCGATTTCGTAAGCCGAATCTTGCAACTGGCGCAGCATTTCGTAGACCACGGTGCCGCCGTAACTGTGCGCGTACAAATTGATCCGCCCTTGCGGCCAAACGCTTTTGATCTGGGCGATATTGTGCGCGGCCATGTCCTCGACCGTGGTCGCCGGCGGCTCGTCGCTATAGCCTTTCATTTGCAAGCCGTAAACCGGCCCTTCCCGCTTCAGGCACTCCGCCAGTTCGAAATAGCCGTCGCTCAAGCCGGGCATGCCCGGCACGATAAACGTCGGAATCCCCGAGCGCAGATTGAGCAAATACGCTGAATTGGTCAGTTTTTCCAGCGGGCGCTCTAGGTAATCGCTCAAGGCTTTTATCGTCGGATATTTGAAAATATCGGCAAGATTCAGCGAGCTGTCGGGGAGAATGGCGTTAATCCGGCTGATCAGTTGCACGGTCAGCAAGGAGTGGCCGCCCAACTCAAAAAAATTGTCGTTCACGCCGACCCGCTCGACGTTCAACAGCGCCCGCCAAATTTCGGCCAGTTGTTGCTCCAGCTGGCCGCGCGGCGGGCTGAAATCCCCGCGCCCGGCCAGCCAGCTCTCGGCTTGCTGTGCCAGTGCCTTACGGTCGATTTTGCCGCCCGGCGTCATCGGCAGGGTATCGAGTGCCAGCACCGCCAGCGGCACCATGTAATCGGGCAAGGTGCGGCGCAGAAAAGCCTTCATGACTTCTGGCTCGGGCGGATTGCCGTCGTGGGTATAAAACGCCAACAGTTGCTTGTTATTCTGGCGTTCGCTGACGACCAGCACCGGCAGTTTGACAGCTGGATGCCTAGCCAGCGCAGTCTCGATTTCGCCTAACTCCACCCGAAACCCGCGAATCTTGACCTGATGGTCGCGGCGACCGATAAAGGCCAGATTGCCGTCGTCCAACCAGCGCACCAGATCGCCGGTTTTATACAGTTTGCCGGCACCGAACGGATTGGCGATGAATTTCTCGGCGGTCAATTCGGGCTGATTCAGATAGCCGCGAGCGACACCGGCGCCGGCGATGTGCAGTTCGCCCGGCACGCCAATCGGCACCGGTTTGAGTGCGCTGTCCAGCACGTAGACTTGGGTGTTGGCCAGCGGCTTGCCGAGCGGTATCGCTTGGTCGGGATCGTGGGCCGGGTCTATCGGGTGCAGCAACGAAATGACGGTGGTTTCGGTCGGGCCGTAGGTGTTGATCACCGCGATGTTCGGGTTGCGTTGCCGCCAAGCCCGATAGTTTTGCGCTTCGGCTTTTTCGCCGCCGATCACCACCCGGCTCAGCGCGGTGTCGCTGAAGTCTTGGTCCACCAGCGTATGCCAGTAGGCGGTGGGCAGGTTGATCAGACTGACTCGGTGGCGTTGCAGCAGGCTTTTTAAGTAAGCCACATCGGTGAAACGCTCGCCGTCCATCATCACCACCGCCCCGCCGCTGAGCAGGGTCGGAAACACTTCCTCGACGAAGATATCGAAGCTGATGGTCGAAAACTGCAACACCCGGTCGCGCTCGTTGAGACGGTAGGCGGCAATCGCGGCCAGATTGTGATTGACCACGTTGCGGTGTTCGACCATCACCCCTTTGGGTTGGCCGGTGGAACCGGAGGTATAAATCACATAGGCCAGATGCTCGGGAGCCGCGCTGGGACGCGGTTGCCCGGTGCTTTGGGCGATCAACGGCCAGTCGCTATCCAGCGCCACGGTCTGAATCGCCAGACCCGCGCGCATTTCAGCCAAACCTTCGATCAAGCCGGCTTCGGTCAACAGCAGTCGAGCGCCGCTGTCCAACAGCAAGACTTTGCTACGTTCGGCGGGGGTATTGGCGTCCAGCGGCAGATAGGCGCCGCCGGCCTTGAGGATGCCGAGCAGGCCGACCAGCATCAGCGGCGAACGGCGCAGACACACCGCCACGATGGTGTCGGCCTGGACGCCAAGCTGTTGCAGATAGACGGCCAGCCGGTCGCTTTGCTCGTGCAATTCCCGATAACTGAGCGAACTCTCCTCGCCGATCACCGCCACTTGCTCGGGGGTTTTCAAGGCCTGGCGGACGAACAGGTCGTGGAGGCAGGCGTCGGGAAGCTGATTGGCGGTCGAGCGGCTCCAGTCGTCCAGTATCTTGCGCTGCGCGTCCGCGTCCAGCAGCTCCAGTTCCGCGAGCATGCCGTGCGGCGACTCAACCAGGTAGCGCATGATGCTGGTCAGATGCTCCGCCATCCGCTGCACCGTCTGCGGCCGATACAGATCGGCGGCGTATTCGATCCCGATCAGCGCATGCTCGTCTTCGAACTCGTTATAGGTGAAGGTCAACTCGAACTTCGCTTCATTGATCTCGAAATCGAACAAGGGCTCCAGGCGGCAATTGCCGAACGGTAAGCCGCTGAGCCGAAGCGGGGTGTAGTTGATCAGGACTTGAAACAAGGGGCTGCGGCTTAAATCGCGCTCCGGTTGCAGCAAATCGAAAATCTTCTCGATCGGCACCTGCTGGTTTTCCTGGCCTTCGACAATCACGGTGTGAACCTGCTCGAGCAAGGCGTTCACCGTCAAACCGGTTTGTTCCGGCGGGTTAATCCGCATCACCACGGTATTGACGAAAAAACCGACCACAGCTTCGATTTCGCGCTGATTGCGGTTGGCCACCGGCATGCCCAAGCAAATGTCGTGTTGGCCGCTGTATTTTTTTAACAGCAGATAGACCGCGGCCATAAACAAGGAGAACGGAGTGGTTTTGCGCGTTCTGGCCGCTTGTTTAACCAATTTACCCTGCTCCGAACTCAACTCGAACTGGAGGTAAGCGCCGCGCCCGCTGGCGCTCGCCGGACGCGCAAAATCCAACGGCATCTCAAGATTCTGGTAACCGGATAACTGGCGCTGCCAGTAAGCCAGTTCGCGCGTCAGTTTGGCATCCGTGTGGGTTTCCCGCTCCCAACCGGCATACCGGGCGTAATCGACCGGCAAGGCCGGCAACGCAGGCGGTTTACCTTCGACAAACGCGGCGTAGGCTGCCGCCAGATCGTTCAATAACACCCGCATCGACCAGCCGTCGGTCACGATGTGGTGCAAGCACAAGGCCAGGATGTGGGTTTCCGCCGCCAGGCGCAGCAGCATCGCCCTGAATAATGCGGAAGTCTCCAGATTGAATGGCTGCTCGATAAAGCTTTGCAGCCGTTGTTTTTGTTCGCGGTGTTGCAGTTCGCCGCTAAACCGGCTCAGATCGTGTTGCTCGATGGCGACCGCCGCCGCCGGCCGGATTCGTTGCAACGGCGTGCTGTCCAGCGCCGAAAAATTGGTGCGCAAGGCTTCGTGCCGGGCGTAAATAAAATCCAACGCCTTGGCCAGCGCGCCGATATCCAACGGCCCTTCGATCTTGCCCAAACCCGGCACATGGTATTGGCCGCCGAAACCCAGCCGGTCCAGAAACCACAGGCGCTCCTGCGAAAACGACTGGCAGGCGATCTTGTCGCCGGCCAGATAGCTCAGAACCCCGGCCTTCTCCGCTTTTAGCGCGGACTTCACCGCGTCGGTCAGCAGGCCGGCGCCGGCTTCGACGCACAAATCTCCGGCCGGCGACCGGGTCAAGCGCGCGCCGTTAGCGATCAACTCGCTCAACATGGACTTGCTGCCGCGAATTGGATGAATCCCAGACTGCGATCAGAAACCGAATCGCACCACCGATGCCGTATGCCGTTAAACAACGAATGCCTCCAGATGTTTCAGATAGTTAGCCAACGAATCTTCGGCCGGGGCGCGGCCGCTGTTCGCAATCGCCACGGCCAGTTGTTGAATGTCCGCCGCCTCGAACAAAGTACTCAGCGCCAGTTCGACACCCAACGCCGCCTTGGCCCGCAACACGATTTGGATCGCCAGCAAGGAATGGCCGCCCAACGCGAAAAAATTGTCCTGAGTCCCGATCCGGCCGATACCCAATACGTCCTGCCAAATGTCGACCAAAGTGGCTTCGATGGCGTTGCTCGGCGCGACGTAACCCGCCTCTGCCGAGCGCTCGACCGGCCGCGCCAGCAACGCTTTGCGATCAACCTTGCCGTTATCGGTCAACGGCATTTGCGTCAATGCCACCCAGGCGGCAGGCACCATGTAATCGGGCAAGCGCTGGCGCAAATACGCGATCAATTCCGCCGTCTCGAGCGCTATCCCGGCCTGGAAATAGGCAACCAACTGCTTGCCCCCGGCAAATTCCCGGGCAACGACGACGGCGTGGCGAATGTTCGGATGCAACAGCAAGGCCTGTTCGATTTCGCCGAGCTCGACTCGAAAGCCGCGAATCTTCACTTGCTGGTCTTGCCGGCCGATGAACAGCAACTGGCCGTCGTCGCGCCAGCGTACCAAGTCGCCGGTCTTGTACAGCCGGCCCGGACCGAAGGGATTGGCGATGAATTTTTCGGCGGTCAATTCGGGCTGGTTGAGATAGCCGCGGGTAACACCGGCGCCGGCAATATGCAATTCGCCGGGTACGCCGATCGGGACCGGTTGCAGGTCGCTGTCCAGGACGTAGACTTGGGTGTTGGCCAGCGGCCGGCCCAGCGGGATCGGCTGGTCGGCGGCGGCCGCTTCGATGGGGTACAGCGTGGCGATGACGGTGGTTTCGGTCGGGCCGTAGCTGTTTATGACCCGGATATTCGGGTTGCGTTGCCGCCAGACCCGATACTTTTCCGCTTCGGCTTTTTCGCCGCCGATCACGACCCGGCTTAGCGCGGTGTCGCTGAAGTCTTGCTCCACCAGCGTATGCCAGTAGGCAGTGGGCAGGTTGATCAGGCTGACCCGCTGCCGCTGCACCACGCTTTTCAGGTAGCCGGCGTCGGTAAAGCGCTCGCCGTCCATCATCACCACTGCCCCGCCGCTGAGCAGGGTCGGAAACACTTCCTCGACGAAGATATCGAAGCTGATCGTCGAAAATTGCAGCACCCGGTCGCTGCCGCTGAGTTGGTAGGCGGCGATGACGGCCAGGTTGTGATTGACGACGTTGCGGTGCTCGACCATGACGCCTTTGGGCCGGCCGCTGGAACCGGAGGTGTAGATGACATAGGCCAGATGCTCGGGACGCGCCAATTGCCGCGGCGGCTCGTCGATTTGGGCGATCCGCGGCCAGTCCCGGTCCACGGCAACCCGCGGCAGGTCCAAGCCCTGGGTCATCTCGCGGGCATGCGGTTCCAGCGCCGCTTCGGTCAATATCAGTTTGGCGCCGCTGTCCGCCAGCAGCAGTTTGCCGCGTTCGGTTGGGGTGTTGGCGTCCAGCGGCAGATAGGCGCCGCCGGCCTTGAGGATGCCCAGCAGGCCGACCAGCATCAGCGGCGAACGGCGCAGACACACCGCCACCAGGGTATCGGCATGGACGCCAAGCTGTTGCAGATAAACGGCCAGCCGGTCGCTTTGCTGGTGCAGTTCCCGGTAGCTGAGTGAACTCTCCTCGCCGATCACCGCCACCTGTTCCGGGGTTTCCAGCGCCTGGCGGACGAATAGCTGGTGCAGGCAGGCGGCGGGAACCGCGACCGTCTGCGTCGCATTGAACCCGGTCAACAGACGTTGCTTTTCCGCCGCCGCCAGGATTTCGATGGCGCTGACGGCTTGATCCGGATTGGCAACCACACCGGCCATTAACTGTTTGAAACAGGCCAAGTGCCGGACAACGCTGGCATCGTCGAACAAGCTGCGCTTGTACTTGATGTTGATTTGCAGGCTGTGCCTGAAATCGTAAATTTCGAGCGTGTAATTGTCCTCGGTTTGCTGAAACACCTCGTACAAAGTCTCGACGCCCTGCAGCGCGTCGGCGTTATGTAACAGCTCGTCGAAAAAATTCTGGTAGGTGTAGGACACCGGAAACGGGTTTTCCTGGGGATTGGCCAAATGCAAGCCCAAGTCCGACAACAACCTGGGAAACGGATAGTGCGCATGGTCCAGGCACTCGAAAAACCGGCGCCGGGTTTGCTGCATCAACTGATTGAAGGAAGCTGCCGGCTGCACTTGGCACGGCACGACCATGACGTTGATGTAACAACCGATACTGTGTTCGTAGGCCGATTTGGGCCGCCCGCGTACCGGCGTCGTCACCGCCGGCGCCGCGTGCCGGGTCAGCTTGTATAAAAAGACTTGAAACAGCGCCAGGAACAACACCGCCAAGCTGGTTTTTCCGCGCGTCGCCAAGCACTTCAGGACTGCCAGCTCGGCACCGTCCAGCCTGAACTTTTGACAACCGATACCGGCGGCCGACAAGCTGGCTTGCGGCAAATAATCGTAAGGCAGATTCAAGGTCGCCGCTCGATCGGCCAATAATTCGCGCCACCAGCGTGCGTCTGCCGCCCCGTCAGCGCCGGCCAGATAGCGCCGTTCCCAATCGACAAAATCCAGAAACGCCAGATCGGGAGCGCGGCAAACCAAGGTCGTGCCGGCCCCTAAGGCGTGATATTTCTGCCAGAACGCGGCGATAAACAAGGCCCCGGAGGTGCCGTCGAACACAATGTGGTGAATGACGAAATAGACGTAAGTCCCGGCCTCGGCCGCATCGATCGCATACAGCCTGACCGGCGCGTCCTTGGACAAATCGAAAGGCTGCCGCAACAATTCCCACAAGCAGGCGTCCAGCACCGCCGCCGATTCCAGTCGCATTTCGTGACAGTTGATACATGCTGCGACCGGCCGAATCCGCTGCACGCAAGCGCCGGTCTCGGCGTCGACCTCGAGCGCCACGGTAAGAATGGGGTACTCGGCCAGCATCGCCGCAAGCGCTTGCTGCAATAAGGCGGCATCGACGTTGCCTGAGACCTTGAACGTCAACGGCACGTTAAACGCGATCGACTCCGGCGCCAGTTGATTGACGTACCACAGACCCTTTTGCACCTCCGACAACGGACCGCAGATAGCCGCATCGGCCAAACCCGGCGCCTCCCCGCTTGAGCCGGTGCTGCCGGCCGGCGTTTTTTGCTGCAGTTTCAGCGCCAACAGCGCAAAAAACCCGGCAAAGTCGTCGACACCCAGCACCTGGCTGAATTTGATGTCCAACCCCAGCGCCTCGTTCAAACGGCCGACGAACTGCACCACGTCGATGGAATCGAAACCGTAATCGATCAGGGAAAGCGCCAAGTCGAGCGAGCCCAGCTCCAGCTTAAAAATGTCTTGAACCAACTCGGCTAGCACCGCGGCGCTGGATGGATCGAGCCCCAACTCCGCCAGGGGCCGATCGGAGGCCCGCGCTGCGCACTGGGCGATGCTGCTGGCGGCAACCGCGGCATCGGCCCGGTATTCCTCCAGAACGACATGGGCGTTTACCCCGCCGATGGCATAGCTGTTCAGGGCCGCGCGTTTCAGCTGATCGGAACTCGGCCAAGGCCGACCCTGGCGTTGCAGAATCAACGCATGCCCGGCGGCCAAATCGCTATTGACCGCATCGAGACCGGCGATACCGGGCAACAAACCGTGCTCGAAAGCTTTTAACACTTTGATAATCGACGCCATCCCGGAAGCGGCTTCCGGGTGGCCGATGCTGGGTTTTACGCTGCTGACGTGCCAGCGTTTGCCGGAATCGGCGCTGGCTTGCCGGTAGCTTTGGTCGACGGCGCCCAATTCCAACGCATCGGCCATCGGATTGCCGATACCGTGCGCCTCGACGTAATCGATCGAGTCGGCGCTGCAGCCGGCATTGGCGAGGCTCAATCGAATCGCTTCCTTAAGCCCTTGCGGATTCGGCGCCTCGAACGAATAGCCGCGGCCGCCGTGGTAAACCGCCGATCCTTTGACTACGCCCAAAATGCGGTTGCCATCCTGCTCGGCATCGGCCAAGGGTTTCAGGATCAACACGCCGCCGCCTTCGCTACGCAGATAACCGTTGGCGGTAGCGCCGAAACTTTTGGTCTGGTTGTCGCGGCTGAGAATATCGCGGTAAAGCCCCTGTCGCGCCGCCTGAGCGAATTCGTCCGCAGCAATCAGGTTGACGCCGCCGACAATCGCCTGCCGGCATTCCCCGGCCCGCAAACTTTGCACCGCCCGGTGCAAGGCCAGGTAGACGCTGGTGCAAAAGGAATTGACCGTCTCGCTCGGCCCTTTCAGGTTCAGCCGAAACGAAATTTTGTTGGCAAGCGGAATCCGATACGCCACGTCCGCCGTCGGCAACGTTTCCCGGCAGCCGATGAAAACCGCGGTCGGAGTTTTCGCCAATGCCGCAAGGTCGAGCCGATACTCCAGCAAAGCGTCCGCGATACATCGATACAGCAATTGCTCCTGCCGCGGCAAGGCTGCATACTCGGCTTCCGAGATCGGCAATGCCTCCGCCGCTTGCCGCTTGCCAAGGTCGATTCGGCCATAGGCCAGTTCCGGCGCTTCCGAGCGGCCCGAGACCTGCAACGGCACCCCGGACACCACCTTTTGCCATAACGCAACGGCATTTTCGGCTTCCGGGAAAATCCCGGCCATGCCGACCACGGCAATCGCCATGGCGGCTTGCGCCGGCTGCGGTCGCGCCACCAATGCCGCCGGCACAGTCACAGGCAGACAGTCCGTAGCCACCGCCGCCAAGTCCAACACCTCCGCAAGCAAATAATCCGCAAGCAAGTCCAAACGCGGATAATCGAATAGCACGGTCGACCGCAACGCGCAGTGCAAGCGCTGTTCCAGTTCCACTTTAAAGTCGACCGCCTGCATGGAGTCTGCGCCGAGTTCGCCGAAGTTGCGGTCGTCGGCGACATCGTCGGGATCGTCCAATTCCAAAAACTCGACCAGCAAACCGCGGATAAAATCGATCAAGATGCGTCGGCGCAAATCCGGCTGAGCTTGGGCAAGCCGGTCTAACACGCTGAATGCTTCATGCGTTTCGCAGTAGGCGTCCGCAAACTGTATATCCGTCCCCATCGTGGTCTGAATAGAGTCAAAAACTATGGATAGTTGGCGCAAAATCGATGTGCGGAATCGGCGTTCCGTTAAGCATCCGGGCGTAACACCGCCAACGTTACCTCGCCTTTGGATTTGCCAAGCTTGTCGTCGTGAAAATGGCAGAACGTCTTCAAAAACGTGCAGCGAGAGGTTTTCTTCACCAAACTAATGCCGAAGGTTCCGTAAAACCGTTTGGCATTAATAAAGCTTTGATAGCTTGAATTTAAATTCGCAATTAGAAAGTTGGACAACTGCTTCTCGAAAAAAGAATCCGGCTCGTATTCGTTTAACTCCGGAATTAAACCGTGCTTGATGCAATATCCCAAATGAACATAAGCGATTTGGTTGTAACAAATATTGTATTCGACGGCGTTAAAATGCCCGGTATCGTCGATATAGCAGGATTCCGGAATCGAAAACTCGCCGTTCATCAACATACCTTGTAATCCCAGCCCTTCTTGCTGCTGAAAATAAGCCTTCTTCAGATATTGGCAGTGCTGCCGATATGGCGACAATACCTGATTGACGAAGGAACCTTCGATATCGGTTAACGTCAGCGCGTCGCATTCCGCTAATTCAGTGATTGCACTCATGAGTTTATTCCTACGTAAAAAGGTAAGTCGTCGTAAATACCGATGCGATAGCTTTTGCTTTTCTCGCCTGGTTTTACCGAAGAGGCTTTATGCACCAGCGGCCGGTTATCCCAGATAATCAAATCGCCTTCCTCCCAATAATGGGTATGAATATGTTCCGGCTGCTCGGCGAAGTCGAATAAGGCCTGCATTACCTTTTGATTTTCTTCGTAAGTTAAACCGGCCAATTTGGTGGTAAAACCGCTACTGATATAGAGAATCTTTTCGCCCGTGACCGGATGCTGTATCACCGCCGGATGAATAACCGGCGGTACTTCGTTATGGATCCGGTCGAGTAACTCGGCCAACGACTTGTCGATATCCGACGCTTGAACTTTGTAACGCAGTTTGCCTTCGTGAACGGCGCTTGCCGTTTCGACATAGGCTTTTAATTCGGCCGGCAATTTTGCGTATACCGCGGCCATGTCGATATAAGACGTTTCCCGGGCGGATTTCGGGAATACCAAGGGATAGACCGACGTAAAAGACAGTGGGTGGGGTTCGAACGCACAATCGGTGTGCCAGTAGCGCCCGGTGCCAGCCACGCCAAGCTTTTTGCCGTCCGCCTCGATCACGTTGGACGAGACGAAGATCTCGGCATGGTCGGGATGATGGTACTGCGGCTGAAAATACACTTGCGGCCGACCCAGTTTGCGGGTGAACGCCACATAACGTTCCGCCGTCAATTCTTGACCGCGCAACACCACCAGTTTGTTTTTATAAATCAACTGCCTTATCAGCGCTAACTCCGGCGCATGGTCAGACAATTCGTTAACATCCAATCCAATAATTTCGGCGCCGATATTACCGGGCCTTGCTTCTTTAATTTCCAGGCCTGAAGTTTCAGTAGTCATTCGCTTATTCCAATTTCAATAATTTCGCCAAAAGTAAACAGTATTACCGGCAAGATATTCTCGAACGTCAATTGCCGATACCAACGTAAAAAGGCAAATCGTCGTAAATACCAACCCGATACATTTTGCTGGTCTCGCCCGGTTTAACCCCCGAGGCCTTATGAATCACCGAACGGTTATCCCAAATGATTAAATCGCCCTCTTCCCAATAATGGGTATGCACGTGCTCCGGACGCTCGATAAAATCGAATAATGCCTTCAGCGCCATTTGATTTTCTTCATGGTCCAGTCCGGCGATTTTTATCGTAAAACCGCTACTGATATACAACGAGAATTCGCCGGTTACCGGATGTTGAATGACGGCCGGATGTTCGACCGGAGGCACTTCGGCATTGATGCGCTCGAGTAACTCCGCCAGCGATTTATCGATATCGCTGGCCTGAACCTTATACCTGAGTTGGCCGGCGTGAATATAGGTTTTGGCGTCGACATATTGTTTTAATTGCGCCGGCAGATTTTTCAACACCTGCACCATATCGATGTACGAAGTTTCCCGCGACATTTTCGGAAATACCAAGGGATAAACCGAGGTAAACGACAATGGATGTTTTTCGAAAGCACAATCGGTATGCCAATATTTTCCGGTACCGGACACGCCGATTTTGTTGCCGTTTTGATCCGGCACGTTGGACGAAACAAAAATTTCGGGGTAATTCGGATGGTGGTACTGCGGTTGGAAATAAACCTGCGGCCGGCCCAGTTTACGGGCGAATGCCACATACTTGGCTTCGTCCAGTTCCTGGTTACGCAACACGACCAGTTTATTGCGGTAGATCAGACTCCGAATCATCCCGAGTTCAGGCGCTTCGGCGGACAAGGCGTTTATGTCCAGGCCGCGGATTTCGGCACCGATTTTGCCGGGTTTAGACTCGATCACTTCGATTTCGATGGTTTCAACGCTCATTCAGGCACTCCTATAAGCTCCAGTGATGGTGGTGGGTTGGTACTCCCGGCAGGTGTCGACTGGCGCACGACGCTACCGATTTGGCCCTGCAATCCAAGGCGGCCGCCAATAGCGCGCGGCCTAATTGACTTGCCGGGATTGTGCGGTCCAATAAGGTGTCCTCAATTCCCGCTTCAATATTTTTCCGCTTGGATTCCGAGGCAGCTTTTCCAGAAAGTCGATCGATTTCGGCGCTTTGAAGTCGGCAATGCGCTGGCGGGTAAAATTGATCAATTCTCGCGGCTTGATCGTCCAACCCGGTCGCAACACCACAAACGCCTTAACGACTTCGCCCCAACGTTCGTCCGGGACGCCGATAACCGCCGCCTCGGCGACGCCGTCGTGCTCGCATAGCGCAGCTTCGATTTCGGCCGGATAGATGTTCTCGCCGCCGTAAATGATCATGTCCTTGAGCCGGTCGCAGATAAACAAATAGCCCTGGTCGTCGAGATAACCGGCATCGCCGGTGCGAACCCAACCGTCGGCGGACAGACATTCCCGCGTTGCCGCCGGATTGTTCCAATATCCGACCATATTGGCCGGCGACTTGATGCAGATCTCGCCTATCGCCAGCGGCGGCAGGCAACGGCCTTCGGCGTCGATCACCCGCAGCTCCACCCCCGGCAAAGCCCGGCCGGCAGATTCCAAACGCTTGGGGTTTGCCGGCTCATGGTCCTCGGGGCGTAAACAAACCGCCATATTGCCGGTTTCGGTCATGCCGTAGATTTGGAAAAAGCCGCAACCGAACCGCGCCATCGCCTTCTTCAGCAAGGCCGGCGCGATCGGCGAACCGCCGTAGAGAAAGCCCTTTACCGACGACAAATCCGTGCTATCGCAGGTCGGTTCCGCCAGCGTGGTCTGAATCATGGCCGGCACCATCGGCACTTTGCTGATCCGGTGGCGCTCGATCAATTCCAACACTTTCCAGGCCACAAAGGTGTCGATGACAATGCCTTGCGCGCCGGCAATGAATCCCTGTATCGCCCACCAGATCCCGCCCATATGGAATTGCGGCAGCGATATCAACAGCCGGTCTTCCGGATTCAGATCCATCCAAAGGTCGCCTCGTTCGCGCATGCCCCGCATCAGCCTGAAGAACGCATCATTTTGCAACTGCACCCCTTTCGGATGGCCGGTGGTACCGCTGGTATACATTTGCACCACCACATCTTCCGGACGAGGCTGCAAAGCCGGCGGCGTTGGCGGAAACCGGTCCCGCCAGCCCTGAAAACTTGGGTATTCGCCCAGTTCCGCGTCTAACACGACAATTGTGCGCAGCCGCGGCAGTGCGTGTTTTGCCGCGGCAACACGTTCGAGAAAATCTTTAGCCACAAACACGATTTCGACTTCGCCGTTTTGCAGGATATAAACGCTTTCCGCCGCGGACAGGCGCCAGTTAATCCCGATCAGCACCGCCCGCGCCTTGGCGCAGCCAAATAAAATTTGATAGCTGTCGATACTGTCCTTGGCCAAAACCGCAACCCGAGCTTGCGGCATAATCCCCTCGGCGACTAATCCGGCAGCAACTTGATTGGCATGCCGGTCGAACTGGCTAAACGTCGAACGACAGCCTTCGAACACGAAAGCGGTCGCATCGCCACGCTGTTGCGCTTGCCAAGCCGAGATTCCGGCCAGAGTTTCCGGGGCTGATAACGTCATTGTGCTTGCTAGAGATAAGTATGATGCTTTTACATAAAGCAACTAGAATGCCACCCGGAATTTCCGTGGCAGCATAAATCGGCACATAAAACTCAATATATTGATTTAATTAAATTTATTTAATTAAAAATCGACTAAGCTCACCGGGCTTGAACCGGCAAATCGGCCCCGCTCAGCGGCGTAACCGGCCGCCAACATATCTAGCAAGAAAAATGGGTGTTTTGGCGTAATTTTTTTGAGTCAAATCACATAGCTCAAAAACCGCGCTCGTTTTCAGCCAGCCCGAGCATCGAAGCGGACGATAAAACCTTTCCGCATCGCAATTGGAGAGCAACCTTTCCTGGCTGCTGCCGAAATATCGGAATCCGAGCTCAGGGAATTTTTCGCCAAACCGGCTGACCGGCATCTATGGCCAACACTGCAGCTTGGCGATCGGGAGGAGGATCAGGCGGATGAAATGAAGATTGGTGCCCGCCCCGCGGGAGCGGCTTGAATCAGCCACGATCAGGAAGCGGAATTGGTTCGGAATATGGTTTAGTTGAAACCCAAATTGGCTTGAGCCGGAGCGCCGGCAGCCAGATACCCTTAATAATTTGGATCGTCGGCATCGGTCTGCCCTTGCTCCCGTGATTCCAACCCGCCACTACTTCAAGCAGGGTAACTGCCCAGTCAGCCGTGACTTCAATTAAAAGCGCCGCTTGGGCTGCCTCCTTCCGTTTTAACGCTTGCCATGTACTCCTGATAAATTTTGAGCGCTTGTTCGTCCAATGGAAAACTCGAAAGGGCCTGTTGAGCAGCGGCTTGGACTTTTAGGTCTTCGCTCGGGTTTTGGAGTACGGCTAACAAGGAATCGCGGACATTTTCGTAACTAAAGCTGCCGTTACCCAGCGCCGATACTGCCAAGTTGCGCACGCCAGTATCGGAATCCCGCGCGGCTTTGGTAAAAATTTCCAACGTGGACTGGTCTTTGCCGGTCCATTGTGTCAGCACTTGTAAGCTATTGCGGCGCACTTCGGGATCGGCACTGGCGGCCAGCGGCGAAACCGCTCGAATCACGTCCTGATGCTCGGTGCGGGTGGAGACGCCTTGCCGATTTAAACTGGAAATCGCCGCGCTGGCCAGCCGGGGATCGCTATCGGCAACCTTGTGCAGCATGTCTATGACTTGCGAGCGAAGTTTAGGATCGTTGCCGGCCGCGCCACCGATCAACTGCAAGGCATTCAAGCGTTGCTCGTCGTTGCCGTCGCGCAGGAGTTGCGAAGCCGCGTCTTTTAGCTCCGGCATCACTTCTACGCCGCCGGACATGGCCAATATTTCGCTCAAGGTGTTGCCTAAATCTGTGCCGCTGGCATGCAGGAATTGGGAGATGACTTGGTTGCGCGCAGCCGGATCGCTTTGTAAATGCGCGATGAGTTGCTGGAATTCCGGGCTATTGCGCAAAGCGTCCATATCCGGATTTTGCGCCAGTTTGGCGTCCAAAGCCCCCAATAATTCATGCGTGTCCCGAGGGGCTGCTTCAGTCTCAGCCATGGGTAAAGCCTGAGTCCGAGAAACTGCGGCGCCACGGTTTACGGCCTGTTCTGAAAGGTGAATGCCGGATGCCGATGCTGCCAGCCGTGAAATTTTGCCCGATTGCTCGCTTTTGCGGTTGGCGGCAAGCGGGCGCGGCGTCGTGGGCTCCGAGGCGCTTTGATTGGCGAGACTCGCTGCGTCTGAGAAATCAATTCCGCGAACGCAATACCCGGCACCGAATGCCGCCATAAGGAGAGACAGAGATAAAATTTTGGAATTAGGCATAATTCTTAAAGACTCCCGCGAAGCTTCGCAAACGAACGGTATCTCGCCGAAGCAGGCGTGCTGCGTCCATTGCCGCCTGCTCCAAGCCACTAAAAACGTCTATTAAGCAAGTACTGCGGTACGGCGTTTAAAACCCAGCCAGCCCGCCAAGGCACTTCCGAATAACCACACGGCTGCCGGCACCGGCACCGGTGCCGTTTCCGCGCCGACATTCATCGAAATATGCCCTAGCACTTTTTCGGTGATATCTCCAGGATAGGCATTGAAATGAAAAAAGTTACTCCATTGAGACGCGCCCCATTTGTAATCCGCGCTTAAGGTCGTATAGCCCGTTGTCGGATCGACGCCGAACACCGGGTTGATTAGTTCAAATATGCTTCCAGGCGCCACGCCGCCACTGCTACCGATGTACCATTTGTATTCCTGAGTCATCCGATCTTGTTGCAGGCGGATATCCAGGCTGGCAAACCACAGCGAGGCGCCCGGTGCGATAAAATCGCTGTGCAGGCGCAGCGAGCCGCCCAGACCGATTGTTAAAGGCGTTTCCTCGCCGGGATAGGGATTATAACTGCTGGGTACCCAACCGGATTTTTCAGGCCACCAGACCCCTGCTCGCAAATCATCGACTTGCATGGTAAAGCCGCCTGGCGGTTGATCAAGGGGCACCCACTCATCTTGATTGTAGATACGCCATTGCGCCACGGCTTCCGGATCGGCTGTGCCATTGGCTATACGCGCCTCCGAGGCAAGCTCCGAACGCTTAATGGCGGTAGGCGAGTTATGATCCAAAAATAGCTGCGGATATAAAAAACGATTGCCCTTGGTATCCGACGTCGGTCCTTCAGACCCCTCTATGGGGATTCCATGGATATCGGTTCGAGCCCGCGTCGGCAGCAAGGTGGCCCAGGCTTGACGGTCATAGGTCAAATGCGCTTCCCCGCCTATAAACCCTGGAGGGAAATAAGTGGGTTCGAATACTGTTGAGGCGAAAACTTGCGTGGATAGTAGCAGCGAATTTATCAAAACTAATAATGCGTGTTTTTTAACGGGTTTTGTTGATGGCATAGTCAATTTTCCTTTTAAACTAAGGCGGACAAAAAGGGTGCAATGAATTTAAAGCTAATTAAAACTTATTGAAAATAAATCAGGCTTGGCTAGCTGCAGGTATGGTGGATTTTTGCAGGTGGTGGGTAATTTTTCGAACCCCAACATTTGCCGCTTCGAATTATTTGGCTTCACTCGCGGTAACCTCAAACTACCGCGCTTTAAAACTGAAACCACCCGAGGTGTTTTGCTAATTCACTCAAATGGTTTCAATTTATCGATCAACCGCAGTCTAGTAAAACTGAATCAATAGACTTTTAGTTGTAGGTATATGTCACAGAAATTCTACCGACTAAAGCAAGTGCCTCTGAACCAGTAGGGGTTGCGCCTGCCGAAGTTTTATATGCTTTTTGTTGCGGATATTCATTTTTTCTCCTTTGTTTTGACTGAAAACTTTAATTTCCAAATCAAACATAAATTGGCGATTATTAATTTGGCCGCCAAGCGATTAAAGAACTCTAACACTCCTGCTGACTCCATCGGAGTCGGCGCGAAGTTTCCACCGAGATTTACAGAGTTTCAATGAGGCAAATTGTCGCACCACCAACCAACTCGGCAACACTATCCATACTGTGTAAATAACTATTTTAAATACCGCAATTTTGGCTAGTTTTACGGCATATGCCGCAATTACCATGGGCAGGCAAAGTTTCTATCTGAAAAATATTTTTTACTGCCAACAACCGCCGAAATTTGCTAACATCTAAAACAACGCATTAGCAGGTTGGTGAAAAACCATATTTGAGACGCTAATTTTGCTCAATCGAACCAGTATTTAGTAGGAAAATATCGGCACTAAATATAGAGTCATTTAACGCCAAAAAAGAGTTTTTCACCAACCTGTTAAGGCTAATCTATATTATTCAATTAGTTACTTTTTATAGCTGCATGAGATAGCGGTTTATCTTGGTAAAACCCGGTATTTACGACAATATTACCAACCTTATTAATACTATTCACGGCAGGACGACGCCCACCTGGCAACGGCCGCCATGGATTGAATGTTTAGATTGTTTAATATAATATTAAATCAGTTCGCGCTAGAGTCGCCGTCAATATTAATACCGGCATTTATCTCGCCATTGTGTAAATAGAAAAACTCCGCATAGCGCCGAGAAATTATGCGCAACACCCTATATCGGCCAAACTTCCGGCGGTTTTCAATTAAATCCCGCGCTGGATTGCTGACTCAACGATTCTGAAGCGTAGACTTGATAAATCGTCAGGGCTTGTTCGTCTAACGGGAAAACTTCCAACGCTTGCTGCGCCGCGGCTTTTACATAAGAGGCTTCGGCAGGGTTTTGTAAGGTGGAGATCAAGGTATCGCGCACACTCTGATAATCGAATCCACCCTGTCCTAACGCTGCGACCGCCAAAGCCCTAACCCTCGCATCGGCATCGTAAGCGGCCTCGGTAAAGGTTTGCAGCGCCGTCGCATCTCGGCCTGCCCATTGGGAAAGTATCTGCAAGCTGGATTGCCTGACTTGCGGATCCTGGCTATGAGCCAAAGGAACAATAGCATCCGCCACGGCTTGATAATCTTCTTGGGAGACCATGCCTTTCTGGCTCAAGGTCGCCATGGCTGCAGTCGCTAATTTCGGGTTTGCATCGGCGTCGTTACGCAGAATATCCAGCAACGCAGACCGGATATTGCCGTCATTGCCGTCAACCTGCCCTAGCATTTGCAAGGCATTAAGGCGCTGTTCGGCGGTACCGCTGCGCAATAGCTGAGTAGCGGCGGCTTTGACTTCCGGGGTTTCCCGACCAACGACAGACATAGCCAATGCCAGGCTCAGCGTATCGCCCCAGGGCGTGCCGCTTACGCTCATAAAGCGTTCCAGCAAGCCTTTACGGGCTAAGGGGTCTGACGTCAGTAGATATAACAATTGCTGAAATTCCTTGCTGTCACGGATTTCTTCATTCGGCTTATCTTGTAGCGAAAAGGATTCTATCGTCTCTAGCAGCTGTTCCACGGACTGGTTTTGGAGTGCATCATCCGCTTGGGATTGCGGTTCTTCGGCAAATAGGGCGGTGTCGAAAGAATCTGCATCGGCAGCACCGGCTTGAACGGCACGAATTAATCCGTTCTGTTTGGCTAACTGCCTAGCTTTGGCCGCTAAAACATTGCCCCCCCCCGCTTTAGTTTGGGTTGCGCTCGTCTGCCCGCTGTCGCTGATAAAATAGCCGGAGATAAGGACGGCTGTCAGCGCGGTTAATGCCGTTATAGAATTGAAGTTTAATCGCCGCATGGCCGCCTAAACCCTCTGAAAATATAAATATATAAAATCTCGAGCGGACAATCCAAAACGGCTTGCCCACTCGACTACCGAATAATCAGCTTAAGTCTGTGCGGCGGCGAAAGCCGACTAAGCCGAACAACGCACTGCCGAACAGCCATGCCGTCGCAGGCAGCGGCACTGGTGCCACCACGCCTGCGGTGTTAGGAAGATTAAAGGTAAGGTGACCAATGGTTTTGGTGTCGCCATAATTATGTATTAATACTCCCATCATGGCGTCGCCTAACATAATGTCCGAGTCCAAAGTGAGCATACCATCTTCATTCGTCCCGAATACCGGGTTTTTGAGTTCAAACCATCTACCTGCTCCGGGATTATATGCATCGCTATCAGAGACCAGATACCACTTATTTTGAAGTACCGCATCTGGATTAGCTGAATCGTAATATTGTTGTTCCAGACTTATACCAAGCCCCCTCATCCAAATACTGCCCGTAGGCGAAATAAAATCACTGGCAAATTGAAAATTGCCTCCGATACTTATAAACATGGGATTGGTGCTATTAGGATCGGGGTCATAAGCGCTAGGCGTGTAACCATAACTACCAAACTCACTACCAAAATATGAGTTGTTATAGAAGTTTCTTGACAAAGGGTCTATCGGCATATCCCATCCGCCCTCGGGAGATTGGATCGGCACCCGATCTTCGGGGGTTAACAAGCGCCACTGCGCGACGGCTTCCGGGTCAGCCGTTCCATTGGCTATCCTGAGATCTGAAGCCAGCGAGGGATCCTTTATCCCCGGATATGTGTATGAATCAAGATATTGCCTCACATAAAGCAGGCGTTGCCCAGCGGCATCTGCCGTGGGGTAAGTTGTGCCAGGATCGATAGGCATTCCATGATCATCATAGCGACCGATGCGCGGTGCCAAAGTGGCCAGAGCAGCTTGGTCGAAAGTCAGATAGGCACGCCCCCCCACTACCTGATGACTTGGATCAAATCCGATCGCATCGGCATGACTTAATTCCATCGCGCCAACGCTCAGGGCGAAGCAAGCGAGTCTTTTTAATTTGCTATTTTGTTTCATGGAAGAAAAATCCTTCTAATAATTGTTGTTTCGATAGATTTAGCGAAAACCAAGTTGGCCAACGGGAAAGTGAGACAAGCGTTACTCGTCCCACTTTCTTTCGTCAAAGCTTTTCCAGAAGGGCAAATTGGCAAGGTTCCAAGCAGCCATTCGCGATGCGAAAGCCGATTAAAACTTCACGCTCACTGCAATATTTGCCGCTGTATTGCCTAATTGCGTATTGGTTGGCGTTATATTGGTTTTTGTTTGGAGAAATGACCCGAAATAATCAAGAGTAGCCGTAGCAGTACCCGTAATAATCTTAAAATTACTGGTTGAGGGAAGCGTAACGGTTCTACCGCCCACGCCACTCCCAGTAACGGTTTCGGTTACTGTCGCCTGAAATAAAACAGCATCCGCAGTTCCAGCACTATTGCCAGCGCCTTTGGCCCTCAACTGCCATGTATTAGCAGCAAGTTTATACAGATAGAAGCGCCCGAATCTCAAGGAATAACCTCTATTGGTTGTATAACCCGTTGAATTCGGTACATCAGTACGGAATTTGTACGCGCCCGCCAAGCCGATAATCGTTCCTACGTTAACCGTAGAGCCTGATGTATAGAGAATATTTGTCGTCACATTGGCTGATTGATAGCCCGTGGTGCAGACTGCAGGCAGGGTTTTCGTGGCGCTAGGCGCTGTCCAAGCCGGAGTACCAGTCCAAAGCAGCGAGCCATGTTGCGCCTCCTGCAAATTCGTTGTTCTCGGCGAGAGAACCGGTGAGTCATTGCACAACTTGTTGGTAGGTGAATAAGCGGCATGAGCACCTTGATAAATATCCATACAATTGGAATTGAAACCAGGTGTATCGTAGGTAAACTGGCCATCCGTCAAGAACTTATCCACATAGAGGCAACGATTGGTCGTAGCGTTGCAAGCTGCACCGGTGGGAGTACCCATCAACGCCAGATTGGTTACGTTCATGGTGATGGTGGCACTACTGTTTGCAACGCCACTCACGCACGCCGTTGCGCTGGCATCGGATACCTCCAGCACACTTGAGAAGGCTGTCATAGTCATCATGATGACTTTTACTTTATTCATTCTTTTCATTTAATACTCCAAAAATACTAAAATGTTGAGTTCTAATCAGTAGACCTATCCGTGTTCAACTTTAGAAATCAACCTGATTTTTCCTAATTTAAATAAGCATTAATCGGCATTTTAAATAATAGGGCCCTCAATTGCTCAAAAACGCCTCTAACACACCCACTGACTCTTTTCGAGCCGTGCGCATATTCAATCGAGAATAAACAAACCGCAATGAGACAAATTGTCGCGCGACAAATTGTCTCAGCAACAATATCAATACTGTGTTAAATAACTAGTTTAAATACCGCACTTTTGGCCGATTTTACGGCATATGCCGCAATTACTATAAATATGAAAAATTTCTATTTGAAAATATTTTTTACCGCCAACAGGGGCTGAAACCAACTAACACTCAAGCAAATTCCATAGAAGACGCATCGAGACCATCTTATCAGCCATAAGACGCCATAATTTTCGGAATATCATCAAAACGCATCATCCGAACAGTTCATCTTAAAAGCTAATATATATTATTTAATTATTTATTTTTAACACCTAAAGTAAACGGCGATTTATCTTGGTAAAAATCGATATCCCAGACAATATTTACGAACCTACAAAAATAGCCACAGCAGGCAGACAATCACTTAGCAACCGACCAGACAGCTTAAATATTTAGTTTTATCCGTTAGTGCCAGCGCCGCCGGCATTATTCAACCCGCTATTTACCTTGCCGCTGTGTAAATATAGAAACTCCGCATATCACCGAAAAACTGCTTTTTCCGATGGCGAGGAGGATCAGGCGGATGAAATGAAGCTCGGTGCCCGCCGCGGCGGAGCGGCTTGAATCAGCCACGGCCGGGAAGCGGAATTGGTGCGGAATATCGTTTAGTTGAAACCCAAATTGGTTTGAGGCGGCTGATAGGACTCGCTTGCCATATACTGCTGAATGGCGGCTTGCGCTTGCTCATCCAACGCAAAACGCGCCAACGCCCGTTGCGCAACCGCTTTTATTGCCGGCTCTTCATCCGGGTTATGCAAGGTGTCGAGCAAAGGTTGGCGCACGCTGTCGTAACTAAATTCGCCGTTGCCAAACGCAGAAAGCACCCAGGTTCGCACCTGAGGATCGGGATCGTTAGCGCCTTGGGCCAAAGTTTGCACGGCATCCGGGTCTTGGGCTCCCCACTTGGCGATTACCTGGAAACCGTTCAAGCGCACTCGCGAATCGTCATGCCCGACGAACGGCGTCACCTCCTTGATGATCGCCTGCCGCTCGACCTCCGAGGCTCCACCTTGCCGCACCAAGTTGTCCATCGCCGCCACCGCCACCTCCGGATCGCCTCCATCACGTTTCAGCGCCTCCAGCAACGCCGTGCGGGTTTGCGGCGTGTAACTGGGGGTCGAACCCAGCAGTTGCAAGGCGTCAGCCCGCTGTTCGCTGTTACCGTGTTTCAACAGCCATTCGGCCGAACTTTTCAACGTCCCCATGCCAACGCCCGCGCCGGATGTCGCCACAGCCAGCACCAAGGTTTTACCGAGCGGCGTGCCGCTGGTTTTCATGATCCGCGCCAATACGGCTTGCCGCGCTGCGGGGTCGGATTGCAGTTTTGCCATCAACAATTGGTAACTTTCGCTGTTTAATAGCTCGTCGTGACTAAGGCCCTGTCCGGCCAGATCGTCGAGGACCAACAATATTTCCCCGACGGCCTGGGGTAGAGGATTTTCCGCCGAAGCATTCTCATCCTCGGCAACTTCTGCGAATCCCGGCTCCGGCTGGTCAGCCGCCCAACCCGGCAGCACCACGGAATCGACGGACCGGCTGACGCGAGATGCCGCCCCGGCGGAAGCCCTACCGCCGACTCTAAGCGACTGGGCCGTCTCGCCGCCGCCGAAAAAATAGATCATCAAACAAGCCAGCAGAAACGCGGGGATCACAATCGCGCGGGTTAGCTGCATATACGATGTCTCCTTGTCATTCGATTTTCGCGAGTTGTAGATTCAACAAACCGTTGAGCCGAGAATGCTGCCCAGAACCTAGGAACCGGGCTAAACACCATGATGCGCGGCTGCAAAGCAACATTAACCCCTCTCGAATCGCCGCAATCCGCCGACGCCAAGCAGTGCACCGCCGAACAGCCAGACCGCGCCCGGCAGCGGCACCGGCGACGCATCGGCCACGTCGCCGTCGCGGACGGCCCAGGCATTAAAAATGGTTTGAGAGTAAAAATACTCGTCACCCTTGGGTTGATAACTGTCGATTCCCTCGTAAAGACTGAAGGTTTCCGCCCACGCGGGGTTTTTGGGCATTTCACCTGACGACCAGTAACCTGACCCGCCGACTTGAACATTGCTGAACAGGTCGTAGTTGGCGTTGTGGACGGCATCGAGCGGCTGCCCCAATTCACCGCCCAATTCGCCAAAAAATAAATGCCCCATCTCGCTTTGGACTTTCTTGGCGCTGGCGGTTGGCAGGCGCCAATCGCTGTAGCCGCCGTAGTCCAGATTTTGGGCCCAGGCCATCGCCCCATACCAGCTCAATTGGCCGGTGTCGGCATTGAAGTCGCCGGCGGCCAGATTGTAATGGCCGCTATTGGCTGGCGTGTTGCCAGTGTTGGGGGTGTCGTTAATGGTGCCGACATTGGCGATGATCTCGTTCACCAAGTTTGGGTTGGCGGCGGCCTGGGTTTGGAACAGGTTGGCATCGGCCACCCAGGTGATGTTGCGGTCGCTGTCGTAGATCATGGTGCCGCCGGCCCGGCTGAGCAGCGCGGCTTGGCCGGTGGCGGACAGGGTGAGCAATAAGATTGCGGTTAGCGGTTTTAACAGTTGCATGTGCATTTTCCTGGTTCGTTAAAATTTTAAATGGCGGGTTACCGGTCAAGCGGCACGGCGGTGTTTGACGCCCAGCCAGCCCAAGCCGCCGGCAAACAGCCAAACGGCGGAAGGCAGCGGCACCGGCGACCCCGCGCCCACGTCGCCGTCGCGCACCGCCCAGGCGTTAAGGTATTCGTCGCCCTTGACGCCGTAGCTTTGGTAGCCTTCCGGAATCGCGGCACCCGGTGGAAAGGCCGACTTAAAGTAACCGGCGAACTCAGGAAATGGCCCGAATTCGGCATCCAGCCAGTATTGTGGGGCGTGGTAACCGCCGCCCTGCACCGACGGATAGTTACTGAACAGGCTGTAATCCGGACTGGTGGCGTAGTCGGGGTCCAAACTGCCCAGCTCTTGGTATAAATGGTTCGTTTCGCTACCGCCGATTCCAAATCCAGGCCCCGGCGTACCGTAATTCGGTAGCCGCCAGTCGCTGAAGCCGCCGTATGTCAGGTTCTCGGCCCAGGCCTTGGCACCGTACCAGGTCATGCGGCCGTCTTCGGCGTCGAAGTCGCGGGCGGTCAGCGCGTGGTAACCGCTGCCGGCCGGGGAGTCGTAGTCATTGGGGGTATCGTGGATGCCGCCGACATTGGCGATGATCTGGCTGACCAGATTGGGATTGGCCGCCATTTGGGTTTTGATCAGATTGGCGTCCGCCAGCCAGGTCACGTTGAGTTCGGTGTCGTAGACCATAGTGCCGGCGGCCCGACTGAGCAAGGCGGCCTGGGCATTGGCGGATAGGATCAGCAGCGCCGCGGCGCCGAGGGTTTTAACGGTGTGCATATTCGTGCTCCTTGAATTATCGCGCGGTGGGTGTCAGATAGAAATGGCGCGGCGCTTGATGCCGATCAAGCCCAACAGCGCGCTGCCGAACAGCCAGGCCGTGGCGGGTAGCGGTACGCTGGAAACCCCGCTGCCGGACCGGTTGGGATTGATGGATAGGTGGCCGAGTACTTTGTTACCGTCTTCGGAAACCGTCCCATCCACATTTCTAAACTGAAAAAACGCGCCCCAAGCGCTTGTACCCCATCTATAGTCGGCTTCCAAAGTCATCTGGCCCTGGGCGTTGACGTCAAACACCGGGTTAATCAACTCGAATATCGTCGCCGGAGCTTGGGGATGTGTACTGGCGATATACCAGTAATAGTTGTTGCTGTCGTCGTACGTGTTAATTTGTTCGCGTAGCTCCAAACCGCTAAACCACAACGAACCGCTTTGGCCGAAAAAATCGCTGACCATCCGGAACGAACCGCCCAAACCTATAACCGTTCGCACACGATCACTATCGTTAGTGGGATTCGGATCGTAACGAGTTTGGCTATAACCGCTACCCCAATCGATCGGCAAACCCGATTCTATTGGATCGACCGGCATCGCGAAGCCACCTTCCGGTTGGTCCAACGGCTTGCGTTGCGCCAGATCGAAAATCCGCCATTCTTCAACCGCTTTCGGATCGGCCGTGCCTTTCACGATGTGGTCATCAGAAGCCATGGTGGAAACCGTTGTTGGCGCGGACTGACGGTAGTCGCGAAACAACTGCGGATAAAAAAAGCGGTTGCCGTCGGTATCCGAGGTGGGATCGGGCGTGTTCTTCAGATCGATGCCGTGTGAGTCGCTACGCATGGCCGAACTACGCATCGTGGCCCAGGTGGCTTGGTCGTAAGTGAAGTAGGCCATACCGCCGATGGTGCCGCTCGGTAAGTCGGCTTGTGCCGACGAGGCTGTCGCCAGTGCTAGCGCGGCGGCCAGATGTTTAAGGTTTGTGGGATAAATTTTCATGAGTTTTTCTTAACATTATTGTTTCGGGGTAAACCAGCCGGAATTTTTTGGAGTTATGTCCGGAAAAATCACCAGGGTAGGCGGAGCTTTCCCTGGTGGTGGGCTTCAAACGAAGGCGATGGACGCACATCTATCGCCAGTGAAGCTATCGGCAATTAGTACGTATAGGTCACTTCGAGGGTGCCGACCAGGGCTTGAGACTCGCTGCCGGTTGGACGAGGGCTGCCGTAAAGCGCCGGGGTACCGGTTTTGGTCGCTGTCGCTGTCGTATAGGTACCGCTTCCGGTCAGCATGGTTTGGTTGTTGTAGGTGGCAGTGCTTGTTTGCCACCAGTTGGCGCCGGTACCGATGGTGTCGCCAGGGTCGCCATTGTTACAAGTAGAGCTAAACGTACCCTTAATACAACTACCCCAGTCTGTCGGTCCGGCGGCATCGGCGAAACGCAGATTACCTTTCAGCGTCACCGTGGTACCCGATAGGGTTTCCGTCGCCTCGGTCAATTTAAACAGCGTTTGTGGCGTGCCTGTCATGGCTGCGACCAAATTATCTTTAACCACCCATTTGCCAGAGACTTTTTCTAGAGATAGCTTTCCCCATCTAAGAGATAAAGTGGGGTTTTGGAAGGCGCTACGTACTTTGAACACACCCGCCAAGCCAATCTTTCCCGCACCTGTACCAGCGTTATAGGTCGAGACGATATTGCCGGTTTGGAAAGTAGTTGTGTAATTAGGTGTAGCGGATGTGGCGCAGACCACAGGCAGGGTTTGAGTTGGATAGGTGTCTGTACCGGCAAGCACGCCAGTTCCGCCAGTGGACGTGACAGGCACTGTGTTACTCAAGGTGCTGTAACTGAACGCGCTATCCGCCAGAAACGTATTCAGGTAGATATAGCGTTTGCCATAATCTACCCCTCCCCAAAGGGCTTGCCCGGTACTGGCATTCGAGACCGGCAAAGTTACACCGCCCGGCCTGCCGCCGCCTGCTATCGTTGCCAGTATGGCTTTATTCAGCGTAATGGTCGCAGTTTTACCGGTTACGCACGCCGCATTGGCATCCGCCGTCATTAACGCTGTAGATAATGCGCCAAGCGCGAAAAGGCTTGCTTTGATTTTCTTGGTGTTCATTTTTTCTCCTTTGTTTTGACTGAAAACTTTAATTTCCAAATCAAACATAAATTGGCGATTATTAATTTGGCCGCCAAGCGATTAAATAACTCTAACACTCCCGCTGACTCCATCGGAGTCGGCGCGAAGTTTCCACCGAGATTTACACAGTTTCAATGAGGCAAATTGTCGCACCAAAATTCTCGCCGAATAACTCAAAAAATCGCGGCAAATAACTATTTCATATCACTCAAAAAAGCATATTTTTTAGGGCATATGCCGCAATCTATTAAAACTTGAGTCATATGCCCTAAAACCGGACACCAGGCCAAGAAAAAATCGATTTGATACTAGCCGTCAAATTAAGCCGCCAAGCTCGTCTGCAAAGCTCCAGAACCAGCCGCCTCGTGCGGCAACAAGCTCGCCTCGTCCAGCCAATTTTTGGCAAAACCAAGCATAATTGGCCTTGAAAATGCTACATTTACCAGTGAAAGCCGACCATCTCGGCTTCAGGAAACACCAAGTTTCAGTGCTGCCCGCCCTATCGGCGGCTAAGTTTACGCTCTATTTTATTTTTTAATAATTACGAAATATAAATCGCTTTACATCCGGAAAAAACAGCATGCCGATACATTAAAATTAATAGCATAGGTTTTGCCATAAACTCATAAACTTTTTTTCAAATTTAACCAGAGTAAATAATCGAATATTTCTAAAAAAACCCCATCGATAAAACCGATATCTGACATTAAGACCGAATTTTTATTATAGTTTTATGCATACTAAAAAACCTTTAATACATCATTGCTTGTTCACTTGTTTTTTTTCCGCAATATTCATCAGCGGACCGTGTCAATCGGAGGTTTTAACGACTATGGATACCCGGGAGAAACTCTCTGCTGCTGCCGACGAGATCAGCTATTCGGCGACTATTCGGCGCACCCGCTACGGAGTTCCGCACATTACGGCTCAAGATTTAGCTGGAGCCTGGTTCGGCCAAGGCTACGCGATGGCGGAAGACCGGCTTTGTGTGTTGCTGGATCAGGTGATCAAGGTGCGCGGCGAACGCGCGCGCTACTTCGGCCCCGGCGAGTACGAAGCCAACGTCGAAAGCGACTTTGCCTACCGGCATTTGCTACTGCTGGCGGACGCGGAAAAACGCTTGCCCGGCCTGCCCAACGAAATTCAAAGCATGTTGACCGCGCACGCTGCCGGCATCAATCGGTATCTGGCCGTTACCGATACCGCCAAACTACCCGCAGCCTGCCGCGATCCGCGCCAGCACGTGACAGTCAGTGCGGCCGACCTGTTGGCGATCGCCACCGATTTCAGCATCTTTCTGAGCAGCCGGTTTCTGACCCCCTTTATCAGTAACGCCCAACCGCCGCAAGCCGCCGGCACGCCGGTAACGGCACCGGCCGCGCCAGCCGCCGACGCGGAAAAACCGGGCAGCAACGGTTGGGCGATCGGCGCCGACATGACCGAATCGGGCCACGGCATGTTGCTGGCTCAGCCGCATTTTCCCTGGGAAGGTGCCTTGCAGGCTTGGGAATCGCATGTCACGGTGCCGGGTCAACTTGATGTGTACGGCATCACCGTCCCCGGCGTACCGAACACGCTGGTGGGCTTCAATGCCGCGGTGGCCTGGACCTTGACCGTAACCACCTCGCCCAAGGCCACGCTATATCAATTGAATCTGCTGCCGGGCGATGCCACCCGTTATTACTACGACGGTCAGGTGCGAGCATTGGAGCCGGCCGAGTATACGATTGAGGTATTGAGTAAAACCGGAACGCTGGAATCAAAAACCCGCAAGCTATGGCGCAGTCATTACGGACCCATCCTGTCGATTCCGGCGGCCCTGACCGGCGGCATGGCCGATTACGCCTGGAACGCCCAACATGTATTGACCTACCGCGACGCCAATATCGACAACGACTCGATGCTCGCCCAATTTTTCGATATGGCCAAGGCGGCGAACATGGACGGCCTGATCGACGCCCACCGGCGTTGGGCCGGCAGCGTGCCCTTCTCCAACACCGTCGCCGCGTCGGCCGAAGGTAAGGCTTGGTACGCCGACAGCTCGCCGGTACCGCATTTATCGCCGGCAACTTTACAGGCCTGGCGGCAAGCCAGGCTAAGCGATCCGGGCGTTGCCGCGCTCTTCGCGTTTCACGGCATCTATCTGTTGGACGGTAGCACGTCGCGCGATGAATGGGTCAACGATCCTGCCGCCCGCAAACCGGGGTTGGTGCCGTTCGAGCGCGCCCCGCAACTGGCCCGGCGCGACTTCGTATTCAACGCCAATGACAGCCACTGGCTGACCAACCCCAAGCAGCCGCTGGAAGGCTTTTACCCACTGTACGGCGACGAGCGTCAACCGCCTTCGTTGCGCACCCGGATGAACGCACGCACGCTCAGCGGCCAGACCGGCAAATTTACGTTGCAAGCGGTCAAGGATGCGGCTTTGTCCAATCAGGCCTTGGCCGGCCAATTGTTCCGATCGGCCTTGGTCGAGCGCTGCCGGAAAACCAAAGCCGTTAAAGTGGACGGCAAAACCGTCGATTTGGCCGAGGCTTGTCGGGTATTGGCTAACTGGGACGAACGCTTCGACCCGGACAGCCGCGGCGCGGTGCTGTTTCGCGAGTTTTTGAGCGGCTTCCGTCCGGAAGCCGGCGGCCACGAAGATACGTTGATGGCGGCGAACCGCCAAATCTTTGCCCAGGCCTTCGACCCGGCCCAACCGCTCGCCACGCCCAGCGGATTGGCCCCAGCGCCGAAAAGCGCTCCGGACCCCGCTTTGCTGGCCCTGGCCAAGGCCGCGCAAAGGTTGAAACAAGCCGGCATCGAGTTGGATGCCAGATTGGGCGATGTGCAATTCAGCCCGAAAAACGCCGTCAAAATACCGATCCACGGCGGCCAAGGCCAGGAAGGCATTTTGAATATGGCGGCCTACAGCGGCTCGAACGACAGCTTGCTGCCGACCACACCCAGAGGAAAAGTGCTGAATCCGGCCACCGGTTTGACCGATCAAGGCTACGTGGTCAATTACGGCACCTCGTTTTTGCTGGCGGTGGAATTGACGGCGCAAGGTCCGTCCGCCCAAGCCGTGATGGCGTTTTCCCAGTCTGCGGACCCGGAATCGCCGCATTACGCCGATCAGACGACCTTGTTTTCCAGGAAAGGCTGGCGCCCCTGTTTGTTCCGCAATGCCGAGATCGAGGCCGATCCGGCACTGCGTCGCTACCAAGTTGGCAATCGGTAGGATCGGCTGCACTCAATTCGGCGGGGCATATCGCTCCGCCGTCCGGCCGCCTCAGTCCCGCAGATAGGCCATTACACACAACGCCACTGTTAAATAACCTAGTTTAGTAACTCACGGGCTGGATACTGAACCCGCGACCGCCAATATCCTTGCCGCCGGCCCTTTGGCTCGGTATTTGCTTTTCTGGTGTGCGCTGCGGAGTCGTTTCGTGTGCGGCTTCCAGCCTTGCCGGTCTAACGCGCTATTGCCGGCGGCCAACGCGCCTTATCCGGCGCCTCGCTAACTGCTAATTCAAAGAACCGGCTGCGCGGTCGAAACGCCGCCGCGATGGAGTCATGATGGAGAAATGGTTCGACAGCCTGAACGAATATTTTGCCGGTGTCCCGCTAAGGGCAATCCGGTTTAAGTGGGCGATTTTACTGACCACTCTCGCGCTAACCCTGTTTTTGCTATTCGGCGCGCTGACTCGCACCAGCATCAACACCGCCGCCAACAGCTTTCTGGACCGGAGTGACCCGGCCATCGTCGCGCTGGACAAGTTTCGCCGCCAGTTCGGTAGCGACGACTCGGTGTTTTTGGTTTACCGGGCCAAGGACGGCGATGTATTTTCACGGCGTTCTCTGGCCGCGTTGCAAACCTTGACCGACGACTTGGAAAACTGGCGCGAACTCGGCGACCAGGTCAAGGATGCCGGCGGTCAGACCGCAAACTTGGACGACCTGCGCCATATTCGCCGGGTGCAGTCCTTAAGCAATATCCGCGTGCAAAGCGCCGACGGCGACACCCTGCATTCCAACCGCTTGGTGCCGCGGCAATTGCCCGAGAGTCCGGCCGAATTCGCCGCAATCAAAGCCAAGGCGCTGGCGCAAAAAGACTATCGGCTGGCGTTTTACTCGCCGGACAGCCAATACGCAGCGGTGTTGATCCAAACCGATTTCGGCGCCATCCCGGTCAAGGACTACGTGCCCAAGGTCAACGCCGACGGCGTGGCCTTGGACGACAGCTTCGGCGATGTGGCGGGCGGTGCCGACACGCTGAAATTCGACGATAGCGCCGAGGTGCAAACCATCCAGTACGAGAAGGTCGATAACTTTGTTTACGCCCGCTTCGTCAAGGCCTTGAAAGCCGTCTACCAACGCTACGACAACGACTTCGAATTTTATTCGGTCGGTTATCCGCCGCTGATGGAATTCGTGCAGCAAGTGCTGCAACAATCGGCCGGCTTGAATCTGGGCATGATTCTGATCAACGTGGTACTGCTGTGGGTGTTGTTCCGCTCGTTCAGCGCGGTGCTGTGGCCGGTGTTGATCGTGCTGTTCAGCATCGTCTGGGTGACCGGCGCGGTGGCCTGGGCCGGCAAGAGTCTATCGACGATGATCAGTCTGACCGTGATGTTGGTGTTCGTTTGCTGCATGGCCGATTGCATCCACGTCATCAGCATTTACCAAGCGCGCCGTCAGGATGGCGACCATCACCGGCAGGCGCTTTCGGATGCGTACGCCACCGCCGGCTTGCCGATGTTGATTACCAGCATCACCAATATGACCGGTACTTTTTCGCTGATTTCATCCGAGCTTTATCCGATCCGGGTGTTCGCGGCGATGTCCACCTTGGGCGTCGGGCTGGCCTACTTATTTTCGGTGGTGCTGTTGCCTATCCTGTTGGACTTCTGGCATCCGGGCGTGGCCGACGCCTCGGTCAAACCGGGCTGGACGCGGCGTATCGCAAATCGTTGGCTGGCCTTATCCGCGCCGGTTCGCACGGTTTGCGGCATCGGCTACGTCAGCTTGGTCATGCTGGCCTTGGGCCTGAGCGTGGGCGGCTACATCGCGCTGATTTCGGTGTTGACCTACGGCGTGGTACGCGGCCAGAAACGCTTGTTGACAGCCGTGCCGCGCTTGGCCTCGCGGCAATTTCGGCTGTCCTTGCTGTTGTTCGGCGTATTGGTGGCGGCCTGCTGGTACGGCGAAAGCCAATTGCGCATCGACTCCAACGTCACCGAACTGACCAGGGAAGGCAGCAGCATCCGCGTGGTCTATCAGACCGCCGACAGCAAAATGGCCGGCACCCAAAACATGGAAATCATGCTGGACACCAAAACGGCGGACGGCATTCTCGATCCGAAAATCCTGACCCGGATCGACTTGCTGCAACAAAAAATCGCCGAAAAATATCCGGACCAGGTCAGCCGCACCTATTCGCTGGCGAATCTGGTCAAGGACACTTACCGGGTGCTGAACGAAGACCGGCCGGAGTTTTACCGCATCCCGGATTCACAGCCCATGGTGGCGCAATTGTTGTACCTGTTCAACAGCGTCAATCCGGCCGACCGGCGCGGCATCGTCTCGGACGACTACAGCCAGTCGCATATCAGCGTCAATGTCTATAGCGCCGGCTCTTCGCAGTACCAAGCCTTCTTCGACGAAGTGAACCGCGAAATCGAACAAGTGTTCGGCGACGTGAAAGCCCAGTTTCCCAATCTGGAAGTGACTTTGACCGGCACGGTACCGCTGGCGATGCGGACCCAGGCCATCATCGCCCATTCGCAATACGACGGCTTTTTGTTGGCGCTGGGCGTCATCAGCGTGATTATCTTCCTGACGCTGGGTTCGGTGCAGGCCGGTTTGCTGTCCTTGATTCCCAACGTGATTCCGGCCTTGTTCACCTACGGCCTGATGGGCTTGCTGGACATCCCGCTCGACACCGATACCTTGCTGTTGGCGCCGGTCATCATCGGCTTGGCGGTGGACGACACCATCCATTTCATGACCCATTACCGACAGGCGCTGATCAAGACCCGGCAGATGGCCGAAGCCTTGCGGGAAACGATAGAAGAAGTTGGCCCGTCGATACTGTTCACCGGCATGGTGTTGGGCCTGGGTTTTTCGATTCAAGGTTTTTCCGACTACCTCGGCACCGCAAAGATGGGCATCTTCGGCGGTTTGGCGATTTTCGTCGGCATCTTGTGCGAACTGTTTTTGCTGCCGGCCCTGCTGGTGGCCTTCAAACCGAAATTCGGTCTCAAACAGGTCGATACGACCGTCAATTTATGAGGTTCAAGCATGCGTAATACCCTTGCAAATCGGCTGATTCTGGCGACGATCTGCGCCGTCATGGCTCAGCCGGCGGCGGCCGAGGAAGGCGGCGCGCCGGACGGGCGGGCCATATTGGAAAAGCTGTCGGACTATCAGCGCAGCATCACCGACTCGGCCTTCGTCAAATCGCGCTTATCCAGTTGCCAATACGGCATCAAGGACAACAAAATCACCTGCGCCGAGACGCCGCGAGAAAAACTGCTGGAAGCGGTCGGCATCAACGACGGCAAGCACAAAAAAGACACCAAGGCGGTGACCATCGTGCTGGAGCCGGCCGCCGAAAAAGGCGTGGGCATGTTGAATTACAGCTACGACGAAACCGGCAAGGATAACGAAACCTGGCTGTATTTGTCGGCGCTGGGGAAGGTCAAGCGTATCGCCAGCGGCAATTCCGACGAGGATTCCGAACCGGCCTCGCTGTTCGGCTCGGAATTCACCACCGAGGACACCGAAACCGGCAAACTGGACGATTACACGATTAACGTCCTGGGCGAAGCCGTCGAAGCCGGCCGGCCGGTCTGGAAAATCGAAACCATCCCCAATGCCGAGCGCGCCCGCAAGACCCGCTACGGCCGCCGGGTGATGTACGTCGATAAGGAGCGCTACGTGTCGTTGCGGGTCGAGCTGTACGACAAGCAAAACAAGGAAATCAAACGCTTGCTGACGTCCAAGGTCGAGGAAATCAAAGGGGTCTGGACCGCGCGTTCGCAAACCATGATGAATTTGGTCACCAACCGGCTGTCAAATATGGCGCGGAGCGAGATCAACAGCGGCGTCAACATTCCGGAAGACTTTCTGACCCAGCGAACCTTGACCGATGTGGCCTTCCGGGAAACCACCTTGGCACAACTACGGGCTCAAGTGAATTAACGGTGATCCGTTGCCGTCCGCCCAGACGATAGGCCGGAACCTGGCATTGCGCTGGCTGGCCCTCGCCTTGGCGTTGACGACCGCCGCTCGGGCCGAGCCGACGCTTGACTTGCCGGACACCGGCTCGCTGGCGTTCGACGATAACGCGGTCCTAGCGGCAGCAGATGCCGGTTCCGAATTTTGGGACAAATTCACCTTCAAATTCACCCAACTGGTTTACGCGCAGGTCCACACGCACAAAACCGATTCCGGCGCGTTGAAACAAGCGACTGTGGAAGACAACCGGCTCGGCCTGTTAATCAAATACCAGAATCCGTTCGCGCCAGGTTGGAATCTGCAGGGCAGCGGCCAAGCCAAATTGTATTGGCCGTCGGATTACGACTTCGAAGGCTTGAGCAGCCAGTCCATCGAAATGGAGCAACGCCTGGACAACCTCGAAATGCGGCTGAACGAGCTATACCTGAGCAAGACCTTCGGCAGCCACACCTTCAAACTGGGCCGGCAGACCTTGGTCTGGGGCGAGGCCGAAGGCAATTCGGTGCTGGACACCTTGAACGTGCTGGAATACCGCGACCTGAGCACGATAGAAGTCGAAGACGCCCGTATCAACCAATGGTTCGCGGTGTGGGAGCATTTCGCCGACGCCAGGCGTTGGGCGATGTTCGTCAATCTGAATCCGCAATTCAACCCGCTGCCGCGCAAAGGCAGTCCGGCTTACGTGGCCCCCTTGTTTCCGATCGACGCCCCCGAGTCGGACCGCCACCGGGTCGAGGCCGGGGCGCGGATGCAGTGGTCGGTCGAACATAGCGATGTTTCGCTGATGGCGGCGTATCTGTATGAAAACCAACTGCATTACCTGACGCCAGTCAGACTTTCCGGCCATATTCAGGCCAAGGACAACGGTTACTGGCTGCTCGGCGCCAGCGCCAACCGGGCCATCGGCAAATTATTGTTGAAGCTGGATCTAGCCTACAGCGTCGGCCTGCTCGAGGACACCACCATTTTGGCGCCGATCCCGCATACCTCGACGGTGCGAAAAGACCAAATCGGCGCATCCTTCGGCTTCGATTACGCACTGACCAACGACCAAAGCATCAACGCTTCGGTGCTGGCGCGCTCGTTTCTGGCCCACGACAGCGGCTTGGCTCCCGGCGAACGCACCGCCAACGGCGATATCTTCGGCACCTGGCTGATACGCTACAACTGCCGTTTTTTGAACGATACCCTGAACTTCACTTCCTTCAACCAAGGCACGCTGAATGCCGGTCAAGCGCTGAGCAGCGCAATGCTGACTTATGCTATCGACGACCACTGGTCGGTAATGGGAACGGTGATCGCTACCTTTGCGAATAAGCGGAGTGCGTTGCCGATTCTGGATCAGGACGTCAGGGTGGGATTTAGTATCAGTTTCTCGCTATAGAGTTGCCCGGGCCGGGGCTTACTGACACCTTGGATTTTGGCGAGGGTTTACCGGACTGTAGCCGGTGACGGTCGCCCTGCCGACAATGATTTGGCAGGAAACGGCCTTTGCACCCGACGGCGGGTTGCAAAGGCCTAACGACATTAGGCAAAAACGCTGGATTTGCGACGGCCTTTAGCCAAAAAGCCGAGTAGCGCACTGGTCATGAACCAAACCGATGCGGGTAGCGGCACCGGGGCGCCGCCGTCTGAGGTGGCTTGGGAAGCTTGAATGTCGAACGCAAACAAGCGGTGTTCGTTACCGGCACCTTGGTGAGTCGGATCGACGAAAGCCAGACTCCAAGAGGTTTTACCTAGCAAATTCAGCATGCTGCTGGAATGCTCGGTGACCCAACCAGCCGGCGACCACCAGCCTAATTGAAAATTGCTGGAACCGAGTAAGGTGCCGTTCGAGCTATCGGTTTTGATGTCGACATTACTGCCGTTTTGGGTAAACAGCACTGTCGCGGCGTCGGTGAAACTCAATACCGGGGTAATCGCCGCATTCCCTAATGTGCTGCTCAACGACGCGGTATCTTCGAAGATACCGAACTTTTCTCCGGTTGGGATGTTGAATAGCAGGGCAAAGGGATTGGCAAACTGCGCATCGTTATCCGTCGGCGCCCATACGCTGGCCGAACTTGCACCGGACGCGACCAACAAACCAACCGCTAAACCCGCTTTCAGAACTTTTTTAACTTTCGTCATGGTTTATTTCCTATAAATTATTGAAGAGGTGCTCAAATCTTAAATTTTGTAGCAGGTCCTTAACATGGTACTTAGGGGCCATGACAAAAATGACAGGCGCAAATCTTACTGGCCGCTGGGCCCGCCCCCTAGCGACACACCAAATCTTTACGGCATTTTTATCGATCCGTCCGTAAACTGAGCCTGCCCGAACCATCCGCACCGCTTTTCGGAACCGCTATGGAACAACCCCGCCCCGACCCAGATGTCCTGCTAGCCCGGTTTGCACGCGACCAGGCCAAGGCCAGGCGCGGCCGGTTGAAGATTTTCTTCGGCGCCGCGGCCGGCGTCGGCAAGACCTTTGCGATGTTGCTGGCGGCCCGGGAACGCCGTGCCGACAATCTTGACGTCGTGGTCGGCATCGTCGAAACCCATGGCCGTAAAGAAACCCAGGCGCTGCTGGCTGGGTTGGAAACCTTGCCGCTACGCCGGATCGACTACAAAGGCGCCGTGCTGCACGAATTCGATCTGGATGCCGCGTTGAAGCGGCGGCCGGCGATCATGCTGGTCGACGAATTGGCCCATTCCAACGCGCCCGGCTCCCGCCATCCGAAACGCTGGCAGGACATCCACGAACTGCTCGAAGCCGGCATCGACGTCTATACCGCGCTGAACGTGCAACACCTGGAGAGCTTGAACGACGATATCGGCCAGATCTCCGGCATCCGGGTCTGGGAAACGGTGCCGGATACCGTGTTCGAGGACGCCGACGAAGTCGAGTTGGTCGATCTGCCGCCGGACGAACTACTGAACCGGCTCAAGGAAGGCAAGGTTTACCTGCCGCAACAGGCCCAGGAAGCGATCAACCATTTCTTTCGCAAAGGCAATCTGATCGCGCTGCGGGAATTGGCCTTGCGCCAGACGGCCAGCCGGGTCGACGCCGAAATGCTGGATTACCGGCAAGACCACGCCATCCGCGAAGTCTGGCAGGTCAGCGAACGGATTCTGGTCTGCATCGGCCCGAACCCATTGGCCGAGCGCCTGGTCCGCGCCGGCAAGCGTCTGGCGACCAGCCTGCGCGCGGAATGGATCGTGGCCTACGTCGAAACCCCGCAGTTGCAGCGCTTGCCGGCCGAAAAGCGCGACGGCGTGCTACGCATTCTGCGTCTGGCGGAACAACTCGGCGCGGAAACCGTGACCCTGAGTTCGCCGGATATGAGCGAAGCCTTGATCCGTTTTTCCCGGCAACGCAACATCGGCAAAATCGTGATCGGCAAACCCAGCCGGCGCGGCTGGCGGCGCTGGTTGTTCGGATCGGTGGTCGATACCCTGGTCAGCCGGGCCCATAATATCAACCTGTATCTGCTCGGCAGCCCGCAAACGCGGGAACGCGGCGCAGCCGCGCCGGAACTGGCGCTGTTCGGCAAAAGCCCCCTGCCCGGCCTACGCCAACGCATCCCGGCCAAAACCAAACGCCGCTACTTAGGCTACCTATCGGCCTTTGCCGTCACCGGACTGGTCACCGCGGCCGGCTATCTGCTGCTGGGCCGCCTGGAACCCGCCAATCTGGTGATGGTGTATCTGTTGGGCGTGATTTTCGTCGCCAGCCGATTCGGCCGCGGCCCTTCGGTGCTGGCCTCGGTGCTCGGCGTCGGCTGCTTCGACCTGCTGTTCGTGCAGCCGTACTACAGTTTTTCGGTGGCCGACAGCCAGTACCTGATTACGCTGTCGGCGATGCTGGCGGTCGGCATCGTCATTAGTAACCTGACCGCGAACGTGCGTTCGCAAGCCAAAGTGGCCGCGCACCGCGAACGCCGGGCCGCGGCTTTGTATTCGATGAGCCGGGAGTTGGGTAGCAGCCAGACCGAAACCGACGTAGTGCGGGTCGCGGTAAAACATTTGTATGCCGAATTCAGCAGCCGCAACGTGATTCTGTTTCCGAACGCCAACGGCCGCATGGCGTTTCCGACCCAAAAAGCCATCGCCGAATCGCTGCTCGGCGCCGATTTGAGCGTGGCCCAATGGGTATTGGACCACAACGAAATCGCCGGACAAGGCACCGATACCCTGCCCGGCGCCTCCGTCGTCTACTTCCCAATCCACGCCGACGACCAGGTATTGGGCGTGCTAGCCTTGTTGCCGGTCAATCTGCGCCGGGTGTTTTTGCCGGAACAGCAAAAACTGCTGGAAACCTTTTTACGCCAGATCGGCCAAGCCATCGGCCGCATCCGCTTTTCGGAACGGGCCCGCTCCACTCAGATGCAAATGGAAGCGGAGCGCCTGCGCAACTCGCTGCTCAGCGCAATTTCCCACGATTTGCGCACCCCGCTGGCGACCATCATCGGCTCGGCCAGCACCATCGCCCACAACGAGCAAAAACTGGCACCGCAGGACATCGTCGAACTCGGCCAGGGCATTGTCGACGAAGCCGAACGGATGGCGAATCTGGTCAACAACATCCTGGACATGGCCAAGCTCGAAGCCGGCGTGCTGGAGTTGAACAAGCAATGGTACCCGCTGGAGGAAATCGTCGGTACCGCACTGAACCAGTTACAAGCTCAACTGGCCGGCCGGCCGGTCACGGTCAAGCTGCCGCCGGGTATACCATTGGTGCTGGTCGATTCGGTGATGATCGAACAGGTCTTGATCAATCTGCTGGAAAACGCCGTACGCTATACCCCGGCGGGCGGCGCGCTGGATATTTCGGCCGAATTTGGCGACAGTTCCGTCGAAATCGCCGTCGCCGACCGCGGCCCCGGCATCCCGCGCGGTCTGGAAGAACGCCTGTTCGAAAAGTTCTACCAAGGCCGCCAGGAGACGGCGCAAAGCGGCGTCGGCCTGGGCCTGGCGATCTGCCGCGCGATCGTCGAAATCCACGGCGGCACCATCAGCGCACGCAACCGGCCGGAAGGCGGTGCGGTATTTGCGTTCAAGCTGCCGCTGGATCAAGCCCCACCCGAAGTCGAACTCGAGGAATAAAGCACAACGGAAACCCGCGCCATGTCCAAAACCGACCCCGTTATCATCGTCATCGAAGACGACCCGGCCATCCGCCGCTTTCTGCGCACCAGTCTGCACAGCAACGGCTATAAGGTGTTCGATGCCGAGACCGGCAAACAAGGCTTGGTCGAATTGGGCGTGCGCAAGCCGGACTTGCTGATCCTGGACCTGGGCCTGCCGGATATGGACGGCGTCGACGTGATCAAGGCGGTGCGAGCCTGGTCTGCGTTACCGATCATCATTCTCTCGGCCCGTAGCGGCGAACAACAAAAAATCGACGCGCTCGACGCCGGAGCGGACGACTACCTGACCAAACCCTTCGGTTTCGGCGAATTGCAGGCGCGGATTCGGGTAGCTCTGCGCCACGCCTTACGCCCGCAGGACTCGGCGCCGGAGTCCGTGTTTACCACCGGCAATTTGCAGGTCGACCTCAGCAGCCGGGTGGTTAAAGTCGACGACCGCGAAATCCACCTGACGCCGATCCAATACCGGCTGCTGTCGGTACTGGTGAAAAATGCCGGCAAGGTACTGACCCACCAGCAAATTCTCCGAGAAGTCTGGGGCCCCAATTACCAGGAGCACGCCCACTACCCACGGATTTACATGAGCCAGCTCCGGCAAAAACTGGAAGCCGACCCCGCCCAGCCCAAACTGCTGCTCACGGAATCCGGGCTGGGTTACCGGCTTAAAGTTTGGTAACGGCCAATTGCAGTTACCCCCAAACCCAGCCAATGTCCGCAAACCGAACGATCCCCGCCATTCACCAAAGAGGGAGGCTTGGCTCACCAAAGCCAAGCCTCGGATTTTGGCTTACCTCGCCACACCCCCAAACACTTTCGTGGCATAGGTAAACTTCACGGTAGATGCATAAACAAACTGCACATCCACCGAAATAGCGTCGCCCGGTTTTAACAACTGGTTCGGCACTTCCAGGTAGGTTCTGCCGGTTTCATCGATCTTGGCACCCACCACTACAACATTTGCACCGCCCAGGTCAAACATCAAGCGGATTGGCGCTTTCACATCCAACGACGAGGCGTTACGCAACGTAAGGGTCGCGCTACTGGTCATTTTCCGGGTGACCCGATCCAGCGTCGATTTCAATGCCGACGAGGTTACCGGAATCAAGTCGCTAACTTCTTGGTAACGCAGAGCCGGCAACGCTTTGACCAGCACGTTATCGGTCGCGCTGTCCTGCCCATCCGATACGCTCAGTTGCAGTACGTAATCACCCAGCACATCGGGTATGAACAACGCTTTGGCAAGGTCGGCCGGATCGGTTTGGATCGCCGCATCGGTCAAATGGCTGCCTGACGGGATCGATACCAAGTGCCATGCGTAAGTTAATGGCTGCGGCCAGGTATCGTTATCGCGACTGCCGGAAGCATTGAGTGGCGCAACCTTGCCCAACTCAATCGCCGAATCCACACCCGCATCAGCGACCGGCGGCAAATTGGTCCTAGTTACATGCACAACCGTACTGTTTTCGGCGGCATCCTTACCGTCAAACACCCGCAAGGTGAAGCCGTAGTCGCCTATCGTATCGGCACTCATCGTGGCTTTAGCCTGATTCGCGTTCAGCAATGTCACGTGCGTGCTTTGCGAAGCATCGTTCAAGCGCCAAGCGTATTGCAAACTGCCGGGACCGCCATCCGGATCGACCGATTGACTGCCATCCAGCAATGTCTGCGTATTGATCTCGACGGTTTGATCCAGGCCCGCATTCGCATTGGGTGGAACATTGGCCTTCGCCGCGACAATATCGACAGTATCCGGCTCGCTATCCAGTTGTCCGTCGGAGACGATCAACTCGACACGATACAATCCAGCCACATCCGGGGTGAATTGCGCATTCGGCGAACCATTATGTAAAAGGTCACTGTCCTGCAACCCGCTACTGTCCGGCACGCTGACAAAACGCCAACGATAGTCGGACAACAGATTGCCATCCGGATCGCTGGAGGCCGTGCCGTCCAAGGTCACTAATTCACTAGTCGCCACGTTCTTATCAGTACCGGCGTTGGCAATCGGTGCCTGATTATCCGTGCCGTTGACAGTCAGTTGCAGTGTAACGGTCTTGCGTATCGTCGAATCCGTCGTCGAAACTATCTCGACTTTTACCGTACCGGTTTCGCGTTTGCTATCGCTCACCGTCAACGACAAACTGCCCGCCGCCAAGCCTGGCAACCGGAACAAGGCAATTTGTTGCGTCGGGTTGCCATCCAATCCCTGCAAACTGGCTTGTATGGAACCGGTTTTAGCAACGATAGTTGCCGAATAACTGTCCTCGATGTTGCCGGTATTTTGCACCGTAATCGCGAAATCAGCCGAGCCCGGATCGGCAAGCGATTTACTCGCCGGATTAGCCGAAGCGTCCAATGCTTTCCGTTCCGCAACTGCAACCGACGTTTCAGCAACGGCCTTCACAGCGTTATTGGCCTGCGAAGTCGCTTGACCAAACAAAGCCAAATTGCCCGGTAACGACCAGCTCAAGTCACCAAACGCAATCGCAATGTCTTGGTAGCTACCTGGGAACAAATCGACCAGACTTGACGCTAGCGTGGCGGAAACAGATGCCGCGCCGCCCAGGGTCAAATCGAAAATATCCTGCACACTGCCGGTGTTGGTCACCCGTAACAACAACGAACTATTGCCGGAATCGCTGTTCGGCAAAAACACCACCGAAACGCCGCGTTCGGAAACATTCAACTGCCCCACGGCCGAACGGTTGACTTGCGCATTGCTGTTGGACAGCGCGGAGACCAATACGGCATAGTTTCCGGGTGTGGTGCCGACCGGCGGAGTCACAGTTAAGCGCACATCGCGGAAATTACTCAGACCCGGTGAAAGCGTCACCGCCGATTCACTAAACACACCGCTAAAGCCCTCGGGCAAATCCGCCGCCAATGTATAAGTGTCTTCCACATTGCCGGCGTTGAACAACCGTACGGTGTAGGTTGCGAACGTACCCTGTCCCGCCGATTGGCTGGGTGGTGTCAGCCGCAAATCCAACGCTTGATTATCCAGCACCGTATCGCCGACCGCCGGTGCCTCGCTGACGGCAATATTACCCAGCGCAAAGTCCTTGACGCCCGCCGTCGAAACCGCGTTAACGGTAAAGCCCAATTCACCGGCGCCGGTATTCGCCGGCAGGTTGACGGTTAAGGTCACGGCTCCGGTCGCGCCGGCCGCAATATCAACTGACTCCGGCAAGGTATAACTACCGTCCGGTAGGCCAGTAATCGACAAGGCGAACTGATCCGGCTGATTGAGCAAGTTTTGCACACTGACATTAAAACTCACGGACTGGCCGGCAACCGCCGAGCGACTGGCTGGCGACAGCTTCAAGATATGCTGCGCAGCCACCAACAACGGCGGCAAATTCAAATGGCCGTTGCCGCCGACACTAGCGTAATCCACCGTCGTACCCCGGCTAATCTCGCGGACTTCGCCCGGCTGCATGCCAGTCAGTTGCGAACTCAGACTAAACAAAATGCCGTTATCGGAATTCAATAACGCATCCCAGTGCAGTTTGGACTCGTCACTGCTAGTCGTTGCGGAAGACACCGCCGGATTGAAGCTAGCTGATTGCGGAACGGTATTGCCGCTCGCGACAGCCCGATGATCAACTCCCAAAGTCACCGACGCCAGATTCTCGAATATCGTTGGCAGTGCGATTTGCACCCAGGTCGTAGACGCCAACCGCTGCGAAAGTCCATTAGGCGCTTTCCATGAACCATCATTCAATTGGGACTGCATCAAATACTCAGCCCCGGCAACGATAGCCGGATCACTACTATTCTGCGAACGTAACAGCAAGGCTTCCAAAGCATGCGCCGATGGCAAGGCTTGAGGCAAGCCGCCGTCATCTTCGCTCCAACTACCATCATTGTGTTGAATATTACGCAGATGCTGCGCGGCTGCTTCGATACGCTCCAACGCCGCCGTTAAATCAATACCGTTTAAATAAGGCAATGCAGCGTTTAAACCGATGATCGTTTGTGCCGTCGTACGCGTGCTACGCGCGAATGGCCAATTCGCAGAGGAAAGCGTATTCGCAGCCTTTGTAATGGCACCACGGTAATTTTCAGCGCGATCCGCCACCCGATACCCAATCTTAACTCCAGTGACATCCACAAATTGACTATCAAGGGATGGGTTGGGATCAGTGGTCACCTCGATCTTGAATTTTTTGAGCTGATGATTAGGGTAGAACTCCGTAATCCGTAAACTATCGATGCTAACTGGATCAGCAAATCGCCATACGCCGCTTGCGGGTTCATTACGGCTATCCCTAGGGAAGTATGCCCATCCGTTTTCCTCTTTGTTTTTTACGCCATCGATGGAATCGGCAATCGGATAATTGGACTGCTCGAAATTGGCAGACGCCCCGTTGAACGCCACGCCTAAATGGCCACTAAAGGCCTCCAACTCGTTGAGCACAAAATTACCGTTACCCGCGTATGTGTCGCTTATGGTGACGCGAACCCCGGTAACATTTTTTGTGGCATCAAAACTTATATCAATAGACGGACCTCGATTGTCGTTAATGACAATCTCCGCGCCATTAACCGAGAATTCATCGGGTAGAAATTCTACAATCGAATGTCCCGCCATCAATTCCAAAGCTTTCGCCATTGAAGTTATGTTATTGGCGGTAAGCCCAGCAGCCGGGGCGCCATCGGTATAAATTAAATCAGAGCGTCCATCACCTGTATCAGTCCAAGTCCCATCATCGTTACGCTTAGTCAGCAACCAATCGAGTGCCTGCACGAACCGAGCAGACATTAGATCGAAATAGCTTGGTTCAAACTTGGCTACTGCCCAGGCCCACAGGCTGGTCTGTGATACGCCGATACGGTTAACGTCAAAACCAACCCAACCGAGTTCCTTGTTTTGCCAAGCTCGATAACCTTTGAAAAACTCTTGCTGCAGGTTACGGTCAAATGGCAATTCTGGCAGTTTTTTATGCGATATATCCAAGCCAGAAGACGCTTGAGCCTGCACATGGCAACCAAAACAATCGTAATTGGAGTTTTCCGTCCAGTTATTCCAAGCCGCCACATCGGCCTGCTCCCATAACACGCTACGTGTCATCGCATCCCGTATTCGCACTGGCAATGAATCGTTCGGACCGGAAACCTGCTTGATTTCAAAGGTTTCCTCGCCCCGGTTATCACCGGGATTAGTATCGTAAACCCAGAAATAAACGTCGGTTTCCGCCGGCACATAAAGCTTGAACCGATGCGTCCCTACCGCATTTTCGACATCGGTATCGGATGCATACCAAAGCACCGGATCAGCCTGATAGCTTTTTAAGGGCATTGATGCACGGACACCGTACGACCAGGCTTTACCGTTATTGCCGCTATCATCGGAATACCAGGAGATAGCCCCGCTCTGCCGGGTAACTTCGTAAATCCCGGCATTCAAACGCACTTTTTTGCCGTTCTTATAATCCGGTCCGGCGTTGTCCACACCGGTTAACGTTACCGTTCGAGGGGCCATCGGTTGAGCCGACGCGTCGCCTATCGCTTGAATTTCGTCGTATAAATAAAATGTCGATCCGTCTCGGCTATCGAACAATCCGCTGATTTTCAGATAACGTAAATCGGTCGCCGGGAAGGTCAAATGTTGCAGGCCTCGGAATTCGCCTGCCGATTTATCGGCAACGGTAAAGAACGTTTGACCATCCAGCGAACCCTCCACTTTATAGCGGCCAAACCGATCGTCACCATCCCAGATATGAAACTGCAAGGTATCGATGGAACGGGTTTGCCCCAAATCCAACAGGAAACTGCCCGCTGGCGACGCATTCCAGTTCACGCCAATCCAATTGCTTTGCGGATCGCCGTTTTGCAATTCGTCAATCAAATTGCCGATGGTGCCGTTGATGTTACCGGGATTATTGACGGAAATACTCGCCCCTTGTCGCGCCGCCGCCCAATTGATCCGACCCAAACTTGGATCGGTAGGCGCCAAGCCGATGCTGCCGCCCAAGCCGGTGACCGCCGGAGTCACTTGCAGCGAGGTGTTGACCAGACTGCTACCCGGCGGCACGACGACGGGACTCGCGGACACCACCGCCTTCACCGGCGCGCCAACCGACAAACTGCCCTCGCCCTGACCGCCGGGGATCGGCCGATTGGCGGCATCGGTCAGAATTAACTGCAGGCTGTACTGGCCTTCCGCCCAACCTTGCGTGCTCAGCACATCCAAATCCAAGCTGACCGCATTGCCGCTACCGGCAATCGTCACTGGAATCGGCGTGGCGCTTTGATACACGGTTTGATCGTTGGCATCCTTGACCGTCAGGCTGGCCTTGGCGTTGATGTCGATGCCGGCGGTATTGGCTACCACGGCTTGCGCCCGTGTCGTACCGTTAACGGCCACAAACGGCGGCGTGCCGCTAACCGACATGACGTTCACCGAGGCATTGGCACTGATCAGCAAGCCGCTGGCTTTCACTGTTTTGGCAAAGCCATCGACACTGGCAACCGCTTGGTAACCAAAGCGTCCGCTATTGGCCGGCGTCAAGGTAATCGGCACGCTCGTGGTTTCGCCGGCCGCCAAACTCAGGGTGTCGATATCGGCTGCAGCCGCCAAGCCGTTCGGCAAATTCGCCAACGCCAGATGCAGATTCGCCGGCTTTTTACCCTTGTTCTTCAAGGTCAGGTTTGCGGTCACCGAACTACCGGGTTGAGTGACGCTGGCACTTGGCGCAATCGCTGCCACCACGCCCAAGGCGCTGGCTTCCGCCAAACTTTCGAACAACGGCGGCAGCAGGGTTTGGATGCCAGCCAGATTACAGCTTTGCGCCAAACTGCGCAAACCGCTGACCTCCGACGCATAGCCCGCCAACAGCGCATCGCCGGCCACCAATTTACTCAGGTTATCCACCTGCAACTTGGCCCGCTCGCAATAACTGGTGTTAGTCGGCGTTGCCGCCCATTGTTCCAAAGTGGTTTGCAAATCGGACAACACACCCGGCAATTGGGTATTGCTGCCGTCCTGTGCTTGCTGTATGGCGTTGTCGATGGTTACGCCTTGGGCAGAGCGCAGGTTGACGCGTAAGGTGGCGCTACGCTGGCTGGGTTGCGGTGCGCCGGTCAGATCGGCGTTGATCACCAGATCCAGGCTTTGGCCGATGCTCAAGCCGGCATCGGTTTGCACCGTGACCGGGAAGCTTTTGGTTTCGCCGGCTGCCAGGGTAACGGATACCGGTAGCCCGGACAGTTGTACGCCGTTCGGTAATTGGGCTTGCAAAGTTAACTGCTCGGCAACGTTGCCGCTGGAGGTGATACTTAAAGTAGCCGTTCCAGTTTCGCCCGGCTTCACGCTGACAGCAGAACGATCCAAAGTTAATGAGGCCTCATGCAAATCAGGAATCTCAACCTGTGCCTGGCCGGTACTTTTCACGCCAGGATTTCTGGTACTGATCACGTCCAGTTTAAACGGAACTGTTGTACCGGCTGGTGGCACGGTGGAGCTTTCCGGTTTGATACAGACACCCACTTCGGCGGTGTGGCCGGCAGGAATGGTGACTTCAGGGATACTGCTTTGAGCTTTATAACCGGCGGGTACGTTAGAAAATGCCAGTTTGAAGGTATCGGTTGACGGACCGGTATTTTGGATTTGGGCTTTAAAAACAGAAGGAATCTCAGCACCGTGTACAGGAACTGTGAATAACGTATCTGACGGTAATTTGACTGATATTCCGGCTTGTGCATTTGGAAGGACAGTCGCCGGAACTGGTGCCAAGTCGCTGGAAAGAAATGAAAAAACTTGAGGATCGAACGGCAGATTTCGATTAATCCAATCAAACCCAATTTTCACCCCTTCTTTGAAACCCTTGACAAACGCCTCAACAAATCCTTTTGGGGCTTTAGGGGTCTTCTTAAGATAGCCTAGTGCCTTAGCAAGTTGATCCATGGTTTTTTTCGTTTCGACTTTCGCTTGTTTCACTATAGAAGCAAGCTGATCGGTTCCATTGTTGTTCACGCCATCAAGAAGCTTTCCAATAAACACTAACTGTGTGCTAGAAAACCCATGCATTGCACCAATGAATTTAGCTATTTCCTTTACTCCCGGACTGTTAAGAATTAAAGCATACTCACCTGCGGCGAAATGACTACCATCTTCGTTAACACTAATTACATGCCCAGTAACTTTATCTACCTCCAACCATGCAATTAAATCTTTTCCTCCGACGTTAACCATTTTTTCCGGGGTAAATACAACTTTATTGTTTTTGACTGCGTTACTTATCCGCGATTTTGCTTTACTCGACAAGTTCAAAGCATCTAAGTCCATTTGGGAAGAGGACTCAATGACTGTAAGGGAGTTGTCCAATTGCAAATTCTCGATTACTTTCGAAAATAAATCGACCTCCAGCCCGTATAGGGACTTCAAAATAGAACCTTCAAGGGTGCTTTCTATCAGCCCCCTGGCAATTTCAAAACTATTTCGAAGTGAGGCTATTTGCCCCGGAAAAGGCAAAGCCTCTAAAGTATTTTTAAGCAAATCTATTTCTGCTTTTAGAGTGTTATTTTCAATTTTAAACTTGGACACAATCAAGCGAGGTGTCGGGTAAAATGCTTTCGTCAAATAACCTTGTTGCAATTGTTCCAGGGCTTTATCTGAGGCCAATGTAAATGTAATACCAACAGTCTCGCTCTGCACCACAGCCATATTCCGGCTAATTGAAACAGCTTCGTTTTGAATTTGCTTTTGTGCGTCGGTCTCTGGGCCGGTGATTGGGATTTTATCGAGCATTGGTTTAATACTGTTAAATCGATTCTGCAGATTACTCAAGCGCTCAAACTGAGCCTGCATCACCAAACTATTCTGCAGCCCAGGCAGAATGTTGACAGTTGCGACATCGTTTTCAGTGATGCTGGGGCCACCATCAATAGTTCCACCAACAGTTACTTTTTCTCCATTTTCCCTCGCCACAATCCCGACTCGATCTAACAATTCGTACCCATAAAGCTCAGCATTGCCTTGAGCATTAAAAACTTCATATTCAACAAACAACCCTGAAAGAATTTGGCTACCCAAGATACCGCCGAAAAGCGAGAATGTTTCCTGATAATCTTCCCCCCGAATCATTTCGTCATCAGCAATATTAGAGTCACCCTGACCGACCAATAAATAAGGTGAATAATTATGACTTTGCCCCCAAAAGTTTGCGGAACTGTTGACGAAATGACCAATCGACAGGGGTTTACCAACCAATTCCACCGATGTGAAGGTGTGTTCCAAAACCGCTTTGGTATCCCTATCGTTTGGACCACCGAGCGGCGCATCATATTCCCGTTTTAAACGCACGGTGACTTTGTGCCGAAGATCATCCGGCACTTGGTTGAAACGCTCAACCGCTGTGATAGCAGGTGTGCCAATTTCCAATTCTGTAAAACTGGGGTCTGCCGTTTCAAACCCTGCCCCAAACTCAACCCAATAATGCTCACGAGCTTCCGCCAGTAAATCGGCATTTTTGTCTGGTTCAGCACGCAGGGCGTTTTCATCAGGGCAACCCACCACGTTCAACGGCATTTTGAACATCGAATTGATGATTTGTTTGGCCTTATCGTCCGGCAAAGTTGCTGCTGCATATCGAGCCGGAATATTGGAAGCCCGCAAGAGCGCAATCATCAAACTGGCTTTATCCAGCGCATTACCGGCCTTGCTCCACAAGGTGCCGCGCGCGCCGCGCAACGAGCCTTTGTAAACTTCGTTGCCGATTTCATCGCGAACGAAAGCGAAGATCAGCGCCGGGTCATGATTCAATTCAGTGGCTTTTTGGGTGATGTAGGGATCGGTAGTATTGGCTTCCACCGTGGAGCCCAGATAATCGTCCGGCGCCAATTGCGGCGGAAATACCGGTGCGGCCTTGGTGACAGCGGTTGGCGTCGATGGGCTTGGACTGCTGGCTGGTGTGGCTGGCGTGGTATCGGCTGCTGCTTCGTTAAACCCTACCGGCCATCGAAAACCGTTGGGGCCGTAACCGAAACTGGCCGGGTTGACGGTCTGAAAGTAAAAACTGATCAGTACCAGTCTGCAAATGGTTTTAAAGGTAAACGATTCTTGCCAGCCCATCTGATTTTCCTTTCCCATGCTCCACGGGATATTTGAGATTTTTATTATTCGCTAATTGGTTTTACGGCATTGGGTTCTTGCATTTGCGCTTTGTCGGCAGGTGTAAAATAATCCGACAGTACCGATCAAAAAAATCGGGCCAATAAGCCCGATTCTTTAAATTACGTGTTATTCAAGCCTTCTCTAGCCGGCTGCGGCTAAAACGATAGGCCGGCAAGCCAATCAACCATAACAGCAAGCTGGCCGGCTCCGGCACCGTGCTCGTCGGTGCGGAAGAAATCACCACGTTATCGATCAACACCTGGCTGTCGCCGTCGGTGGCATTGAGATTGAACAGTTCGAAAGTGGGTATCGCGAAGCCATAACTGTTGTTGAACAGTATCGAGAAATGAAACCAGTCGCCGCCCAGTGCGCTAGCGCTGATCGCGCCGTTGTTATTGGCAACACCGCTGTAATCCAGATCAAACAAAGCCAAGGCATTATCAAAAATACCGTTGGCAAGATCGAATTGGTTAAGGTCGTTAGCAAAGTACAGCGAGGCGAAAAATGCGTCCGGAAAGTTGCCGTTGGGTATGTCTCTCGATAGCAGATTCAGCGCGTCAAACTCCAGCGTGTATTGGCCGCTAGCCAGCGCCACGCCTTGGAAAAGACTGCTGTCGCCACCCTGATTGTCGGTTAATTGTGCGGCTTGAGCTACCGACCCTACCGGCCCGGAAGTAACCCAGCTATCCAGATTGCTGGAAAAGTCGCCGTTAAGCGGTGCCGCGAGGGAAAGTTGAGTGGAAAGAGCGAAAAGACTGACTGCAAAGCTGATTTTGGTGAAAAGTGTCATAAAGATTCCGTATCGAACACTGAGTGGTAAGTTGATGTCATGTCTAACAAGCAACATCCGTGCTCAATTGAAAAATTTAACGATTCTTCAATAGCCACTCTAAGGCCTGAAATGCCTCACTTTCAAAGCTTTGTAAAAAAACCGGACAGATACAAATCAAATTATTGAACTTTCATTTAACAAGTTGAGACGCGCGAATTTGCCCCATCACCTCGCGGCTGACTGACCGCACGTTTTTACCGTATTTTTGCAATATCAACGGCACCCAATAACGTGGAGATGAAACAATTCCCCGGCCTGAAGTCGGAAACCTGGCTGAGCGGGATCAACAACCGGACCGTCGACGGCAATCTGTCGGTCAAATTGTTCGATGGCGAAATCACCCGTGAAGCCAACATCGGCATGAATTCGCCGTATTACCCGACATAAGCGAGCCAGGGGCTCGGCCGGACGAAGCAAAATCGGCTAATACACTTCCTCCGGCAAGAAGCCGCCGGCCTGCATGGTCCACAACCGGTAATAACAGCCTCGCTTGTCGAGCAATTCCTGGTGGCTGCCGTCTTCGACGATCCGGCCCTGGTCGAATACCAGTATCCGGTCCAGATGGGCGATGGTGGACAAGCGATGAGCAATGGCGATGACGGTTTTGCGGCCCATGACCCGGTCCAGATTTTCCTGGATGGTTTTTTCGGTGACCGAGTCCAGACTGGAAGTGGCTTCGTCCAGAATCAGAATCGGCGCGTCTTTCAACATGACCCGGGCGATGGCGATGCGCTGGCGCTGGCCGCCGGACAATTTGACGCCGCGCTCGCCGACCAGGGATTCGTAACCTTCCGGCATCGCATCGATAAAAGCGTCGGCATGGGCCAGGCGCGCGGCTTCGGCAATCTCGGCCATCTCCGCGTCCAGGCGGCCGTAGCCGATGTTCTCGCGCAAGCTGCGGTGGAACAGGCTGGGGTCTTGCGGTATTAAGCTGACCTGTTCGTGCAACGAATCTTGCGTGGCTTGCAGAATATCCTGGCCGTCGATCAATATTTGCCCGCTTTGCGGCTCGAAATGGCGCAGGATCAGGTTGACGAAGGTGGATTTGCCGGAGCCGGAAAAGCCGACCAAGCCGACCCGCTGGCCCGGTTCTATGGTTAGACTCAAACCTTGAAACACCGGCCGGCCGGGTTCGTAGCAAAAATCGACGTTCTTGAATTCGATCCGGCCGCGACCGATCTTTAACGGTTTGGCGTCGGCACTGTCGACGATCTCGTGGCGCTTGACGATGGTCTCAACCCCATTGGCGACGTTGCCGACGTACTCGAAGAACTCGAGAAAACGCCGGCTCAGGTTACGAGCATCGCCGATGACCAACAGCGCCAGCCCGGTACTCATCGCAAACGCGCCGACGCTGATTTCGCCGGCTTGCCATAGTTGCAAGGCATAGCCGATCGTGCCGATTTTCAGCACGGCCGCTGCGCTGAATTGAAACCAGCGTACCCGTTCCATATACCAGAAGGTGCGGCGCGCACTTTTCAGTTCGGTCGCCAGGAATTCGTCCAGATAGTCGCGCTCGTGGTGCAAGCGGGCGAACAATTTGGCGTTCAGAATATTGGTTACCGCATCGACGATTTTGCCGTTGACCATGCTGCGGGTGGCGGCGAATTCCTGGGCGTAGGGCTGACAGCGCGTCGCCAGCCAGTAAGAAACCAGCACATAGCCGGCGACCCAACCGGCAACGAACAGGCCCAGACCTTGATGCTCTTGCAGCAATAGCGCTACGGAAACCGAAAAGGTCACGGCAATCGGCCAGAAATCGCAGATCACGGCCCAGGTGGTATGGTTGACGCTCATCGCCGTTTCGCTGATGCGATGCGCCAGCGCACCGGCGAAGTGGTTACCGAAATAGCGCGGCGCGTGGTATTGCAGATAAGCAAACAGCAGGCGGGTAGTTCTCTGGCGCAAGCGCGGCCCCATCATGATTAGCACCGCACCGCTGGCCCGACTGGAGACGATCTCCGCGACATTCAAGCCTACCAGGATCAGCAACGGTTGTTTGAAGGTTTCCAGCCAATCGCCAACCGGCAGGGTCTGCGCTGCGACCGCATCCATCAAGGCCTTGATCGCGTACGGCACCAGAATGCTGCCGGCGGCCTGGCCGGTTTCCAATACCAGCATCAACAGCAACAGCCAGCCGAAAGGCCGCAAGCAAAACAATACGAATCGCCACGGCCGGCAAGGCAATGGTGGTGCCTCCGCTGCGCGGCGGATATCCTGATCTCTGGTGGAATTGGGCATCAAAAAAATCGGTTCGAGAAAGCGGTTCCGCATTATAGCGGATTGGCGGAGGCGGCAATTTCGGCGGCTTCGCCGGAGGCCGGCAGATGAGAGGAAGGGAGTGCCGGTGTTGCTCCGGCTGCGCCGGAAAGTTGGTTTTGACGCTCAGTGCTTAAACAGCGTTACGCGCAGTAGCCGGCGAAAAATGGCGGATATCAGGTGTTTTTGTAAGCCTGGGTGGCGCGGATCCCGCGCTCCAGCGATTGCTGTTGTTTTGCCATCGCCGATTTGTCGGCTTCGACCTTACTCAAAAATCCGGCATCGTCGGCTAATGTCGACAGGGCAACTTGCTTAACCCATTCCCGACGCTCAGCGGGTATTTGCTGGCCGGCAATGCGTTCCAGATAAGACTGCCTGGACGCCAAAATAGCGGGAAGCTCGTCCCATTCGGCGTCGGCCAGGCATTGTTCAATCCGGCGCTTGAAATCCAGCAGTACCAACTCATAGTTATCGAGCTCAAGGCTAAGTTCAGGAGTTACCGGCTCAACCAATGGCATCCCACGCCTCTTTGATGTCTTTCATCAACGACGCCACTTCATCCAGAATCTGTTCGCTGTTCTCGCCGCTGGCTTGTAACAAACGCAGGTTAATGTAGTTATACAGCTGATTCAGATTGGCGGCGATGTCTCCGCCTTGTTCGATATCGACGGCCTCATTCAAGCCGCCGATGATACCCATGGCTTTGGAGATATAAACGCTCTTGGCTTCCAAATCGCCGTGAGCGATCGCACCTTTTGCGGAGTTGATTCTGGCTAGAAAGCCTTCCATCAACATTTGTATCAGCCGATGCGGTGACTCTTCGCCTAAGCCGCTAGAGGTATGTACATCTGCGTACTGCCTTGCACCGTTTCGAGTTTTCGCCATTGCGTACATATTAATCCCCTATTACAACGAGTTAATCCAATTCGTCAGAAAACTACCCGTATTCTTAAATTGTCCGACCGCACTATCCATTGCGATAAATTGTTTCTGTAAAGCCGCCTGCACCCGCTCGAACCTGACATTGACGTCGTCTTTCCGGTCGTCCAGTTTGGAAATGGTTTTGTTCAACGACGTTTGCTGGCTGTCTATCGAGCCACCGGATTGCAACAACCCGGACAGCTTTGAAGCCAATCGAGTCGCGACGCCGTCGGTAGACGAAAACACATCGCTAACAGACTGAAAATTGGCGGCCAATGCGGTTTTTAATTTGGAACTGTCCAAGGACATCACGCCGTCCTTGTTGACGGAAACCCCGATCATCGCCAAGGAATTGTAGTCCCCACTGGCGGAGGATACAGTTCCGGACGTGTTCTGCCGAATCTGGGTTGCAACATAACGCAAGGTCGAATCGCCGATCAATGCGCCGTTGCCGCTACCGTCGCTACTACCGCCGTATTTGCCGAGGTTTTTTACCGTGCTATTCAATTTGTTGTAGGCGGTGACGAAGGCATTGATGCTATTCGCTATCGCATCGTTATCGACGCCGACGTTGATAGTCACCGGCTTGTTCGCCTCGGTTTGCGCGGCCAGATTCAACGTCACACCGGGCAATACATCGGTAATGCTATTACTGCTTCTGGTCGCGGTTTGGCCATCGATTGAAATCACGGCGTCCTGCGCGACAGTTTTGATATCCAGGTTGGCGGAAGATAGTTGCGCCAGACTGACGTTACCGCCGATATTGCCATCATCGGTACCACTTACGGTGAAGCCGCTGGCGGTACCCGTGTTTTTTGCGGTTAATACCAATTTGGACACGGTACCAGTATGGGTCGCATTATCGACATTGACGATACTGGCCGAAACAAAAGTATTGCCGTCGGCTTTGTTGATCGCATCGCGCAGTTTTTCCAAGGTATTGTTACTGCTGTCGACCGTAATATTGAAGCTGTCGCCCGAGGTCGCCGAGAACGATAGCGTGCCCGAGTTCAAAGCACTCGTCACTCCGGCAAACTCGACGTTGGCGACGGCTTTCTGCGCCTTGGCCAGCTGCGTGATTTCCAGCGCATAAGTTCCGCTAGCGGCAAACGCGTCCGCCGTAATTTTGAGTTTGGACTCGTCCGAAGACGAGCTGGTATGCGCACGAAAGGCACTACCGTCTTTCAAGGCATTGATTGCCGTTTGAAAGTCGGATAGTGCGCTTTTTAATGTCCCCAAGCCGCTCAGCCTGGCGCTGGCGGTATCTCGTTGCCGTTGAATCGCATTCAACTGCGGTTGAGTCTCCGCCCTAGCCAGTTGCGAGACCAGCCCTTGAATATCGATACCGCTGCCGAGACCCGTAGAAGACACTATGCCCATGACACCCTCCCAAACCGACTAAGCTCGGTCCTGAATCACCGAACCCTGATCGCCTTCCAGTTCCTGCATCCGCTTGATAAAAGCCAACATTTCTTCGGATGGAATTTGCCGCACCAATTCTCCACTTTCGCTATCGACGATCTTGACCACAACTTCTTTGGTATCGGAGTCGATTTTGAACTGCAAATTGCGTTGAGTCGCTTGCAGTATGGAATTTCCCTCTTTTGCGGCTTGCCGGACTACCTCCAGCGGCGGCTTTTGATCGGCTTTGTCTTTTTTCTCGTTTCCAGCCAAAGCGGTTACCACGCCTTGTTTGTCTTGAGATAAAGCGGCGACATTGCTGCCGCCCTGATCGTTTGTCGCCTTCGCGTTTTGCGGTAGTACTTTACCCGTCTCTTGCTTATCGGTTTTTACGGTAGTCACAGGAACCAGTTTCAACACATTTGTAATTTCACTGTTCATGACATTAACCCTTGTTAAGTAAACATGATGGAAGGCCGCGGTTAAGCAGCCTTCCTACTAACCTTATCTAAGCAAGCTGAGCACCGTTTGCGATGACTGGTTGGCTTGCGCCAGCATCGCCGTACCGGCTTGTTGCAGAATTTGGGTCCGACTCAGGTTAGAAGTTTCGGTTGCGAAATCGGCATCCATAATTCTAGACCGTGCGGCGCTTTGGTTTTCGATCGAAGACTGCAAATTGCCGATAGTCGTGGTAAAGCGGTTTTGGATAGCACCCAAAGTCGAGCGGAAAGTATCGATCTTTTTGATCGCGTTATCAATGGCGTCGATCGCATCCCTGGTATCGCCGGAAGCGGCGCCGGAACCGATAGAAACCGCACCGGTACTGAACAACGATTGTATACCCGAAGCGGCGGCCAAATCACTGACGTTGATCGAAATTTGGTTATTGGCCGAAGTTCCGGCACCCACTTGGAAATTGACGTTAGCCAATGAACCGTTCAACACTTTTTTACCGTTGAACTCGGTGTTCTTAATGATACGGCCAATCTCATCGCCCAACTGTTTGAATTCGGTCTGCAACTTTTCCCGATCGCTAGAGCTTACCGCACCGAAGTTGGAAGCCTGTACCGCCAAGTCCCGCATCCGTTGCATGGTTTCGGTGATGGAACCCATTGCGCTCTCTGCCGTTTGCGCCATCGAAATACCATCGTTGGCGTTCCGAATTGCAACTGTCATACCTCTAATTTGCGAGGTCATACCGTCGCTGATCGCCAAGCCCGCAGCGTCGTCTTTGGCAGAGTTAACCCGCAAACCGGAGGATAATCTCTCCATGGAGGTTTTCAGCGAGCTAGTGGTATTGTTCAATAACCGTTGGCTGGTTAATGAAGCTACGTTGGTGTTGATGACCATTGACATGATGTTATCCTCCTAGTACGTCCGGCTACGTGAGCGGAAACGACTGATGTTGGTTAAGTGACTGAAGAAAAATGATTCATTTCGAACTCGAAGGATGTATCGGCGTCGTTTTGAATTCCTTTAACCTCGCACTTTCAAAAATACTGGGCAAATTCGCCTTGGGCGCGTAAAAAGTCGGCTTCGCGGCCGATGTCCAACCAGTAGTCATTGACCGCAAACATAGACACCGTCTCGCCTAGAGCGATTTGCTGATTAAAAAGGGTCGGCATATCCAGCTTTTTCTGCTCGGCAATGCTCTTCACCAAACTGTGATCTAACACATAAATTCCCGCGTTCGCCAAACAGCTCTGCAGCGGCTTTTCCTCAATGCCGACGATGCGTTGCTGTTCGGCCGAGACCACGCCGTACGGTATTTGGTACTCGTACTGCCGGACGCACATCGTCGCGATCGCCTGCTGTTCGTTGTGGTAAGCCAGCAAACGGGAAAAATCGATTTGCGTCAGAATGTCGCCGTTCATCACGATCAGCGGCACATCCGGCAACTCGTCCGGCAATAAGCCGATCGCACCGGCAGTCCCCATCGGCTCGGCTTCGTCGATATAACTGATCGAAATCCCCCAGCGGCCGCCGTCACCGAAATAGTTTTTGATTTGGTCGGCCTTGTAGTGCACCGCGATGAAAAACTGGCGGAAACCGGATTTCACAAAGTTCTCAATGATGGTTTGCAAAATAGGCTTGCCGCCGATCTCCAACAACGGCTTCGGGCAATCGTCGGTGTAAGGCCGCAAGCGCTTACCAAAACCGCCGGCCATCAGAAATACCGGGTTCGGAAACGACGGTTGTTTATACAGCGCTTGTAGCGACTCCAGCCGCATCACCCTGCCCTGATCGTCGACCACCGGCAATTGATAGAGATGATGCCCTTCCATCATCGCAATCAACTGAGTTTTACTGTCGTGCAAACTCGCGACCTTAGGCCGCTTGTTCATCACATCGACCACCGGGTGTTCCAACGACAAACCGCGAATCAGCGCCCGACGGATATCGCCGTCGGTGACGACCCCGACCAATTTTTCCAGGTCGTCCACCACCAACGCAATTTGCAACGCGCCGCGGTCGATCACTTCTATGGTCGTCCGCAGGCTCGCTTCGGGCCTGATCAATACTTGCTGCCAATGCTGCTTCATGTCTATAAATCCTGAATCTGAGAACGAGCCGGATACACGATCTGGCGCGCGCCGATGTCCTTGGTGACAACGCTGCCGGCGCCGACGATACTGCCGCTGCCGATACGTATACCCTGAATCACCACCGCCCCGGTACCAATATGCGTACCATCGCCGATTTCAACGCCCCCGCTAAGCACCGCCCCCGGTGCAATGTGGACGTGACGGCCGATCCGGCACTCGTGGTCAACAATTGCTCCGCTGTTGACGATACAGTTCTCAGCAATTAACGCGCCAACTTGTATCACAGCACCGGCCATGACCTGCACCCCGGCTGCCAGACGCACTTGCCCGGCCACAAACGCCGCCGGGTCCAACACGCTTTGGAAGCGGTAGCCGGCGGCGCTAAAGTCGTCGAACAAGGTGCTGCGCATCCGGTTGTCGTGCGGTAAGGAACCGATACCATTGACCAGCAACACTTGATCCGGCTCGAAGCCGCGTACCGCCTCGTCTCCGCCCAGAACTCGGCAGCCCAGCCATTCGCTGCCCGGCAGCCGCGCCGGATCGGTCACGCCAACGATTTCGAAACCGCAGCGTTGCAACATGCCCAACAACACCTTGGCATGGCCGCCGCTCCCCAGCAATATCACCGGCTTTTTCATTGCGGCTCCCGCCCGCTGGCAATCAAATCGTCGACCTGATAGCTTTGTGGACTGACAACGCCTAAAAGCCGCCAATATTCCATCGGGCTTAAGCCGGTACCGGGACGCTTGCACGCCAAATTTTCGACACTAAACGCATCGCCGGCGGCGATAACCTCGGCCGCGACCAGACTTTTTCGAGCGACATCGCGAGTTTTCAACTCAACCGGTTGCGGTACTTTCAGCGGCGAGCCAAGCGCATGCTCCACTACTCTGACGGCTTCGACCATTTGTTTCAGCTCGTCCGGCTCCAAGGAGACTTGATGATCCGGCCCTTTCAAGCTGCGGTCCAACGTGAAATGTTTCTCGATTAACACCGCACCGCGGGCCGCGGCAGCGATCGGCACCGCCAATCCCTCGGTATGATCCGAGTACCCGGCCGGTAAGCCGAAAGCCTGGGCCAGCGTATCCATGGCCCGCAAATGCGCGTGCTCCGGCGGCGTCGGATATTCGCTGGTGCAATGTAGCAAGGTAACTTTTTGCCGCAACACGCTTTGGCCTTGCGCCGAAGCGTAAGCCTCGCGAAACCGGGCCAGACCGGGCTGGCTCCACCCGAGATAGCCGAAGGCCAAAACCCCCAACGCAGTCTCCACTTCCCCCATCGTCGCCATACCGGTGGAAACAATAATGTCCTTGCCGGTTTCGGCATGGGCCAGTAAGAACGGGCCGTTGGTAATTTCTCCGGACGGAATTTTGAGTCTGGTCACACCGACTTCGTCGACCAAAAACCGCAAACTGTCGATATCGAAGGCGGTAGACAGAAATTCGATAGCGCGACTGCGGCAGTAATCGCGCAAGAGGAGGTGAAACTCGTACTTCAACTCCAACTTGCGCAGCATATCGAGTTGGCTTTCCGAAGCATCGGTCGTATGTTTTTGGTAATCGGCCTTGGCTGCAGTCTGCGTTACCAATTTTTCGGCCTTGAAGGTCTGGAATTTTACCGCATCGGCTCCTGCCGCCGCCGCCACATCGACAAGTCGCATCGCGGTTTCCAGATCTCCGTTATGATTAACTCCCGCCTCGGCGATGATAAAAACCCGGCTCATGCCTTGCTTGACTCCCCGGCCGTTTCCGGCCACGACTGACTAAAACCATAAGGTTAGTCCAATCGGCAATGGCCGGTGCCTTAAAAGCGAAGTTGGCAGCCTGAAAATCGGCAGGATCAACCCCGAAATCGCCGCCGCGGCCGATACCCCAACAGACCCGCTATGCCGACGCCGAACAACCAAGCGGCAGCGGGCAATGGCACCGGCGCGGTACATTGCGCGTCGTCGCCATTGACACAGACACTGACCGACCCGGTATTGTCATGAAAGATATCGTCGTTAAAACCGAATTGAATATAGCTAACGCCGACCGGGACGGTAAACGCGACGCCGCTTACCGGCGTGGGATTGCCGTTGTCGTCAACCACCGTACCCAGACTGAACAGCTCAACAATATTGCCGGCGTCATCGGTGAGCGCACCGAGCAAGGCTTGCAAGAACACACCGTAAGAGGCGGGGTTCGCTGGATTTTGCGCCACGCCCCATTCGCCGGGCAGGTAGAAACTCGGTAACACCTGCCCGCTCGATCCCGGCTGGTCGTCTTTATACGAATTGCCCACATAGCCGCTGTTATCCACCGCCGGTACCCCGCCGATGGCGCTGGTAAGACCGCTTCTATACCCGATGAACACGGCATCACCCGCCCCGATGCCAATATCCGCCAATTTAAGCCGCGACGGTGCCGTATAGTCGGGCGAAGCCGGACTGCCGTCAGCGCCGAGACCGTAACGGTAGCTGTCGTTCAATCCCCCCGCCTCCCACATCCACGGCCCTGCGGTGGCTGCAACATTCACTACTTGGTACGACGCGCTCGCCGGTGCCGCGACCGTTGCCAGCAACCCTATCAGCAAACAGGGAAAGATACCGCGCTTAGCTTGTTTCATAGTCACACTCCTAAATTGATGATTCCATGCCAGTAGCCTAAGTTTAGGCGGAATCCGGATTTCGAACGCTTAGGCATAACCTGCAAATCGGTATCCGCCCGCTTGCATCCGAATCGCGACCACAGTATATCCCCGGCTCTGCTCAAACATCACCACTAAGTTGACAGCGGTTTCCCTGGCTATTCTTAATTGTAGAAGCCGCCTGCCACCCCCTTCGCTACCAAGCCCGCCCGGCAAAACGTGTAAAATCCAAGTATTATCAACCTGCGGCGGCCCAACCCGCGCCGAAGCAACACGATCAATCTTTCCGCTCCATCGAACTAAAAATCCATTATGGCCCTGGTTTCACTCAGACAACTGCTCGACTACGCAGCCGAGCACAATTTCGCAGTACCCGCCTTCAACATCAGCAACATGGAACAAGTGCAGGCCATCATGCAGGCCGCCGACGCTTGCGACAGCCCGGTGATCATGCAGGGCTCGGCCGGCGCCAACCGCTATGCCGGCGAAATTTTCCTGCGCCACTTGATCCAGGCTGCCGTTGAGCAATATCCGCATATTCCGGTGGTGATGCACCGCGATCATGCGCCGAGTCCGGCACTTTGCGCGCAAGCGATCCAAAACGGCTTTAGCTCGGTGATGATGGACGGCTCGTTACTGGAGGATATGAAAACCCCGGCGTCGTTCGACTACAACGTCGAAGTCACCCGTAAAGTGGTCGACATGGCCCATGCCTGCGGCGTGTCGGTGGAAGGCGAGATCGGCTGTCTGGGTTCGCTGGAAGCCGATACCGACCACAGCCGGCTGCTGACCGACCCCGACGAAGCCGCTCAGTTCGTCGAACTGACGCGAGTCGATGCATTGGCCGTTGCCATCGGCACCAGCCACGGCGCTTACAAATTCAGCAAGCCGCCCACCGGCGAGGTGTTGGTGATCAACCGCTTAAAAGAATTGCAGCAACGCCTGCCCAACATGCATTTCGTCATGCACGGCTCCAGTTCCGTGCCGCAGGAATGGCTGGCAGTCATCAACGCCCACGGCGGCGAGATTCGGCAAACCTATGGCGTGCCGGTTGCCGAAATCGTCGAAGGCATCAAGTACGGCGTACGTAAGGTCAACATCGACACCGACCTGCGCATGGCCTCGACCGGCGCCATGCGCCGCTTTCTGGCCCAGCCTGACAATGTCGCCGAATTGGATGCGCGCAAGACTTTCGCGGCGGCCAGAGATGCGATGCAAAAGCTCTGTCAAGAGCGCTACCAAGCCTTCGGCTCGGCCGGCCACGCCGGCAAGATCAAACCGTTGCCATTAAGTGCAATGGCCCAGCGTTACTGAGCAGAGACCGGCCGCTTGGATGCGGCACAGGCAAAATTCAGATAGTCGAACAGTTCCCGAGCATTCGGATCGCTGATCCGATCGCTACCGAACTTGGGCATCACGCCCTATTTACCTCCCGACATGCGCGGATCGCGGCAGACCCGTGAATCGCGCTCAGGCATGTCGGATTCGATGATGTCTTCGCCGCGGCGGTGACCGCCGGAGCAATGGCTCATGGTAGCGTCGCCAAATCATGAAACCGCTTCTTCAACAACGGGCCCAGATCGGTGTTCTTTAACACCTGCTTGATCGCCGCCGATGCGCCGCCGCTACCGTAAGGATGTTGCAAATTTGCCAATACCGGCGCCAATGCGCCGGACCAGATTTGTGCCAGCGCTGCGACGATCGCCTCGGCCTGCGGCGAGCAATTTAGCACGCTGGCGGCGCACAAGCGGCCGCGCTGGCGGTCGCCGATATTGACGGTCGGAACCTTGAATGCCGGCGCTTCCAACAGGCCGCTGGACGAATTGCCGACCACCGCATCGACCAGGCGCATCGCCGACAAATAACGGAGCGAACCCAACGAGACGAAGGCCGCAACCCGCTGCGGCCAACGCTCGCGGTAGCCTTCGATCAATTCGGCGATAATCCGGCCGTCGGCGTCGGCGTTGCTGTAGGTAAAAATGACATGAACCTCCGGATAGGCGTCCAGGGCCTGCAGTAGTTGCTTGAACTGCTCGGCGGCACTGGCATCTTCCAAGGTCACCGGGTGAAACGTTACCAACAAATTCCGCGTAGCCAGCTTGAAGCCGATGGCGGCTTCCAATTCGGCGCGATGCAATAACGGCAAGCGCGCGATATTGTCCAAACCCGGCGCACCGACGTTAAACACCCGCTCCGGTTGCTCGCCGAGCTGGATCACCCGTTGCCGGTAGACTTCGGCGGCGGTGAAATGCAGGTGCGACAGCTTGGTCAGCGCATGTCTGATCGCATCGTCGATCGCGCCTTCGCTGAGTTCGCCGCCGTGGATATGCGCGATCGGAATCCTTAAATTCATGGCCGCCTGCGCCGCCGCGAAAATCTCGAACCGGTCGCCGAGCACGACCGCGATGTCCGGCTCTAATTCCGCCAACGCATCGGCAAAACCGATCAAGCCCAAACCCATCGCCTTGCTGATACCGACCGGCGTGTCCGACGACAGCAGCATTTCCACCTTTCGGTCGATGTTAAATCCGTCGGCGCTGATTTGTTGCCAGGTCAAACCGAATTCCGGCGATAAATGCATGCCGGTGACCACCAACTGTAATTCCAGGTCCGGGTCAGCTTGAATTTCCTGCAGTAACCAATACAGCAAACCGTATTCGGCCCGCGAACCGGTAACGACGCAGATTTTGCGTGGCGCTGTCATAGCACCACGCTGCTGGGTACGTTGACCAAGCGCTCGGCCAAACGGCGCGAGTTTTCGAGACCATCGGTCTGGCAATGGCGATACATCGGTAAATCCGACATCAGCTCCCACAAGGGCCGGGTCATCACGCCATGGTTATTGGTGTATTCCAGACACGCGTCGCGCTCAGTCAAGTCATTGAGCAATAACGCATTCAACCAATAATTAGATTCTGCATCGGCTGGTTCGGCAAAGATTTTCACGGCATTGTCGACGGCCCAGTCCAAGTAGCGGCGGGCCAATTCGCGCTTGGCGGCGACGAATTCCGGCAACTGCTCCAGCTGCGCCAGACCCAGCGCGGCGTTCAGATTCGGCATTCGGTAGTTGTAGCCGATTCGGTCGTGTTCGAATTTCCAGGCATGGGCCAATTTAGCGGTGGTGGTCAGATGCTTGGCCTGCCGGGCCAATTCGTCATCGTCGGTCAGAATCATGCCGCCGCCGCCGGTGGTGATGATCTTGTTGCCGTTGAAGCTGAGCACGCCGAGTTTGCCGAAGGTACCGCAATGCCGATCGCCGAGCCGGCTACCCAACGCTTCGGCCGCATCCTCGACGACGGCGATTCCATAGTCGCCGCAGACCTTAAGCAAGCCCGCCATATCGCAAGGATGGCCGAAGGTATGCATCGGCAGGCAGGCGGCGATACGCTTGCCGCTGGTTTTGTTATAAACCCCGTCGTCGCGGCGCTCGCCGTGTTGCGCCAGAAACGCCGCCAACGCCGCCGGCGACAGGCCTAGAGTCGCGCTATCGACATCGACGAAGACCGGCTCGGCGCCGCAGTAGTGAATCGCATTGCAGGTGGCAATAAAGGTCACCGCCTGGGTAACCACCTCGTCGCCGGGTTCGACGCCGGTCAGCAATAGCGCAATATGCAGCGCGGCAGAGCCGTTGACGGTGGCAACCGCATGCTTGGCGCCGCAGTATTCGGCAATCTTGCGCTCGAATTCACTGACATACGGCCCGACGCTGGAGACGAAGGTGCTGTCGATCACGTCGTTCAAATAGCGTTTTTCGTTGCCGGCAAAACGCGGTTCGTGCAACGGAATGAAAGCGTCGGTTTGGTAAATCTCCCTGACGAAACCGACCAAACGCTCAAACATTGTAAATATCCGTTTTATATTTTTTCAGATTCTCGGGCCGGCAAAACCAGTCCACGGTGCGGCGCAGGCCTTCTTCCAAGCTGACTTCCGGGTTAAACCCGGTTAATTCTCTGATCTTGCTGTTATCGCACCACAACCGGTTGACTTCGGATTTTTCCGGCCGCAAACGTTGCTCGTCGACCAGAAATTCGACGTCGCTGGCCATGATGGCCTTGATCAGATTCAAGGTGTCGCCGACCGAGATTTCGAAATTGGAACCAATGTTGACTGTCTCGCCGATGGTTTTGTCCGACTCGGCCAGCGCGATGAAGCCGCGGCAAGTATCTTCGACGTAGTTGAAATCGCGAGTCGGCGTGACGTCGCCGAGCTGGATTTGCTTTTTACCGGCGGCGATCTGGCTGATGATGGTCGGAATCACCGCTCTGGCGGACTGGCGCGGACCATAGGCGTTGAACGGCCGGGCGATCGTCAACGGCAGATTGAAGGCATTGAAAAAACTCATCGCCATCGCATCGGCGGCAATCTTCGAGGCACTGTAAGGCGATTGCGGTTGCAGCGGATGTTTTTCGTCGATCGGTACGTATTGCGCGGTGCCGTAAACCTCGCTGGTCGAGGTATGGATCACCCGGCTAACGCCGACATCGCGCGCCGCCTGGCAGATGTTCAAGGTGCCGCGGATATTGGTATCGACATAACTGTCCGGCGCGACATAGGAATACGGAATCGCAATCAACGCCGCTAAATGAAATACGGTATCGACGCCCTGGCAAATGCTGCGGCAGAACGCCGGATCGCGCACGTCGCCGCACACTACTTCGATGTCGTGTTTGCAGGCGGCATCGTCCAGCCAGCCCCAGGAATTAAACGAATTGTATTGCGCCAAAGCCCGTACCTCGCAGCCGCGCGCCGCCAGCATTTCGGTCAGATGCGAGCCGATGAAACCGTCGGCGCCGGTCACTAGAACTTTTTTCATACCAATCCTTGTTTAACAAAGGCCTCGGCGATAGCCCAGTCTTCTGCGGTGTCGATGTCCAGGCTTTGAATGGCGTTCATCACCAACGGCACGGTCTGCGGCGGATAGAACGATTTATATTCCAGCAAGTAGTCGGTCCGAACCAGATACATTGCCCCATTCGGAGTCAACAACGGCTGGGTTTGTTGCCGGCTGGCCTGGATCGGTTGCCGGTTGTCCAGCGCTTGCATGAAACCGTCGCGCAATTGGAACAACGTGGTCAGGTTGCGCTGGATTTCCTTGCAACCGATCACCGCATCGACGTTACCGCCATTGGCCAATGTCATCGCCTGGCGAAGTATAGCCGGACTGCGGAACGGCGAGGTTGGCTGCAACAACATGACCCAAGCCGGCAAATAACCCTGATTCCCGCGAAACCAATCCAAGGCATGTTCCACCACTTGCAGCGACGACGCACCGTCCGTCGCATGACAGGCCGGGCGCAGAAACGGCACGGCCAGCCCGGCCTTACGGCCAATCTCGGCATACGCTTCGGCATCGGTCGACAACAGCGCCAACGACTGCGGCAACCCGGCCCGATTAATGGTTTGCGCGGTCCATTCCAGCAGCGGCTTGCCGGCCAGCGGCCGGACATTTTTGTCCGGCAACCCTTTGGAGCCGCTCCGTGCCGGAACCACGACCAGTAAATCGAATGCTGCCGCCATGACTTATCTCCCAGCGCTAAATCAGTTTCAATCCAGGCGGCAAGGCTTCGCCGAAGATTTGTTTTTCCTGGCTTTCGTCAAGCGCTGTGTATTCGGCCACCATGTCCTGCCACGACGCCGGGGCTTTGGCCTGTTTCAATTTATCCAGCACTTGCCGGCGCAAGTCGTCGTCGATATCGCGGACGCGGTCGTCGCAACGCCGCGCCAGCAAGGTCGCGGCGAAGCCGATCTGCACCTGCTTTTTCCAATCGGCAGCCAGCAATTGGTTTAACCAAGCGGACGCCTGAGCCGGCGGTATCACATCGTGGTTGTTGCCGTGAAACAGTATCCGCGCCCCGATCCGGCCCAAGGCCCACCAGCTTTGTTCGGGTTCGCCGGCTTTGGCCAAACGTTTCAGCAGCCATTCGCCTAATTGCAATTTATCGGCCACCGCCAAACGCTCCAGCGATGCCGCCAACCGCAGTATGTCCTCGTAGCCGCGGGTTGCGAGTTGCTTCGCCAGCCCCGGCTGGCGGGCCGAGGCCGGATTGATGAACTTGCCGATATCGTTAAAAATGCGTTGCTGGGCCTCGGCCGGCAAACCGCCGGCGACTCGCCGCCACAAGGTCCACCATTCGGCCCAGTTCTGCTTTTCGTTGACGAACTGCAGACCTTCGGGATACAGCTTCCACAGTTGCTCCACCCGCCAGTCGTCCAGCGGATAACCGAAACCGGGCCGCAGGCAAAACCCGATCAAGCTGCACCACAACCGCTCGTGCTGTTCGCTGCGCCGGCGGTATTTGCTGCCGTCCAACAAGGCATTGCATAATTCGCGCAGTAGCGGGGTTTGCCACTCGCCGCGCGGGACGGCCAACACTTTTTCCAAATCGGCACGCAAGGTTTTTACCGCCTGCGGGTCGACTTGTTTGGATTTGGCGCCGAATACGGCCTGAATCTTTTCCAGGGCTTGCGGCAGTTGCGCGGGCAGATCGGCATTTACCAACGCGGATTTGGCCTTGCGGATCTGAAATTCGACATCCCACCGCTGCTGCTCGCCATCCAGCGCGACGCATTGCAAACGCAAGGTGCCGACTTCGGTATAGCTTGCCGACAACTGCACGGCAACTTCGGCCCGCTGTTGGCCTTCGAACGCCACCGCCAATGGCGGCAAGCTGTGGAAGCGGTCGTCGTCGAGTTCGACCAGGTCGCCGGTGCGGTAATCGCCGTCGCCGCTGGCCGAGAGCAAATGGAAGCGCACCGGCTGGCCGACGCGTAACGCAAATTGGCGGCCGGCCAGCAACACTTCATGCCCTTCTTCGCTGCCTTTCGGCAAAATGCAGACGCCGCGCCGGGTTTGACCGGCACTGTCGACCAGCAAGAAATAACTGCGCGCCGCGCCGCCACCGATCCGCAATTTTTTATCGCGGCGGGCGATGGCGTAGCTGACTGCACCGTAGGCAACCGCCAATTCCGGGTCCGGATTGTCCAGCACGGTCGGCGCCCGGCCGCCGCGCCAAGCCGACAGCAGCCCCGTTACCCGCTGCACCAGTGCCCGGCTGCGGAATACGCCGCCGTTCAACAACAGCACATCGGGTACGATGCCCTGCTCGCCGAGCGCCTGTTGCGCGGCCTGGGCATGCGACTGCAAAAAACCGGCGATATGCTTGCTGATGGCCGGCTCGGCCGCGTAGGGCAGACCGAATTCGACCACCCCGCTACGCTTCTTGTCCGGCAGTTCCTGCAGCCCCGACAGAGGCAGGAAACCGTCCAACGCAATCTGTCTGACTTCCTCCCGGCTCAACGCTGTGGTTTTACTACCGCCGATCAATTTGGACCCACCGCCGAGCAAAGTCACAGCCATTTGATCCGGCGCATCGTCGGCCAGCAAGCGTTCTTTGGCGATCCGGCATTGCTCCAGCAATTGCGCCAGGTCGGCACTGGACAGTTTGCGTTCGGTACCGCGTAACCGGCTCTCGGCCAAGTGCGCCAGGGCCAGATCGATATTGTCGCCGCCCAGCATCAAGTGGTCGCCGACGCCGATGCGGGTCAATTTGGGCTCGCCGGCGCCGTATTCGATTTTGATTAGGGTCAAGTCGGTGGTGCCGCCGCCAACGTCGCAAACCAGCATCAAGCGGCTGCCGGCCAGGCTGGGCTCGATGCTGCCGGCATGGCGGCGCAACCAGTCGTAACATACGGCCTGCGGTTCCTCCAGCAGACGCACGTCGGCCAGACCGGCCAATTTCGCCGCCTCCAAGGTCAGAGAACGGGCCGATTCGTCGAACGAGGCCGGCACGGTGACGACAAGGGTTTGCCGCGCCAACGGCGCGTCGGGAAAGCGCTGCTCCCAAACCGTCCGCACGTGCTGCAAATAACTCGCACTGGCCGCCAGCGGCGATACCTTGAATACCGACTCGTCACTCCCCCACGGCAAAATCGGTGCCGTATGGTCGACTGCTGTATGCGACAACCAGCTCTTGGCGCTGGTGACCAGGCGGCCCTGCGATTTGGCACCCAGGACTCGCGCGGCTTCGCCCAGTACAGCTCCATCCTCGGCCAACAGGAAACCGGCTTCCGCACTCAATTCGCCCGCCGCCGGATGGTAACGCACCGAAGGCAGCAGCGGTTTGGACGCGACTTCGCCCGGCGCGGTCATCTGCGGAATTTCGAACAGGCGGATGGTCTTGTGCGGATCGCCGACAGCGGCATAGGCCACGACGGTATGGGTGGTACCCAGATCGATACCGACTAAATATTGGCTGGCTGAGTTATTCAAAATGCTTAGTTCGGGCTGGTGGATTGCGGCTGCTGCAGCCATTGGTTGACTTCTTCCAGGTTCTGCGGCGAGATCACACCCACCGCATGTAAAAAACGCATCCGATTTTTGACGTAACTGTAACGACCCTGAGCCAAATCGCGTCTGGCGCGGAATTCGGCTTGCTGGGTGTCGAGCACATCGCTGATGGTTTCCAGGCCGAATTTAAAGCCTTTTTCCTTGGCTTCGCGCGATTTTTTGGCCGATTCCAGAGCTTTGGCCGACGCGGCAATCCGCCGCACGCTGGCGTTGGAGGTTAAAAACGCGTCGCTGATTTCCTTGACCAGGGCGCGGATTTTGCTTTCGTTTTCGTTTTTTGCCAACTCCAGCCGGTGCTGGGCTTCATTGGTTTTTTCCGAAATCACCCCGCCGCTGAAAATCGGCACGCTGACATTGATGCCGGCGGTCTGCACTTCGGTTTGCGGCGTGCGCGAACTTTGAAAGCCGGTATCGCTGTTGAAGTAATTAAATTGCAAATCGACCACCGGCAGATGCCGGGAGCGTTGCATCGCCACATCGTCGCTGGCCGCTTCGATCGCACTGAGTTGCGCCCTCAGTAACGGATTCTCGCTTTTCGCGACGGCGATCCAGTCATCCAGGTTACCCTGCAGCGGCTGGTAGTCAATATCCTCGCGCAATCGCGCCAAGTCTTGCGGCAGATTGCCGGTCATCTCCCGCAAATTTTCCCTGGCCTTAACCAGTACGGTTTCCGCTTCGATCTGGCTGGCCTGCAATTGGTCGAGTCTGGCCTCGACTTCATAGAGATCGGTAATTTTGACCAGTTGTTTGGCAAATTGATGTTTGATTTGTTCGTGCTGCACGGCCAAGGCTTCGGTTTCGCCGCGCAGCAAATTCAGCTGGTCCTCGGCTTGCAGCAGATCAAAGTAACGCTCGACCACATCGTCGATCAGCGCGTTTTTCGGCTTCGATTTGTTCTTCGATGTAGACGTTCTCGGTTTCCTTGGCCCGGCGCCAGTTCCAGAATTTGGCGAGGTCGACCAGCGACTGGTTGACCGAGATGTAGTAGCGCTTGCCGGGATAAGTCGTGTTGACCTCGCGGCCACTGCCGCTGACGGTCTGGTCGTTGTGCGACCAGTTGCCGGTCGCCGTGACTTGCGGCAAGAACTCGCCGAAGGATTGTTCTTTTTGCGCGGTACCGATATTCAGTTTCAAACCGGCGGCTTTCAATTTCGGATCGCCGGACAAGGCCTGCTGGTAAACGCTGACTAGGTCGTCGGCAAGCGCCTGACCGACACTCGACACCGCCAATGCTAAGGCAAAACTCCAAGCCGGTTTCATCAGTCTTCGTTGAAGGCGCGGGCCACCGCGTTGGTGATCGGTTGCAGCAGGTATTCCAGCACGGTGCGCTCGCCGGTCGTGATCAGCACCTCGGCCGGCATGCCCGGCAACAATTCCACTTCGCCCAGTTTTGCGTAGCTGTCCGGAGTCAATTCGATTTGGGCTTGGTAATAAGCCATCCCCGATTTTTCGTCGCTGAGCCGGTCGGCGGAGAGATTGGTCACGATACCGTCGAGTTTGGGCACTACCGATTGTTTGAAAGAACTGAACCGGACTTCGGCTTTGAGGCCTTCGTGCACCCGGTCGATGTCCATCGTCGACACCTGGGCATTGACGATCAGGTCTTCGTTCTGCGGCACCAAATCCAGAATCGGCCGACCGGGACCGACCACGGTGCCGACGTTATGTAAGGTCAAACCCAGCACGCGGCCGGCGGCCGGCGCGCGGATTTCGGTTCGGGCCAGTCTTTCCCGGGCCGCGGTCAAGCGTTGCGTCACGTCGAAAAGTTGGGCTTGAGCCTCGCCGAGCTTGCCGGCGATTCCCTCCTGGAATTGTTTCTCCAGTTGCAAAATCTGCAACTGGGTTTCGCCGATCTGCATTTCGTTGCCGGCAATTTCGGCGGTCAGCGCCGCAATCTCGCCGGACGCTAATGTCAAATTACGCTCGATATCGCGCACCCGTTGTTTGCCGGTGAAACCTTCCGCCAGCAATTCGCGCAAGTCCTTGAGTTCGTCTTTATACGACTCGGCCAAAGCCTGTTTGGCCGCGCGTTGCCCGCGCAAGCCCTCGACCCGGCTGGCCAATTGGGTACTGCGTTGCTTAAGCACCGAGATTTCCCCTTCGTGGGAAAGTTTTCGCGCCAGAAAAATCCGGCTCTCGGCTTGTTTGGCCTCCAGCGTGCGGGCGTCGGCGTCGTCCTGCAGGGTATCCGGAAATTCGACGGCCGGCTTGCGGTCGCGCTCCGCGCTGAGCCTGGCGACCTGGGCCGACAACGTAATCTGCTGGCTGCGCAAAATATCCTGCTCCGCGCGGATCGAGGTATCGTCGAGCCGGATCATCACATCGCCTGCCTTGACGAAATCGCCCTCTTTGACCAGCAACTCGCTGACCATGCCGCCGTCCAGATGTTGCACGGTTTTGCGATGGGATTTGACCGCCACATAACCCGGTGCCATTGCCGAGCTGTCCAACGGCGCGAAATAACTCCAGACGCCGAAGATACCGAGGGTGGCAAATATCACAGCGTTACCGATATTGCGGATCGGCCGGTCGTCGATGACTAAAGAAATGGTTTCCAGCTCCGGGGATTGACTCATCGTTTAGGCTCCGGCTTGGACGTGTTCGGCCCTTGCTTGCTGCGCGGTTTGCAATGCAACCTTTTGCAAGTGGGCTACGACCTGGTCTTTCGGCCCGTAAACCGACAATTGGCCGTCGCTGAGCAACAGCAACTTGTCGACGTTATTCAGGACGTTGTTGCGGTGGGTGATCACGATCACCGTGACCTTATTGGCTTTCAGCCGCTGGATGGTCCGGCCCAAGGCGATTTCGCCCTGTTCGTCCAGATTGGAGTTAGGTTCGTCCAATACCACCACGACCGGATTGCCGTACAAAGCCCGCGCCAAACCGATGCGCTGGCGCTGGCCGCCCGACAAGTTGCCGCCGTTGGCACCGATCACGGTGTTGTAGCCGTCCGGCAAATGCAGCACCAGTTCGTGGACGTCGGCCATCTTTGCCGCGGCAATCACTTTCTCCGGCTCGACTTCGCCGAAGCGGGCAATGTTTTGGCTGATGCTGCCTTCGAACAATTCGATATCCTGGGGCAAGTAGCCGATGTGCGGCCCCAGTTCGTCCCGGTTCCAATTGAAGATTTCGGCACCGTCCAGGCGGATCGTGCCGCTGGAAGTCGGCCAGATACCGAGCAAGGCGCGAGCAAAGGTCGATTTGCCGGCGCCGCTGGGGCCGATCACGCCGACCACGTCGCCTTTGGCGATGGCCATGCTGATACCTTTGATGACCGGCGTTTTCGCCCCCGGCGGCGTGACTTGCGCCATATCGAGTTGAAAGGCGCCGACCGGATCGGGCAAGGTCATTTTTTTCGATTCGGCCGGCATCTGTATCAGCAACTCGTTCAGTCGGTTGTATTGGCCACGGGCGTTGATAAAGCCTTTCCAGGTGCCGATCACGATATCGATCGGCGCCAGGGCTCGACCTAGCAGGATGGAACCGGCGATCATCAGGCCGGAGGAAATCTCGTTTTCGATGACCAGATAGGCGCCAAGCGCCAATATCAAAGATTGCGACGACAAGCGTACCAACTTGGAAACGGCGTTGACCAGACCGGCGCGGGAACTGGCGATAGCCTGCAGCCGCAGCACTTTATGCACGCTGTTCAACCAACGCCCCTGGATGTTGGGCAGCATGCCCATCGCATCCAGCACTTCCGCATTTCGCAAATTTTTACTGACCAGGTTACGTGCGTTCAGCGCAGTGCTGTTGGCTTCGCTCAGCATCCGGCTGGTGGTCTTTTCTTGGACGTAGGCGACGATCACCAACAGGATCGCAGTCGCCACTCCGGCCCAACCGTACCAGGGATGAAACATGAACATCACCGCCAAGTAGATCGGTAGCCAGGGCGCATCGAAGAAGGCGAACAAACCGCTACCGGTCATGAACTGGCGTAGTGCGGTCAAATCGTCGAGCGGTTGGATGCTGGCGCGCTGGCCGTTGGAATACAGGGCCATTTTGTAGGCCACTTTCAATAACCGTTCGCTGAGCAGAACCTCGATGCGGGTGCTGATCCTAACCAAAATTTGCGACCGCACCCACTCCAACACCCCCATGGTCACGAACAACACCATCAAAATCAGCGTCAACAGCGACAGGGTCGTCAGATTGCCGGTCGGCACCACCCGGTCGTAAACCTGCAACATGTAAATGGTCGGCACCAGTTGCAATACGTTGATCACAAAACTAAAACCGGCAGCAGATATAAACGCGCCCTTACACAGCCGTAACGCTTCGATCAAATCGGATTGGGGGGAATTCATACCTTGGTTAGCGGTTTAAGGTTCGCGAAAACGGCTCGATTTTTACACACTCGTCAGCGCCGCACCAAATCCGGCGCAATTTGCCGCCCGGCAAATTTAGATGCGCCACTCAGTTTTGTGTCTACACTTCGTGACAATTGGCCAAACTGTGACAGTGGTCAAAGAGGGCTGATAATTAAACAGCCTAGATGCTGCTATAACTTTTCGCCAGTAAAAAACCGCTAAAGTTTTTTTGCCTGCTACCGAAAAGCTAAACACATATTCCGGCGTTGCCTTGACGCTTGATTGACGCCGCCGAATTTCAGAATCCATCATACAGGACCGCAACTATGGCTATCACTACCGATACAGACATTACCACTTTGACGCCAGCCCAGATTGCGGCTCTGACCACCACTGAAATTGCGGCTCTGACCACAGGCGCTACCGGACAGATCGCGGCTTTATTGACGACCCAGATTCCGTCTTTAAGCGCGGCTCAAATAGCCGCATTGACGACCGACCAGATACCTTCTTTCACGACAGAGGCGATCAACAAACTTTCCGCTTCGCAGATCAGCAAATTCTCGTCCGCACAGATCAGCGTGATGGAAAATGCCGATCTAAGCGCAATCTCATCAGCCGCGATCTCCGGCATGACTACCGCCGTCCTGAGCGGACTGACGACGACACAGATTCAATTGCTGACCACCGGCACCAATGGTCAAATCGCCGGTTTGAGCGTGGGTAGCGCCGGACAAATCGCTGCATTGACCACGGCCCAAGTCAAAGCACTCTCCTTCGGTCAAGTGGCATCGCTGACGTCTAACCAGGCCAAGGTTCTCAGCGGCGCCCAAATCGCAGCGCTCGACGACGCCGATTTCGGCGCGTTAACCGATTCCGCACTCAGCCAGATAACGACCACGGCCATTTCTTCGATCACCACCAGCCAAATTCAAAACCTGACTTCGAGTCAGTCCGACGGCTTGACGGCTGCCCAAGTCGGCAGATTGAGTTCCGCTCAAGCGGTACAAATTTCAACCGACGCCCTGGCGAATATTACAACCACCGCGATTAAAGGCCTGACTGCTTCAGCAGTTGCCAGCCTGACCGACGCCCAACTGGCCGCGCTGACAACCGGTAGCGCCGGACAAATCGCCGCGTTGACAACCGCGCAAATCGCCGCCCTGAAATCAACCCAATTCGACGCTTTGACTTCGGCTCAAGCAGCGGCGCTGACTTCGGCGCAAGCAGCTGCGATCACATCGGCGCAAATCGGCACCTTGTCGACCTCCGCTTTCGCCGCATTGGATTCCGATGCCATCAGAGGCTTGTCCACCGCTGTAGTCGCCGCACTATCCACCGCAACCGACGGCCAGATCGTGGCCTTGTCGACACAACAAGCGGCGGCATTCACCTCGGTCCAAGTTGCGGCATTGTCTTCCGGCCAGTTTGCGGCGATGGAATCGACCGATCTGGTTGCGATCTCCAGCAGTGCAATCAGAGGCATGACCACCTCAGCGCTGACCTCGTTGAGCACCACCCAAATCCAAAAACTGACCACAGGTACCGCGGGACAAGTTGCCGGCTTAACCACTACCCAAATTGCGGCCCTGACCAGCGACCAAATTGTGGCATTCGGCTCGTCGCAAGCCGGATCGTTAACCAGTACCCAGGCTGCCGCGTTGACATCCACTCAAGTTGCGAACATGGAAACCGCGGATTTCGCGGCATTGACCACCGGCTCCACCGGCGCACTGTCAAAATTAACCACCACCGCCATCGCCGCATTAACCACTGGCGCCAGTGGCCATATTAAGGCGCTGACCACAGGCCAAGCGGCCTCGTTAACGGCTGCCCAAGTCGGCAAATTCAGTTCCGACCAATTGAGCGACATGGAAACGGCGGATTTCGCGGCTCTGAGCTCCAGCGCGATCGCCGGCATTTCCACAACCAATATCTCGTCTTTGACTACCAGCCAAATCGCCGCTCTATCTACCACGCAAGCACCGGCGTTGACTGCTACCCAAATCGCCAGACTATCCACCGGCCAAGTTCAAGCCATTGAAACCGCAGACTTTGCGGAGCTGTCCAATGCCGCCGTAGCCGGCTTTACCACAGCGCAAATCGCAGCCTTGACCACCGGCGCGACCGGCCAGATTGCCGCTCTGACCACCGAACAGGCCGCGTCGCTGACATCCGCCGCAATGGGTGCATTCAGCGCTGCGCAAATCACCAGTTTCGAAACGGCCGATTTGGCGAAAGTCAAAGTTGCCAGCATCAGAGGCATGACGACCGACGCCGTGGCCGCGTTGACTACGTCGCAAATTCAGGCCTTAACTACCGGCGCAACCGGTCAAATCGCCGCGCTGACCACTGCTCAAATCCAGGCGTTGACCCCGACGCAAATCGAAGCCTTGACGACCGCGCAAGCCGGTTCTTTGACGTCCAGCCAAGTCGCAATCTTGAGCACCGCCCAATTCGCGTCGATGGAAGCCAGCGATTTTGCCGCGATTACATCGCAGGGGATTAGAGGCCTTTCGACCGACATTGTGTCGAATTTGACCACCACTCAATTCGCTAGCTTGACTACCGGCACCAACGGCCAGATTGCTGCACTGACTACCGCACAAATCGCCGTTTTAACTACCGGCACCAACGGTCAAATCGCAGCGTTGACTACCGACCAAGCCGCATCGCTGACATCGACTCAAGTCGCGAAATTCACCTCCGACCAATTCGCGTCGATGGAATCCGCGGATTTCGCAAAACTGTCTCCGGCCGGCGTCAAAGGTTTATCCACTGCGACGATCGCCGGCTTGACTACCGCCCAAATCGCCAGCATGTCCACCGGCGCCACCGGCTTGTTGGCCGGTTTGTCGACCGCTCAGATTGCGGCCTTGACTTCGACACAATTAGACGCTTTGAGCTCCGGTCAGGAAGCTTCGCTGACGTCGGCTCAGGTAGCGGCACTTAGCACCAGCCAATTCAGTGTGTTGATCAGCGAAACCACCGATTCCGCGGATTTCGTCAACTTCTCGTCCAGCGGTATCAGAGGCTTGTCGACCGGAGTCATTTCCAATCTGACCACCGATCAAATCCAATTGCTGACCACCGGCAGCGCAGGCCAAGTCGCCGGCTTGACCAGTTTGCAGGTTGCCGCGCTGACCACCGACCAAATTGTCGCACTGACCACCAACCAGGCCGCGTCGTTCAGTTCCAGCCAACTGACCGGCTTGACTACGACTCAAGTCGCCAACCTGGAATCCGCCGATTTCCAAAAATTGAGCAGCGATGCGATTAAAGGTTTGAGTTCTAACGTAATCGCCTCCTTGACTACGACCCAGATCGCTAACCTGACCACAGATCAAGTTGCGGGCCTGACCACGACTCAAATTGCTGCACTAACAACGGATCAATTGCCGAAATTCACTACGGCGCAATCGGCCGCGTTGACCTCGACTCAACTGGCGAGAATGAGTTCGGTACAAATTGCCAGCATGGAAACCGCTGACTTCACTGCGATCTCCACGACGGCTATCAAAGGCATGGCAACCGCGGTCCTCGCTGCGTTGGCGACCGACCAAGTCGCAATTCTGACCACCGGAGCAACCGGCCAGGTTGCCGCCTTGACGTCATCACAAATTGCGGCGCTCACAACCTCGCAAATCGCGAAATTTACGACCGCGCAAGTTAATTCTCTAACCTCGGACCAAGTCACCAAATTCAGCGTCACTCAGTTGGCGAAAATCGAAACTACCGATATTTCTGCGCTGAAAACCGAAGCGATTGCCGCACTGACCAGCACCCAACTGCAAGGCCTGACCACGCAGCAAGTTGCCGCATTGACCACTAGCCAAGCGGCAGCATTGACTGCAGACCAGGCTTCGAAATTAACCGCGACCCAAGTCGCCAACTTACCGACTCCATCGTTCGCCGCACTGACCACTGGGGCGACTGGCGCTCTAGCCAAGCTGACCACCGATGCAATAGCAGTCCTGAACGCGAACCAGATTCAGGCCTTGACAACCAGCCAAGCCGCATCGTTGACCTATACCCAGTTCAATAAATTTACCTCCAGCCAAGTCGAAAACATGCAGGCGGTGGACTTTGCGACCTTGACGACCACCGTCATCGCCAATATGTCGACCACATCGTTGCGGGCGTTATCGACCGATAAAATCACCGAGTTGTCGACGGTGCAAATCGCCGCCTTGACACCGGACCAGATAGCCGCGTTGACCACCACCCAGGTGCAGGCATTAACCGAAGGCACGGCCGGCCAAATCGCCAGCTTAAGTGCAGACCAGGTTCAACAACTAAGTACCACACAGATCGCGGCATTGAGGATTGCTCAAATCACGGCGCTGGAAACCAACGACTTGGTAGCGATGAGCAAGGTTCAAATCGCGGCACTGACCACAGGTGCCACGGGCCAAATCGCGGCATTGACCACAGCCCAAGTGCAGAGCCTGACGACGAGCCAGGTCGAAGCCCTGACCTCCAGCCAAATTGCTTCGTTGACCGACGCCCAAATTGCTGCGTTGGATTCCGGCGACTTGGCTTATCTCGCGTCAACAGCCATCAGCGGATTGTCAACCGACCAAATCTCGGCGCTGACCAGCAACCAAATCGCCGGTTTGACCACATCGCAAATCAAAGCACTGACCTCTGACCAGTTGCAGGCATTGTCGGTCGGTACCGCCGGCCAAATCGCCGCTCTGACCACCGAGCAGATTCAAAAACTGACAACCACGCAGATTTCGCAACTGTTGCCGGATCAGATCGCTGCGATTGAAACCACTGATCTACAGAAGCTGACGGTGGACCAAATCAAGGCCCTGACAACCGGCACCGGCGGTCAAATCGCCGCGTTGACCAGCACCCAAGTGCAAAAACTGACCACAACCCAGGCCGGCGCTTTGACCTCGGCGCAAATGGCGTCGTTGCGGGCCGACCAAGTCGCGGCAATGGAAACCGAAGACTTGGCGCAAGTAACGATCGACGCAATCAAAGGCTTGTCCAGCTCGGCGATTCAAGCCTTGACAACGGCAACCAACGGCCAAATCGCTGCACTGACAACCAGACAACTGACCGAACTGACCAGTAGCCAGCTGACTTCGCTGACTGCCGGCGCCGGTGGCCAAATTGCCGCACTGACCTCAACCCAAGTATTGAATTTGCAAGCTAGCCAAATCGCATCGCTGACGACGGACCAAATCCAGGCGCTGGAAACGGCGGATATTGCGGCGTTGAAAGCGGCTCAAATCCAGGCCTTGACTACCGGAGCAACCGGCCAAGTGGCTGCCTTGAGCTCTACTCAAATCGCCGCATTGACTTCGGACCAAGCGGCAAAATTGAGCGGTGCTCAAGTGGCTTCGTTGACGCCGGGCCAAGTGGCTGGCTTCGAAACCGAAGATTTGAGCGCGGTTACCAACACTGCGATTCAAAGTCTGACGACCGACGCACTGCAGGCTCTGAGCACCGGCACCAACGGCCAAATCGCCTCGCTGACCACAAACCAAGTGGCGGCTTTAACCACGACGCAACTGACCGCCCTGACTGTGGAAGCCAATGGCCAAATTGCCTCGTTGACGACCGATCAGATTGCCAATTTAACGACCACACAAGTCAGCAAGTTAACCACCAAGCAAATCCAAGCCTTGGAAACCGCAGACATTGCCGCGCTGAAAACCCCGCAAATTCAGGCTTTGACGACGGCTCAAGTCGCCGCATTGACTTCGGCACAGGTTACCGCGTTAACCTCCGATCAGGCGGCCAACTTGAGCGGTACTCAGGTTGCAGCACTGACGCCCGGCCAAATCGCCGGACTGGAAACGACCGATCTGCGCGCAATCTCGGCCACGGCTCTGCAAAGTCTGACAACCGATAGTCTGCAAGCACTAACCACAGCAACAAACGGCCAGATCGCCGCGCTGACCACTGCCCAAGTTGCAGCGCTGACAACGACGCAGATTCAGGCTTTAACCCTGGGTGCTGGCGGTCAGGTCGCTGCGCTGACTACCGAGCAAGCCGCGGCATTGACAGCGACCCAATTGCAAAAACTGACGACTAACCAGATCCAAGCTCTGGAAACGACAGATCTGGCCGCGTTGAAGACTGCACAAATAGAGGCGTTCACGTCAACACAAGTGGCGGCGTTAACGACTTCGCAAGTAGAGAAACTGACCAGCAGTCAAGTACAAGCTCTAAGCTCAACCCAAATAGGTGCGCTGAGCGCCGACCAAATCGCGAAAATGGAGACGACCGATTTACGGGCAGTCACCACCGACGCGATCAAGGGCTTGTCGATTTCGGCATTGCAAGCCTTGACCACGGCAACCAACGGCCAGATCGCAGCGCTGACCACAGACCAGTTGCGAGCCTTGACCTCCAACCAATTGCAGGCCTTGACGCTGGGAACCGACGGCCAGATCGCGACCTTGTCTTCTGCCCAGTTCGCGGCACTGTCGGCAACGCAAATAGCGCAACTGACCACGCGGCAAATCGAAGCGATTCAAACCGCCGATCTGCAAAAGCTGTCGCTAACCCAAATCAATGCATTGACGACCGACCAGATGGGGGCACTAACCACAGACCAAGTCGTGGCCCTGGATACCTTGCAAGTTTCGGCGCTGACCTCGACCCAGGTATCGGCACTGTCGAATGCGCAAGTGGCTAAAGTTGAAGTCGGAGACATGGCTTTCGTCAACGTGGCAGGCCTGTTGGCTACCGGCGGCCTCACCGCGCTGACTTCATCGCAAATTCAGGCTCTGAATACAACTCAGCTGGCTGCTCTGTCCACTACTCAAATCGCGGCCTTGTCTGCCGGGGCCGGCGGGCAAATTGCATCGCTGACCACGTCGCAAATCAGCCAGTTGAGCACAACCCAAGTCGGCGCTTTGACCTCGGATCAAATCGCCTCGATCGAAGTCGCCGATTTGCAAAAAATGACGACCGATCAGATCAGAGCGATTTCGACCAGCGTGATCGATAAGTTGACAACCGCGCAAATCGACGCATTGACGACGACTCAAGTGGAAGCGCTGACTACTGCCCAATTGCCCAAACTGACGGCAACCCAGTTGAACGCATTGACGACTTTCGATATTCAGGCTTTGACCTCAGCGCAGTTTGCGGTACTGACCACCAGCCAGCTCGACGCCTTGACCTCGACCCAAATCGGCGCGATTACCGCCAACCAACTCGATTTCCTGACCGGGGCTCAAGTGACCAGGTTGGCAACACTGGGTTACAGCACGATCGACACGGTCGGAATCGAAACCACCTCGACAGTAACGGGTACCACAGTAGCTGACGTGATCGTTGGCGGCGACGGCGCTCAAACCATCGATGGCGACGCCGGTGCAGATGACCTAACCGGTGGCGCAGGTAACGATACCTTCCTGTTCAACACTGGCGACGTCAGCTTCGGCGAAACCATTAACGGCGGGGCTGATTTCGACGCGTTGAAAGTCGTGACCAGCACCGATTTCGCCGGTGCGGGCAACAGCGGTATCACCAACGTCGAGCAATTGATAATCACCTCCGGCCAAACCGCAACATTTACCGGTGCACAATTGACCGGCTCAACCTTGCTGGTTAACGCTACGGCGGCCGGAGCGGCGACGTTACAAGTCAATGTCGTCGGCGGTACCGCGGTGAGTTTGGCGGGCCTAACCTTTACCGCATTCGGTTCCGGCAACGCCTTCGATACCGGTACCGACATTGTCAATATCACCGGCGATTCCGATGCGAATACGATCACCGGTACCAGTTTGGCCGATAACATTACCGGCGGTGCCGGTGCCGACACCATGACGGGCGGCACAGGTGCTGATACCTTCGTGTTCGCGGCAGGTGACAGTGGCAATATCCAAAGCGGCAGCTTCGATACGGTAAACGGTTTCACCCTGGCTGACGGCACAGGCCCGGATACATTAAACCTTGAAGGTACACCGACGATTATTGCCGACGTAACCGCTGTCGACGTGAAACTGGCAATCAGCGGTGTTACCCCGGCGAAAGTGCTGACGGCTGACAGTACCGACGGTGTCATCACATTGGGAGGTGCCGACGCTGCCGACATCGATACGCTGGCGGAATGGGTTGAAGTAGCCAAGTTGATGACCACGGCAGACGGCGCCACCAGTGCCTTCGCTTTCGGCGGCGATACTTATGTGTTCCAGGAAAACACCGGTGGCGATTTGTTGATCAAATTGACCGGTATCGCCGCGGCCGACGCATTGGCGACATCCGGCACCGGCGCTAACGACATCCTGATCGGATAAGCCTTAACCACTAAAGCTCGGAAGCCGTCCTCTGCGGGAGCGGGGACGGCTTTTTTATTGCCTAAAATCCGGGAATCTTCTTGCTTGGCAATAGCCGTCTATAATTTCTGCAATCCGGCCGCTGTCGAAATGCCATGTTTCGCACTAGACACCGCCGCCGTACCCACAACCGGAATCGATTTCTTAGCCCGGTCGATTTCCCTAAACCTGCAATCGCAACGCAAAACAAGGTAGATACATGGAGAAACCCCTTTTTTGGCCGATCAAAATCGAGAACGACGTCACCGTGTGTGCGGCCAGCGACATCAATTTGATGACCCCTTATGTTTTGCTGGAACAGGAGGATTGGTTCGAAGACGAAATGGATTTTATCCGGAGCTACATCGAGCCGGGCATGCACAGCCTGGATATCGGCGCCAATCACGGCGTCTACGCCCTCAGCATCGCCAAACGGCTCGATAGCGGCCGGGTCTGGGCGTTCGAACCGACCTCGGCTCCGGGGACTATGCTGCAGCGCAGCATCGAACTGAATGGCTTTAGCGACAAGGTCAACCTGCTGCGTTTCGGCTTATCCGACACGACCCGCGCCGCGGAGATCAGCGTATCGGCCAACAGCGAACTCAACTCGTTGAGCGGCAGCGGCCAAAACAAGGAAACCATCCAATTACGTACCCTGGACGACAGCTTGGCCGAATATGCACCGGGGGTAATGATCGATTTCGTCAAAATGGACGCGGAAGGCGAAGAAATCAACGTCCTCAAAGGCGGCCAACGCTTTTTCAGCGAACAGTCGCCGCTGTTGATGTTCGAGTTAATGCACGGCAGCCAAATCAATCACGGCTTGATCGATGCCGTCCGCCAATTCGGCTTCGGGATTTACCGTTTGATTGCCGAGCCCAACGTTTTGGTCGAATTCGATGCCGATCAACACAGCGAGACCTTAAACCTGTTCGCCTGCAAACCGGACCGGGCGGCATTATTGCGCCAGCGCGGCTTGTTACTGGACCGGGATCCGCAACCGGCAGCAAGCCCAGATAGCTTCGACCCCAGTGCATTTTTTGCCGGTTACGAGTACTCGCACTATTGTTTGCCGCTCGATAGCAGCGAATTGGCGCCGGAATTTCGCCAACTGATATCGCTCTGTGCAGCCTACGAATCGGGCAAGCTCGCTGCGCACGAGAAGTTGAACTTGCTGCAACAGGCCAGAGTTTTAGCCGAACCGTACAACACACTGAACATCGCCACAGAGGCCGAAAAAACGCCCTGGCTGGTCATGCTGGTCTATGTTTACTACAAACTGGGCATGCGCGCGGCAGCATTGTCCACCGCGGCAACATTGTTGTTGAATATCAACGTGTTGACCGACTTCCGCCACCCGTTTCTGCCGCCGCTGAGCCGGGACTTAAATCGCCCGGTCGTCGGTTCGCTTGGCGAATGGTTGAAATGCTTGTTGATCGAGTTCTACGAAGCCAAACGCAGCTTTTCATCGTATTTTCTGGCCGACCCGCTTAGCGTCCTGGATCTGATTCAAAACAGCCCGAATTTATCGGTCGGCATGGCCCGCCGCTACGCCTTGGCCAGTTTGCGCCGGCAAAAACCGGTTCCCGAGCATATCAAGCAATTAATCGTCCAACACAATCGCAACAATGCCACGATTTGGCGCGAGCTGTTAAACCTGCCGCAAGCTTTCAATCTGCTCGACGCCTTGCTAAAAACAGACGACAACCCGATACGGGTCAACATCGTCGATATCGGCGCCAGTTCCCACGGCCAGTTGACCGAACCCTACGCGCCGTTGATGCAGGCCGATTTAGCGACCGTGGTCGGATTCGAACCGGATCCGGAGGCCCATGCCAAATTATGCGAGATCTACGCCGGCAACGCATCCTATCGTTATCTGCCTTATTTCGTCGGCAAGGGCGGTCCGGCGACATACTACGAAACCAACTGGTTCATGACCGGCTCTTTGTACAAGCCGAACAAACCGTTGCTGGACGCTTTTTTTCAACTCGGCGACGTGGTGCAGTTGGTCGCGGAACATCCGGTCGAGACCGTCAGCCTGGATCAGCTGAACGATTTGGGCAACGTCGACATGATCAAAATCGACGTACAGGGCGGCGAACTCGACGTATTCAAAGGCGGCAGCAACGCCTTGGCCGACACCTTGGTGATTTGGACCGAAGTCGAATTCGTCGAGTTGTACGAAGGCCAGCCCTTGTTTGCCGAAGTCGAACAATTCCTGCGCTCGCAAGGTTTTATGTTCCACTGCTTCACCGGCATCGTGCCGCGCAGTTTCAAACCACTGGTTTTGAAAGACAACCCGTATGCAGGCATCAAACAAGCAATCTGGTCCGACGCCGTATTCGTCAGAGACTTTCAAAAGCTGGACCGACTCAGTAACCTGCAATTGCGCAAACTGGCAGCGATATTGGACAGCGTCGTGCAGTCACCGGATTTCTGCCTGTTGGTATTGAAAGAGCTGGACCGCCGCGAAGGCTCTAATTTAGCCGACCAATACACCAACAATCTGCCTAGCCACTTCGCGCTGACCACGCCGACCGCTACGCTCAGCGCCAACGATGCCACCCTGGTCCAGCAAAAAACCATGAGAGCGCTGGAGTTGCAAAACAGCAACGACGCCCCCGGAGCCAGGCAATTGTTTCTGGAAGTGTTGCAACTGCAACCGCAAAACTTTCCAGCCCTATATTCGCTCGCGGTCCTTGCCTCGCAAGCCGACGAACAACAGGAGGCCTTGGCCTGGATCGGCAAAGCCATCGCCACCGATACCGGCAGAAGCTATGCACCGGCGCATTTTGTCCAGGCTGTTGTACTGCAATCTCTGGGGCGTTTCGACGAATCGTTGGCGGCATACCAACAGGCGATTGCCTTGGACCCAGCCTACGAAAGCGCGATGATCAACCGCAGTAACCTTTACTACGAGATCAAACAGCACGTCAAAGCGGTCGAGAGCTTCAACGAGGCGTTAAAAGTCAATCCGACATCCGACAAGGCGCTGGCCGGTCTGGGCATTATCCTGACCGAAATGAACCGTTATGAGGATGCCATTCCGCTATTCGAACAACTGTTGGCGGCGAATCCGGATTTCGATTACGGCAGAGGTTTGCTATTTCACGCCGAGCAGCATTGCTGCGACTGGCGCCGGTTCGAGGAAAGCCGCGACATTATCGAAACCGGCGTCCGCGAACAACGCAAGGTCTGTAAAACGCTGCCGTTTATGTCCTTGTCCAACTCGCCCGAAGCTCTGCAGCAATGCGTCAAGATTTTCGCCGAACATTTGTTTCCGCCGAAAAACAAGGCGTTATGGAATGGCGAAAGCTACCGGCACGATAAAATCCGCCTCGCCTACGTGTCGCCGGATTTTCGCGAACATCCGGTCGGACATTTGATGGCCGGCATCATCGAGCACCACGACCGATCCCAATTCGAGACCATTGCCATTTCGTTGGGACTGGACGACAAAGGCGCATTGCGGCAACGCTTCGAAAATGCGTTTAGCAAATTCATCGACGTGCGCGGTAAAAAATCCTGGGAAATCGCGGAACTGATCCGAGATCTGGAAGTGGATATCCTGATCGATTTGGCCGGCTATACCGCCGACTCCCGCACCGACATTTTCAGTTACCGGCCGGCGCCGATTCACGTCAATTTCCTGGGTTACCCCGGCTCGCTGGGTCTGGACTACATGGACTATATCCTGGCGGACCGCATCGTCATCCCGGAACAGCATCAAAAATATTACAGCGAGAAAGTGGCCTATCTGCCCAACGCGTATCTGCCGACCGACTCGAATCTGAAGATTGCCGAGCGCACGCCAACCCGGGCCGAAATGGGCTTGCCGGAAACCGGCGTCATCTTTTGCTCGTTCAACCATGATTACAAGATCAATCCGCCGATGTTCGACATCTGGATGCGTCTGCTCAAACAAGTTCCGGGCAGCGTGTTGTGGCTGATGAAGTTGAACGAACCGGCGCAACGCAATTTGCGCCGGGAAGCGGAACAGCGCGGGATCGATCCGAATCGGCTGGTGTTCGCTACCCGGGTTCCGGCCGTGGCAGACCATCTGGCCCGCTATCGGCTGGCGGATATGTTTCTCGATACCACGCCTTACAACGCACATACCACGGCCAGCGACGCCTTGCGGGTCGGAGTGCCGGTGGTGACCTACCTGGGCAACACCTTTTCCGGCCGGGTCGCAGCCAGTTTGTTGCATTCGATCGGCTTGCCCGAGTTGATCGCTCAGTCGCTGGAAGAGTACGAGACTTTGGCGTTGAAACTGGCCACTGACAGCGCTTATCTGGCCGGCATTAAAGCCAAACTCCTCGAGAATCAAAAAAGCCATCCCTTGTTCGACACCGAACTGTTCTGCCGCAACCTGGAACAAACCCTGCGCCAGCTATTAGCAGATCAGCACCGGCCCGCCTGATCAGCAACAAACGATAGTGTCTGCCGAAAAACTGCAACAGCTGTTGCAACTCGCCATCGCCCAGCACCAAGCCGGGCGACTGGCAGAGGCGCAAGCTTTGTATCTTCAGATATTGCAGTTGCAACCCGAACACGCCCAAACCCATCACAACATGGGTGTTCTGGCGTTGCAGGTCGGCCAATTCGACATTGCCCTGAACCACCTTGAACGCGCTATGGCAACCGACCCGGCGCAACACAAGTACCAGCTTAGCTATTTGCAGGCGCTGGTTCAGGGCGAGCGTTATCCGCAAGCGCGAGAGGTGCTGCAGCAAGCCAAGCAGCGCTACGGTTTAGTCGGGCCGGATATTGCGGCGATGGAACAGGTCCTGGCCGCCCCAGCCGGGCCGGATTTGCAGGCGTTGTACGCCCACTTTCAACAAGGCCGTTATGCCGAAGGCGAACAACTTGCCCGCCGTTTGCTCGCCCTCTTTCCTGAATCGGGTATCGTCTGGAAAATCCTGGGCTTGTTCCTGCTGCAACAGCAGATTTTCCCGGAAGCCCTGCAGGCTTTAGGCCGCGCCGCAGATCTGTTGCCCGATGACGCCGAAGCCCTGCTCAATTACGCCTCAGCTTTGCACGGTCAGGGCTGCTTTGCGGAAGCCATCGACGCCTACCGCCGCTCCTTGCAACTGGAGCCGAATAACGTGCCTGCGTATGCCAATCTGGGCAGCCTGCTCTACAATCTGGGCCGTTACGCCGAAGCCGAGACCTGTTTTGCCCGGCTGACAGCGTTAACTCCCGACACAATCGATGCCTGGTTGCGCTTAGGCCTGAGCCAACAGGCGCAAAGCCAATTCGCCGCAGCCGAGCAAGTGTTCCGTACAGCATTGGCTAAAGCCCCTTTCCAGGCCGAAGTCCACTACCAATTAGCGGTACTATTGAAAAGCCAGGCCAGGGCGGCTGAGGCCTTGGCAGCCTGCCGACAAGCATTGGCATTGAATCCGGACTATGCGGAAGCGTTTTGTACGCTGGGTTCGTTGTATTACGAAGCGGGCGATTTGGTCCAGGCCGAAGCCCATTTCCGCAATGCTTTGGCCAAGCAAGCCGATTATCCGGAAGCGCTGAATAATCTCGGCACCACCTTGCAAATGCAACGGCGGCTTATTGAAGCCGAATCCAGTTATCGCCGGGCGCTGGAATTGAATCCGGCCTATGTCGACGCAGTTACCAATCTCGGCATCAATCTGCAAAGCCAGGGCCGCATTGCCGAAGCCGAGGCCTGCTGGCGGCGCAGTTTGGCCCTGAATCCAGATCAAATCGCCACCCAAAGCGGTTTGTTGTTTCATTTGAACTACAGCGCACACACGCCTAACTGCAATTATCTGGAAGAAGCGCAGAAATTCGCCGAGATGGCCGAGCATGCGGCGCGGCCGTTTGCCGATTGGCTATGCGACGACAATCCGGAGCGGTTACGGATCGGATTGGTGTCCGGGGATTTACGCGATCATCCGGTCGGGCATTTTCTGTTGGCGTTATTGCGCGACAGCGACCCGCAGCGAGTGGAATTTATTGCCTACGCAACCCAGCCCGAAACGGACCACTATTCGATGCATTTACAACCCTATCTGCGCGAATGGAAAAATATTGGCGGTTTTACTGACGCAACCGCTGCCGAGCTGATACGCGGCGACGCGGTGCATATCCTGATCGATCTTGCCGGCCACAGCGCCCACAATCGGCTGCCCTTATTCGCCTGGAAGCCGGCACCGGTTCAGATTAGTTGGCTGGGCTATTTGGCTTCGACCGGGCTGCCGGCCATCGATTACGTGTTGAGCGACCCTTATTCGATTCTGGCCGAAGACGAACAGCACTTTACCGAAGCGATATGGCGTCTGCCGCAGACTTGTTTATGTTTTACGCCGCCGCAACAGGCCGTCGAGGTTCGGCCGCTACCGGCGCTGCAAAATGGTTATATCACCTTCGGTAGCTTCAACAATCTGACCAAAATCAGCGACGATACGGTAGAGCTGTGGGCGCAAGTGTTGCAGCATGTCCCTGATGCCAAATTGTTTCTGAAAGCCAGCCAGTTAAACGAGGCTTTGGTTCGGGAACGGACCATCGCCCGCTTTGCCGGCCACGGTATCGACAGGGATAGGTTGGTTTTGAGCCCGCCTTTTAGCGACCGGACACAACATTTGGCGGCTTACCAGTCTGTCGATATTGCATTGGACACGTTTCCGTATCCCGGCGTGACTACCAGCGTGGAAGCGTTATGGATGGGAGTGCCGGTGCTGACTCTACGCGGCGGCGGTTTACTGGCGCGCGCCGCGGAATCGATCGCTACCAATGCCGGGCTGGCCGACTGGATCGCGGCAGACCAGTCGGATTATCTGCAGAAAGCCGCTGGCTTTGCCGCCGATCTCGGTCTGCTTAGCCAGCTGCGCTCGGAATTACGGGACCGGCTGGAATATTCACCGCTGTTTGCCGGCAGGCAATTTGCCGAGCAATTTGCCCAAGCCATGCGGGAAATGTGGACCACCAGGGTTAATCGCTAATTTTGCCGCTCCCGCGTCTGCGACTGTCCGGGGATAGAGAAAAGCCGAAACTAACGGCTGACGCCCGACAAGAACGGCACGAAGGTTACCCGCTCGATGACTTCGTCTTCGAAGCCGTGCTCGGTGCGCGTGATTCTGTGTAATTCCTGCATGCCTTCCAATCCGACCGGGATAACCAAGACGCCGCCGACTGCGAGTTGTTCCAATAATGCCGGCGGCACTTCCGGCGGTGCCGCAGCGGCCAAAATGCCATCGAACGGAGCGTGCTCCGGCCAGCCCCAACCACCGTCGCTATGCTTGAACCCCACCGTTTTTATGCCCAGTTCCCATAGCGTGTCTCGAGCTTTTTTCATCAACGGCGCAATCCGCTCGACCGAATAAAGCTGACCGACCAAGTTAGCCAATATCGCGGTCTGGTAGCCGCAACCGGTGCCGATTTCCAATACGTTTTTCCGCGGCCCGAATTCCAGCAATAACTCGGTCATTTTCGCCACGATGTAGGGCTGGGAGATGGTTTGGTTATGGCCGATCGGCAGCGCCGTATCTTCGTAAGCCCGACTTTCTAGAGCCTCGTCGACAAAAATATGCCGCGGCGTATCCGCCATCACCGCCAACACGTTACCGTTTGTTATGCCCTGCTGCCGCAGCCGGGAGATCATGCGCTCCCGGGTGCGGCGCGACGTCATGCCGATGCCTTGTAGACGCCGACTCATACCTATGCCTCCAATGCCAACCATTCGCTCAGGCCTGCCAAACGCTCATAACGGGTCAAATCCAGTTGTAGCGGCGTGACCGATACAAAACCGTTGCGGATCGCATCGAAATCCGTACCCGGCCCGGCATCCTGCTCGCTACCCGGCGGCCCCACCCAGTAAATAGTATGCCCGCGCGGGTCGCTGGCACGAACCACCGCTTCCGCCTTGTGCCGCTGGCCCAGGCGGGTTGCTTGATACCCTTTCAATTCGTGCAACGGCACATCGGGTACATTCACATTCAATAAGGTGTCCTCCGGCAGCGGATGAGCCAGAATTTTTTGCATTAAGGCGATTGCAACCGCGGCCGCGGTATCGAAATGTTTGGGGTCGCTGGCTGCTAGCGAAATAGCGACCGCAGGCAATCCCAAAAATCGGCCTTCAGTCGCTGCCGCGACGGTTCCGGAGTACAGCACGTCGTCGCCCAGGTTGGCGCCATGGTTAATACCAGCGAACACCATGTCGGGTTCGGTTTTCAATAAGCCAGTAATCGCCAAGTGTACGCAATCGGTCGGTGTACCATCGACACGGACAAAACCATTGTCACATGCCGTAGCGCGTAACGGCATGTCCAAAGTCAACGAGTTGCTGGCCGCGCTGCGGTTCTTGTCCGGTGCAACGACGGATATTTCGGCATGTTGACTCAATGCTTGCGCCAATGTATTGATCCCTTGCGCCAAATAGCCGTCGTCGTTACTAATCAGAATGTGCATACCGCATTAAAACGCATTAAAATTGCAGCATCTTAGCAAAAAAACCGCAAAACCAGCAGCTTACGTGACAAAAAAAACCACTTCGCCGGATGACTCCGCGCTGTTCAGAAACACGGTAGGCAAAGTTAAAACTATCGATACCAATACGGTGAGTCTGCAACCCGCCGGCAAGCCTCGCCCATTTCCGAAAACTAAGCCGCTCGAACAAATAGACCCGCTGCAAAAAGATATTTCTGAAAAGTTGGACATGCTGTTTCAGGAAGACCGGATTGCCTTTCTAGCGCCGGGCCTGCAAAAAAACGTGCTGAAGAAGCTACGCAAGGGACAGTATGGCTTGGACGCCGAAATCGATCTGCACGGTTTGACTAGCCGAAACGCCAAACAACAATTATTAAATTTCTTGCATGACTGCGTCGAAAACGGAATCCGCTGCGTTCACGTGATTCACGGCAAGGGATATAACTCGCCCGACAGTCAGCCGGTGTTAAAAAATGATATCAATTTGTGGTTACGCCAACATCAAGACGTATTGGCCTTCTGTTCGGCACCGCCAAAAGCCGGGGGCTCCGGAGCCGTATTCGTATTGCTGCGATTCTCCGCCAAATTTGGCGCCCACGAAGAAGATATCTAAATCAATGAAGCTCACCAACAAGTTGTTTGGCGCAGAACCGTTTTATGTAAGGACCGCTTACCTTGACGAGGCCGTGAACTTGCTCTAGCTTTTTAGCACCGAAACGCTACACCTGTCTAAAAACACCCACATCAGCGATGACAATTGCCCTCATTTCTCGCGGTAACAAAAACACTCGATTATTAGCCGGCCCCGCACCGGGAGGTATCCGCTTATGAGTTTGAAGGTAGCAATCGTCGGCCTCGGCCGTATCGGCCGCGGCGTATTACGTACGAACTTTTCCCAGCAAAGTGGAGGCCGACATCAGATTTGCGTGGTGTGCGACGTGATGACGATTGACCATGTCGCGTATCTACTGGCAAATGACAGTACGTACGGCAGACCTCCGTTTCAAGTTGAGTGCGATGGCAACGACCTGATTTTGGATGGGAAAAGAATACGCTATCAACGGGTCGATAGACGACGCAGCGGCCCATCCGAACATGGCCTGGACAGTTTGAAGGAATTTGATCTCGATGTTTTATTCGACGCCACCGGCACCGCTAGCATCAATGATTTCAGAACCATTTTGGAACGGGGCATCGCCCGCAAGGTCTTATGCACATGGAACGTTACCGGGTGCGACATCAGCATCGTTTACGGGGTTAATCAGGCTGATTACCTACCGGATAAGCACCACGTTATCTCCGCAAGTACCTGCACCGGAAATGCAATGGTACCGATTTGCCACATTCTGGATAAACATTTTGGAATAGTATCGGCGCGTATCGCAACTATACACCCCCAACTCTCTGACCAGAGGGTCTTGGACGGCTACCACTCATCTTCACAGCTTGGGCGAGGCTGTGCCGCTTCGATCATCCCCACCGGCACCAATGTTGCCAAGTCGACAGCTCTCGTCTTACCAAATTTGGCGGGCAAGTTGGAAGCCGTTTCCTACCGCGTCCCAACAGCAATAGTGTCGGTGATCGACTTTACGGCATACTTGGCAACGGATGCTAGCCGAGATCAGTGCATAGAACTATTTGAGCGATATGCTAACAACCAATTATCCGGAATCATTTGCTGTGACTACGGGGCGTGGGGCCATCAAAAAGCAAGCATCGATTACATGCGAACAGATTTCTCTGCAATTTTGTTGATGGCGCAGCTCACAATTAATCAGAATAAGCAAATCGGATTATCGATAATGCACGATAACGAACACGCATACAGCTGTAGAGTTTTGGACGTACTCGGTCTGTTGAAGTCAGCAACGCAGAACCACTCCGCACAAAGCTCTGAATGAACCCTATAAGCGGATTTCCTCCAATTGCGACGGAGCGCGCCCGAGTCTTGATTCTGGGCAGCATGCCTGGATTAGCCTCGCTTAACGCCGGCGAATATTACGCCCATCCCCGCAATCAATTCTGGCCGATTGTCTGTAGATTACTAGGAATCGATGCATTACTTCCTTATGAATCCAGATTAAATGCTCTCAATGACAACGGCATTGCCGTGTGGGACGTGATAAAAGACTGCTCTCGTTCTGGCAGTCTAGATTCGGGTATTGTTAAACAAACGATCGTTCCCAACGATTTCGTTATATTTTTCCAAAGACACCCATCGATACGTAGCGTGTTCTTCAACGGTGCTACAGCAGAAAACCTGTTTAGGAAATTTTATTTAACTACCACGCTGAAGGTATGCGATGACATACGCAACTATAGAAGACTACCATCAACCAGCCCGGCCAATGCCGCATTATCATTGGAACGGAAGCTGGAAATATGGAAGCTTATATTGAATTAGCTATCCGAAAAGCGACGGATAAAATGCACTTCTAAATAAAAAGGCCTAACCAAATTAGGCTAGGCCTTTAAACAAAAACATCTAGTAAAGTTAATAAGTTTATTCTGACGCAGCCACAGGCTCCGGTCGATCAACCAACTCTACATAAGCCATTGGTGCATCGTCGCCTGGCCGAAAGCCGCACTTAATGATACGCAAGTAACCACCAGTTCTGGCAGAGTAGCGTGGACCCAGTTCGTTAAACAACTTAGTCACCACATCGCGATCACGCAACTTGGAGAAAGCTTGACGACGTTTTGCGACTGAATCATTTTTCGACAGAGTGATCAACGGCTCTGCAATCATTCTTAATTCTTTTGCTTTCGGAAGCGTGGTTTTAATCAACTCATGCTTAAAAAGTGAGCAAGCCATGTTGCTAAACAGCGCTTTTCTGTGGCTGCTGTTTTTGTTTAACTGTCTTCCAGATTTACGGTGTCTCATTTTTCAGTGCCTTATATTCAAATTCCAGCTTGGGATTGGTCTGCCAAGTTCTCAGGCGGCCAGTTTTCCAGCCGCATGCCTAAAGACAGTCCTTTAATAGCAAGGATGTCTTTTATCTCGGTGAGAGACTTCTTGCCTAAGTTGGGAGTCCGTAACAGCTCGACTTCTGTTCGCTGGATTAAATCGCCGATATAAAAGATATTTTCTGCTTTTAGGCAATTCGCCGAACGAACCGTCAGTTCTAAATCATCTACCGGACGTAATAGTACAGGGTCGAAAGAGTCCTCTTCTACCGCAACTTCCTCCTGAACTTGCTCGTTGACCTTTTCGAAATCAACGAAAACAGAAAGCTGATCGTGCAAGATTGACGCAGCCGTCTTTATCGCATGCTCTGGATCTACAGTGCCATTAGTTTCCAACTCGATAACTAAGCGATCGAGATTGGTCCGCTGCTCAACCCGGGTGCTCTCTACGTGATAAGCCACTTTAACAATCGGACTGAAAGCGGCATCCAACATCAGAACGCCAACGGGAGCGTCGTCGAACGCTTCCTTTCTGACGCTTGCTGGAACGTAGCCGCGCCCTCTTTCAACTTTAATTTTTATGTTTAAGCCGATATCTTGGGTAACGTTAGCGATGACCAATTCAGGATTGGCGATTTCAACGTTATGAGGCAATTCTATATCACCAGCAGTAACAACACCCGCTCCCTTTTTTGATAAGGTTAATGTTACCTCGTCTTTAGAATGGACAATTACCGCCAGCTTTTTCAAATTCAAGATGATATCGATAACATCTTCTTGAACGCCTTCGATCGTGGTAAATTCGTGCAGCACACCATCTATAGATATTTCTGTAACTGCGCAACCAGGAATTGAAGAGAGCATGACCCTTCTCAAAGCGTTGCCGAGCGAGTGGCCAAAGCCTCTTTCAAGCGGCTCGATCACAATCCGCGAATGATTGGCCGATTCGTTTACGACTTCAACTAATCTTGGCTTAAGAAGGCCACCAATAGAACTCTGCATATATTGTATCCTAGCCCTGTTTATTACTTAGAATAGAGCTCGACAACCAACTGTTCGTTGATGTCAGACCCCAAATCGACGCGATCAGGCACGGATTTGAATACGCCGCTCATTTCTTTAGCGTTAACTTCCACCCATACCGGAAAGCCGTATTGTTCCGCAACGACCAACGCATCCTTAATTCGCTGTTGACTCTTGGCTTTCTCTCTGATTTTAACCACGTCGCCTGCGGAAAGCTGATACGAGGGGATGTTGATCAGACGATCATTGACCAAGATTGCTTTGTGCGACACCAACTGCCTAGCCTCTGCTCGAGTGGCCGCGTAACCCATGCGATAAACAACGTTATCCAGCCTGGACTCCAGGAAATCCAACAAATTTTGACCAGTCGCGCCTTTCTGCAAGTCGGCCGCTTTATAATAATTTCTAAATTGCTTTTCCAAAACGCCATAAATCCTGCGCAAACGCTGCTTTGCGCGCAATTGCATAGCGTAGTCAGAGTTTCTCGTGCGCTTAGCCCCATGCTGACCGGGACGCTGATCCAATTTGCACTTACTCTCCAGAGATTTACCTCTGCTTTTTAAAAAAAGATCAGTGCCCTCTCTGCGACTTAACTTACACGCAGGACCAAGATATCTTGCCATTATTTACTCCACTACCTAAACGCGACGCTTTTTTGGAGGACGGCATCCGTTGTGAGGAATCGGAGTCACATCCACAATATTCGAAATTTTAAAGCCCATGCTGTTTAATGAACGAACAGCGGACTCCCTGCCTGGACCAGGCCCTTTGATCATGACGTCGAGGTTTTTCATGCCATATTCCTGCGCCACCGCGCCGGCTTTCTCAGCGGCCACCTGAGCAGCAAATGGAGTGCTCTTTCTCGACCCGCGAAATCCGGAGCCACCTGACGTAGCCCAGGACAAAGCGTTACCTTTCCGGTCTGTAATTGTAACGATCGTATTATTAAAGGAAGCATGAACATGCACTATGCCGTCTGCAACTTCCTTTTTTATCCGTTTCTTAACTCGATTTTGGGTTGCCATCAAATTGCCTATCTATTTTAATTACTACTTGGTGACCGATTTACGAGGCCCTTTTCTAGTCCTCGCATTTGTCCGAGTCCGCTGACCTCTCAACGGCAACCCCCGACGATGCCGAATCCCGCGATAGCAGCCAAGATCCATAAGTCTCTTTATGTTCATAGAGACTTCCCTACGCAAATCGCCTTCGACGGTCATACCAGAAATGACTTTGCGTATTGCCTCAACTTGATCTTCAGTCAGATCCCTGATTTTGACAGCGGGATTAACCCCTACTTCACTGCATATATCTCTAGCAGTCTGCCTACCAATTCCGTAAATAGCTGTTAAGGCTATCTCCGCATGCTTATGATCAGCCACGTTTATACCAGCAATACGAGCCATTCAAACACTCCAAAAACGATACTATAAGGTTAAACGGAGAAGTATAACACTCCGAAAAATAAATCGCAAAAACAACTAACCTTGCCTTTGCTTGTGACGACCATCTTTACAGATGACCCTTACTACGCCATTCCTTTTTATAACTTTGCAGCTCTTACAGATGGCTTTTATTGAAGCACGTACTTTCACGGCTAACTCCTTAAATTAAGATTTCTTCAGATTGGCTTTTTTCATCAACCCTTCATACTGCTGAGACATCAGATGGGTCTGCATTTGCGATATAAAATCCATTACAACCACAACAATGATTAACAGTGAAGTACCGCCAAAAGAAAATGGGACATTCCAATAAACAATCAGAAATTCGGGCAACAGGCAAATCAATGTAATATAGACTGCACCAATCAGGGTAAGCCTAGTCATTACCTTATCAATGTAACTAGTTGTATGCATCCCCGGCCTGATACCAGGCAAAAAGGCTCCGGATTTCTTAAGGTTCTCCGCTGTTTCTTTAGAATTAAACACCAGCGCGGTGTAGAAAAAGCAAAAAAACACTATAGCCAACGCGTAGCACAAGACGTAGACAGGCTGACCGGGAGAAAGAACAGATGCCACATCTTGCAACCACGAAAAACCATCTACATTACCGAACCAGCCTGCAATAGTTGCTGGAAACAAGATAATACTTGAAGCGAAGATAGGCGGTATAACGCCAGCCATGTTTAATTTTAAAGGCAAAAACGAACTCTGCCCTGCATAAACCTTATTGCCTTGCTGACGCTTGGGGTAATTAATCGTGATCCGTCTTTGTCCGCGCTCAACAAATACCACAATGCCTGTGACAAAAATCGCTAGCGCGAAAAGCAACACAATAAATGCACCATTCATCTCTCCAGTACGAGCAAGCTCCAACGTCCCACCTATTGCAGAGGGAAGTCCTGATACGATACCGGCAAAGATTAGTAGCGATATGCCGTTGCCAATTCCCCGCTCTGTCACCTGTTCGCCAAGCCACATCAGAAAGATTGTCCCAGTTACTAACGTAATGGTAGTAACAACCACGAACCCTAAACCGGGCTGCAAAACCACAGCAAGTCCGCCTGCGGTTTGATTTTGCAACGCTACAGAAATACCCACCGACTGAAACATCGCCAGAACAACCGTCCCGTAGCGCGTATATTGAGAGATTTTTCTCCTACCAGACTCACCTTCTTTCTTCAATTGCTCCATCGCGGGAATAACGATAGTCATCAACTGCATAATGATGGAGGCAGAAATATAAGGCATGATGCCAAGCGCAAACAAGCTTAGCCTCATCAAAGCCCCGCCGGAAAACATATTAAACATGTTTAAGATCGAACCGGACTGCTGCTCAAACATTGTAGCAAGCGCCTTTGGATCAATCCCGGGCACCGGAATGTGAGCACCAACCCGATACACAACAAAAGCGCCTAAAACAAACAGCAACCTAGACTTTAGCTCCCCAAAACGGAAAGCACCCGCGGAAACTTCATAACCTTTAGCACTCACCTATGCCTCTACTTTGCCACCAGCAGCTTCTATTGTTGACTTCGCACCTGCAGTTACACCAAGGCCTTTCAAAGTTAAACCTCTTGACAACACACCCGTATTGACAACCTTAACTTTCTTTGTGAACACAGGGACAAGATTACTCCTAATCAAAACCTGAAGATCTACAACGTCAACGTTTAGTGAACTAATTTCGCTCAACCGTACTTCTGCGGAAAACTTCTTGGTGCGAGAGGTAAAACCAACTTTAGGCAGCCTCCTTTGCAAGGGCATCTGCCCCCCTTCAAAGCCTACCTTATGAAACCCCCCTGCACGCGCTTTTTGCCCTTTGTGACCGCGACCGCAGGTCTTGCCGTCAGTAGAACCTATTCCGCGACCAACGCGCTTAGCCTTTTTTCTTGCGCCGTATGCAGCCTGTATCGTGTTTAAAAACATTTAGACTTCCTCTACTTTAAGCATATAAGCGATTTTGTTAATCATGCCTCTATTTTCAGGAGTATCACTCACCTCAACAACTTGGCGAATTTTGCTTAATCCCAAGCCTTTCAGGCATTGTTGATGACTTTTCAATCTACCATTTTTACTTTTAGTCATCATTACGTTTAACTTTTTGCCGGACATGTCTTCTTATCCTGTAATTTGCTCAACAGTCAAACCGCGTTTAGCGGCAATCCTCTTCGCATCCTGCATAGCAGTGAGACCGTTGATCGTAGCTCTGACAACATTAATTGGATTACTAGTACCTATGCATTTGGCCAGTACATTGTGCACACCTACAACCTCAAAAACCGCACGCATAGCCCCTCCAGCGATAATACCAGTACCTTCCGACGCCGGCTGCATATAGACTTTAGCTGCACCAGTGTTGGACATAATGGAATATTGCAAAGTACCTTCCTTCAGCGCGACTTTTCTCATATTTTTTCGTGCTTGCTCCAGGGACTTCTGGATTGCTACCGGCACCTCCCTGGCCTTTGATACGCCGTAACCGACCCGACCGTCGCCGTCACCTACGACTGTAAGAGCAGCAAACCCAAATACCCTACCGCCTTTAACCACTTTTGCCACTCGACGAACAGAAACTAATTTTTCCTGCAAACCGTCAGTACTACCTTGAGATGGTGCTGTTGCCATAATCTTCCCCTAGAACTTCAACCCGGCTTCGCGAGCAGCATCTGCCAACGCTTTCACACGGCCATGATATTTAAAACCCGATCGATCAAACGCGACCTCCTGAACCCCAGCAGCCAGGGCTCGCTCCGCAATTAGCGTACCTACTGCTGTCGCCGCATCGATATTACTGGTATTTTTTACCTTTGTTTTAATATCCGCGAGCACAGTAGAAGCAGAAGCGAGGGTCATTGTTCCATCAACACTCAACACTTGTGCATAGATATGCTGTGAAGTGCGATGTATGGTCAATCTGTTGACGTTCAGTTTCTTGATTTTGCAACGAAGCTTTAGCGCTCGCTTTAGCCTGGAATTTTTCTTATCCATTTTGTTACCTATTTCTTCTTGGCTTCTTTTCGAGCCACATATTCATCGGCAATTCTGACACCTTTACCTTTGTAAGGCTCCGGCGGCCTGAAAGCGCGAATTTCAGAAGCCACTTGCCCCAGTTTCTGCTTGTCGCTACTTTTTACCAAAAGCTCGGTTTGGGACGGCGCCTCGACGGTGACACCTTCGGGAATCAGATATTCCACTGGATTGGAATAACCCAAAGACAAAGTCAGGAGATTATCTTTGACCTGCGCCCTATAACCGACGCCAACCAAAAGCATCTTCTTAACGAAGCCCTCCGAAACACCCTTAACCATATTGTTGATTGACGCGCGAGCAGTACCGGCATGCGCCTTCGCACCTTTCACCGCACTATCCCATTTTACGCTGATAACATTGCCGCTCAATTCAAGCTCAACTGATGGCGAAAGGCGGAATGAAAGCTCACCCAGTTTGCCTTTTATGACTGTGTGTTTACCGTCCAGTTTTATCTCTACGCCGGCCGGCAATACAATCGGCGCATTAGCTACTCGTGACATGATATATCCTTTAAAACTCTTAGCAGACGGTACAAATGACTTCGCCGCCGTGCCCAATGGCACGAGCAGCCCGATCAGTCATTACGCCGTTTGAAGTTGATACGATCGCAATACCGAGGCCGCCGAGAACTTTTGGAAGCTCGTCTTTAGATTTGTAAATCCTCAAACCCGGCCTACTAATTCTTTTCACACTCTCAATTACCGGGACACCGTTGTAATATTTGAGCTCGATTGTCATCTCTGTATGACTACCGTTTACTTCGGTTTTGTAATCGTTGATATAACCCTCTTCTTTTAAAACTTTTGCTATAGCAAGCTTTAATTTAGAGGACGGCATTTTCACGCTCTTTTTACCAGCAGACTGACCATTTCTTATTCTGGTCAACATATCTGCAATAGGATCTGTCATACTCATTATTAATTCCCCAACAACCTTTTACGTAACGATAGTTACCAGCTAGCTTTAGACAGACCAGGCACATCGCCTCGCATGGTCGCTTCTCTAAGCTTATTCCTGCTCAACCCAAACTTTCTATAGTAACCATGAGGTCTACCGGTGAGCTTACAGCGATTACGTAATCTAGATTTACTAGAGTCCCTGGGTAATTTTTGCAGCTGAATTTGCGCGCTTTCCTTCTCCTCGAACGTCGCATTTGGCGACCGTATAATTCCCTTTAACGCACTGCGCTTGCTGTCGTATTTTTTAATTAAACTAGCACGCTTTGATTCGCGAGCTATCATCGATTTTTTTGCCATCAGTGCACCCTCAGCTTTTAAATGGAAAATTGAATAACTTCAACAACGCCAGACCTTCCTCGTCGGTTTGGGCTGTCGTAGTGATGCAAATATCCATCCCTCGAAGGGTGTCGATTTTATCGTAGTCGATTTCCGGGAAAATTATCTGCTCCTTAATACCGACAGAATAGTTCCCCCTGCCATCGAAACTTTTAGAACTCATCCCTCTAAAATCACGAATACGCGGTATAGAGATGGTAATTAACCTATCCAAAAACTCGTACATTCTATCGCTACGCAAAGTCACCTTACATCCAATAGGCATGTCGTCGCGGATTTTAAACCCTGCTATAGATTTACGCGCCAAAGTAACTACGGCCTTCTGTCCAGAGATTTTCTCCATATCAGACACGGCAGATTGCAGCACTTTCTTGTCCGCTACCGCGCCACCAACACCCATATTAAGAGTGATTTTGGTTAATTTAGGCACTTGCATTACGGTTTTATATCCGAATTGACTTATCAATGCCGGCACTATTTCTTCTTTGTATTTCTTTTCTAATCTCGACATAGCTTGTCTCCTCAATCACCGATAGTTTCATTGTTAGATTTAAAAAACCTAACTTTTTTGCCATCAGCACTCAACCTAAAACCGATCCGATCAGCTTTTTTTGTTTTGGGATTGAATATCGCTATATTCGAAATATGAATGGGCATATTTTTGTCTACGATGCCGCCAGAGATACCGAGGTTAGGATTACCTCTTTGGTGCTTCTTAACCAAATTAATGCCTTCGACCAGCACTCTATTATTTTCAAGCACCTTAGAAACCCGTCCAAGCTTGCCTTTTTCTCTTCCAACACAGACAATAACTTCGTCACCTTGTTTGATTTTTTGCATCTTTAGGCCTCCGTCTTATAGTACTTCTGGGGCTAGAGAAATAATTTTCATAAACTTATCCCCTCTCAGCTCGCGTGTGACAGGCCCAAAGATACGTGTACCGATTGGTTGCAGTTGGTTATTTAAAATTACCGCAGCGTTACCGTCGAATCTAATCACTGAACCATCAGCTCTACGAACACCTCTTTTTGTTCTTACGACCAAGGCATTGTAAACGTCGCCTTTTTTCACGCGGGTGCGAGGCATTGCGTCTTTAACACTGACTTTGATGATGTCACCGATACCGGCATAGCGGCGATGCGATCCTCCAAGAACCTTGATACACATGACCTTTTTTGCGCCACTATTGTCGGCGACGTCAAGGCTAGTTTGCATCTGAATCATTTTTAAATTCCCAACTAAAGATATTAATTATTTGTTGGAAGCCTCGACGACTTCCAGCAACTTAAACGATTTATTTTTCGAAATCGGTCGACACGAAGCGATTGTTACTATATCGCCCTCTTGGCAAATATTGTTCTCGTCATGCACCAGCAGCTTCGTAGACCGTTTGATATATTTGCCGTACACCGGATGCTTCACCAACCGCTCGACTAAAACCGACGCTGTCTTATCCATTTTGTTGCTAACGACGCGTCCGGTTACTTTACGTGTACTTTCTATGTTTTCGCTCATGATCACGCCCTCGCCATTTCACTTAAGATCGTATTAATGCGAGCAATTTGGCGCCGAACGGTTTTTACTTGACTAGATTTACTTAGCTGCCCGGTACCTTTCTGCATTCTTAAATTAAATTGCTCCTTGGACAACTCCAACAAAGTCCCTTTCAATTCGTCTTTACTTTTGGTTCTCAGTTCTTTTGCTTTCATTACATTATTGTCCGAGCAGAAAACGTTGTTTTTACAGGTAACTTCGCAGCTGCAAGCTCAAAAGCCTCACGCGCTAACTCTTCAGAAACCCCTTCAATCTCGAACAGCATGGTGCCGGGCTTAATTTGAGCAACCCAGTATTCTACACTACCTTTACCTTTACCCATACGAACTTCTAATGGTTTTTTGGTAATTGGCTTATCTGGAAAAATACGGATCCAAATTTTACCACCACGCTTAACATGCCTGCTGATAGCTCGCCGAGCCGCCTCAATTTGGCGGGCAGTCATTCTACCACGACTTATAGATTTCAAACCATACTCACCGAAGCTGACTGAGGACCCACGCAACGCGGTGCCGTTATTACGTCCGGTATGTTGTTTACGAAACTTTGTTCTTTTTGGTTGAAGCATTTTGTCTATTCCCCTTCAACTTATTTTTTTGAATCTGCGTTGAGCGAAGCGGTATGGGCATCCATATCGAACACCTCACCTTTGAAGATCCAGACCTTAATACCGATGATTCCGTAAGTGGTTTTCGCCTCTGCGGTTCCGTAATCGATGTCAGCCCGCAAGGTGTGCAGCGGGACGCGCCCTTCACGGTACCATTCAGTTCTGGCGATTTCAGCACCGTTTAAACGTCCCGCCACGGTGATTTTGATACCTTCAGCACCCAATCGCATAGTATTTGTCACTGCCCGCTTCATTGCCCGGCGATACATAATCCGTTTTTCCAACTGCTGGGCAATACTCTCTGCAACTAAGTACGCGTCGAGCTCAGGCTTTCTAATTTCCTCGACATTCAGTTGTACGGGGACACCCATCATCGCGGAGATATTCTGACGCAAGATATCGATATCCTCGCCTTTTTTTCCAATTACGATGCCAGGCCGCGCAGTGTGCACAGTTATATTTGCATTGTTAGCGGGTCGATTAATCTGGACACGACTAACTGAAGCGTGCGCCAATTTTTGCTTGATATATTCACGAACTTTCAAATCTTGCAGCAGAAGCACAGGGTAATTCTGGCTATTTGCATACCATCTCGAAGTCCAATCTTTTACGATCCCGAGACGAATCCCAGTGGGATGAACCTTTTGTCCCATCTTATACCTCTATTTCTCAGCTACTTTGATTGTTATATGGCAAGTTCTTTTCAGAATGTGGTTGGCGCGCCCCTTTGCTCGAGCAGAGATTCTCTTCATTGTGCGCCCTTCGTTCACGAAAACGGTAGACACTTTTAGTTCGTCTATGTCTGCGTTTTCGTTATGCTCGGCGTTCGCTATAGCTGATTCAAGAACCTTTTTGAAGATTGCAGCCGCTTTTTTGGAGCTGAAATTCAAAAGGTTTAAGGCGTTTTCAACAGGCAACCCTCTAATCTGATCTCCTACCAAACGCGCTTTCTGCGCAGACAAGGGAGCGTTACTCAATTTAGCCGATACTTCCACGTTCACTCCTTATCTGGATTTTTTGTCAGCGATATGGCCTTTATAAGTTCTCGTCGGGGAGAACTCACCTAATTTATGACCGACCATATTTTCAGAAATCAACACTGGCACATGTTGCTTACCATTGTGCACCGCAATGGTCAGCCCCAACATATCAGGGCTGATCATCGAGCGTCTAGACCAGGTTTTAATCGGTTTCCGATTATTTGTTCTCACCGCCTCTTCAACTTTTTTAAGCAAGTGATGATCAATAAATGGACCTTTTTTAATTGAACGTGGCACGTCAGATACCTCTTATTTTTGCTTACGGCGTCTGACAATCATGTTGTCAGTACGTTTGTTTTTTCGGGTTTTGTAGCCCTTAGTTGGAGTTCCCCATGGCGACACAGGATGACGCCCGCCTGAAGTTCGGCCTTCGCCACCTCCATGCGGGTGGTCAACCGGGTTCATGGCAACGCCTCGGACCGTAGGCCTTACGCCTCTCCACCTTTTGGCGCCAGCTTTACCCAGGGAAATCAAATTGTGCTCAGAATTCGAAACTTCGCCAACCACACCTTTGCAGTCGGAAGGCACTTTTCTCATCTCACCGGAACGCAATCTTACTGTCACATAAGCGCCATCCTTAGCCACCAATTGGACAGAAGTACCTGCGCTTCGTGCCAACTGAGCACCTTTGCCGGGCCTCAATTCGACGCAATGCAGGGTGGTACCCAGTGGCATATTACGTAACGGCATGCAATTTCCAACTTTGACGGGGGTGGTTTCGGAACTTAGTATTTCCTGACCAACTTCTATCCCTTTGGGCGCTATTATGTATCTCCGCTCACCGTCTTTAAATAAAACCAGTGCGATGTTAGCTGTTCTGTTTGGATCGTATTCTATTCGCTCGATAATGGCCGGAACATCAGCTTTATCGCGCTTGAAATCGATAATACGATAAAACTTCTTGTGTCCCCCACCGATGTGGCGGGTTGTCACTCTACCCTGATTGTTACGTCCACCAGTATTGCTCTTTTTGTCTAGTAGTTGTGCAAATGGCTTACCCTTATGCAAATCATTATTTTGTACACGTACTACAAACCGAGAACCTGGAGATGTCGGCTTTGATTTTAGAATAGCCATGCTCTTCTACCGCTCCTATTTGCTTTAAAAAGTTATGCTGTTGCAAGTTCGATATTGTGGCCCGACTGCAATTTCACATATGCTTTTTTCCAGTCTGAGCGCTTACCCAAAGCGCGTCCGAAGCGCTTGATTTTTCCTTTGACGTTTAATACGCGAACCGATTCGACTTTCACGCCGAACATCAACTCGACTGCTTTTTTAATCTGCAGCTTGGTTGCTGTCTTTTGCACTTTAAACACAAATTGATTATTTTGGTCCGCGGCATTTGAGCTTTTTTCCGAAATGATCGGCGCGTACAAAACGTTCGCTAATTTAACTTTTTGTTCACTCATGCTAAACGCTCCTCAATTTGCTTCAAGGCTGTAGCCGTTGCTATGACTTTGTCAGCGGCAACTAGCGACACCGGGTCGATACTAGTAGGTGTTACCACCGCTACATATGGCAAATTCCTTGCCGCCAAAATCAAATTTTCGTTCAGGTCATCCGCTACAACCAGCAACCGTTTGGCTTCGATACCTTTAATTTTTGACAAGAAGTCTTTTGTTTTTGGGGATGCCGGCACGATGTCATCACAAACTGCGATCCGTCCCTGACGCAATAGTTCTGAGAATATGGATCGGATACCGACCTTGTACATTTTTTTGTTCAACTTCTGGTCGAACGAGCGCGGCTGAGCCGCGAACGTGACACCACCCGTGCGCCAGATCGGGCTGCGGGTTGTACCGGCACGCGCACGGCCAGTGCCTTTTTGGCGAAAGGGCTTCAAACCGCCACCGCTAACGGCAGAGCGGTTTTTTTGCGCCTTTGTGCCAGCTCGTGCACTTGAAAGATATTTAGTGACCAATTGATGGACCAAGGTTTCATTGAAATCCTGACCAAATACTTCATCTGACACATCGAGTGCCTGAGAGGAACCGCCACCGTTGATTGCAGGTATTTGTAATGCCATAAATTAACCTTTATTGATCATTTTCACCGCAGGGGTGATAACCACGTCGCCGCCTTTCGCCCCGGGAACGGCGCCCCTAACCAGAATCAAATTGCGCTCGACGTCTATGGCGTGAATCTTCAGATTTTGAACAGTCGTCTTAACTGCCCCCATGTGGCCGCACATTTTTTTGCCTTTAAATACTCGTCCTGGCGTTTGGTTCATACCGCTGGAACCGGGCACCCTGTGCGAACGAGAGTTACCATGGGTGGCATCCTGCGTTCTAAAATTGTGGCGCTTAACTGTACCTGCAAAGCCCTTACCGATACTCGTACCGGCAACATCGACAATTTGCCCTGCGGAAAATACGTCAACCTTGAGCTCAGCTCCAGGGACTAACTCCCCACCCTCATTCTCGCCGAGACGAAACTCCCAAAGCCCCCGACCAGCTGTGACATTGGCAGAAGCATAGTGACCCGCCATTGCTTTATTGACCTTAGAAGACTTTACATCGCCTGCAGCCACTTGTACGGCGCGGTAACCGTCGTTTTCGACGTTCTTTACCTGAATGACTCGGTTTGAGTCGATATGAAGCACGGTTACAGGTACAGAAGAACCATCTTCGCAAAAAATTCTGGTCATACCACATTTACGACCAATAAGACCTATTGACATCTGCCAATCCCTCTAATCTATAACTTTTCGTTATTTCAGCTTAATTTGAACATCAACCCCAGCCGCCAGATCAAGCTTCATCAAGGCGTCAACAGTCTTATCGGTAGGCTCGACAATGTCCAACAACCGTTTGTATGTTCTCAATTCGTATTGATCCCGCGCGTCTTTATTGACGTGTGGCGAAATCAGTACAGTAAAGCGCTCTTTTCTAGTAGGCAAAGGAATCGGGCCTTTCACTTGGGCGCCGGTCCGCTTTGCAGTTTCTACTATCTCTCCCGCCGACTGATCGATCAATTTATGATCAAAGGCTTTCAATTGGATTCTGATAGTTTGATTTGCCATCTTCAATTACTCGACAATAGAAGCCACAACACCCGCACCGACGGTACGGCCACCTTCACGAATTGCGAAGCGCAAGCCGTCTTCCATCGCGATCGGTGAGATCAATTTTACTGTGACCGAGATGTTGTCCCCTGGCATTACCATTTCAACACCTTCCGGCAGCTCAACCGCACCAGTCACGTCGGTGGTTCTGAAGTAGAACTGTGGACGGTAACCGTTAAAGAATGGCGTGTGACGACCACCCTCTTCTTTCGACAATACGTAGATTTCGGCTTTGAAATGCGAGTGTGGCTTGATGCTGTTTACGTGAGCCAATACTTGACCACGCTCTACGTCGTCGCGCTTGGTGCCACGCAGCAGGATGCCCACGTTGTCGCCAGCCTGACCTTGATCCAGCAATTTGCGGAACATTTCAACACCGGTACAGGTAGTTTTCACGGTATCTTTGATACCAACGATTTCAACCTCTTCACCGACTTTGATAATACCGCGCTCGACACGGCCGGTTACTACCGTACCACGACCGGAAATCGAAAATACGTCTTCGATTGGCATCAGGAATTTGCCATCGATTGCGCGTTGCGGCTCAGGAATATAGCTATCCAGCGCTTCAACCAGTTTAACAACCGACTGAACACCGATTTCGCTTTGCTCGCCTTCCAACGCTTTCAGCGCAGAACCAACGATGATTGGGGTATCGTCGCCCGGGAATTCGTACTGGTTTAACAGTTCGCGAATTTCCATTTCAACCAGCTCAATCAGCTCGGCATCATCGACCATGTCCGCTTTGTTCAAGAACACAACGATGTATGGAACGCCTACCTGGCGAGACAGCAGGATGTGCTCGCGCGTTTGCGGCATCGGACCGTCAGCCGCGGAGCAAACCAGAATAGCACCGTCCATTTGCGCCGCACCGGTAATCATATTTTTGACGTAGTCAGCGTGACCCGGACAGTCAACGTGCGCATAGTGACGATTGGCTGACTCGTACTCTACGTGCGAGGTCGAAATGGTAATACCGCGCGCGCGCTCTTCGGGAGCATTGTCGATTTGATCAAACGCTTTTGCTTCGCCACCTTGCAGCTCGGCCATAACCTTGGTCAGCGCAGCAGTCAAGGTTGTTTTGCCGTGGTCAACGTGGCCAATCGTTCCTACGTTTACGTGCGGTTTCTTTCTTTCAAATTTTTCTTTAGCCATGATTCAATACCTGATATTTAAAAACTTAAGATACTTTTCTAATAATCGCTTCCGCAATATTTGCAGGTGCTTCGTTATATTTTTCAAACTGCATACTATAAGTGGCACGTCCTTGCGTGGCCGACCTAAGATCGGTAGCGTAACCGAACATTTCCGCTAGAGGCACTTCGCACTGGACCACTTTACCAGCTGGAACATCATCCACGCCGTGAATCAGCCCTCTGCGCCTGTTAATGTCGCCGACGACATCTCCCATATTTTCCTCGGGAGTCACTACCTCTACTTTCATGATAGGCTCCAGCAACACTGGGTTTGCAGCTTTTGCTCCATCCCTAAAGCCGATAGATCCTGCTATTTTGAAAGCCATTTCATTCGAATCGACATCATGATATGAACCATCGAATAAACTAACCTTTACATCAACCACTGGAAAACCAGCCAACACTCCGTTTTCCATTTGCTCCTGAATACCTTTGTCAATGGCCGGGACATACTCTTTAGGAACTATGCCACCCACGATCTCATTGACGAACTGGTAACCTGAGCCTAGCTCACCAGGCTCGATGCGCAACCAAACGTGGCCGTACTGCCCTTTGCCCCCGGTTTGCCTAACAAATTTACCTTCTGCTTCAACGACTTTCGTCACTGTTTCACGATAAGCGACCTGGGGAGCCCCTACGTTGGCGGCAACACTAAATTCCCTTTTCATCCGATCAACGATAATCTCAAGATGTAGCTCGCCCATGCCAGCAATAATTGTTTGCCCGGACTCAGGATCGGTACTTACGCGAAAGGAAGGATCCTCTTGGGCCAGCTTTGCCAGCGCAACCGCCAATTTGTCTTGATCTGCTTTGGTTTTTGGCTCTACGGCAACAGAAATAACCGGCTCCGGAAACTCCATTTTTTCCAACAACACAGGCGCCGCTATATCACAAAAGGTGTCACCTGTCGTAACCTCCTTCAAACCAACCAAGGCCGCAATATCACCCGCCCTAACTTGGTTTATCTCTACCCTGCTATTGGCGTGCATCTGCACGATACGGCCGACGCGCTCTCTTTTATTCTTCGTCGAATTGAGCACCGTATCGCCTGATTTAAGCACCCCCGAATAAACCCGAATAAAGGTTAACGTTCCTACGAATGGATCGGATGCGATTTTAAAAGCCAAGGCGGAAAACGAATCGTTATCTGCTGCCGACCTATAAACACTTTCGCCCGCATCGTTCAATCCACAAACCGAACCGATATCGGCGGGTGACGGCAAAAAGTCTATGACCGCATCCAGTAGGCACTGCACACCTTTATTTTTAAAGGCTGAACCGCAATAGGCAGGTACCAGCTTATTTGCTAGAACCTGGGCCCGTATTCCTGATATTACCTCCGCATCCGTAAGCTCTCCTTGCTCCAGATACTTATCCATTAATGAGTCGCTTCCTTCGGCCGCCGACTCAAACATGTATTCGCGCCATTTAAGGCTATTGGCAACCAGTTCTTCCGGAATTTCCGATTCGGTAAATGCCAAACCCATATCGGCTTCAGACCAGTAAATGGCCTTCATCTTCAGAAGATCAATCACACCTTTAAACGCGTCTTCAGACCCTATCGGCAACTGCATTGGAACAACCGAAGCCCCCAAGCGACTTTTTATTTGCTCGACCACCCGAAGAAAATCTGCCCCGACTCGATCCATCTTGTTGACGAATACAACACGGGGCACTTTGTATTTGTTAGCCTGCCGCCAAACTGTCTCGGATTGCGGCTCTACACCTCCGACTGCGCAGAAAACCGCGCAGGCGCCATCTAGCACTCTAAGCGAACGCTCAACCTCAATGGTAAAGTCGACATGACCTGGAGTATCGATAATATTGATACGATACTGCTCTCGCCCACCACCCATCCCAGCCCAAAAGCAGGTCGTGGCCGCGGATGTAATAGTTATGCCACGCTCTTGCTCTTGCTCCATCCAATCCATGGTAGCAGCGCCGTCATGAACCTCGCCAATTTTGTGCGAGACCCCAGTGTAGTAAAGTATCCGTTCAGTAGTCGTTGTTTTTCCAGCGTCTATATGCGCCATTATGCCTATGTTACGATAACGCTCTATAGGCGTCTTTCGAGACACAACGAAACCCAGACCTGATTACCAACGATAATGCGCAAACGCCTTATTAGCTTCAGCCATTCTGTGGGTATCTTCCCGCTTCTTAGCTGCCGCACCGCGACCTTCAGAGGCGTCCAGTAACTCACCGGCCAATTTGGCAGCCATTGTCCTTTCATTCCTTTTGCGGGACGCATCAATCAACCAACGCATAGAAAGAGCCAATCTTCGTGCAGGACGGACTTCTACTGGGACCTGATAAGTCGCACCACCCACCCTTCTTGACTTAACCTCGACCCGAGGCTGAACATTTTCTAGCGCCTTGGAAACCAACTCCAGAGACTCTTTGTGCCCTTTGCTCTCGATAACATCGAGCGCACCGTACACGATTTTTTCGGCAACTGATTTTTTGCCATCTACCATAATCATGTTCATAAACTTTGAAAGCATATCGCTACCAAAGCGCGGATCAGGATTTATTACTCTTTTTGCAGCAACTCTTCTTCTTGACATCTGTTACCAACCCTTATTTCTTAGGCCTTTTTGCGCCGTACTTTGAACGACCGCACTTTCTATCCTTTACGCCCGACGTATCAAGACTACCGCGAACCACGTGATAGCGCACACCCGGCAAATCTTTTACCCGACCACCTCTAATCAAGACCACAGAGTGCTCCTGCAAATTGTGCCCTTCGCCGCCGATATAGCTACTTACCTCAGCGCCATTGGTTAACCGCACCCGCGCAACTTTGCGCAACGCCGAGTTAGGTTTTTTTGGCGTCGTGGTGTACACGCGCGTACAAACACCCCTTCTTTGCGGGCACGCCTCCAATGCCGGAACATTGGTTTTTTCTATTTTTTTAGCGCGAGGCTTACGGACCAACTGATTGATCGTGGCCATTCTTAACTACTCCGAATATGCAATGTTAATAAGTAATATCTTTCCACAAATGACATTACTCCGCCCAAATCACTTGGTCGATTCGAGCAGAGCATGATACCTTTACACGGTAATCAGGTCAAGTCTTTTTAAGGCTATTCAATATTCAACGCCTGTTTCAAGGCCTCTTCCACATCAACGGCTTCCATGGCCTGACTAGATGCGTCCGCCGAGGATGCGAACTCAGCAGACCTTCTTTTCCGTCGCTGCTCGTGGTAGGCCAGCCCGGTTCCAGCAGGAATCAAGCGCCCAACGATAACGTTCTCTTTCAGTCCGTTCAGGCTGTCACTGATGCCGCGCACCGCCGCATCGGTAAGCACTCGAGTAGTTTCTTGGAACGAAGCCGCAGAAATAAACGACTCTGTAGCAAGAGAAGCTTTAGTGATACCCAGCAATAACGAGTCGTAACTTGCAGGGATTTTTCCTTCCCTTTCAATTTGATCGTTAACCGCGTTAATCAAGGTCCGCTCTACCTGCTCGCCCTTAACAAAATCAGTATCTCCCGAGGCGGTAATTTCAACCTTTCTCAGCATTTGCCGAATGATTGCCTCAATGTGCTTGTCATTGATTTTTACACCCTGCAGGCGATAAACGTCTTGAATCTCTTTAACCAAGTAATCGGCTAGCTCTTCAATTCCACGCAGACGCAGGATGTCGTGAGGAGTCAGCTCGCCTTCGGCGATCGTTTCACCTTTGTCGACAAATTCACCCTCGAACACCGTGATATGCCGCCATTTGGGAATCAATGTCTCGTACTGCTCACCTTCGGAATCAGTAATAATGACGCGTTGCTTACCCTTGGTTTCTTTACCGAACGACACCATACCGGTTGCTTCTGCAAGAATGGCAGGATCCTTGGTTTTGCGAGCTTCGAATAAATCGGCAACACGTGGCAAACCACCGGTAATATCGCGAGTTTTACTAGATTCTTGCGGAATTCTCGCCAACACGTCACCGACCTTAACTTCACCGCCATCTTTAACGCCTACGATAGCGCCGGCTGGCAAGAAATACTGAGCCGGGATATCAGTCCCAGGCAAATTAATCTGGCCGCCTTGCTCATCTATCAACCGAACCATTGGTCGCAGCTCTTTACCGGCCGAGGTCCGTTGCTTTGGATCCGTAACCACCCGAGACGTCAGACCAGTAACCTCGTCAGACTGCTCCTGTACTGTGATTCCATCCATAAAGTCGATCAATTGGATGAAACCATCCACCTCAGTAATAACCGGATGAGTATGTGGATCCCAATTGACGATGATGTCACCAGCACTAACCGGTGTACCGTCGGCTACCGACAAAACGGCGCCGTAAGGAATCTTGTAACGCTCGCGCTCACGGCCGTAGTCATCCATCACGCCGACCTCGCCGGATCTGGATACAGCAACCAAGTTATTCTCGCGGTTTTTAACAGTCTTCAAATTATTGAGCTTCGCCGTACCACTCGATTTGACCTGTACGTTGCTGACCGCCGCCGAACGCGATGCCGCACCGCCAATATGGAAGGTACGCATAGTCAATTGCGTACCCGGCTCACCAATCGACTGCGCAGCTACAACACCGATAGCTTCGCCAATATTGACCAAATGACCTCGACCTAAATCCCTGCCGTAGCATTTAGCACAGACACCATGCCGCGACTCACAAGTGATTACCGAGCGAACCAGCATCTTATCGATACCGTTCTCTTCCAGCACAGTGACCAAATTTTCATCGATCATCGTACCCGCCGGTATTAAAACTTTATTCCCGGCAGGCTCGGTAACATCAATTGCAGCCACACGCCCCAAAACGCGATCAACCAAAGGCTCGACTACATCGCCGCCTTCGATAATCGGCATCATGGTCAAACCATTTTGAGTACCGCAATCGAACTCGGCAATGACCAGATCCTGGGCGACGTCGACCAAGCGCCGGGTCAAATACCCAGAGTTCGCCGTTTTAAGCGCCGTGTCAGCCAGACCTTTGCGAGCACCGTGGGTCGAAATAAAGTATTGCAATACATCCAGACCTTCGCGGAAGTTAGCCGTAATAGGCGTTTCAATAATCGAACCGTCCGGCTTCGCCATCAAACCGCGCATCCCGGCTAACTGCCGGATTTGAGCCGCGGAACCCCGCGCTCCCGACTCGGCCATCATAAAGATGGAGTTGAACGATTTTTGCTTGACGGTTTCACCCGCTTTATTGACGACCTCATCTTCCCCCAAGCCTTCCATCATGACTTTCGCCACTTGGTCATTGGCTCTGGACCAAATATCGACAACTTTGTTATAGCGTTCGCCGTCGGTAACCAAACCGGATGCGTACTGATTCTGAATTTCGCTCACTTCGGCGTCCGCAGCCCGAATAATGTCGGCCTTTTTCAGCGGAATTTCCATGTCTTCGATACCAAATGACACACCGGCGCGAGTCGCGTACTTAAAGCCAAGATACATGATCTTATCGGCCAGAATAACGGTCTCTTTGATCCCCAGGTAACGGTAGCTATAGTTAATCAGTCGCGATATATTCTTCTTAGTCATATCGACATTGACCAACTCATAAGGCATGCCGTCTGGCACGATACCCCAGATGATGGAACGCCCGACTGTAGTTTGCTTACGGCTGACAATCGTTTCGAATTCACCTTCGGCGGTTTTTAGTTTTTCGGTAATTCGTACCTGAATCTTGGTCTGCAATTCGACTGCTTTGCTATCCAAAGCCAGCATGACTTCGGACACATCGGAGAAAACGCTACCTTCGCCAACCGCGTTAATTTTCTCGCGGCTAATGTAATAGAGCCCCAAAACCACGTCCTGCGACGGATTGATAACCGGCTCGCCGTTTGCGGGAGACAGAATATTATTGGTCGCCATCATCAGAGTACGGGCTTCCAACTGTGCTTCCACAGACAACGGAATATGAACCGCCATCTGGTCGCCGTCGAAGTCGGCATTGAAAGCGCTACAAACCAAAGGATGTAACTGGATGGCCTTTCCTTCGATTAAGGTCGGCTCGAATGCCTGAATGCCCAAACGGTGCAACGTCGGCGCACGGTTCAACAGCACCGGATGTTCGCGGATCACTTCTTCGAGAATGTCCCAAACTTCAGCGCCTTCGCGCTCGACCATCTTTTTGGCCGCCTTGATGGTTGTCGCCAAGCCACGCAGCTGCAACTTACTGAAAATAAACGGCTTGAATAGCTCCAGCGCCATTTTTTTCGGCAATCCGCACTGGTGCAGACGCAGCGTCGGTCCTACCACGATTACGGAACGGCCGGAGTAGTCCACCCGTTTCCCCAGCAGGTTCTGCCGGAAACGACCTTGCTTGCCCTTGATCATATCGGCCAAGGACTTCAACGGACGGCGATTGCTACCGGTAATTGCCCGGCCGCGGCGGCCGTTGTCCAATAGTGCATCCACCGCTTCCTGCAACATCCGCTTTTCGTTACGCACGATGATGTCGGGCGCGTTCAAATCCAACAACCTCGTCAAACGGTTGTTGCGGTTGATAACGCGGCGGTAAAGATCGTTCAAGTCCGACGTGGCAAAGCGGCCGCCATCCAGCGGCACCAAAGGCCTTAATTCGGGCGGCAACACCGGCAACACCGTCATAATCATCCATTCCGGGCGATTATTCGATGCCAGCAAGGAGTCGATCACCTTCAAGCGCTTCGAAAATTTCTTGATTTTGGTGTCGGAATTGGTCGAATTAATCTCTTCGCGCAACTTGTTGATTTCGTCTTTCAAATCGATCGACTTCAACAAATCGTAGATAGCTTCGGCACCCATTTTCGCGACGAAATCGTCGCCATGCTCTTCAACCGCGTTCAAATATTCTTCGTCGGTCAATAACTGGCCTTTCTCCAGCGGAGACATGCCGGGATCGATCACCACAAACGTTTCGAAATAAAGCACGCGCTCGATCGAACGCAGAGTCATATCCAGCAGCAGCGCGATACGCGACGGCAAAGACTTCAAAAACCAAATATGCGCTACCGGGCTGGCCAAATCGATATGGCCCATACGTTCGCGCCGAACTTTGGACAAAGTCACTTCGACGCCGCATTTTTCGCAGATCACGCCACGGTGTTTCAAGCGCTTATATTTACCGCACAAGCACTCGTAATCGCTAATCGGCCCGAAAATTTTTGCGCAGAACAAACCGTCACGTTCCGGCTTGAAGGTGCGGTAATTGATCGTCTCAGGCTTTTTGACTTCACCGTAAGACCATGAGCGAATCATGTCCGGAGAAGCCAAACCGATGCGTATAGTGTCAAAATCGTCTGTACGGCCTTGACGCTTTAAGAAATTCATTAAATCTTTCAAGAGCTTACCCTCTTCAAAATGTTACCGATATCGTCCGAAATCTAGTCGTGTGAGACCGACTACTCTTGTTCCATCTCGATATTTACCGCCAAGGAACGTATCTCTTTGACCAATACGTTAAACGATTCCGGCATGCCGGCTTCCATGGAATGGTTGCCGTCGACAATGTTTTTGTACATTCGGGTTCGGCCTGTCACGTCGTCCGACTTGACCGTCAACATTTCCTGCAATGTGTAGGCTGCGCCGTAGGCTTCCAATGCCCAAACCTCCATCTCGCCGAAGCGCTGGCCACCGAACTGGGCTTTACCGCCCAACGGTTGCTGGGTCACCAGACTGTATGGACCGGTCGAACGGGCATGCATTTTGTCGTCCACCAAGTGGTTCAGTTTAAGCATATACATATAGCCTACCGTCACTTCGCGCTCGAACGGTTCCCCAGTAAGGCCGTCGTACAGCACCGTTTGGCCATGCTCCGGTAAATCAGCAAGCCGCAACATGGTACGAATGTCTTCTTCGGAAGCACCGTCGAATACCGGTGTCGCCATCGGTACACCGCTGACCAAATTCAGCGCCAATTCCAAAATGTCTTTATCGCTGAACAGGCTCAAATCTTCTTTTTTACCGCTACAGTTATAAATCTTTTCCAGGAAACCGCGAATTTCAGCGACCTTGGCTTGCGCCTCCAACATTTTGCCGATCTTGATACCCAAACCTTTCGCCGCCCAGCCCAAGTGGGTTTCCAACACCTGCCCTACATTCATCCGCGACGGTACGCCGAGCGGATTGAGCAAAATGTCGACCGGGTTGCCATCGGCCGTGTAGGGCATGTCTTCGATCGGCACGATTTGCGAGATAACCCCTTTGTTACCGTGCCGGCCGGCCATTTTATCGCCAGGCTGGATGCGTTTTTTCACGGCCAAATAAACCTTGACCATTTTCAGCACCCCTGGAGCGAGATCGTCACCCATTGTGATTTTTTTCTTCTTCTGTTCGAAGCGCTCGTCGAATTCCTTACGCTGCTGTTCGACCTGCTCGGCAACGGTTTCCAATTGCAGGTTCGCGTCTTCATCCAGCGTTCTGATTTTCAGCAGTTCGGAATGAGTCAATTGATCCAAATAATCGGCACTGATTTCCTCGCCTTTTTTCAAACCGTTCGGCCCCTTTTCGGCTTTTTTACCGGTCAGCAGCGTCTTAACCCGGGCGAAAATGTCGTGCTCTACGATTTTCAACTGGTCATCCAAATCTTTACGGTAACGCTTGATTTCCGCTTCTTCGATTTCCAGCGCTCGTTTGTCTTTCTTAACGCCATCGCGAGTGAAGACTTGTACGTCGATCACCGTACCGCGAACGTTGCCTGGCACCCGCAAAGAAGTATCTTTCACATCGGCAGCCTTCTCGCCGAAAATCGCCCGTAACAGCTTTTCTTCGGGCGTCAGCTGAGTTTCGCCTTTCGGAGTTACCTTACCGACCAGAATGTCGCCGCCTTTCACTTCGGCCCCGACATAAACAATCCCCGACTCGTCCAACTTGGAAAGCGCTTCCTCGCTGACGTTTGGAATATCGGCTGTGATTTCTTCCGGACTATGTTTGGTTTCCCGCGCCACGCAGGTTTTTTCTTCGATGTGAATCGTCGTGAAACGGTCTTCCTTCACGACCCGCTCCGATACCAGGATCGAGTCCTCGAAGTTGTAACCGTTCCATGGCATGAAAGCGATCAACATGTTTTGGCCCAATGCCAGCTCACCCAAATCGGTGGATGGGCCGTCGGCCAGGATGTCGCCCTTGTTAACGATGTCGCCCAGTTTGACCAATGGTTTTTGATTGATACAGGTGTTTTGGTTGGAGCGGGTATATTTGATCAAATTATAGATATCCACACCCGGTACGCCGGCGACCGTCTCGTCGTCGTTGGCACGAACCACGATCCGGCCGGCATCGACAGCTTCGACCCTACCGCCACGGGTAGCAACCACCGTCACCCCAGAGTCTTTTGCTACAACCCGCTCCATACCGGTACCGACCAAAGGCTTCTCCGCACGCAAAGTCGGAACCGCTTGGCGTTGCATGTTAGAACCCATCAAGGCGCGGTTAGCGTCGTCATGCTCCAAGAACGGAATGATCGATGCCGCTACAGAGACGATCTGCTTGGAGGACACATCCATATATTGCACGGTTTCTGAAGAGGCCAAGGTAAATTCGTCCTTATAACGGCACGACACCAGGCCTTCTACCAATTTACCGTTCTCGTCGACAGCCACGCTGGACTGAGCGATGACATATTCGCCTTCTTCAATAGCGGAAATGTAATCGACTTGATCGGTCACTTTGCCGTCCACCACCTTCCGGTAAGGCGTCTCCAGGAAACCGTACTCGTTGGTTCTGGCATAAACAGACAACGAGTTAATCAAACCAATATTCGGGCCCTCGGGCGTCTCGATTGGACAAACCCGTCCGTAGTGCGTGGTATGAACGTCGCGAACCTCGAAGCCCGCGCGCTCTCTGGCCAAACCGCCGGGACCCAAGGCAGACACCCGGCGTTTGTGCGTCACCTGTGACAGGGGATTGTTTTGGTCCATGAACTGCGACAACTGGCTGGAGCCGAAAAATTCCTTCACTGCCGCCGACACCGGTTTGGCGTTGATAATTTCCTGCGGCATGTAGCCTTCAGAATCGGCCAGGGTCAAGCGCTCTCTGACTGCGCGCTCGACCCGCACCAAACCGATGCGGAATTGGTTTTCGATCATTTCACCGACAGAGCGGACGCGACGATTTCCCAAGTGGTCGATATCGTCCACGGTGCCATTGCCGTTCCGGATTTTAATCAGTTCCTTCAGGACATCAATAATATCTTCTTTGCTAAGGGTACCGGGACCGTCGGTCTCTTCCCGACCTAAACGGCGATTAAATTTCATTCGTCCGACTGCAGACAGATCGTAACGCTCGTCGGTAAAAAACAGGTTTTCAAATAAATTTTCGGCCGACTCCACGGTAGGCGGTTCGCCCGGGCGCATCATCCGATATATCTCAACCAACGCTTCCAACCGATTGGTTGTGGTGTCCAAACGCATTGAATTGGAAATGTAAGGCCCACGATCCAGATCGTTTACGTACAGAGTGTTAATCTCGGGTACGCCGGCGTCGATCAGTTTTTGCAGCAGGTTATCGGTAATTTCATCGTTGACGCTGGCCAGCAATTCGCCGGTTGACTTGTCGATAACGTTGTGTCCCAGAATTTTGCCGTACAAATAGTCGCGAGGCACTTCGATTTCGGTGACGCCAGCTTTTTCCAACTGCCGAACATGCTTCGCGGTAATTCTCCGGCCCTCTTCGATCAACACCTTGCCGTCGTACTTGATATCGAACACAGCCATTTCGCCGCGCAAGCGATCAGGAATCAGATGGAACATCAATTTATCGGCGCTTAAAGAGAACTTATTGGTATCGAAGAAAATCTTGATCATCTCTTCGTTTTCGTATCCCAACGCTCTCAATAAAATAGTGGCTGGGATTTTACGTCTCCGATCGATACGCACATATACGGCGTCCTTGTGATCGAACTCGAAATCCAACCAAGAGCCGCGATACGGAATTACCCGCGCGTTAAATAGCAGCTTTCCAGATGAATGAGTTTTGCCTTTGTCGTGGTCGAAGAATACACCGGGCGACCGATGCAATTGCGAAACGATAACTCGCTCGGTGCCGTTAATTACGAAAGTGCCGTTGTCAGTCATCAAGGGCAGTTCACCCATATAGACTTCCTGTTCGCGAATATCCTTGACAACTTTCGTATTGGCGGGCGCGTCCTTATCGTAAATGACCAGACGCACCAACACTCTGAGCGGCGCCGAAAACGTCGCACCGCGTTGCTGACATTCTCTTACGTCAAAAGCAGGCTCTCCCAAGCGATACTTAACATATTCCAATACGGCGTAACCGGAGTGGCTAACCACCGGAAATACGCTGGAGAACGCAGCATGCAATCCTTGGCTTCGCCGTTTATCGGGCTCCACACCGGACTGCAGGAAATTCGCATAGGAATCTATTTGTGTCGCTAACAGATATGGGACGTCAAGTACCTCTGTACCTTTCCCAAAATTATTACGGATACGCTTTTTTTCGGTAAAAGAATAGGCCATATTGCTTCTATACCTTCGTCGTCAGAGATTATTTGTACTGCTTTTTACAAGCAGTAAAAGGCCGACGGCAAGATGCCGTCAGCCCGGTTTGGTAGGCTTACGCCAGATATGCAGCAATCAAGATGCTTATTTAATTTCGGCGGTTGCGCCAGCTTCTTCAAGTTCCTTCTTAGCTGCTTCAGCTTCAGCTTTGCTGACGCCTTCTTTCAATGTGGTTGGAGCGCCTTCTACGGCGTCTTTAGCTTCTTTCAGACCCAGACCGGTCAGACCGCGAACTGCTTTAATTACAGCGACTTTGTTATCACCGAAACCTGTAAGAATTACATCGAACTCGGTTTGTTCTTCAACTACAGCCGCAGCTGCAGCGGGTGCCGCAACTGCGACCGCAGCGGCTGCAGAAACGCCAAATTTTTCTTCCATCGCGGAAATCAGGTCGACGATTTCCATCACAGTCATATTCGCAACTGCTTCTAAGATGTCTTCTTTTGAAATTGCCATTTTATTAGTCCTCTAATATTTAAAAGTTGTATATCGTAGGTTGCGAATTTATGCCGCTTCTTTTTCGTCTCTGATAGCCGCCAATGTACGAGCCAATTTCTCGACAGGGGCTTTCATTACAGACATCAGCATACTGATACCTTGATCGCGTGTCGGCAATCTCGCCAACCGCTCCAGCTCCGATCCGCCAAACGCTTGGCCGCCGATCGCTACCACTTTGGCGACGAGCTTGTTGTTTTCTTTCGCGAAATCGTTCACCAGCCGAGCGGCAGAGCCTGGATCTTCCATCGAAAAAGCCAAGATCAGTGGCCCAACCAACCCATCTTGCATACATTCGAATTCGGTTCCGGCGACTGCGCGTTTTGCCAGCGTATTCTTTACGACTCGCAAATAAACACCCGTCTCTCTCGCGGTTTTTCTAAGCTTGGTTAGCTCAGTAACAGTCAAACCACGATATTCTGCGGCTACCGCAGAAAGGGCTTTAGCGGCGAATTCAGCAACTTCCTCTACGACAACTTTTTTGCCATCTAAATTGAGTGCCACATCTATCTCCGGTGTGTTTCTGATTTTCATCAGAATCAATAAAACGCATCTTTGCGATGCCCCTTACGGGTATCTTTCACCTTTTGGTTCCAGCTCCCGTCTGCGTAGGATAATTAAGCCTAAGCCCCTACGGTCTTTGACGGTTGCCGGTGTAGTCCGGCAACCCAAAGTTTTTGAATATTAAATCTCGATGCTAGCTTGATCGATCCACAGCCCCGGCCCCATGGTCGAAGACAGTGAGATTTTTTTTCAGATAAATACCTTTTGCCGCAGTCGGCTTGGCTTTTTTCAAATCGGCAATCAAAAACTCGAGGTTTTGTTTGAGCGCATTTTCGTCAAACGAAACCTTACCGATTGAACAATGGATAATGCCAGCCTTATCGGTGCGATATCGGACTTGACCAGACTTTGCGTTTTTTACCGCCGTCACTACGTCCGGGGTAACAGTGCCCACTTTCGGGTTTGGCATCAGGCCTCTTGGACCCAATATCTGACCTAACTGACCCACAACGCGCATAGCGTCTGGAGAAGCAATAACGACGTCGAAATTCATTTCACCACGTTTTACTTGTTCGGCAAGATCGTCCATTCCAACTACGTCAGCGCCGGCTTCGCGTGCAGCATCAGCATTCGGCCCTTGAGTGAAAACGGCAACCCTTACTGTTTTCCCTGTACCATGAGGCAAAACAGAAGCGCCGCGCACGTTTTGGTCAGATTTGCGCGGATCGACGCCCAAGTTAACACTGACATCAATGGATTCATCAAATTTGCTATTAGCAAACTCTTTCAGCACAGCCACCGCTTCGCCAACAGAATATTGTTTGCTACGCACAACCTTTTCTTTAATTGCTTTAGCTTTTTTCGAAATTTTAGCCATTACACGCCCTCCACGTTCAAGCCCATGCTACGAGCGCTTCCCGCGATAATTCTGATCGCGGCTTCCATATCAGCTGCATTCAAGTCTTCCATCTTGGTTTTCGCTATTTCTTCCAATTGCGCTCTGGTGACAGTGCCAACTTTATTGGAATTTGGCTTGCTGCTTCCACTTTTAATGCCAACTGCTTTTTTCAGCAATATGGAGGCTGGTGGGGTTTTAGTAACGAAAGTAAAACTTTTATCACTGTAAACAGTGATTACCACAGGTAAAGGCAAGCCCTTTTCCACATCCTGGGTCCTGGCATTGAACGCCTTACAGAACTCCATAATATTGACGCCACGTTGACCCAACGCTGGACCGACTGGCGGACTCGGATTAGCCTCACCAGCCTTTACCTGTAATTTGATATAGGAATCAATTTTTTTTGCCATCTTATACTCCGAACGGGTTATAGCGCTTTACAAGCTCCCCAAGAAACAAAAATCCCGGCCACGCGAATGGCAGGGATTTTTAATGAAACATCACTGAATTAAATTTTTTCGACTTGGCCGAACTCAAGCTCAACAGGAGTAGAACGACCAAAAATCAAAACAGAAACCCGTAAACGGCTTTTTTCGTAATTTACTTCTTCGATATTGCCGTTAAAGTCTTTGAATGGACCATCTATGATTCTTACTACTTCGCCCACTTCAAATAACACTTTAGGCCGCGGCTTATTGACACCTTCTTCAACCCTGCTCAATATCGCCATCGCTTCCTTCTCTGAGATAGGCGAGGGCCTATCCGAAGCACCACCGATAAAGCCTAAAACTCTAGGAACATTCCGAACAAGATGCCACGTCTCGTCATTCAATTCCATTTGGACAAGTACATAACCCGGAAAGAATTTCCGCTCGCTTTTACGCTGCTGCCCCATCCTCATTTCAACAACCTCTTCGGTCGGCACAAGGATCTTACCAAAATATTCTTGCAAGCCTTCTCGCTTGATTCGCTCTTCCAGAGCTTGCTTTACTTTATTCTCAAAATTGGAATATGCGTGAACGACATACCAGCGAAGCGACATTACTTAACTCCCTGGCCCATCAGTAGCTGGACACCCCAAAACAGAAACATATCAAGCAACCAGAGTATCAAGCCGACCACAAAGACCATCAAGAACACCATTAGCGTCGTGCGAACGGCTTCGTCTTTTGTTGGCCAAACAATTCGCTTGAATTCTTGTTTTGACTCTAATATAAAACCCCACAAACCACGCCCTTTGGCCGTAGCAAAGCAAAGACCAGCTGCCGCAACCAGCAAAGCCAACAAAGCCAGGACTCTATAAAGCAGCGGAATGTCGGAGAAATAATAGAACGCAACAACGCTCGCTACGACAACCAGCAAAGACAATGACAGTTTTACAATATCACCTACAGAGGTGACTTCTTCTGCGTGTGCGTTCATTTATCAGACTTGAAATAAATTGAAATAATTTTCTGAGTGGCAGGCCAGGAGGGACTCGAACCCCCAACTTGCGGTTTTGGAGACCGCTGCTCTACCAATTGAACTACTGACCTATTTCAGAAAATGTACTTTCAGCCAAAAACCGAGAATTACTCGACAATAGAAGCCACAACACCCGCACCGACGGTACGGCCACCTTCACGAATTGCGAAGCGCAAGCCGTCTTCCATCGCGATCGGTGAGATCAATTTTACTGTGACCGAGATGTTGTCCCCTGGCATTACCATTTCAACACCTTCCGGCAGCTCAACCGCACCAGTCACGTCGGTGGTTCTGAAGTAGAACTGTGGACGGTAACCGTTAAAGAATGGCGTGTGACGACCACCCTCTTCTTTCGACAATACGTAGATTTCGGCTTTGAAATGCGAGTGTGGCTTGATGCTGTTTACGTGAGCCAATACTTGACCACGCTCTACGTCGTCGCGCTTGGTGCCACGCAGCAGGATGCCCACGTTGTCGCCAGCCTGACCTTGATCCAGCAATTTGCGGAACATTTCAACACCGGTACAGGTAGTTTTCACGGTATCTTTGATACCAACGATTTCAACCTCTTCACCGACTTTGATAATACCGCGCTCGACACGGCCGGTTACTACCGTACCACGACCGGAAATCGAAAATACGTCTTCGATTGGCATCAGGAATTTGCCATCGATTGCGCGTTGCGGCTCAGGAATATAGCTATCCAGCGCTTCAACCAGTTTAACAACCGACTGAACACCGATTTCGCTTTGCTCGCCTTCCAACGCTTTCAGCGCAGAACCAACGATGATTGGGGTATCGTCGCCCGGGAATTCGTACTGGTTTAACAGTTCGCGAATTTCCATTTCAACCAGCTCAATCAGCTCGGCATCATCGACCATGTCCGCTTTGTTCAAGAACACAACGATGTATGGAACGCCTACCTGGCGAGACAGCAGGATGTGCTCGCGCGTTTGCGGCATCGGACCGTCAGCCGCGGAGCAAACCAGAATAGCACCGTCCATTTGCGCCGCACCGGTAATCATATTTTTGACGTAGTCAGCGTGACCCGGACAGTCAACGTGCGCATAGTGACGATTGGCTGACTCGTACTCTACGTGCGAGGTCGAAATGGTAATACCGCGCGCGCGCTCTTCGGGAGCATTGTCGATTTGATCAAACGCTTTTGCTTCGCCACCTTGCAGCTCGGCCATAACCTTGGTCAGCGCAGCAGTCAAGGTTGTTTTGCCGTGGTCAACGTGGCCAATCGTTCCTACGTTTACGTGCGGTTTCTTTCTTTCAAATTTTTCTTTAGCCATTTCGAAACACCTACAACAATACGATCAAAATAAACTGGAGCTCATAACCGGATTTGAACCGGTGACCTCTTCCTTACCAAGGAAGTGCTCTACCTGCTGAGCTATATGAGCAAAAACAACCTACTCAGAATGGAGCGGGTGATGGGAATCGAACCCACGCAATCAGCTTGGAAGGCTGGAGTTCTACCATTGAACTACACCCGCAGGATTCCTCAAAATTAGATGGTGGAGGGGGGAGGATTCGAACCTCCGAAGGTAGAACCGGCAGATTTACAGTCTGATCCCTTTGGCCGCTCGGGAACCCCTCCGTACTTATTCAATCAATTTTCCTCTTTTTTACAAAAGAGGTCAAGCTTTTTATACCGATTCTTACGCAAGCGAATTAATTCGCGCCAAATCACCAGCCACCAACGCCTCAACATCCTTGAGCAACATATCGCACAAAGCCATAAACCTGAGCATCGCGCCATTAGAAAAACCAGACAAAACGTAATCAGCCACCCCTCCCTCAGACGGCCGACCTATACCAATCCGCAACCGAAAAAAATCTTTGGTCCCGGTATTGGATATTATATCTCGCAAACCGTTATGCCCAGCATGACCACCATTGCGCTTGAGCCTCACCACACCTTCCGCCAACTCAAGCTCATCATGGACAACCAAAAGCTCGCTGCAATCCATCTTATAGAACCGCATCATAGCACCGACCGATGCACCACTTCTGTTCATAAAGGTCACTGGCTTCAGCAACAACACCCTACCGAGACCAATGCTGCAATCTGCAACATCCCCCTGAAACTGAGCCGAGCGAGACCAGCGCGCTCCATGCAATTCAGCCAAACGATCCACAAACAAAAACCCGGCATTGTGCCGGGTTTTTTCGTACTGCTGACCAGGATTACCTAAACCAACAATCAACCTAATCATTCAATGACTTTGGTAATTACACAGATTCTTCAGCACCCCTGGTTTTAACAACCTGAGCCACAGGATGATTATGCTCAGAACCATGAGCCAAAGCAGGCAACTCTACGCCAGCAGGCAACACCAAGTCAGACAAATGAATAGTCTCACCGATATCGATAGCCGCCAAATCCACCTCAATAAACTCAGGCAACACAGAAGGCATGCATATAACCTCAACATCAGTCATCGTGTGCGTCACAACCCCACCTTTTTTAACGCCAACGCACACAGCCTCGTTAACAAAATGCAACGGAACATGAACCTTCAGCTTGTGAGATTCATCCACACGCATGAAATCCATATGCAAAATCTGAGGCTTAGCCGGGTGACGCTGGATGTGCTTCAGCACCGCTTTTTCGGCCGCACCATCAACCATCACATCCAGAACATGAGAATACACCGCTTCGTGAGCCAGATGCTTAACGACCTCGTTATGATCAAGAACCAGCATCAAAGGAGAAGCAGAACCGCCGTAAATAACCGCAGGAACCTTACCTTGCCGACGCACCGCTTTCGCCGAAGCACTACCAACACCAACACGAGCCTCTGCAATAAATTCAAACACGTTTGCCATTATTTCTCCTCACGCTTGCCACACAAGCACTACTTTAATTCTCAATTTAATCAACATATAACGAACTTACGGATTCTCCAACCGCTATTCGCCTTATGGTTTCAGCCAACATTTCAGCGACACTCAACTGCCTGATTTTGCTGACACCCAACAACTCATCGGTTAAGGGAATCGTATCTGTGACGACCAGCTCATCAAGAACCGACTGCTTGACATTTTCAGCCGCAGATCCAGAAAGCACCGGATGAGTGCAATAAGCCACAACTTTTTTTGCCCCGTGCTTTTTTAATGCCGCAGCGGCGTGACACAGCGTACCAGCAGTATCCACCAGATCATCGACCATCACACAAGTCCTACCGTCAACATCACCGATAATGTGCATGATTTCAGACACGTTAGGCCGAGGGCGGCGCTTATCGATAATCGCCAAGTCCGCATCACCCAAGCGCTTTGCAATTGCTCGAGCCCTCACCACACCACCAACATCCGGTGACACCACAATCAAGTCCGGATATTCTTGCCGCCATATATCGCCAAGCAGAATTGGAGAAGCATATACATTGTCGACCGGAATTCCGAAAAAACCCATAATCTGGTCGGAGTGCAAATCTACCGTTAAGGCCCGATCAGCACCAGCATTGCCTATCATGTCGGCCACTAAACGCGCCGTAATCGGCACTCGCGCAGACCGAGACCTTCTATCCTGCCGCGCATAGCCGTAGTAAGGCATCACTGCAGTAATCCGGGCCGCAGAGGCGCGCCGAAGAGCATCGATCATCACCAACAACTCCATCAAATTTTCGTTGGTGGGAGAACAGGTTGGCTGAATTACAAAGACATCCCTTCCCCTAACGTTTTCCTGGATCTCTACAAAAATCTCGCCATCGCTAAAGCGACCGACACTAGCCATGCCAAGGCGCATGTTCAGCTTTTTCACGATACCTTCAGACAAAGCCTTATTGGCATTGCCAGAGAATACCATTACCGAAGCCTCGCGCATTAAAGCACTCCCAAGGGATTTAAATTTGGAAATTATGGCTGGGCTGCTAGGATTCGAACCTAGGTATGCGGGGATCAAAACCCCGTGCCTTACCGCTTGGCGACAGCCCAATATTTGACTTAAAACACTCCCTGTTCCAACTTAACGTGAAGCGGCGACTTATCCACCTCCTTGGCGAGATAAACCATCCACTCTTCAATCAGCCCGGAATACGCACACTTTGCCGCATCTTCGGAATCAAATTCCGCAAAAACACAGGCACCGGTACCGGTTAACTTAGCCTCTCCGAATTCCGACAAAGCATGAATAGCCCTTACAATCGGAGGATACAACTCACTCACAACCGAAAGACAATCGTTCCTTGCATCCCCTGCAAGAAAGTCAGTCATTTTGATTGGTTTACTATTTCTTGTCAACCCATTAGCCAAAAAAATTTGTTTGGTGTTTACGTGGCAATCCGGCTTAATCACAACAACCCACCTGCCCGGAACGTTCACCTCAGTCAACTTTTCTCCAACTCCCTCAGCCCAAGAGGTTCGACCAAACACAAAAACAGGCACATCGGCGCCCAATCGCAACCCCAGATCCATTAAAGTCTCAAGAGAAAGGTTCAATCCCCAAAGCTTATTTAGTACCAGTAGCGTCGTGGCAGCATCCGAACTTCCACCCCCCAATCCACCGCCCATTGGAAGATTCTTTTCAATTTCAATCCACACGCCCTCACGGCTGCCAGTATATTCTTTGAGTAAATTAGCAGCACGAACAGTCAAATCATCGCTCTCAGGCACCCCAGGAATCGGGTTACGGAGCCTGACTTTGCCATCCCCCGCAGGACTAAACCTAATCCAATCACACAAGTCGATAATTCGGAACACCGTTTGCAACAAATGATAGCCATCCGGGCGACGGCCGATAATTCTCAACATCAGGTTTAATTTTGCCGGAGCCGGCCACTTCTCGCCCCATCCCTTCGAATTTAATTGACTTTCAGTCACGACAAATCCCATTGATCCACTATCAATTTTATTTTTGTACGATCTTTTTCAATATTGATTTTCTTAGGCAGAGAATCCGACGCTACCTTATACACGTCCCTAAAAGTGACCCTCCAACCCGCCTGCATAAAACCAGCATCCAATTCGACGCCCTGCAAACCCGGATCGAGAATCCCGAATACCCAATACCTCAACGAGTCGACAGGCATCACCACTCCCAACCGCTCCGACAAAACCTGCTCTGCCGAACCGTAAAATTCTTGCCGATTCTCGCCATCGTCGATTGTGACAGCGCCATCGACCACACTAATCGCCAAACGCCCCTGCGCCAACGGCCCCAACAACTCGATATCATCCCTGCCGCCAAGATGCCGCCAATTGACCGATGCGGAAAACGACTCTCGCTCATCGGCAACCGCCAATCTTCCCGAGAATGCCCAACGACCGTGAGCCTGCAAGGCATGGGTTTCAAAGGGACGATAAACGCTTACTTCCGACTCAGAAACCAGCGAGCAAGCTGACAATGCCAAAATGCAACACACCCCCAGCCCACGCAGAATCATCATTATTGGCCGCTCTGTAGAAAGCGCTTTTTGAATTCGAGCAAATATTCGTCCTCTGGAGATTTTTTAAAAGCGGCGTCAAACAATTCCTTGGCCTGCTTTTTATCACCCATCTCCCACAAAACCTCGGCAATATGGGCGGCAATCTCATTTTCAGGCTGCTTGTCGTAGGCTTTACGCAAATATTCCAAGGCCAATTCCAATTTACCTTGTTTATATAGCAACCAACCGTAGCTATCGACGATCACCGGCTCTTCCGGCTGCAACTCGATGGCCTTTCCAAGATATTTGGCAGCCTCATCATAACGTTGGGTTCGGTCGACCAAGGTATAACCCAAAGCATTCAGAGCCGCGACGTCTTCCGGCTTTTTCTCCAGAATCTTCAGCAAATCTGCCTCAAGCACGTCGAGCTTATCCAAACGCTCAGCCACCAGAGCCCGAGCGTAAAGCACGTCACGGTTATCCGGCGCCTCTTTCAACGCTGACGTCAGAGCATCGAACGCATCCTGATAGCGCCCGGACTGGTTATACAATTCGGCCTTTACCATCAGTATCCGCAAACGCTGCTCCGGATATTTGACATCCATCCGATTGACTCGCGCTTCGACATCATCCAATCGCTTCTGATTCATCAAAAGTGAGACTGCGGCCATGTCAGCGTCGAAAGCGTAACTCCCCTCTTCGACCCGGTCGAACCAAGCCAAAGCTTTTTCCGGACGCTGTTGCTCCAGCGCTATTTTGCCCAGGTAAAAGCTGGCCTGGCCTTCCCAGTCCGGATTGGGCAACAACCTCTCCAAAGTGTTTTCGGCCTTATCTACCTGGTTTAGCTGCATATGAATCAAAGCCAGAGCAAACAAGGTCTCCGGATCGTCCGGTTTATCTTCAAGCACTGACTGGCAAAGCTTGATCGCGTCATCATAATCGCGACTATTAACCAAAACCTCCAACAACATTTTTCGGAGCTGTTTGTCGTTCGGCGCCTGTTTCACGGCCTTTTCCAGATATTCTCTGGCCTTAGCCAAGTCGCCAGCCCGACCCGCCAACTGCGCCTGAAAAATAACCGCCTTGTTCCAATCGGGCTCCAACAACAAGGCCTGGCTGATTTTTTGTTGAGCCAGTTCGCTCTGCTGCAATACCGAAGCCAATACCGCCTGGACGAAAAAGATGCCGGCATGCGCCGGACGCATTTGCGCCAACTCATCCAACACATCGTAAGTAAACTGAGTCCGCCCCTCTTTTTCAAGCAGCTTGCTCATCTCCAGCAATCCGGCTTCAAAACCGGCAGGATCGTCGGCCAACATCGCGTCGAGATTATCCAGCGCTGCCTTATGATCGGAATTCTTAATAGCCAACAACACCGCAAACTTTCTGGCTGCCAAATTTTTGCCGTCCTTAGACAACCAAACCGTCAACGCTTCCCGCGTCCGCGCCTCATCCTTTAGGAACAAACCGATTTTCACCGCTCTTTCGGCAATCCGCGGATCGTCGACCCGCTTAGCGGCCTGCAAATAGGCATCCATCGCCAAATCGTACTGGTTGCGCTGGCCCGCCAACTCAGCCGCCATCAACAGGTATAAAACCTCTTCGTCAATGACGGTGTTGCGGTTAACCCGGCTTTGCAGGCCATCAACCTTCGCCGGCTGACTCTCGACCGCAGCATCCTTGTCAGGCGCAACAGCACATCCCGCTGCAGACAAAACTATTGCTATGGCTATCCATTTATTCATGCAATCAATCGACCTGTGTTCAGAAAATTGTTTTTTATAGATTACCAGAAAAACCCCGGCGAGTCGGACCGCTGTTTGATTGGATTTGGACAAAAACTGCGCATTCCTTAAAATACAGGAATTTTCTTAAGTGTTTATGCGTATTCGATGACTCTTCTCGCCGTAGGGATAAATTACAACACCGCGCCGGTCGCCGTTCGCGAAAGGCTGGCGTTCCCGTCGGAAGCCCTGGAGGCCACGCTGAAAAATCTGTGGAGCATCCGTGAAATCAGCGAGGCCGCGATACTCTCAACCTGCAACCGCACCGAATTGTATTGTCAGGCCGAACACGACGCCCAAAGCTCGCTGGTGGAGTGGATTGCCGACACCAAGCGGATCACGCCCGCCGAATTTACACCTTACCTTTATAGCTACAAAGACAGCCAATCGATTCGCCACATGTTCCGCGTCGCCTGCGGCCTGGACTCGATGATACTCGGCGAACCGCAGATTTTAGGCCAAATGAAAACCGCCTATCACGCGGCATCTCAAGCCGGCACGCTGGGTCGCAATCTGAGTAAGTTGTTCCAGCATACCTTTTCCGCTGCTAAAAAGGTGCGTACCGACACCGCAATCGGCTCCAGCCCGGTCTCGGTCGCTTTCGCCGCAGTACAACTGGCGCAGCAAATCTTCGACAAGCTAAGCGACCAAACCGCGTTACTGATCGGAGCCGGCGAAACCATAGAGCTCACGGCCCGCCATTTGTTCCAACACGGCATCGGCCGGATCATCATCGCCAACCGCACCTACGACAAAGCGCACGCACTTGCCACCCAGTTCAACGGCTACGCTATCTCGTTGGCGGAACTGCCCAACCATCTGGCCGAAGCCGACATCGTCGTCTCCTCCACCGCCAGCCAGTTGCCGATCCTGGGCAAGGGCCGGGTCGAGAGCGCAATCAAAATCCGCAAACACAAGCCGATGTTCATGGTCGATCTGGCCGTGCCGCGCGATATCGAAGCCGAAGTGGGCCAATTGCGCGACGTTTACCTTTACACCGTCGACGACCTGCAACACACCGTCAACCAGAACATGGACTCGCGCCGCCGCGCGGCGGAACAAGCCGAAGAAATCATCGACACCCAAGTCGAACATTTTCTGGCCTGGTTGCGCTCGCAGGGCGCTCAGGAAACCATCCGCGATTTCCGGGCGCAAGCTGAAAAGACCCGCGACGAGGCGTTGCAAAGAGCCCTGGCCCAACTAAATACCGGCGCAAATGCCGAAGACGTGTTACAACGTTTAGCCCATACCTTAACCAACAAATTGATCCACACGCCCTGCGCGCAACTGCGCGACGCCGGCGCCAACGAACGCCACGACCTGATCGCCGCCTCGCGCGAAATTTTCAAATTAAGATAACCGTTGATGAAACCCTCGATACAAACCAAGCTGGAAAACCTCGGCGAGCGCTTCGAAGAAATTACCGCGCTGCTCACCCAACCGGAAGTGCAAAGCAACCAAAACCAATTTCGCAGCCTTAGCCAGGAATACGCTCAGCTGGAACCGATCGTCGCCTGCTACAGACAATATCAAGATAACGCAACCGATTTGGAATCGGCCAGGGAAATGGCCAAGGACAGCGATCCGGAGCTACGCGAGATGGCGAAGGAAGAAATCGCCGCGGCAGACAGCCGGCGCGAGGCCTTGGAACAAGAACTACAAATCCTGTTGCTACCAAAAGACCCCAACGATAATCACAACGTCTTTTTGGAGGTCCGGGCCGGCACCGGCGGCGACGAAGCGGCGATTTTCTCCGGCGATCTGGCGCGGATGTACCAACGCTACGCCGAGCGTCAGGGCTGGAATGTGGAAATCATCAACGAAAACCGCGGCGAACACGGCGGTTATAAAGAGATCATCATGCGCGTGGCCGGCCAGAACGTATATTCGCAATTGAAGTTCGAATCCGGCACCCATCGCGTGCAGCGGGTACCGGAAACCGAATCGCAAGGCCGGGTGCATACCTCGGCCTGCACCGTGGCGATCATGCCCGAAGTCGACAGCGTCGACGAAATCGAGATCAACCCGGCCGATTTGCGCATTGACACCTACCGCGCTTCCGGCGCCGGCGGCCAGCACGTCAACCGTACCGACTCGGCCATCCGCATCACCCACATCCCAACCGGCGTGGTGGTGGAATGCCAGGACGAACGTTCGCAGCACAAAAACCGGGCCAGAGCGATGTCGGTATTGCAGGCGCGCTTATTGGCCGCCGAACAGGAAAAAATCCACGCCGAACAGTCGGAAAGCCGGAAATTGCAGGTCGGCAGCGGCGACCGCTCTGAGCGTATCCGCACTTACAATTACCCGCAAGGCCGGCTGACCGACCACCGCATCAACCTGACCCTGTACAAACTGGAAGACATCATGGAAGGAGCGCTGGACCAAGTCATCCAACCGCTAATCCACGAACACCAAGCAGAATTGCTGACCCAGCTAGGCAATGCTTGACGGCGATCGCGTCCGGCCGGAAACCATCGCCGAGTTGCTGGCTTCCGCAGTAGCGGCATTGGCCGACAGCTCCGAAACCGCGCAACTCGATGCCGAAGTCCTGCTCTGCCATTGCCTGGATAAACCGCGGGCGTTTCTGCGCGCCTGGCCGGAGCGCAGTCCGGATGCCGAGCAGGCCTCGGAATTCCGCCGCTTGCTCGAGCAGCGCCGGCAAGGTGTTCCGGTGGCCTATTTGACCGGCCACCGAGAATTCTGGTCGCGCGAGTTTCTGGTCGGTCCGGAGGTGCTGATTCCACGCCCGGATACCGAGCTGCTGGTCGAACTTAGCCTCGACTTGCTGCCGACCGATCGCGCTTGCCGAGTCATCGATCTGGGCACAGGCTCCGGGATATTGACCATCACCCTCGCCGTCGAGCGCCCGCTGGCGCATGTAGTCGGTGTGGATGTCAGCTATGCGGCACTGGAGACGGCCCAACGCAATGCCGGACGGCTACAGGTGGCTAACGTTAGTTTCGCCGTTTCGAATTGGTTTGCGGACATAGCCGAATCCGATTTTGACCTGGTGGTGAGCAACCCACCCTACATCGCGGCGGACGACCCGCATCTGCGGCAAGGCGATGTTCGCTTCGAACCGGCCAACGCTTTGGTCAGCGCCGAAAACGGCCTGAAAGATATCCGCCTGATCGCCGAGCAGGCTCGCAGTCGTTTGAAACCGCATGGTCAACTATTGCTCGAACACGGTTACAATCAAGCGGCCGAGGTCCGGGCCATCTTAGCGGCGCTCGGTTACCGGCACGTCGCCACGCACCACGATTTAGCAAATAATCCTCGCGTTACCAGAGGGGTATGGAATCCATGACCAATACTTTAGAAATCAGCCTGCCGCGCAAATTAACCAACCAACTTTTGCATCTGGCGCAACTGTCCCCGGAAGCGGAAGTCTGCGGCTTGATCGGCGCCGATGCCAGCGGCAAACCGGTCGCTTGCTATCCGGTCAATAACAGCGCCGCCGACCCGAAACGCCGGTTTTTACTGGATGCCGCCGAACAAATCGCGGCGATGAAACAAATGCGGGAAAACGGCGAAAGCCTGTTTGCGATTTACCACTCGCATCCGGACGCGCCGGCCACGCCCTCGGCCACCGACATTGCCGAAGCGGCTTATCCGAATGCGCTGAATCTGATTATTTCCTTGAATACCAAAGGCGTATTGGAAATGCGCGGTTTCAAAATCGACGGCAATAGTGTCACCGAAGCCGTGTTGAATCTGATCGAAGCCTAGGAGCCCTTGCACTTCAAGTTATATTTCTGTACCCGGTAACGCAAAGTCTCGCGGGTGGTGCCCAGCATCCGCGCCGCGGCGGTGACGTTTTCGTCGGTGCGGTTCAATACTTCCTGGATCAAGTATTTCTCCATATCGTGCAGGCTCAGGCTGCCGTCCAACGGCAGGAAAATACCGTTTTCGTTTTGCTGCACGGTCGGGCTACTCGGCGCATTCGGCAGTTGCAGCCAATGCTCCGGAAAATTTTCGTCGCTCGCGAGCAATACGCAACGCTCGATCACATTCCGCAGTTCGCGCACGTTGCCGGGCCAATCGTAAGCCTTCAACAAAGCCCAGGCCTGTTTGGAAATTTTGCTGACATTCTTCGCCGACTTGCGGTTGCTCTCGGCGATAAAAAACGGCACCAGCTCGTCCAAATCCTGCTTGCGCTCGCGTAACGCCGGCACCCGCAAGCTCATCACGTTCAGGCGGTGGTACAAATCGCTGCGGAATAAGCCCAGCTCGACTTTTTGCAGCAAATTCAGATTGGTGGCAGCGATGATTTGCACGTCTATCGCAATTTCGGCCTCGCCGCCCAACCGCCGAATCCGGAGGTCTTCCACCGCCTTCAGCAACTTGGTCTGCAAATCCAGATCCATCTCGCCGATTTCGTCGAGGAACAGCGTGCCGGTGTGGGCTTGCTCGAACAAGCCGCGATGGCGCTTTTTGGCGCCGGTAAAAGCGCCGGCTTCGTAACCGAATAATTCCGATTCCAGCAACTCGCGCGGCAGCGCGGCACAGTTGACTTCGACCAGCGGCGCATTAGCCCGGTTGCCGGACGCATGCAGTATGCGTGCGATCAAACCTTTGCCGGTGCCGGTTTCGCCGGAAATGATCAAGCTGGAAAACGGCGTTTTCGCCACTTGCGAAATCATAGTCCGCAGCAAAGTGGCGGCCTGACTACTGCCGACCAGGGCGTCCACCGTATGCTTGCTGTTGCGGGCCATGGCTTGCTGCTGCACTTGGCGCTGGGCTCGAGCACTGCGCGCCGCTCCTTCGACCAACAGGTTCAAGCGCTCCAGTTCGCAAGGCTTTTCGACGAAATCGTAAGCCCCCAGCCGCACCGCCCGCACCGAATCGGCCACTCCGCCGTAACCGGTCAAAAACACCCATTCGCTGCTGCCGATCTTGTCCTTGATTCTTTCCAACAAATCCAGGGCATTGCCGTCCGGCAAGTTCATGTCGGACAACACCACCAACGGGTCAGTAGTCTGGCTCAGCAAATGCCGCTCGGCTTGCTGCAGATTCTCGCTAACCGTAACTTCCCAATTTTTTTTCCGAAAGAAACGCGCCAGCTCGGAACCGAGCAGAGCTTCATCTTCAATGATTAATAGCGTATCCGGCATACAGGTTAATTATGCTCCCAGGAGGCAAGGTCTTCGATGGGTTCCAGGTGAGTATCGATATCGATATTGTCCAAATTGTCCATGATTTGCCGCTCGATATCCTCCAGCAAATCGTGACCCTGCTGCACGCTCCATTGGCCGGGCACCAGTACATGTACCGACATGAAGCGGCGGGCGCCGGCGTAACGGGTACGCAAGGCGTGATAAGCGATGGCATGGCTGGCAACATATTGTTCCAACACCGCGATGATGGCTTTCACTTCGTCTGCGGGCAACGCCGCATCGAGCAATCCGGAAACGGTACGCCGGATCAACTGCAATCCGGCCCAGACGATATGGAAGGCGACGCCGATCGCCAGCAACGGATCCAAAATTTCCCAGCCGTTCATACCCAAACTTTGCGCCAGATTCAAACTGACTTCGAAGCGGTTACCCACCGAGATCAAAGCAATACCGACCAGGATGCCGACCGTGGTCCAGACGTCGGTCATCAAATGCTTGCCGTCGGCTTCCAGGGTGATCGACTGCCGCTTCCGCCCGACACCGATCAGTACCCGCGCTACCGCCAGATTGATCAGCGAAGCAAACACCGAGACCGCGATACCCAAATCCAGTTGTTGCAAAGCCTGCGGGTGCCATAAACGCTCCCAAGCAGAAAAACCGATACTGAACGCCGCCAACAGAATCATCACGCCCTCGGCACCGCTGGAAAAGTACTCGATTTTCTCATGGCCGTAGGCGTGGGTATCGTCCGGCGGCCGCGCGGAAATACTCAACACCGCGACCATAATCACCGCCGCCACCAAATTGATTACAGATTCCAGCGCGTCGGACAGTAAGCCCACCGAACCGGTCAGCCAATAGGCGTAGCTTTTCAGGCCGATGGTAGACACGGCTGCGGCGATGGAGAGCCAACCGTAGGCGGCGAGAGATTTCGGTGCGTTAGCCATTAGCGGAGGACATGCATAAAGAATCGAATTTTAGCAGACTGCGTCGCACCGGACCGATTCAGGCAGCGAGCGGGAAAGTCAAGGTCACGCAAGCGTGGCCCTGTTCGTCGTTTTGTAAACGCATCCCCCCCTGATGGTCTTTGACGAAACGTCTTACCATCGCCAGCCCCAAACCGCTGCCGCCGTCTTTCAGACTGACGAAAGGCCGAATGCCGTGGCGTAAAAAGTCGGCGCTGAAACCCGGTCCGGAATCGACCACGGTAAGCTCCAATTTACCGTCAAGGATGTCGGCGTTGACATTGACTTCGCCATTGCTAGCCCCGATAGCCTGGACCGCGTTCAACAGCAAGTTCAACACCGCCTGACGGAACTCGCTCTCCGGCAAAAACACATACAGTTCTTCGGCCACCCGACAGTTGAAGCTCACGTTTTCCCGCGCCTGATATTTCAGCAAGGTCAACAATTCTTCCAACAACGGCTGCACGGCGACACGTTGCGATGTCTCACCGTTACTGCGGGCAGAGGCCAATAGATCGTTCAAATTGCGGGTCAGGCGTTGCACTTCGCGGTATACCATCTGCAACCGTTCCGCCAGATCACTGTCTCGGCATTCTTCCAACATGTTCTCCATCGCCAATTGGATACTGGCCAGCGGATTGCGCAGTTCATGGGCGGTGCTGGCCGCCAATTCAGCCAGTGCGGCCAAACGCTCAGCCTTGGCCAACTGCTGGCTGCGCTCCAGCAAGGCGTGACTGGTTTGCCGGACCCGGTATTCGAGCAATTCGGTGTGCTCCAGATGTTCGCGTTCCAACTCGACCAGACGCGAAACCAAATGGTTGTAGCGATCGAACAAGGCGTGCAGCAACGGATCCGAGGTGCTGCGCTTGATCGGTTTCATCTCGCCCTCGGCCAGGCCGGACAACAGTTCTTTCAAGCAGTCCAGCGGTTCCAACACATTGGTTCGAAAGAAGTAGCCGACGATCCACAACAACAACAGCGGCAACAAAATTGCCAACTGCATTTCCAATTCGCCGTCGTCTTCAATATTGATCAACAAGCGCTCTTCTTCCTGAGCCTGCCGGTCCAGGACCTGTTTAATCAACTGCAACGCGGTGACCAAATTAGCCTGGTCGCCCTGCACCGCCTTGCCGAACACTTCCTGCAGTTGCTGTAGATTGGCCGGTATCGCACTGTCGTAATCGTTCAACCCGCCGATCAATTGCTCCTGAATATCGGCTAACTGACTTTTCTCGGCCTCGGAAGCGCTCTGATTGGTCGACAGCGTCAATTGCAGTTGCAGCAGTTCGAACAGAGTATCTTCCAAATGATGGCCGCGGCCGATGTCGCGTTCGATGATGTGAATCCGCTGATCGTTGACCCAGGTCAGGCGGCCGATCGCCAGCAATTCCGCAATCACCAGCAAACCGAGAACGAAGCTGACAAAAATAACCGGCCGAAACAGCAAGCGGCGCATGGTGGGGTACATAGGCGGATACGGGGTAATCGCAAGATAACCGGGGAGTTTAACCGACCTCGTGCGAAGGCGTTAACCGAATAGCGGGTTTTGTTACGCACAAAAAAAACGCCGCGTTCCCGGAGAAACGAGGCGTTCTGATGATTCATTCAACTGCGGGGAACTCCCGCCGTTGAATTTAGTAGTTGAACTGCAACTGGGTACGAATCATGTCGCCACTGGCTTGTTGCAAGAATCCGGCTGCGGTTGTTTGAGTCTGGATTTGGGTGCGGCTCATGGTCGAGTAAGCCACAGTCAGCTCCAACGCCTTATTGATTTGATACTCGACACCTGCCTCGACTTCATCAACCGACACTCTTGGGGCATTGGTAACGCCTTTCCACGCGCCGTCGTAGGTCTGCCATTTCACATAAGGAAACATTGTGCCTTTGGTGCCGAATACTTCGTCGATTTTGTACATTGCCTGCACATAACCGCCTTCCAAATGCTTGCGATCTATGACATTGGTCACCGGGTCTAGCGTGGAGCCAGCCCCCCAGTTCCATTCCGCTTGCAAGCCAAATGGTTGCGGGAATAAGACAGCATGGACGCCTACCCGATCTTCACTATTATCCCGTGCGGTCGGAGTACCGGAACCGAAGCGGCTGGTATACGCCGCAGTGGATCGGTTAAACCGACCCGACAACGCGTCCGCACCAACCTCCAAGACTTGGCCCCGCATTGCACTACCGAGAAATCCCAAGTCGAACGGGTATGTGGAGTGGGCGACCAGATACATGCCATCGTTGGCTTCGGCCTTGTTGATACCTTGACCGTTATATACACCGACACCCAAAACACCGTAATCACCCGACGTCTTCAAGCCTTTCTTGGTTAGATCTTTCCATAGTTTCTGCACGTCGGACGGGCTCCAGTAAGCGAACAAGCCCAAATCTCGTTCGCTAGGCACCGCGCTGTTCAGAGCATCGTCGCGATCGAGCGCAATCCGGTTTTGCGATGACTGCAAGTTTTCCCAACCGAACGGCACTTTGGATTGGCCGGCACGAATCCGGTATTCATGAGCTTTGTCGAACGCCAAGTCGGCATAGGCATCGCGTAACTGGGCAAAGTGCAAATCGCCGTTGGTGGTAGCGAAGTCCGGTTGCAGATATAACGAGATGTATTCGTTGATATCACCGGAGAAGACCAAACGCACCCGGCGCAATGAGAAGTTGCTGTTGTTACCGATTGAACCGTCACCGACCGATTTCAGTTCCGGCTCGCCGGCGACACGGTCCCCACTCAGCGGTTGGTTATAACGCATTTGGGTATAACCGCGCATATTGATCTTGTTGAACCACTTTTCGTCGTTCTTGGCCTTATCCTCGCGCTGCGCCACGATATGTTCTTCGATGGCTTTCAACTCGTTGGTTTTCAATTCCAGGTCGGTCTGAATCGCGGTCAAGTCGGCTTTTTGTTTGGCGCTGTCTTCGACTTTCTCGAACGACCCCAATTTGGTCCGTCCAGGGCCGGGTTCGGCAAAAATCTGCTTGGTTTTTTCGTCGACGTATAGGTCCAATGCGATGGCTTCGGCGAAGCTGCCGGCACCCATCACTGCCACAATGGCCAAACTGAGCTTGGAAAGTTTCATCAAAAAATGCTCCAAAATTTAAACAAATCAATAAATTAAGACAGACCAACCGGCTTGACCGGCGAGTTTGGAGGCATTTTAGGGGGGTAATATGACAGCTTTGTGACAATTCGGTTTTAGCAACGCAAATGTTGCTTGAATGCAACGCTTTTACCAAACGGGATCGATAATATTCGACGCCGCGCACAGATTCGACCGCGCAGCTTGTCAGCCGCAGCAATGCCACGGAACTGTAATTTGCGGATTAGCGTAAGAAGCGGCGGGAAAACGGCCGTAATATTTGCGTCACACATCCTGCCGGAAACTTGAACGAGCCAGCGCGGACAATCGGGGAAATTAGCGGGAGGGGTAAAACAGCTTAAAGATGACTTCGAATTCGTCGCTGATCTTATCCAGCACGAAACTGATTTGTTCCGGGGACAGATTGAGCGCGCTGACCGCGAAAGCATCATAGGGATTTTCGATCCGGCTCAGACAATTGGCCAAGCGGACCATCGCCGCCAAATCCGAAAACGGACCGATCGTATCGGGAAAACAATGCAAGCGGATGCTTTCGACGATGGCTTCCGGCAAATTCCACAGCTGGCATAGTTGTGCACCGACCTGAAAGTGGTCGAAACCGATCACGTTTTGTTCGATGTGTACGTCGTCGTCAACCTCCAGATGCGCCTGGGATTGTAGTAATAAATCCACTTCGCGAGCCAAAACCGGAATCCGGCGGTAGAACACCAACTGCCCCAGGTTATGGAGCAAACCGCAGATGAAGGCAACATCCGTATAGTGCTTGCCGAATTGCAGATCCAGCTCCCTGGCAATCAGCGCGCAACGCAGATTACGCGCCCAAAAATCGTGGATGGTGAAAACTTGGCCGGGCAAGTCGGAAAAGCGCTCGACGACGACCGCCCCCAGCACCAGGTTCTGCAGCTCGCGGGTACCGATCAGCGTGATCGCCTTGGCGATCGAACCGATCTGAGCCGGAAAACCGTAAAACGCGCTATTCACGATCTTCAACAACTTGGCGGCCAGTGCCGCGTCGTTTTCGATCACAAACGCCGCGTCCTTCGCGGTCTTGGTCGGATCCTCCACCACCTTCTTGAGCTGAAAATAAACATTCGGCGGCGAAGCGAGTTGAAGATCGCCCCGCAACAGATCGGTAATGGTTAACGTGGATGGTGAGGATACTATCATCAACAATTCTAAAATTATGAATTTGCACCTATACTAGCAAGCGATAGCATAGAAACGACTTTAAAGTTTGCGGTTAACCCTAGTCCATTTCAATGGAATTACAAGCTTTGCAAATGCCGGCCGCCCTCCCTACCCATGTTTGAGGCCCCCCCATTTTCAACAAATACCTGGATGGTATTAAATGTTTGCCAGTGACGCGCTCAAAGAAAAACTCATCGTCGTAGCGGAACACGACGAAATCTCGGCGTTGAAAATCGTTTCCACGCTTAAGGCCAAAGGCTTTACCAATATCAGCCAAGCCGGCAGCGGCGAGCAAATTTACCAACTACTGCGCCCGCACAGCAGCACCCCGGAAGCCATCGGCCTGATCGTCTTGAATACGGCTTTGCCTCTGTGCCAAGTCCACGAAATGTGCCGCAACCTTTCGAGCACCGCGGCGGCTTCGGTGATTCCCGTGGTCTTGCTGGACAACGAAAACTTCGATTGCCCCTCCGATCACTGTTCGATCGAACCGGAAACCGATTGCCTCACTTATAGAATCCACACCCCGGTCAATACTCAGGAGTTGTTGCTGGCGGTGAAATTTCTGCTGAGTCTGAAACAAGAACGCCAACTTCGTCAGCGCCAGGAAGAGCAATTGATTAACGAGTTGGCGGCAAAAAACGTCATCGACGCCAAACTCAAGTTTCTGGTAGCGCACGACGAACTGACCGGCTTGTTCAATCGCAGCAGCTTCGAACGCCAGTTGCGGCTGATTTTGAATCGCAGCAACAAAACCCAAAAAGACGGTGCGTTGTTGTTCATCGACGTTGACCGCTTCAGCCTTATCAACGAGTTGGAAGGTTTCGAAGTCGGCGACCGTCTGCTGGTGGAGCTGGCCATTCTAGTCCGCAAACTAACCCCCCCGGCCAGCCTGTTCGCCCGCATCGGTGCCGACGAGTTTTGTCTGTTCGTCGAGAACAAGACCAAAAAACAGGCGCAGATACTGGCCGAAACCATCAAAAATACGGTCGACAATTTCCGTTTTTTCACCGGCGAGGTTTGCTACAGCGCCTCGGTTTCGATCGGTATTGCCACGCTGGACAACTCGGTATCGGCCTTTCATCCGGGGGAAATGATCCTGCATGCACGCCAGGCCTGCAATTTCGCGAAAAACACGGGCCGCGACAAGGTCTGCGTGTATAACAGCGAAGACGTTACCGTCAAGGAAAGGCGACGCGACATCTATTGGGTGCCGTTAATCCGTAGGGCATTGCGCGACAACAATTTGTTTCTGGTCTTCCAGCCCGTGGTGCAGTTGACCGACGGCAATATTTCCCATTACGAAGTTTTGCTCAGAATGCGCGGCGAGGGCGACGAAATCATCACCCCGGACCAATTCATTCCGGTCGCTGAGCGCACCGGTTTAATCCATGCAATCGACTTGTGGGTGGTGGAAAACGCGATCGATTTTCTGGCGGCGTTGCCGTCGTATATGTCATACGTGTCGCTGGCCATTAACCTGTCGAGTACCGCTTTTCAATACCCGGATTTGTTGTCTACGATCAGCGACAAGCTGGAAATGACCTGGATCGATGCCGGCCGCCTGACCTTCGAAATTACCGAAACCGCCGCCGTCGACAACTTCGACAAGACCCGGCACATGATCAACAAAATCCGCTCCTTGGGCTGTAAATTCGCGCTCGACGACTTCGGCGCCGGATTTTGTTCCTTCAATTACCTGAAAACCTTTCCGGTCGATTACGTAAAAATCGACGGCCAATTTATTAGAAACCTGCTGGAAAACGAAACCGACCAGATTCTGGTGAAATCGATGGTAGAAATCGCTTCCAAACTGGGCAAGAAAACCATTGCCGAATTTGTCGAATCCACCGGTACCGCACTCAAGTTAAAAGAAATCGGCGTTAATTTCGGCCAGGGTTACGCTTTCGGGAAACCCGACCGCAATTTAATCGATAGCCAGGTTTCCAATGCAATATTGTTCGCTGCCCCGAAGTCGACGACCACGATCAATTAGAGTTATTCGGGGAAAATTCCCGTTGATATCGGCCCGCCAATTAGTTTACCGGCATGCTTTGCTCTGGTATATTCGGATTCGGCAACAATATTTGCCTTTACATCGTGCTTAAACTTTAATAAATAAAATTAAAACAAGGGGGAAGGACTATGGCTGAATTGCTTTTCATAGCGACCACTATTTTTGTGGCTTATGTGATATTTGTAGTGCTGGGGGGGAAGAAAGACACGTCGGAAAGCCCGCAAGCCGAGGCAGCAAAACCTGAAGCCGTCAAACCGGCGCCGCAGCCGGAACCAGCCGCCCCGCCCACCGCCGTCAAAACCGCAGAAAAACCCGCAAAACCAGCCCCCGCCAAACCTTCCGCAAAAACCGCAACCAAGGCCGCTCCGGCCAAACCGGCCACAACCAAACCGGCCGCTAACGCCGACAGCCTGAAAAATCCGAAAACCGGCGAAGTCGCCAAGTTTCCGGCCAGCTACGCCTTTGCCAAACGCTGGATTAAAGATGCACTGGTAGAAGAAGGCCTGCTGGACAAGGTTTACAAGAACAATGAGCTGGACGAGGCCGCCAATGCCAAAATTCAGGCCGCGCTGCAACAATTGAGAACATTGGACAAATACCAGTAACCACGCAGCGCCTGCGGCAGCCTTGCGGGCGACAGGCTGCCGGCCTTTATTCCAGGCCGAGTTTCTTCAAGCGGTAACGCAATGAGCGGAAACTCATCCCCAAATATTTGGCTGTCGCCGTTTTGTTCCAGCGGTTTTCTTCCAGGGCCGAGCTCAATGCCTTTTTCTCGATATCTTCCAAATAGCTTTCCAGCGACATTTTTTCGGCATTGAAATCTTCGGCCACAGCCAAATCCAAGCCCATCGGCAAATTCAGATCGTCTACCTGAATCACCCCGCCCTCATGTAACGCCAAAGCTCGCTCCAGAATATTTTCCAATTCGCGAACGTTGCCGGGAAAATAATATTGCTTCAACGCGCTGAGCGCCGCATCGGATAATTCCGGCTTGGCAATGCCGTTGTTACGGGCCAACCCTTGCAACAAATGTGCGGTCAATTGCGGAATATCGGCCGCCCGTGCCCGTAACGGCGGCAAATTCAGTTCGATGACGTTGATCCGGTAATACAAGTCCTGCCGAAAACTGCCTTCCTGAACCATTTTGGCTAAATCCCGGTGGGTGGCACTCAACAGACGCACATCCACCGGAATCTCGTGTTGTTCGCCAATCGGCCGGATTTTCTTTTCTTGTATCGCTCTCAGTAATTTGACTTGCAATGCCAACGGCAAGTCGGCCACTTCGTCCAGAAACAGGGTGCCGCCTTCCGCAGCTTGGAACAAGCCTTGCTTGTCGCTGACCGCCCCGGTGAAACTGCCTTTTTTATGGCCGAAGAACTCGCTTTCCATCAATTCATGCGGGATCGCTCCGCAGTTGATGGCGACGAATGCCTTATCGCTACGGGGACTTTGTTGATGGATCAGTCGTGCCACCAACTCCTTGCCGGAACCGGACTCGCCGCTGATATATACCGGCGCCTGATTCCGCGCCACCTTATCGATCTTCGAGCGGATATTGCGCATTGGCATCGACTCGCCCAGCAACAAATCGCGGGTGCGGCGTTCTTTTTCCGCCACCCGGTTCAGCGAGATTTGCAAGGCATGACTGACCAACTGCCGCAATACCGCCAGATCGACCGGTTTGGACAGAAAATCGAAAGCGCCTTTTTTCATGGCTTTGATCGCAACATCCATGCTGCCGTGGGCCGTAATCACCGCCACCGGCAATTGCAAGCCTTGGCTCTGAATGTAATCGACCAGCTCCAGACCGTCACCATCCGGCAAGCGCATGTCGGTAAGACATAAATCGAAAGATCGGCTGGCTAACCAATGCTTGGCTTCGGCTAGCGTCGCCGCGCAGCAGGTTTGGATTTGCATCCGGTTTAGCGTGATCTCCAATAACTCCCGAATATCGGGTTCGTCGTCAACCAACAAAGTAATAGGCATATTCATATTTCAATCGCCGCACGATCGGCGTTCGCCAATAACAAGGTAAAACAGGATTTTTCGCCGGGCGCGTAATACAACTCCGCCCGATTCAATTCGGCCAATTCCCTGGAGATATAAAGTCCCAGCCCGGTACCCTGGTGAGACGTGGTGAAAAACGGTTCGAACAGATGCTGCAGATTGTCGGCGCCGATGCCCGGGCCGTTGTCTATCACGCTGATGTAAGGCGAGCCTTGAGCCAGGCCCGCTTCGATCATCAGCGGTCCAGCTTCCGGGCGACCATACTTCAGCGCGTTGGCGCACAAATTATCCAGAATCTGTTTCAAATGGCCGCCGTCGATGTAGGCATCCAGGCCTTGGGCCTTAAACGACAGGTTAAACGTGTCTTTTTTCAGCCCCAGATTCAGCCGTTGCTCGCTCAAGTAGGCCGGCAGCCACTGGTCCAGCGCGATTGTCTGCTTATGCGACGGCGTGCGCCGCGACAGCTTGAGAATGTCCTCGATAATACCATTCACCCGCTGGCAATGAACCCGGACGATCTCGGTTAAGCGTAAATCCTGGGCGTCCAAGGCGCGGGACTCGGCCAGCAATTGGCCGGCATGACTGATCGCCGATAGCGGGTTACGAATTTCGTGGGCAATACTCGCCGTCAATCGGCCCAAAGAAGCCAGTTTGCTTTGTTGCAGACGCTGGTTGTAGAGGGCGATGTCTTCGAAAATCAACATATTCAAGTTTTCGCCGTCCATCATCAGTGCCGAGAACCGGACTTGAATTTCACTTCGATCGGGCAAAGACACGATGGCAAAATCCTGCTCCCGGTGTTCGCGCCACAATTCGAAAGCCTGTTGCAGTTGCGGCGAAATGTCGGCTAGGGTGGCTGGCTGCCGTTCCAGCCCCAATAAACGCAATGCCGAGTGGTTGGATAGCTGGGTCGCCTCGCCGTCGTCGACAATCATGATGCCGGATTGTAAATGCTGAATGATGTAGCGGTTCAAGCTTTCCAGCCGGGCAATGGTCTGCGCGTGACGTTGCGCCAGAATCACGGCCTGCTCGGCCCGCTGCGCCAGTATCACCGACAGATAGGCGATCGAAAAGAATGCGACGCCAAGCATGCCGGCATAGGTCAGTGTGGTAGTTTCAAACGCCCGGGTCTGGATCGCGTAAACCTCTTCGGTCAGAATCGCCACACTCGCCAACGCGGCAAACAAGATCGCACACCGCCCGCCAACCAACAGCCCGCCAGCCGCAATCGAAATCGCCAGCAAGATACCAATGCCGCTGCCGACCCCGCCACTGGCATGCATCATCAGCGTAATCAAGATGATATCGGTAAAGATAAAAATCTGAGCCAATCGGGCGTAACCCAGCCGCTGCCTAAATGCGATTGGCGCGGCAATCAGCGAAATCGCCAAATAAGCCAAACTGGCGAACTGGTACAATGCGGTGTCGTAAGAGCCGAGTAGGGACGGACCGAAACGCAAATAAAACAGCATTGCGAACAGGCTGGCGGTGACGAAACGGTACAAGGCAAAGATTTTCAGCATCAACCAGGCCTGCCGACTGGGAATACCGTAACCTTTGGAAAAGGGACAGGGGTATAAAGTATCGGCCGCTGGCATTCGCATTGCCCGTCGTTTTTTCAGGAGTTGGTTAAAATTAGCGTCCGGCAATCATAGCACCAACTCAAAACGCCGCGATGCCCGCCTCAATATGGAGCACCTAGATGAATATTCACGAATACCAGGCGAAACAACTATTTAACGACTTTGCCATCCCGGTTCCGCGCGGATTGGTTGCAGCCAGTGCCGCGGAAGCTGAGGAAGCGGCTCGGCAATTGGGTGGGGTAAAGTGCGTGGTCAAAGCCCAAGTCCACGCCGGCGCCCGCGGCAAAGCCGGCGGCGTAAAACTGGCCGACAGCCCAGCAGAAGCCGGCCAATTCAGCACAGAGATGCTGGGCAAGCGTTTGGTTACCCACCAGACCGATGCCGCCGGCTTGCCGGTGAACAGCGTCTGGATCGAAGAGGCGTCTGCGATCAAATCCGAGTTTTATTTGAGCCTGCTGCTGGATAGAGAAAGCGAACGCCTGATTTTCATCGCCTCGGCGGCCGGTGGCATGGATATCGAAGCAGTCGCCGCCCAAACCCCGGAAAAAATCGTCAAAGTGCCGGTACATCCGGCGGCCGGACTGCAAGCTTACCAAGGCCGGCAAATCGGCGCCGCACTCGGTTTGGGCAAGGAACAGCAGGGCCAACTGCAAACCATCTTGAACGGCATGTACCAGTTGTTTCTGGCCAAGGATTGCAGCCAGATCGAGATCAATCCGCTGATCGAAACCGCAGACGGCAGACTGGTCGCCTTGGACGCCAAAATCAATTTCGACGATAACGCAATCGCTTTGCATCCCGACATCGCCGCGCTGCGCGACGCATCGCAGGAAGACGCCAAGGAAGCCGAGGCCAAGCAATTCGATCTGAACTACGTCACGCTGGGCGGCAACATCGGCTGCATGGTCAACGGCGCCGGCCTGGCGATGGCGACGATGGACATGGTCAAATTAAAAGGCGGCGCGCCGGCCAATTTCCTGGACGTCGGCGGCGGCACCAACAAAGACAAGGTCAAAGAGGCCTTCAAACTGATTTTGTCGGACGGCACCGTCAAGGCCGTGCTGGTCAATATTTTCGGTGGCATCGTCAAATGCGATGTGATCGCCGCCGGCATTCTGGCTGCGGTCGAGGAAATGCATTTGACCATTCCGGTCGTGGTGCGCTTGGAAGGCACCAACGTCGAGCAGGGCAAAACCATGTTAAGCCAGTCCGGGCTCGGGCTGGTGCCGGCGGACAATTTGAACCAAGCCGCCGAATTGGCGGTGAAACTGGCGCAGGAGGTGGCCTGATGAGCATTTTGATCGACAAAAACACTAAAGTCATTTGCCAGGGCTTTACCGGCAAACAAGGCACCTTCCACTCCGAACAGGCCCTGGCCTACGGCACCCAACTGGTCGGCGGCGTCACGCCGGGCCGCGGCGGTTCTAGTCACCTGGAGCTACCGGTGTTCGATACGGTGGAGCAAGCGGTCAAAGCCACCGGCGCCAATGCGACGATGATCTACGTGCCGCCGTTTTTCGCCGCCGATGCGATTTTGGAAGCGGTCGCGGCCGGCATCGAATTGATCGTCTGCATCACCGAGGGTATTCCGGTACTGCAGATGCTGAAAGTCAAAGCCGCGATGCAGGGCACCCAATCCTTGCTGGTCGGCCCCAACTGCCCCGGCGTGATCACGCCCGGCCAATGCAAGATCGGCATCATGCCCGGCCATATTCACCAGCCCGGCAAAATCGGCATCGTCTCCCGCTCCGGCACCCTGACCTACGAAGCGGTACACCAAACCACCCGCGAAGGCCTGGGACAAAGCACCTGCGTCGGCATCGGCGGCGACCCGATCCACGGCATGAACTTCATCGACGTGTTACGTCGGTTCCAGGACGATCCGCAAACCGAGGGTATCGTCATGGTCGGCGAAATCGGCGGTAGCGACGAGGAACAGGCCGCGGAATTCATCAAAGCCCAGGTCACGAAACCGGTGGTCGGTTACATCGCCGGCCAGACTGCACCGCCCGGTAAACGCATGGGCCACGCCGGTGCTATCGTCACCGGCGGCAGCGGCACGGCAGAAGGCAAGGTCGCAGCGATGAAAGCGGCCGGCGTCAGCATGGTCAGTTCGCCGTCGGATATCGGTGCGGCCATGCGGGATTGTTTTTCGAAGTAGCCGATGCCCTTGAAAATCGCGTTAGTCCAACTCAATTTCACCGTCGCCGACATTGCCGGCAACGTCGGCAAAATCCTGGCCGCAGCCGAACAAGCCCGGGAGCGGCGAGCCGACATCGTCGTGTTCCCCGAATTGTGCGTGACCGGCTATCCGCCGGAAGACCTGTTGCTGCGAGCCGATTTCTTGGCTCAATCGGAACAGGCCGTTCGGCAACTGGTCGCGCAAATTCAAGGCATCGTCGCCGTGATCGGCTTCCCGCGCCGCCGGGATGGCAAGTTGTACAACGCCGCGGCTGCCATCCGCGACGGCGCCATCTTCGCCGAGTACCATAAAACCGCGCTGCCCAACTACGGTGTGTTCGACGAGCAACGCTATTTCGAGCCCGGAACCGGCTGTTGCGTATTCGAAACCAATGGCCGCAAGTTGGCACTGGCGATCTGCGAGGATGTCTGGCTGCCCGCCACCATGGCCGCTAACCGCGATGCCGGCGCCGACATCGTGCTGGCCTTGAATGCGTCGCCGTTCCACGCCGGCAAGATGCAGCAGCGCGAGGACATCATCTGCAATCATGTCCGCGCCGCCGGCATCCCGCTGGTGTACGTCAACCAGATCGGCGGCCAGGACGAACTGATATTCGACGGCGCCTCGTTCGTCGCCGATAAAAGCGGCGAAGTGGTTTATCGCGCGGCGGAATTCGAAGAGCAACTCGATGTAGTCGAATTCGATGGCACTTTGCCGGCCCGAACCGGCATCGTTGCGCTTTACCAGCCCATCGTCAGCGAATACAAGGCCTTGTTGCTCGGGATTCGCGACTACGTGCGCAAGAACGGCTTTCACGGCGCGATTCTGGGCCTGTCCGGCGGCATCGACTCAGCGCTGGTACTGGCACTGGCCGCCGATGCGCTCGGCGCCGACCGGGTGGAGGCGGTGGCGATGCCATCGCGCTATACCGCCGACATCAGCAACGAAGACGCCAGACTGGAAGCCGAAGCCCTCGGCGTGAAATTCCATACCCTACCGATCGAACCGGCAGTCAACGCCTTTAACCAGATGCTGGCGCCCCTGTTCGCCGGCAGCCGGAAAGACACCACCGAGGAAAATATCCAGGCCCGCTGCCGCGGCGTATTGCTGATGGCCTTATCCAACAAACAGGGTAAACTGCTGCTGACCACCGGCAACAAGAGCGAAATGAGCGTCGGCTACGCCACGCTTTACGGCGACATGGCCGGCGGTTTTGCGCCGTTGAAGGACGTATCCAAATTGATGGTTTATAAACTGGCCGAATACCGCAACAGCCTGTCGCCGGTGATTCCGGAGCGGGTCATCACCCGGCCGCCGTCGGCCGAACTGGCGCCGGACCAAAAAGACGAAGACTCGCTGCCGCCCTACTCGATCCTGGATCCGATTCTGGCCCTCTACATCGAGCAGGACCAATCAGCCGCCGACATCGTCGCCTTGGGTTATCCGCGCGACGCGGTCGAACGCGCCATCTCGCTGGTCGACCGCAACGAGTACAAACGCCGGCAATCGCCGCCGGGCATTCGCATTACGCCCAGGGCCTTCGGCCGCGACCGGCGTTACCCCATTTCATCGGCTTACCGCGGCACCGCCGCGCTTAATCCAACAGCGCCCGACAACGTTAAGGAGTAAATTCATGTCAATATTGCGTACCGTTTTAATCTCTACCGCACTGCTGCTGACGGCTGAGAACGGTCTAGCCCGCGAAATTAATATTCCAGTGCCGATGGAATACCGCTTTATCAAGAGCGTTTTGGTTAACCAACTCTACACCGGCCCGGACGAATCGGTGCGGGCCTGGAAAGACGGCAAACAATGCAGCTATCTCGACCTGGACCATCCGCAAATCAGCGGCGAAAACGGCCAAGTCAAAATCCAGAACAACGTCCAGGCCCGGATCGGCACCGCTTTGGGCGGCAAATGCATGGCGCTGGTGGAGTGGTCCGGTATCCTGCAGACCTTTCAGCAACCCACCGTGGACGCTTCGGGAAATGTGCTGAGCTTTCCGGTCACCCAGCTCAACGCGTTCGACCGCAACGGCCAGCCGCTGAATATCAGCCAGTTGCAATCCTTGATCAAGAAAGCCGCCGAACCGAAACTGTCCGGTTTGAAAATCGACTTGAACCAGGTCCGGCCGGACATCGCTAAAGCTCTGGTGCCTTACATCGCCGCCGATCACAGCGAAGACTTGCACGATACGATCAATAGCTTGCGCTTCAACCAAGCCAAGGCCGACGCCAACGGCTTACAAATCAATTTGGGCTACACGGCCGACAACCCGAACCCGAACAACGTCAAACCGGCCGCGGTTCTAACCGAAACCGAGTTGAAACAATGGCGCGCGCTTTGGCAAAACTGGCAGGCTTCCCTGGACAAATCGATCGCCACTGCCCAGTTGGGCGGCAATGCCGAGGACACCCGGGCCAAACTGCACGAAGTGTTGCAAAAAGCCGGCACGGCCTTCGAGCAAGGCCTGAGCAGCGAATCGGTCGCCGAGAACGACCCGGTGCGCAAGTTTTTCAACAGCTCGTGGGATACCTTCGCCCCGTTGTTGCGCGACGCCTCCAGCCAATTGCCGGGCGGCGAAAAATTGCGTTACGTCACGCTGATTGCCGCGACCGACTTGATGTACGAATTGGAATCGATCGGCTCACCGTTGGGCCTGGAAGTCTCTTCCAACGGTTTGCGCAAACTGGCCCGCTCTTTAATCGCTCAGGAATCGGTTAAAAACAAGGGCAAGAAAGCCAAGCGCAAAGGCTGATCCGGCGGGTGTCGCCTCCTTGACGCTCGTCAAACCCAGCCTGCAGCCCTGAATAGCGCTTTAGTCTGCCGGGTCGCGCCGACATATCTATCTCCACGGGATTAAAGCCCGCAAGCTTCCGGCTAGGCTGCGGCGGGCGGGGCATCCCGATCTACGGCACTTGGACAGCGTTTCCGGTGCCGATAGCCTCCGCCGCTTAACTTGTTTGTTTTAGCGAAAATTTACGTTAAGCTTGCCAGCCAGCCGCACGGAACGCGAGTACCCCAACCCGCAGGGCCGGATCGTCGGTGCCTCGCCCGACAGCTTTCCGGCGCTCGAGAAACTCCAAAGCGAGCGAAACATGCCAGATCACCTGTTCGACATTCACCCGTACATGCCGCACGGCCAATGTTATATGTGGCAAAGCGATCTGCTGATGCTGCACGTGGTGTCCGACGCGCTAATCGTTTTGTCTTATTACTCGATCCCGTTCGCACTGCTCTACATCCTGAAAAAGCGCCTGGACATTCCGTTCAGCTGGATTTACTGGCTGTTCGGCCTGTTCATCTTTCTATGCGGCACGACCCACTTGCTCAGCATCTGGAACGTCTGGATACCGGACTATTGGCTGTCCGGTTTCGTCAAACTGGCGACGGCAATGGTTTCGATCAGCACAGCCGCGTTAGTTTGGCCGTTGGTTCCGAAAATCCTGGCTATCCCCAGCCAAGCGCAATTGGTCGCGGCAAATTCGGCGCTGGCCAGGGAGATCGAGAATCACAAAAACACCGAACGCGAGCTGCGCAAACTCACCCTGGCGATGCAATACAGCTCCAGCATGGTGATGGTCACCGATGCGCAAACCCAAATCGAATATTGCAATCCCGCCTTCTACCAGATTACCGGCTACACGGCGGACGAAGTGATCGGGCGCCGAGCCAATCTGCTGAAGTCAGACCTGACCGCCGAAGACACCTACAAGAATCTTTGGACCACCCTGTTGAGCGGCACCGCCTGGCACGGCGAATTTTTGAACCGCAAGAAAAACGGCGAACTGTTTTGGTGTCTGGAATCGATCGCCCCGATCCTGGCCGACGACAATTCGATCAGCCATTTCGTTTCCATCATTCACGACATCAGCGACCGCAAGGATACCGAGGAAATCATTCGCCATATGGCGTACTACGACCCGTTGACCGATCTGGCCAACCGCTCGCTGTTCAACGAACGGCTCGAACAAGCCATCCACCTGGCCAAGCGCAATCCGCAGATCTTTGCGCTGTTCTACCTGGATCTGGACCGTTTCAAAAACATTAACGATACCCTGGGGCATTTGGTCGGCGACAAATTGCTGATCGAAGTCGGGAAACGAATTGCGGCCTGCTTGCGTCAGCAAGAAACCGTCGCTCGCCTCGGCGGCGACGAATTCGCGCTGATCGGCCTGAACCTGACCAGTCCCGCCGACGCCGGCGATATCGCTCAACGCGTGATCAACACCATCAACGAGCCGTATTTCATCGACGACCACCAATTGTTCGTCGGCACCAGCCTCGGTATCAGCGTATATCCGCAGGACGCCACCACCAGCGAACAATTGCTGAAACACGCCGACGACGCCCTGTATCTGGCAAAACAGCACGGCCGTAACACTTTCGAATTCTACAACGCCGCGTCCAACGCCTTATCCCTGCGCCGACTGAACCTGGAAAACCATTTACGCCACGGCCTGGCCCGCAACGAATTCTCGCTGGTCTACCAACCTCAAGTCGATCTGGCCAGCGGCAGCATCATCGGCTCGGAGGTATTGCTGCGCTGGACGCCGGAGCTCGGCGCCGTCGGTCCGGACGAATTCATCCCGATCGCCGAGAACAGCGGCTTAATCGTCGAAATCGGCGAATGGGTCATGCGCACGGCCTGCCGCGACTATATGTGTTCACCGTTGCGGGAGCGCAACCTGCTATTGGCTATCAACCTGTCGGTGCGGCAGTTCAAGAAAACCACACTGGTCGACAGTGTGGGCGACATTCTGCACGAAACGGGTTTTCCGGCCGAACGCCTGGAACTGGAAATTACCGAGAGCATGCTGGTGGACGACATAGAGACCGCCATCAAGCACATGCAAGACTTGAAAAACCTCGGCATTCGGCTGGCGATCGACGATTTCGGCACGGGCTTTTCGTCACTCAGTTATTTGAAACGGTTTCCGGTGGACACGCTGAAAATCGGCAAATCTTTCGTCGCCGACATTTACGACAACCAGAACGACGCCTGCATCGTGCGCTCGATCATCGGCTTGGGGCACGGCTTGAACCTGAAAGTCCAAGCCGAAGGCGTCGAAACCGAGCAACAATTGACCTTATTGAAGCAGAACAACTGCGACCGCGGCCAGGGCTATTTCTTCCACAAGCCGCTGCCGATAGACGAATTTCGCCGGCTGTTCGCCCGGTTTTAAGGATCCGGACGGCCAGACGGCTATCGGGCTTTATGCGTTAAGGCAGCGGTAAGGCCCCAGCGGATCGGCACCCAAAGTACCGACCAGCGATTTCAAATACTCCGGACCCGACACTTGCTGCAGTTTGCGTTGCGATTGCTGCAACCGTTCCGTCAGCTTCAATTCGCCAACCACGGCCTGATGACTGTTGTCGCGTAAAAATCCCTCCAGATAGCCGACGTGGCGCCGCCACAAAGCCATTTCCCGCTGCTGTTTGAGTTCCAGCCGCTCATGGTACCAATCCGCCGCCAGCAGATACTCGCGGCTAAACATGGCCCTGATCTCCGGATGGTGAGCGTCCTTACCTTCGTAATGGCCGAGCGCCATGATGTGCAGCAGCGCATACAACGGCGGGCAGGCGTCTTCGATACTGCCGTCGTCCAGATATTGCTGGGCCACCCGCTGCTGGGTCTCGACGATGTTGTTGACGCCGTCGACGAACACCTCCAGGTCTTGCCGTTCCGGTTGCAGGATCTCGTCGGTGAACACCGCGTAAGGATTGTCGAAGATCTTGCCCATCAGGCTATGCACGAAATGGCTGGTGATGCGGTAGCCGAGCCGGCTGGCCATGACCAGTTGGCCTTTGTGCTCGAAATCGGTCAACGGCTCCAGGTAACCGTGTTGCAACAGGTAATCGGCTTCGCGTTCCTGGCGCGACAAGCGGGCCCAGATTTCCGGAATCAGCAAACTGATGTCGTGGTCGACGCGGGTGTCGGGGCCGATATGGCCGGCCGAGCTGGAAAACCCCGGATAGCCGGTCAGGATATAAGACACCAAGGTGTTGTTCAGGTCGGTGATGCCGCGCAAGGCGTTGAACGGGCCCTTGGTCAGCGCGCCCTCGCTGCCGGCGCCGGTGGTCGACGGCGACTTGCCGGTCAGCGAGCTGATGAAGTCCATGAACAACTCCGGCAACTCCTGGTAATGAATCGGGTTGTACACCGCCAGCGGCCGGATTCCGGGTTCGGGCGGATTGTTGCGCCGGCCGGTCAGCACCGCATCCACCGGATGGCACAAGGGCTGGTTCAGCGGAATCTTTCGGTGCAGGCGGGCCCCGACTTCGGCGACATATTTACGCAGCGGCTTGACCACATCGACCCGGGTTTCCAGGTAGCGCGGATTTTTCGAGGGTTTGCCATCCACCAAACGCGGATGCGCGGAAGACACCACGAACCCCTTGCCGTCCTGATAGGCATCGCTCAATAGGTTTTGCATCGGCGGGGTAAATTTGGAGAAAGTCATCACGTCTTCGACCACCGCGGCCAATTTTGCCGGATCCAGCGGCTCGAAATTAGCCATGAAATTGCCGGGGCCGGACATGTTGGCTTCGGTCTGCTTGTCGTAGCCGGGGATGATCGCATCGTCCGGCCGCTGAAACAGCCGGTATTCGCAGTTGGTGACCAGTTTCAAGCTCATCTGGTAACCGGCATCCGGCAACCACGGCAGTACTGATGCGGTCGGTACCACCACAGAGGCGCTGATGTCGTCTTCCATCTGCACTTTCTCGCAGGCGATGTAGTCCTGGCGTACCTTAAACGTACGCCAGCCGCCTTCGGCGTCGAAACCGACCCGCAAATAGGTGGCGACGATCTTTCGTTGGTTCAGTTTCAGCTCGTGGCCCGGCGCGCCGTCGATGACATCCACGGACAAATGGTCGCGCCAGTGTTCGCCCCACTCCTCGCGGTAAAAGCGTTTGATCAGGAACACCAACGCCAGAATGCTGGGCGGTATCGACTTCAGCCAGTTGTTGAACTCCGGCGTGTGGTAACTGGACGGCGTCAATAATTTGATCACCGAGCCCAGGCTGCGCTCCGGACTCAAAATCTTGCGGGCCGGATCGCGATCTTCGTGCTCGTAGCCCGGCAGAAAGCGGCCGGTGTAGTCCTTGTCGAAAATTGCCTGCACCCGGTCCAGGTCGTGCTGCAAATCGTCGACGAACAGCGGTCCGTAAATCACCGCATCCTCGATGGATTTGGAAATTTCCGACTTGCCGCCGCCGGACACGGTACACGGCTTGTGGCAAAAGGTACCTTCGGCGACGGTACCGATCAACCGCCAGGACGGCGCGCCGGGGTGCTTGCACATCTCGATCTTATAGCCGTTGGGCTGCACGTAAATCTTGCCCGGTTGCAGCCGGATGCTATGGCTCTGGCCGTTTCTGATCCAGGTGATTTTCTGGTTGTTCAGGCTCATCCGCAGGTCTTGCGGCACGTAAATGATGTCCGGATATTGCTTGTCGATGGCGTAGCCTTCCGGCTGCATGTCCATGATGGCGCCGTAACGATAAACCATGTCGTCGAAATCATAGCCCGGCTCGCGGGTCAGGCTACCGATGCCGAATTCGTCGCCGTGGTTGAAGCGGCGGAAGGCCAGCGCGCCGCCGGCATGCTCCTCCTCGGCCAAACCGAACAGATTGGCGGCATAGCTGATTTGGGTTTTCACTTCCTTTTTGCAGTAGCCGTAATAGTTGTCGGCGACGAGCGTGACAATGACGCCGGAACGATCGCGGGCGGTCAGTTTAAAGGCCTGGCCGTCGTTATACAGTTCGGCCGGGTTCTGCCAACACATGCCTTCGGCGCGCTGGCGTTCGCTGGCATCATCCCAGTGCGGCAAGCCCAACTGTTTTTTGGTGAGCTTGACCAGATGCGGCGCCAGAATCACGCAGCCGCTGTGGCCGGACCAATGTTCGACGTCCAGCGCCGCGTCGCATTCCGGCAAAGCCGGATTGCCGCCGTTGCCGAAAATACTCTCGACGAAATCGAGGTTGCTGACCAGATTTCCAGGAGCGAAAAAACGGATTTCCATCGATTTTTCGGCTGCAACGCCAGGGATTTCCGGGCAAACCACCGGCCGCAGCAGCAAGGAGGCGAACATGCGCGCCGGCTGGGGCTGATTGGCGGTAAACGGCAGGGTCAGCAAGTCTGGCGGCGGATTCAGAGCTTCGGCCAGCATCAAGGCGAAGGTCAGCTTCGGCACCTGTTTTTTGTCGCCGGGCACCGGCAAACCGCCTTCGGCGATATGAAACGAGCCTTGGGTGGTACGGCGGTCGCTGGCCGGATTATGCAACACCCCCTGTTTGACGCGGAAACTGGACACGATTTCGGAACGAAATTCATCTTCGCCCATCGGCAGCGACAATTCGCGCGCTACGCCGTGGCGATCCAGCTCGAAGGTCATGGTCGGCAACGAAGATATCTTGTCCAGACCCACATCGCCTAAATAACGCTCGAGAAAATCCTGAATCCGACGGTCGGCCGGGTACAACGAGGAACTGGCCAATTGCCGGCTTTTTTCCAGGTAGCTGTTCAATAAATCCTGAGCGGTATCCATGAATTGGGCCGACGCGTGATCAATACATGTCGGCTGGCCGCAGGATGCCAGTTTTAAATTGATGTAAAGATGCAATTGGCGTTTCACCGCCTGCTCGTCTTGACCGGCGGGTCCCAGACCCAGCGCTCTGAGTTTATCCATAGCCTCCCCCTTGGAATTTTTTAATTGATGGTAGCGGCATGATATAGCAAACCCCAAGCCGAGGTCAGCAAGCTATCGGCGGCCGTCATACACCTCCCGGCAAAATTCCGTATCGGCGGCCTAACCTTGGCCGATTTGGTTCGTAGTCGAATATTTTGAAGCGCATAAAACTGCGTGATATGCCGACACGATTGAGTTATTTAACTTAGATTAATTATTCCGCCTACGTTCTTCTGCCGGCTGGTCCGCCCGCGGCCTTGAAATCCGGTACTTATATCAGCATTGCTCAACTGGCAAATTTATTGCTTCAATCTAACTCCATCTGTTCTCACCGGAGCCCGTCTTGTCCGCTGCCGCCATTCCCGCCGATCAGGTTGCCGCACTATTCCGCGACCATAAGGAAGCGATCGTGCATTTTCTGTTACAGCGCGTCAAATGCCCCGACACGGCACAGGACTTGAGCCAGGAAACCTATTTACGCCTGTTGCGGAAAGACGGGCTGGTCCATACCGACAACCTGAGCGGTTACCTGTTCCGCACCGCCGAGCGGCTGGCAATCGATTTCGTCCGCCACAACCAGCGCCACAGCGCCCGCCAAGAGCCGTTAGCGGAAGACGCCCTTTGCCCGCTGCCACAACCGGAGGACGCCGCAATCGTCACTCAGCGTTACCGCCGGGTACTGGAAGCGATCGCCGCTTTGCCGGCGCAATGCCGCCACATATTGTTGCTACGCAAGGTCGACGAACTCGGTTACCGCGAAATTGCCGATCGGCTGGGCGTATCCGAAAAAACCGTACAGCGCCAGTTGGTCAAAGCGATGCTGCATTGCCACCAATATTGCCTGGACATGTTGCCTTAGCATCCCACGACCGATACGTCTCAACTCTTGTTTAGCAAAACCGGCTAAACTGACTAAGAGTTAACTCCGTTGACTAACCTGGTACCACCCGATGTCATCAACCTCGCCCTCGCAACGCACTCTGAGGCAGGCCACGACTTGGTTCGTAGCGCTGCAATCAGAGCATGTCGCCGCCGCAGAACGCCAGCAATTCGAGCAATGGCTGGAGGCAAGTGCGGAGCATCGCCGCGCCTTTTGCGAAGTCGAACAAGTTTGGGGCAATCTGGACACGCTGAAGTCGAGAGACTTGGCGGAATTGAACCAGGCCAGATCGGTTCGCCCGCAACGATGGCGCCATAGCCGGCAACTGTTGTCCGGGATATTACTGGCGACGGTATTCGGCGGAGCATGGCAGGAATTCTCCACACCAACCACTACTTACCAAACCGGAATCGGCGAACGCCGCACATTGGCGCTGGCGGACGGCTCGCGCTTGGAAATGAACACCGCTACTCGCCTGCGAACCCGCATATCCTGGTTACGTCGAGATATCGAACTGGAGCAAGGCGAAGCGGTATTCGAGGTCGCCCACGCGCGCTGGCGTCCGTTTCGGGTCCATGCCGGAAAACTGCACATTAGCGATATCGGCACACTGTTCAATGTCCGCCATCAGGATACCGACGGCACCTCCGTTGCGGTGTTGGAAGGGGAAGTGGAAATGCGGGTCGGCAGCCGTTGGCTGGGAGAAGCATTGCGCGCCGGATTCAGCCGCCGCCTGGATGCGGACGGGCGCTGGCAAAGCCAGGAAAAAGTCGACGCCGAACCGGTTTTGGCCTGGACCCGCGGCCAGTTATTATTCGACCACACGCCGCTAGCCGACGTGATCAAAGAACTTGAGCGCTACCATAGCCTTCACTTCGTGCTCGCCGACGCGTCGCTCGGCCGCCAAACCCTAAGCGGACGTTTCGACGCCACCGATCTCCAGCCGTTTCTACAGGCCGTGCAAAGCATATTGCCGCTACGGGTACAACGCAGTAAAGACACTATCGTACTACACAAACGCTAAGCGCAGCCGCTACGCCGAATTCCCCCGAACCAATTTTTTTCGGCAAAACTGTCCAGTTTCCTTGTTCTGCTTCGTTATGAACGGTATGCCCAGGCACAGGTCTGGCCAACCTTCATAAATCAGGAGATGAAAATGACTCTATCAAGCAGTCCAACTGACCGGCAGCGCAGCGGACGCCGCATCGTTTTGCCGATGCTGGCCCTGTCTCTGGCAATCGCCAGCAATACCTGGGCCGGCGAAGCCGTATCGAGCAAACTCGATCTGCCGGCCCAAAGCCTCGCCGCCAGCCTGGACAGTTTGGCAAAGACCAGCGGCGCCAAATTGATCTACGCCGACTCGATCGTCAACGGCATTCAAGCGGATGCGCTGCGCGGCGAATTCACCGTACAGCAAGCGCTGGACCGGTTGCTGCATAAACACGGGCTGCAGTCGGAGATTGTCGGCGGCGTGATTACCATCAAGAAGGCCCCGCCGGTGCCGAAACCGCAAGCCATCCGCGACGATTCGATCATCTCGCTCGGCGAAGTTACGGTCAACGAACAGCCGGACAACGGCAAATTGACTAGCAAGGACATCGCGACATCAGTCGACATCCTCTATGCCGACAAGATCGCCGACCAGAACGTATTGACCGCATTCGACTTAATGCATCGGATGCCGGGCATCCAAATCACCCAATTCGGCCAAGGCACCACCACCGGCAAATTTTCGTTCCGCGGCTTCAACGGCGAAGGCAGGATCAACGCGGTGAAATTACTGATCGACGGCATTCCCAGCAACTCGAACGACGGCAACATGCCTTATTTGGATGCCTTGTTTCCGCTGGATATCGAATCGATTGAGGTGGTGCGGGGCACCAACGATCCGCGTTACGGCCTGCATAACGTTGCCGGTAACGTCAACATGACCACCACCACCGGCGGCAATTACGTCAAAGGCCGGATGAGTTACGGCAGTTTCGACACCCACGAAATCCAATCCGGTTTAGGTTACGAAAAGGACGGCTTTTCTCAGAACTACCAGATTTCGTATCGCGCCAGCGACAGCTATCGCGATCGTAGCGATTCGGACAAGAACAGCTTTTCCGGCAAGTGGTTTTACGCACCAACCGATAAATATAAAGCCGGTTTAATCGCCCGTTGGAGCGAGGCCGGCGCGCAAGAGCCGGGCTATCTGACTTATCAACAGCAATTAGCCAGTACCACACAGTCCACACCGCACAACCCGCTGGATTACAGCAAGCGCACGATAGGCCAGGTTAGCGCCCATCTCGACGTCAACTTGAGCGAAACTTTGTTCTGGTCGAACAAGGCGTACGGCAATATTTTCGATGATCAGCGCCTGGTGCGTTTTCACCCGGCGTTTTCCCAGGTAAAACGGGATCGCGACGAAGTGCAGTACGGTGCGATAACCTCGCTGACTTATCACCCGCAAATCAGCTGGCTGGACGATTTCTCGATTGAAACCGGCTTTGATTTCCAACAACAGGAAAACCGATACAAACAGTACCGAACCACCAACGGCATACCCAACCCGAGCAGTGCGACCAACATCCGCAACGACGAGCATTGGACGTTTCTGAATTACGGTGGTTACATTCAGGCGGTAATCAAGCCCACCCGATGGCTGAAACTGACGCCCGGCTATCGCGCCGACGTCATTGACGGCAACTTTTTCAGCTACCGTCCCGGCGCTACCTTTGGCGCCTATCCGATCAACGATTATGGCACCATCTCACAACCCAAAATAGGCGCGGTAATCACGCCAATCGAGGGTTACAGTCTGTATGGCAACTGGGGCCGAACCTTCCAAGTCGGACTTGGGCAAGCCACCTTTATCGGGCGCAACCAATCAAATACCGGTCCTTCTCTGAACGACGGCTGGGAAGTCGGCTTTAAACTGCAACCGGTCGACTGGGCGGAAGGCCGGGTAGCCTACTGGATGCAGGATGCCAGCAACGAGATCAGCCGTAATCTGGCCAGTGCTGATTCGACCTTGATTGGTCCCACCAAACGCCAGGGCGTCGACATCGAAATCAAGGTTTATCCGACCGATCGTTTTGGCATCTGGGCGGCCTATTCCTTGCAGGAAGCCAAGGTAACCAACCCACCGGCGGTTGTCACCAATACCATGGAATACACGGTCGGCAATCAGGTCGTGAATACGCCGAATTATCTGTTTTCGGCCGGCATCGATTACCAAGTCACCGAACAACTGCGTTCATCGCTATGGACCAGCGGCCAAGGCAACTACTTTGTGGATCAAGCCAACGACGCCGGTAAACATGGCGAATACGCCTTATTGAATCTGGACTTAGGCTATCAGGTAACCAAGGAAGTCGAATTGCAATTCCAGGCCAAAAATCTGACTGACGCCCAGCGCGAATACCTGTGGTATGACGAAAGTTATGGCGCTGGCCAACGTTATGCCTTTTACTCACCGGGTGACGGTCGCGCTTTCTACGGCGCAGTCAATGTCAAGTTCGACTACTAAAACATGGCTGCGCCAGCTTTAACAGCCAACAGGAAACAGACCGCCCGCCAGCTTTGGTTGGCGGTCCATCTTTATTTGGGTCTGAGCTTGGGCTTGGTTATTGCAGTCGCCGGTCTGACCGGCAGCCTGTTGGTGTTCTATCTCGATCTCGACGAATGGCTGAATCCGCAATTGGTAATCGCCCAGCCCAATGCACAGCGGCAAAGCTACGAAGCCCTGTACCAGGCTTTGCGCCAGGCGGAACCAGGCCGGCAACGCGGCTGGCGGCTGGAAATTCCTGCAGACCCTCACCGCGCCGTCACCGCCCGCTATTACAAACCGGAAGAAACCGCCCACCACGGTTTCGCCCCGTTGATGGTTTCGCTGGACCCTTATACCGGCCAGGTGCTGGCGAACCGCTTTTGGGGCGAGTTTGCGATGACCTGGCTGTACGACCTGCATTACAAACTGTTACTGGACGAGCCCGGTAAAATTTTGATGGCGATTGTCGGCGGCTTTTTGTTGATTTCGCTGATCTCCGGCCTCTACCTGTGGTGGCCGCCGTTAAGCAAACTAAAAACCGCGCTGACAGTTAAGGCCAACGCCAGCAAGGAAAGGCTGAATTACGATCTGCATAAATTGGCGGGTTTTTACACTTTCATCGTGATGCTGGTTTTGGCGCTGAGCGGCGTTGCCCTGGAAATTCCACAATACGTCAATCCGCTGTTCGGCTATTTTTCGCCGCTGCAGCCCACGCCAAAGCCGCAATCTTTCCCGGCCCGCGCCGGGCAGCAGCGGATAAGCCTCGATCAAGCCGTCGCCGCCGGCCAGTCGGTTTTTCCCGACGCCCGCTTGTGCTGGATCGAAACCCCGCACGATGCTGGCGGCAGTTTCCGCATCAATCTGCGCCAAGACGGCGAGCCCAGCCAACGCTTCCCGAAAACCAATGTCTGGGTGGATCAATACAGCGGCCGAGTATTGGCGGTCAGCAATCCCGTCGAGCTGGGCGGTTCCGACACGCTGATCAATTGGCTGCATCCCTTGCATACCGGCGAAGCCTTCGGCTTGACCGGGCAATTGCTGGTGTTGATTTCGGGATCGGCCTGCCCGCTGCTGTTCGTCACCGGCCTGATTCGCTGGCTGCAAAAACGCCAAGCCCGTCACAAATTCAAGCTGCGCAGCAGCGTCTGACCCGAGCGCCGCCGGTTTTCGCTATTTTGCCGATCGGTGCCGGCGGCGGGCGATTTCGGCACCAAGATTGGCACTACGATACGGTAGAGCCGGGTTTTCCGGGCCGATTCCGGTAAAAATCCACCACTCGGCCAGTCGAATCCATCCAACCCGCCACGAAATCCGCCTTTGTCGAAATTGAAATTTCTGATTAAATAATATCGTCAAACGCTTACACAACCTTCCTGGAGCAAAGTAATAACTTGAGCCGCCTGCCTAAGCCCCGTTTCGCCCTAATATCCCTGGCTTGCCTGATGCTGCAGAGCCCGTTTGCGGCCGCCCGCTATGCGGCCATTGTCATCGACGCCGACAGCGGCCGGGTGATACACGAGAATGAATCCACCCAGCGCTGGTATCCGGCCTCGCTGACCAAAGTCATGACCATGTACATGACGTTTGCCGCGCTCGAATCAGGCAACCTGAAACTAACCGATACGGTTTACGCATCGAAACACGCCGCATCTATGCCCAGTTCCAAGCTGGGCTTGCGCGCCGGGCAAAGCCTGACCGTCGAACAAGCGATCATGGCCGTCACCACCCGCTCGGCCAACGATGCGGCGGTGGTGTTGGCGGAAAGACTGGGCGGAACCGAATCCAATTTCGCGGCGATGATGACGCAAACCGCGCACCGCCTGGGCATGAGCAGCAGTTCGTTCGAAAACGCCAGCGGCTTACCGGACGACGGCCAAATCAGCAGCGCCCGCGACCTGGCATTGTTATCGGCGGCGGTGCTGCGCGATTTTCCGCAGTATTACCATTACTTCTCGGCCACCGAATTCCGCTACAAAGGCCGGGTAATGCCGAATACCAACAAAATCCTGAAAACCTACCCCGACGCCGACGGCTTCAAAACCGGTTTTACCTGCGGCTCCGGTTATAACCTGATCGCTTCGGCCAAACGCAACGGCCACCGGATCATCGGCGTACTGCTCGGCGCCCACAGCAGCGGCGAACGTTTCGAGCAAATGGGCAACCTGTTGGATATGGGCTTTGCCAAGAGCGGCAACAGCCAGTTGGGCGAACACATCTCGCAATTGCACGATGCCGCGCAATTGCCGCCACCGTTTCAATTGGCATCTAACCGTTGCGCCGGCAGTGCCGCGCAAATGGGCGCAGACTCCGGTGCCATCAGCCGTTACGAACCGATTAGGATCAACGAAACGCCGGAAAGCCGCGAGCGCCGGCTGCTGGCGGCAAACAAGCCGCAGCCCCGCTATAGCGCCGCATCGTGGAACGTCAGCCTGGGCAGCTTTCCGCGCAAAATCGATGCCGACGTCAACCTGCAACGGGTCCGCAACGCATTAGGCCCGTTGGCAAAAAGCGGTCAACCGCGTATCGTCAAGAGCAAAAACAAAAGAGGCACCGTCTGGCTCAGCCAATGGACCGGCCTGCAACAGGACGACAGCCGCGATTTCTGCCGCCGCCTGCACGGCAAAAATCTGGATTGCAGCTCCTTCCCGCAACCGAAACAAACCGTGGCTGCGACCGGCAACCACGGCAAAATCGGCCACCGCAACCGCTCCAAGTCTTAACCGGCCGCCGCTTAGTAGTGCGGCGGCTTTTCGTCGAGCGGCAGCAACGGCCGCTCGGCCATGCTCAGCGCCAAACTCTTGATCTTGTCGTGCAGCAACTTGCAGGTCTCCTCCAATTTGCCGATCTGTTTTTGCTGATCGGCCACCACTTGGTTCAAAGCCTGAATCAGGTCTTCCTGATACGCTTGCTTAATCTCCAATTCGATAATGCGTTCTTCGTTCATAACGGCCTAAAGCTGCAAGTAATGGCACATTCTAATCGAATTTGATCGCGGTTTTACGCCTGCGCACTCGCACCGCCCCACCAAACTCGCTATCATTGCCCACCACATCAACACAGCGAGGATGCAACCATGACAACCATTGCAGATCCGGTCATCGGCCGTTGGTATAAAGATTTGGAAAGCAATCTTACTTTCAAGGTAGTGGCGATCGAAGGAGCCGACGAATCGATCGAAGTGCAATACGCCAACGGCGATTTAGGCGAGTACGATAACGAGTCTTGGTACGGCTCGACCATCGATTACATCGAAGATCCGGACGACTGGAGCGCACCGTTCGACGATCTGGAAGCCGACGATCTCGGCTATACCGATCCCGACCGCCACAGCCGGGCCGATTCGGAAGATTTGGATATCAGCGACTTTTTGGATTAAACACGACCTTATGAGAATGACCCCGCAACAGTTTTTGGACTGGGAGTCCAAAAGCATCACCCTGTTAGCCATGTCCGGCGCCGGCAAAACCACGCTATCGGCCAAACTGCCCAAAGACAAATGGTTCCATTATTCCGGCGACTACCGGATCGGCACCAAATACCTGGAAGAGCCGATACTGGACAACATCAAACAGCAAGCGATGGGCGTGCCGTTTTTGCGGGACCTGCTTAAGTCCGACTCGATCTATATTTGCAGCAACATCACCGTCGACAATCTGGCGCCGGTATCCAGCTTCCTCGGCAAAATCGGCGACCCCGGCAAAGGCGGTTTGAGTCAGGCCGAATTCAAGCGTCGGCAAGCCCTGCACCATCAAGCCGAAATCGCGGCGATGAACGACGTGCCGGATTTCATCCATAAAGCCGAAGCCATCTACGGCTACAAGCACTTCATCAACGACGCCGGCGGCAGCGTCTGCGAACTGGATTGCCCGGAAGTGCTGGAAAACCTGGCCAAGCATACGCTGATCGTTTACATCAAAATTCCGCCGGCATTGGAACAGACCATCATCGACCGCGCCAAGCAAGATCCAAAACCGCTGTATTACCGGCCGGAATTCGTCGATGAAAAGCTGGCGCAATTCATGCGCGAACGCAACTACCAGAACACCGACCAGATTCCGCCGGACGAATTCGTCAGCTGGGTGTTTCCGGAATTGTTCAAGGCGCGGGTGCCGCGTTACGAGGCAATCGCCGCCCAATACGGTTACACGATCAGCGCCGACGAAACCGCCAAAGTGCAAACCGAGGACGATTTCGTCCAACTGATCGCCGCGGCGATCGCCCGCCAAAGCGCTTGAGCGGCCCACTGACATGCCTTTAGTCGCTCATACCGAATTACCGACTTTCCGCCGCTTGCAGGAAGAAGGCGAAGAGATTCTGACGCCGGACCGCGCTGCCCACCAATCCATCCGCGAATTGCACATCGGCCTGTTGAACATCATGCCGGATGCCGCGCTGGAAGCTACCGAACGCCAGTTTTTCCGTCTGGTCGGCGCCTGCAACCAAATTGCCCAGTTCCACGTCCACCCGTTTACCATCGACGGCCTGGAGCGCGGCCCGGAAGCTCTGGCGCATATCGCCAAATATTACGAAAGCTTCGAACAGATCAAGCGCGACGGCCTGGACGCCTTGATCATCAGCGGCGCCAACGTCACCCACGACCATTTACAGGAAGAGGATTTTTGGCGGCCGCTGACCGAAGTGTTCGAGTGGGCCAAGGAAAACGTCACTTCGGTGCTCTGTTCCTGCCTCGCCACCCATGCTCTGATTCAGCATTGTTACGGTATCGAACGCACCCGGCTGCCGGCCAAGCGTTGGGGGGTCTACTCGCACAAGGTGGTTGATCGCAACCACCCGCTGGTAGCCGAAATCAATACCCGCTTCGATGTACCGCATTCTCGGTTCAACGAGGTTTTCCGTAGCGACATGGAAAAACAAGGCTTAAAGGTATTAGTCGCCAGCGACCAGGCCGGCGTACATTTGGCGGTCAGCCCGGACGGCTTCCGGATCGTGTTCTTCCAGGGCCATCCGGAGTACGACGACATCAGCTTGTTGAAGGAATATAAACGCGAGGTACTGCGCTATTACCGCGCCGAACGCGACGATTATCCGCCCTATCCGGAACACTATTTCGACGAAGCGGCGCAACGCCTGCTGGCCGACTACGCCAGCCACGTCCAGGCCGCCCGCCACGGCGGCCGGCAGCTAAAAGCAATGCCAGAGGAGCAAATCGTCGAACGTCTGGACATCACCTGGCGCGACTCGGCCAAAGCCGTATTCAACAACTGGCTGGGCAAGGTCTACCAAATCACCAACGAAGACCGCCGGCTGCCGTTCATGGACGGCGTCGATCCGCGCAATCCGCTGGGCCTCTGATGCACCAGGACTTTCTGCATCAAGCGGTAGAACTGGCTTGCTTCAACGTCAGCAACGGCGGCGGCCCGTTCGGCGCGCTGATCGTGCGAGACCAGCGCATCATCGCCGCCAGCGGCAATCGCGTCACCGAGAACATGGACCCCACCGCCCATGCCGAGGTGCTGGCCATCCGCCAAGCCTGCCAGTATTTGCAAGACTTTCAATTGAAACACTGCGTGCTCTACACCAGTTGTGAACCCTGCCCGATGTGTCTGGGCGCGATTTATTGGTCCCGGCTGGACGCAGTCTATTTCGCCAGTAGTCGCGACGATGCCGCCCAAGCCGGCTTTGACGACAGCCTGATTTACACTGAAATCGACAAACCTGCCGAGCAGCGCCAGATCGTTATGCGGCATCTGCCACTAGAATCTGCCGCGGAACCGTTCCGCTTATGGCAAATCCAGACCGATAAAATCCGCTACTGAGCCGCTGCCGGAACTGCCGGCTTGGCCGCAGCCTCTTCACCCTTGATTTTGATCAACCAGCCGTCCTGCCCCCAGCAGCCGGACTCGACTTTGCTTTCGGCCGATTTGGCCATGACGTGGATCCGGGCGAATCCCGGACTGAGTTGCGGCAATTTGGATTTAACGAAATAAAAAGTCTTTTTATCGACCACCTCGACCTTCATTTTCTCGCCGCGGGCCTCGGCACTGATGGACAACGGATCGGCATTGTGCGAGACATGGAACGACATATCGACCCCAGCATCGACTTCGGCTTTATGTTCCGGAACGAAATCGCGAAATTTGGGCCGTTTGCATTCCTTTAACCGTTCCTCCTCCTCGGGTGTCAGCGCCAACGCCACACTCGAAAAAACCATGGCGCCCAACAGCAGCGCGCTTTTCCAGCGAATCGACAAATTCATGACTAGCCTCTTGTTGTTATTGTTGTTGTAATGTTGGAAGCGCCCGACAAAACGGCGCATCCTTAAAATACCAGCAGTTTCAACTTTAATCAGTTTTAGTGCTTTGTTCAATCTCCGAACCTTTTTCCGACAAGGCCTGCGCTTGCTAAACTTCTAACCCATCCGGGCCCAGAACATGTAAAATCGCCGCCTTTCCGTTTTCAGTTTCCCAGCTTATGACCAACTTCAGAGGCACCACAATTCTATCGGTCCGGCGCGGCGACAAGGTCGTGATCGGCGGCGACGGTCAGGTTACTTTGGGCAACACCGTAATGAAAGGGAATGCCAGAAAAGTCAGACGCTTGTACCACGACAAAGTGATAGCCGGTTTCGCCGGGGCCACTGCCGACGCCTTCACCCTGTTCGAACATTTCGAAGGCAAACTGGAAAAACACCGCGGCAACCTGACCCGCGCCGCTGTAGAAATGGCCAAAGACTGGCGTACCGACCGAGCCCTGCGTAAACTGGAAGCACTGCTGATCATCGCCGACAGCAAAACTTCCCTGGTCATCTCCGGCACCGGCGACGTGATCGAACCGGAACACGATTTCATCGCCATCGGCTCCGGCGGCGCCTTCGCCCAAAGCGCCGCCCGCGCCTTGCTGGAAAACACCGAACTTAGTGCGCGCGACATCGTCGAAAAGGCCTTGAATATCGCCGCCGACATCTGCATTTATACCAACCACAACTTACGCATCGAAGAATTGGACGCCGAACCGCAAGCGGCGCCGCAAGAGTAAACCATGAGTCAAATGACCCCGAGAGAAATCGTCAGCGAACTGGACAAACACATCGTCGGTCAGGCCGACGCCAAGCGTTCGGTCGCCATCGCCCTGCGCAACCGCTGGCGCCGCAGCCAGGTTGCACCCGAATTGCGCGACGAGATCACGCCGAAGAACATCCTGATGATAGGCCCGACCGGCGTCGGTAAAACCGAAATCGCCCGCCGTCTGGCCAAACTGGCCAATGCGCCGTTCATCAAAATCGAAGCCACCAAATTCACCGAGGTCGGCTACGTCGGTCGCGACGTGGAATCCATCATCCGCGACCTGATCGACAGTGCGGTAAAAATGACGCGGGTATCGGCCATGGAAAAGGTGCAAAACCGGGCCGCCGACGCCGCCGAAGACAAAGTACTGGACATTCTTTTGCCGCGGGCCGAGGGCGGCATGCTGTCGGATACCGAGGAATCCACCCGGCAGAAAATGCGCAAAAAATTGCGCGAAGGCGATTTGAACGATAAGGAAATCCAAATCGACGTGTCCGCACCGTCGGTCGGCGTCGAAATCATGGCGCCGCCGGGCATGGAAGAAATGACCAGCCAGTTGCAGGGCATGTTTCAGAACCTGAACAGCGGCCGCACCAAATCGCGCAAACTGAAAATCAAGGACGCGCTGAAACTGCTGCAGGAAGAGGAAGCCGGCAAATTGGTCAACGAAGAGGAAATCAAACAATCGGCGCTGGAAGCCGTCGAGCAGCACGGCATCGTGTTTCTGGACGAGATCGACAAGATTTGCAAACGCGCGGAAACGGGCGGCGGCGAAGTCTCCCGCGAAGGCGTGCAGCGCGATTTGCTGCCGCTGGTCGAGGGTAGCACCGTCACCACCAAATACGGCATGATCAAGACCGACCATATCCTGTTCATCGCCTCCGGCGCGTTCCATTTAACCAAACCGTCCGACCTGATCCCGGAGCTGCAAGGCCGTTTTCCGATCCGGGTCGAGTTGAACGCACTCAGCGCCGACGACTTCGTCCGCATTCTGACCGAACCGGATGCGTCCTTGACCGAGCAGTACCAGGCGTTGCTGAAAACCGAAGGCGTCGATCTGCAATTTACCGCAGACGGCATCAAACGCATTGCCGAACTGGGCTGGCAGGTCAACGAAAAGACCGAGAACATCGGTGCCCGCCGCCTGCATACGATTCTGGAAAAACTGCTGGAAGACATTTCCTTCAGCGCGCCGGATCTGCCGGAGAAATCGGTCGTCATCGACGCCGCTTACGTCGACGCCCACCTATTGGAACTGGCCGACGACGAAGACTTGAGCCGCTACATTTTATAACCGACCATGCGCGTAGCCATCACTCCCTGCCATTGCCAACCTACCGAAATCAAGCTGCACAAAGTGTCGGCGATTTTGGAAATCCATTTCGACGACGGCAGCATCTTCGAGATGCCCAGCGAGTATCTGCGGGTTTTCACCCAATCGGCGGAAGCGGTCGGCCACGGCCCCGGTCAGGAAACTCTGCAAACCGGCAAGGAAGACGTCACCATTACCGACATTCAGCCGGTCGGCAATTACGCGGTGAAACTCATCTTCAGCGACGGCCACGACACCGGCATTTATAGCTGGGACTTGCTGTACAAGCTGGGTTCCGACTTCCCGCTGCTGTGGTCGGCTTACCTGGAAGCATTGCAAGCCGCCGGCATCAGCCGCCGCTCGCCCTTACACAACTGAATCGAATCATGACAAACGACAATACCACCCATTTCGGCTTCAAACAGGTCCCCAAGGCAGATAAAGTCGCGCTGGTGCGCGGCGTTTTCGATTCGGTCGCCCGTCAATACGACGTGATGAACGACCTGATGTCGCTCGGCATCCACCGGATTTGGAAACGGGTTGCGGTGCAACTGGCCAATGTTCGCGAGGGCGATAAGGTTTTGGACTTGGCCGGCGGTACCGGCGACCTGACCTTGCTGTTCGAGAAACGGGTCGGCAAATCCGGCCAGGTGGTATTGGCCGACATCAATTCGGAAATGCTGCGCACCGGCCGCGACCGCTTGATCGACAAAGGCGTTGCCGGCAATATCCGCTATGCCCAGGTCAATGCCGAATGCCTGCCGTTCGCCGACAACACCTTCGACTGCGTGACAATAGGCTTCGGCTTGCGCAACGTCACCGATAAGGACGCTGCGCTGCGCTCGATGTATCGGGTTTTGAAGCCGGGCGGCCGCGTCATCGTGCTGGAGTTCTCGCATCCGATCGACCCGATCACCGAAAAAGTCTACGACTTTTATTCGTTCAACATCCTGCCGAAAATCGGCGCCGTCGTTGCCAAGGACGAGGACAGTTACCGCTATCTGGCCGAATCGATCCGGATGCACCCGAAGCAGGACGAATTGAAGCAAATGATGGAAAACGCCGGCCTGGAGCGTTGCGAATATTTCAACATGACCCAAGGCATCGTTGCCGTGCACCGGGGTTACAAGTTTTAAGCCGACCCACGGACCCGGTAGCGAGATTCGAAGATGGCTCTGCAACAGGCGCAATACCCGATCAGCGAAGCCGATTGGCGACCGACGCACTCCTCTCTCGACGACAATATCAGCTTCGACAGCGTCGGTCTGAGCTTAGCCGTCGCCGATTTATACCATCGGATCGATAACGAAGACATGCGGGATTATCTGCAGCAACAACAGCAGCAGGCCCAATAAATGCCCGGCTCGCTGAAACCACTGCTGATATCCGCGCTCGAAGCGGCACTGGTCCGCTATCTGGCGCTGGACAGCCACAGCGAACAATATCTGGCGCCGATGGCGGGCAAGGTCATTGAATTGCGGATCGATACCTTCGGCAGCAGCCTGTTTTTATGCCCCGGCAGCGACACTATCCGTATCCTGGACAGTTATCCGGCGGCGGCCGACGCCACCCTGAGCGGTTCCTTATCGTCGCTGGGCCTGATGGGCCTCAGAGCCACGCCGATGCGTTCGCTGTTCAAAGGCGAAGTGCGCCTGGCCGGCGACGTACAACTGGCCCGCAAATTCCAGCGCCTGTTCGAAAAACTCGATATCGATCTGCAGGGCAAACTGGCCCGCTTCACCGGCGAGCGACTGGCGCGGCAACTGGGCGATATCGTTCGCGGCGGCAAACGCTGGACCGGTCAAAGCCTGCATACGCTGCGGCTAAACCTGGAAGAATTTCTGCAGGAAGAAACCCGCGAACTGCCGGCCAAGGCCGAAGCCGAATTGCTGTTCCGCGGCATCGACGCCTGCCGTAGCGATTGCGACCGCCTTGCCGCCCGGCTGGATCGGCTGACCACAACTTCCGACAACACCTCTGAGTCTGACTAAAGGACCGACATCGTGATTCGCCCCAAAATACTGCTACGCCTGATGCATATCAATTGGGTGATGATGTTTCACGGTCTGGACGAAATCGTACTCAGAACTCATCTATTCCGACCGATCCGGTTTCTGGCGTTCTTTTCGCCGAATTACTGGACCCGCAACTCGCGCGAACCGCGCGGCGTGCGTATCCGTCGCACCCTGGAAGACCTGGGGCCGATTTACGTCAAATTCGGCCAGACCCTGTCGACCCGCAAGGATTTGCTGCCGGAAGACATCGCCGAAGAATTGGTCAAATTGCAGGACCGGGTGCCGCCGTTCTCGATCGACACTGCCCGCAAAATCATCGAACAACAGCTCGGCCAATCGATAGAGGAAGCGTTCGCCGAATTCGACTCGACGCCGCTGGCCTCGGCCTCGGTGGCCCAAGTCCATACCGCGACGCTACCCAGCGGCGAGAAAGTCATCGTCAAAGTATTGCGGCCCGACATCGAAGACAAAATCCATTCCGACGTCGGCTTGTTGTACGAATTGGCCCGTCTGGCCGAACGCTTCTGGGCCGACGCCCGCCGGCTGCGGGCAATGGAAATCGTTGCCGAATTCGAGAAAACCATACTCGACGAACTGGATCTGGTCCGCGAAGCCGCCAACGCCAGCGCGATCCGCGCCAATTTCAAAAACTCGGAGATGCTGTACATCCCGGAAATCCATTGGCCGTTGACCCGGCGGAAAGTACTGGTGATGGAACGCATCTACGGCGTCCCGGTCGGCGATATCGATGCCTTGCGCCGCGGCGGGGCCGATTTCAAAAAGCTGGCCGAGCGCGGCGTCGAAATTTTCTTCACCCAGGTGTTCCGCGACAATTTCTTTCATGCCGACATGCATCCCGGCAACATTTTCGTGCAACTGCCGGATAAATACCTGGCCGTGGATTTCGGTATCGTCGGCAGCTTGTCGGACAGCGACCAGCGTTATCTGGCCGAAAACTTTCTGGCGTTTTTCAATCACGACTACCGGAAAGTGGCGAAAATGCACATCGAATCGGGCTGGGTGCCGCCAACCACCCGGATTGAGGAATTCGAAGCGGCGATCCGCGCGGTATGCGAACCGATTTTCGAAAAGCCGTTGAAGGACATTTCTTTCGGCCTGCTGTTGCTGCGCCTGTTCCAGACCGCGCGCCGTTTCGACATGGTGGTACAACCGCAACTGGTGTTACTGCAAAAAACCCTGCTCAACATCGAAGGCCTGGGCCGCCAGCTTTATCCGGAATTGGACCTGTGGCAAACCGCCAAGCCGTTCCTGGAAAACTGGTTCAAACAACGCATCGGTCCGGAAAAGAAACTCAAGGAATTGCTGGGCAAGTTTCCGGAAATCGGCGAACAACTGCCGGAAGTGCCGGGCCTGGTGTTTCAAGCCCTGCAAAGCGCCGCGCATATGCAGCAGCAATTGCAACACCAGCAAAAGGAAATGATCCAACTGCGCAAACAACTCAAGCGCAACAACACCCGCACCCTGCGCGCCATCTTCGGCGCCGCGGTGCTGATTACGGCAGCGCTGATCCTGCAATCGCCGTTGTTGCGGGGCTGATCCGCCGCGACATTTCGGCTCCGACTTATTACAGGCTCAAACGCTGGGCCAACTTGCCCACCTCAGAAACTATATTTCGCCGAAAACTGCACCCGTTGCAGCACGCCGTCGCGGCCGTCGATCAATTCCCGGTCGGCATAGGTGTATTCCACGCCCAGCATGGCCTGGCTGACCGGGCTCCATAACAAATTCGCGTGCAGCGATTGCACCTGCCGGGTCAATACCGGATTGGCATAGCGCGGATAGTCGGTTTGGGCGAAGCCGTAAGTCAGGCTGGAACGCCATTGTTTGTCCCACCAATGCTGGTAGGCCAGCATAGCGCCGTAGCTCTCCGACAACTCTATCGCACCGTGGCTATCCAGCGCCGCATCGGCGAAGGTGTTGGTTGTCGACACGTAACGAGCATCGCCCTTGCCGTAATGCACCATGAAACGGATGTTATCCAGGCCGAAGGTATTGATCCTGCCGGATAAATTGACACCGCCGCCCCAAGCATCCTGGCGATAACCGTTGCTGCTATTGGTGTAACGCAACTGCCTGCCCAATGCGGCCAGCGACATGTTGCCCCATTCCGGATTCAAATTCAGGCGAGCAACCAAATCCGGATAGCGATCCGCGTTCGGTGTCGTCCAATAGGCGGCATCCAGATTCGGATCGCCGGCCGCCGCCCGGTTCGCGCTTCCCGTTTCCAGATGGTTATCCACCCATAGCCGGCTGCGCGGCGTTTCCAGCGCCAATAGCCCTTCCATCGGCGTATCCAGCCAGGTAAACGGCTCGGTCCAGCGCACCAGAGGCTGACGCAGACTAGCCAGGGCGCCGGCCGAGCCGCCCACATCCAGGTTGTCGGGCAAAGCCGACGCGTTCAAAAACGTAGTCCAGGTTTGGCCGGCCAGCAGATGGCCGAACGAACCGTAGGCATGGCGCAAGCGCGGCGTATAACTATAGGTGGCCGGATCGCCGTAAAAATCCAGTTCGACGAAGGTATTGACGTCGCCCCACTCACTCGGCGTAAACGACTTGAACCACAAACGGCTTTCCTTGGCTAGAAAAGTAACCTGCCCGCGTTCGCCGGCAGCGCCGACCGGAATTTGCGACATGGCCAATTGCTGGTCGCCCAAACGGTCGCGACCGGCGCTGACGCTGTTGAACAGCAGGTCGGTTTTGACAAAACCGCCCAGACCTAACGAAGTATCGGTCCCCGGAATTTTGAATGTGCCTTTAGTATCGCCAACCGTTACAACCGCTTTTTCCTTGGAATTACCGGCGCCGGCGGCCGAGGCCGGTACTGGCTGAACGCCCGCAGCCCCGACCAAATTGGCTTGTGGCGATTGCTGCTCGCTTTTATAGACCTTCAGCGCCTGCTCCAACTGGCCGATGCGCTGATTGGACTGCGCCACCTGTTGTTTCAAGTCCTCGATCTGCCGGCTCATCGCGCCCAATAGAGCCTTGATGTCGTCGTCCGCTGCCGCCGAACCGGACAACGCTCCGCACAAGGCAAGCAGCGCCGCCAATTTCAGTAAAAAATTGCCCGCTCTACTCACACTAACCTCCCAGTTTGCGGAACAAGGCGTGGCACGAGGTACAGGTGGTGTTGATTTCATGCAGGTTGTCGCTGATTTGATCGATACGATTCGATTCGGCTTGCTGTTGCAACAAGCCCATTTCGCTGCGCAGTTTTGCCGCCAACGCCCGAAACGCGGTTTGTTCGTCAGCGGTCAGGTTCAGACCGGGCAGGCTGGCGATGATAGCGTCGACGTTCGCCGACAGGCTATGCGCAGTCTCGGCAATCTGCCGCGCGTACTTGCGCCGCTCGGCATCGATTTGGGTCTCGGTCATAAATCGCTCATGCATCAGGCTGTCCATTCGATCCATCAGTTCGCGTAATTTGCCGTCGCGAACCGCATGCAGGGCCGGCGTTCCGGTTTGGCTCCAACCGCTTGAGCTACTCAGGCTTTTTGGCTCCGGCGCCGAACAGGCCGCCACTGCCGCGGATAAAACGAGTATCGGGTAAATTTTTTTCATGGTGAAAGCCCCCTTTGGGCTGGCTGCGTGCAGGCGCAAAGCGTCAACACCGGAATGCCGGGAAAACACTGCGGAAACATGCCTTAATCATAGTGTGGATATTGTTATTCAGACCTCGGCAGTTTAGGTATCATGCCCTTCCGTTTACAACTACAGGAACCGGCCAATGACGCTTTTCGATACGTTGTCGCAGCATTCGGCGCATTTACCCGATGAATTGCAAGCCTGGGCCGGCGATTTTTGCGCCAGACTGGCCGAGGTTTCTAGCCCCGAGCATCTGGCCGCATTCGGCGACGACAGCTTCCGCGCTTCGGTATTGAAGGTTTGCGCCTGCAGCCAGTTCATCAGCGACAACTGGCTGCGCCACCCCGGCCTGCTGCCGGAACTGGTCGACTCGGGCGACCTGTTCGCCCCGCTACGCCGGCAGGACTACGCCGCCGCGCTGGCGCCGAGCGTGGTCTCGGCCGATTCTGAACCGACTCTGGCCCGCGCGTTGCGGCTGTTTCGGCGCCGGGAAATGGTCAGAATCGCCTGGCGCGATCTGGCCGGCTGGTCCGATCTGGACGAAACCCTGGCCGATCTGACCGCACTAGCGGAAACCTGTATCCAGACCGCGCTGGATTTTTTATACCGCCAGGCCTGCCAGCGCTGGGGCACGCCGACGCTGGCCGACGGCACCGCGTTCAATATCGTCGTGCTCGGCATGGGCAAACTCGGCGCTTGGGAGCTGAATTACTCGTCCGACATCGATCTGATTTTCGCCTATGCCGAGGACGGAGTATTGAACGGCAAAAAGGAAATCAGCTACGAGGAATTCTTCACCCGTCTCTGCCGCTCGCTGGTGAAAATGCTGGACGAAATCACCGTGGACGGTTTCGTTTTCCGCACCGACGTCCGGTTGCGGCCGTTCGGCGACAGCGGCCCGTTGATCATGAACTTCGACGGCATGGAACAGTATTACCTGACCCAAGCTCGGGAATGGGAACGCTACGCGATGATCAAGGCGCGCCAAGTGGCGGGCGATTTCGTCAGCGGCAAGCAACTGGCGGCGATGATCAAACCCTTCGTTTACCGGCGCTATCTGGACTACGGCGCCTTCGAAGAATTGCGTTCGTTGAAATTCCAGATCACGCAGGAATTGCGGCGCAAAGACCGGATGGAAAACGTCAAGCTCGGCCCCGGCGGTATCCGCGAAGTGGAGTTCATCGGCCAGGCCTTCCAACTGATCCGCGGCGGCCAGGACGTCGCGCTGCAGCAACGGGAAATCCAGACCGTATTGGACGTACTGCGCGATTTGCAATTGATGGGCGACGACGACGTCGCCACGCTGAAATTCGGTTACCGCTTTCTGCGCCGGGTGGAAAACCACATCCAGGAATACCAGGACAAACAAACCCACGATTTGCCCGCCGAGCCGCGGGCGCAGCTGCTGCTGGCCTATTCGCTGGATTTCGCCGACTGGCAGGAATTCAAGCAGGAACTGGATCGGGTGCGCGCCTCGGTCCACGAAATTTTCGAACAGGTGTTCTCGCTCAGCGACCAGGACAACAAGCGGCAAAGCGCGCGCCTGATCTGGACCGCCGGGGCCGACGACGAACAGGCGCTGGAGGCGCTGGCCGATTACGGTTTCGCCGACCCGCTGGCCATGCAAAAAGCCGTCGCCGATTTCAAGGACTCCCACGCAGTAAAACGCATGACCGCCAAAGGCGCCGGCGTGCTGGACCGGCTGATGCCGAAGCTGATCGAACAGGTTGCCGGCAGCGAGCATGCCGACACCACCTTGCTGCGGATCTTGCAACTGTTCGAAGCCGTATCCGGCCGTAACGTCTATCTGGCCTTGCTGGCGGAAAATCCCGATGCCTTGCAACAACTGATCACGCTGGCCGCGGCCAGTCCCTGGATCTGCGAGTATCTGGCACAGTATCCGATCTTGTTCGACGAACTGCTGGACACCCGCTCGCTGTACGAGCCGTTGCAGAAACAGGCCTTGCGCGAAGACTTGCAGCGGGCGCTGAATAAAGTCGACCAACAGGACGGCGAACAGCTGATGATCGCGCTGCGCCAGTTCAAACACCTGAACGTGTTGCGGGTCGCCGCCGCCGACATCATGGACGCGATTCCGGTGATGATCGTCAGTGACTATCTGACCTGGATCGCCGAAGCGATTCTGGAGCAGGTATTGGAACGCGCCTGGCACATGCTGGCCGCCAAATACGGCTGCCCGCCCGGCACCGGCCCGGGTCCGGCCGCTTTCGCCGTGATTGCGTTCGGCAAATTCGGCGGCATCGAGCTCGGTTACGGCTCCGACCTGGACCTTGTGTTTCTGTACGATTGCGCCGACGGCAACGCTACCACCGACGGCGAAAAACCGATCGGCACGGCCCAGTTCTATTTACGGCTGGGCCAGAAAATCCGCCATATCCTGGATACCAAGATGCTGTCCGGCGTCTTGTACGAGGCCGACCTGCGGCTGCGGCCGAATGGCGACTCCGGCTTGCTCGTAACCCATATCGGCCACTACGAAGCCTATCTGCGGGACCAAGCCTGGACCTGGGAACACCAGGCCCTGGTGCGCGGCCGTTTCGTGGCCGGCGACAAGCATTTGCAAACCGATTACGAAGCGATTCGGGCCCGGATTCTGGCGCTGCCGCGCGATTCGGCCGAATTGCAGACCCAGGTGCGGGAAATGCGGGAAAAGATGCGCGACAACCTGGCGCCGAAAGACCCCGCGGTATTCGACCTGAAACACAGTGCCGGCGGCATCGCCGACATCGAATTCATCGTCCAATACTCGATTCTGGCCGGCACCTCACACTATCCTGACCTTGCCACCTACACCGACAACGTGCGTCTGTTAGCAGGCTTGCAACAGCACGGTTTGATGCCGGCCGCCGACGCAGACTTGCTGAAGCAAGCCTACTGCGCTTACCGGGATTACGGCCATCACCAGGTCCTGCAAGGGCTCAGCGCCACCGCAGACGGCGCCGAGTTTGCCGAATTGCGCGGCGAAGTCGAGCGGCTGTGGCGGCGCTATATGCTGTGACCGGTTTACGGTGTAAACCGCAAGCCGGGTGCAACAGTAATCCGTTGCGGCGCCCCCGTGCTATCATGCGTCAGATCGCCCTGCCCGAGCGGGTAGCGACTGGAGGAATTTGATCGGCCAAACCGGACGGCAACGTTGACTAACCGCTGTTGGGGAGGCTCAAATATGACGCGACGTTGGCCAAGATTAGGTGGACTTGGCGCGGTTGCGACCGGTTTGGCGCTCGGGGTCGCGCCGACGGCGAAAACGAGCGCGGAAGTCGGCGAGGTTTATCGGCCGGCATCTGCCCCGGAACCGGCAGCAACAACCAAAAGCGTCGCCGACATGGACATCGACGAACTGGTCGGCGTCAAGGTCTCGCCGTTCGAAGTGTCCAGCCAACTCGACCGCGGTTACAGCGCCTCCAATTCGGTATCCGGCTCCCGTTTCGATGCGCCGATTCGCGAGCTGCCGTTCGCTTTGCAGGCCTTCACCGAGTCGTTCATTGCCGACCAGAAACCGCGCGACATTTTCGATATCGCCCGCTATTCGCCCGGCGTCACCTACCGCAGCAACGATTTCAACGAAGGCAATGCCAATCTGGCCATCCGCGGCTTCACCGTGGGCTCGCTGGCCGGCGGCAATATCCAGATCCTGCGTGACGGCGTGCACGGCCCGTCGATATTCGACTTCACCAATATTTCGCGGGTCGAGGTGGTTAAAGGCCCTGCCTCGTTTTTATACGGTCAGGTCGCGCCGGGCGGCATCGTCAACGTCATCACCAAACAACCGCAGCGCCGGTTTGCCGCCAGCGCCGACGCCCGCTACGGCTCTTACGGCGAATACCGCTTCGATGCCGACGTCACCGGCCCGGCCTCCGCCACGCTGGCCTACCGCCTGGCGGCGTCCTACGACCAGGACATGCATTACTGGGACGCTTACGACGCCCATTCCTGGAACCTCTCGCCTTCGCTGCTGTGGCAGCCTAGCGACCGGCTCAGCGTCTCGCTGAAATTCGAACACTTCGAAAAGATCGAAGAACCGCAATTGATGCAAAAACCCGGCTACAGCACCTGGGCCGGACTGATCCCCAGCACGGCGGACCCGAACCTGTCCGGCGTCGACGTGCCGGGGCTGGCGGACACCTGGAACAGCATGGCCTACAGCGACTTCCGCCACAGCAAAACCAATAATTTCAGCAGTTGGATCGACGTCAAAGCCGACGAACACTGGAATCTGCGCGCCGGCTATTCGCATCTGGAATACGATATCGAAGCCGTGTTCAGCGGCAACCTGGGGATGTCGAACAACGCCACGCTAATACAAGGCCGGCGGGTCCGGCTGCAAAACTATACCAACCGCGACGACACCGTCGAAATTCAGGGCGTCGGTAAATACGACCTGGGTTTCGCCAGCCTGCGCTTGTTGCTCGGCGGCCAGTATGTCGACCGCAATTTCCACCGCAATGCCGGCCAGGCGCCGAACGATCCGGCCTTGGGCAACAACCCGATCGCCTCGCCGCTACCGCGGTGGGACTTGGGCAACCCGGCAACCTGGAACCGGAATACCGCGATTCCGCTAGCGGCCTTGACCGCCGGCCGCTTCAACCAGGACGTCGGCGCCGTTGACAAATCGGTTTACGGCGGCGGCACCCTGGGCCTGTTCGGCGACCGGCTACTGGCTTTGGCCGGCTGGCGCTGGACTTCCACGACCAGCCAAGTCAGCGACGGTCTGACCAATGTCGCCCAACCGCAAACCAGCGTCAGCAAACTCACGCCCCAGTACGGCCTGCTCTACAAAATCACGCCGGAATGGACCGCCTTCGCCACCTATGCCGAATCCTTCGTTCCCGCCACGTTTTTGGTCAACAACCTGGACGGCAGCCGCGGCATCCCCGAACCGAGCGAAGGCCGCGGGGTCGACATCGGCCTGAAAGCCGAGCTGTTCGGCGGCCGCCTGTCGAGCACGCTGACCTTCTTCGACATCGAAAACAAAAACATCGTCAACGATCTGGCCGTGACCGACGGCTTGGGTATCACCACCATCTACGGCGTCCCCACCGGCAAGCAGCGCTCGCGCGGTATCGAATGGGACGCTACGGCCAGGCTGGCCGAGAACTGGCAGTTGTACCTGTCCTACAGCTTCATGGACGCCAGGATTACCGAATTCACCGGCAACGACGCCGCGATCCTGGCCCAGGATCCGAACACGCTGGACGCGACCGGCCGCGCCTATTACAAGAACGCGTGGCGCTTTCACAATGCGCCGCTACAAATGAGCGCGCCGCATCTGGCCAATTTGTGGACCCGCTACGATTTCGACGCCGGCCCGCTGCAAGGGCTGCATATCGGCGGTGGCGTCAACTTGGTGTTCGACCAGACCTTGTTACCGGACACGCCGAGTTCGGCCTACCAGACCTATGCGCTACTGAATGCCTTGCTCGGTTACACCTGGCAAGTGGGCGGCCACAGCATCAGCGTCGACCTGATCGGCAAAAACCTGCTCGACGAACATTACCGGCCGTCGCAGAGCAGCCGCGGTCGACCGCAAGAGTTGATGGTCAACTTTTCGGTCAAGTACTGACTGCGGCGGCACGAGCATGCAATACGGCATCAAGTTTTCGCATAGCGGCTCCGGCCGAATCCGGGCATTCGGCCTGCTGACACTGCTGCTCTGCGCGTTAGCGCCGGCTCCGGCCTCGACTCAGGAAAACCCGTACCGGGTCAAAGCCGCCTTTCTGCGCAATTTCGCCCATTATGTGGTCTGGCCGGACCAAGCCTTGCCGGACAACGGTGCCCCCTGGTGCGTCGGCATCCTCGGTCCGGACCCGTTCGGCGAGATTCTGGACGATACCTTGCGCAACCGCACCGAGCAAGGCCGCGGCTTCCGCATCGTTCGCGCCCAGCGGCCGGCGGAATTGCCGGCTTGCCAATTGGTTTACATTGCTTACCCGGAGCCTTGGCAACGCCAACAAGCACTCGCCGAATTGCGCAACAAGCCGGTATTGACGATCGGCGACGCGCCGGATTTTCTCGACGCCGGCGGAGTCGTGGGCTTCGTTGTCGATGACCGGGTGGGCATGAGCATCAATCTGGACCAAGCGCGAGCGGTTTCGCTGACCATTCAAACCAAGATGCTGGAGGTGTCCACCAGCGTCCTGTTCAACGGTGCCTTGCGCCGGATGAGGTAAGCGATGCCGATGCGATTGAACATTCACCACCGGCTATCTCTGATATTGTGGGGATCGGCTGTCTTGATCTTCATATTGCTCGGCGGCGGTTTGCTGATACATCAAAACCTGACTTTGGAGCAACGGGTCCATCAGATCATGGAACCCTACGCAGACTTGATCGCGGTCGGCACCGACAGCGCGGTGGCTTTCGAGGACGGCCAACGCGCCCAGGAAATTCTGGATACGCTGAAATACAATCCGCAATTGCTGGGGGCACACATCGTCCTCAGCGACGGCCGACTGCTGGCTCAGATCGGCAATCAGGCTGAAACCAATTTCGCCGGCGTCGACAACCGCGACGGCATTTATCTGGCTCCGGCTCATGCCGACTGGGTGCAAACCCTCCCCAGCGGCGCCCGTCTGCGCCTGAGCATGAATCTGAAACAATTGAACCGCGAAACGCGTCAGACCCTGTGGTTATTCGGCGCCGGGGTCTTGATCCTGATGGGAGTTACCTGGAGCCAGTTGATGGTTTTGCGCCGCACGGTGGTAAGGCCGATCGCGGCGTTAACCGAAGCCACCGAGCGGGTGCGAGCCGAAGCCGATTACCGGCAACGGGTACCGGCCGACGGCAACGACGAACTGGCCCGGCTCGGCCGCAATTTCAACGCCATGATGGCGGCGATTCAACAACGCGACGACGCCTTGCACCAGCTCAACCTGTTTCAACGCACTATTCTGGACAACGCCGCCCACGGTATCGTATCCACCAACTGCGACGGCATCGTCACCAGTTTTAACCCGGCCGCGGAACGGCTGTTGGGCTACCCGGCCGCAGAGGTGGTCGGGCGGGCAACACCGGCGTTGTGGCACGATAGCGAAGAGATCGAACTGTGCGCTGGCGAGCTCTCGGCGCAATTCGGCCAAACCATAACGCCGGACTTCGGCGTGTTCACTGCCCTGGCGCAATATCATTCGCCTGAAGAACGCCAATGGACGTTTATCCGCAGCGATGGCAGCCGCTTGCCGGTCAATCTTTCGGTGACGGCATTGCGCGACGAAAGCGGCCGTATCGGCGGTTTCGTCGGCTTGTTTTATGATCTGTCCGAACGCAAACAGGCGCAACAGCGTTTGCAATTGCTGAGCTTCGCACTGGACAAAGTCAGGGAAACCATCCTGCTGATGGGCGAAAACGACCCGCGGTTTTTGTACGTCAATCAAAGCGGAGCCCATACCCTGGGTTACAGTGTCGCGGAATTGACAGGGGGCATGAGCGTGTACGACATCGACCCGACTTGGACGCCGGAAATGTGGCGAGAATTCTGGCCGCAGTTGTTGGAACACCGGCAAATTCAGTTCGAATCCATGCATTGCACCCGTCAAGGCCGCGTGTTTCCGGTGGAAATCACCGGCAACGCTTTCGAGTTCGACGGCAAAACTTACAATTTGGCGATCTGCCGCGACATCAGCCAGCGCAAGCGAACCGAAGAAGAACTGCGCCATTACCGCGACCGCTTGGAAGAAACCGTGCAGCACCGTACCGAAGAACTGCAAATGGCGCGAGATGCGGCGGAAACTGCGAATAAAGCCAAGAGCGCATTCCTGGCTAATATGAGCCACGAACTGCGCACACCGTTGAACGCGATTCTGGGGTTCTCCAGCCTGATGCGTAAAAGCGCACAACTGGCGGAGCGCGATCTGCGCAATCTGGACATCATCAATCGTAGCGGCGAACATCTCCTCAGCCTGATCAACCAAGTGTTGGAAATGGCCAAAATCGAATCCGGCCAAGTACCGTTGGCGGAAGCGACTTTCGACCTGCAGGCGATGGTCGACGACGTGCTGAACATGATGCGCGCGCGCGCCACCGAAAAAGGGCTCAGCCTGGCGCTCGATCCGGCATCGGCGTTTCCGCAGTTCATCGTCGGCGACCAATCCCGCTTACGCCAAGTCTTGATCAATCTGGTCGGCAATGCTTTGAAATTCACGTTCAAGGGCGGCGTCACCGTTCGCCTGCGCAGCAAACTTAACGCCACTGCGCACCTGCTGATAGAGGTAGAAGACACCGGCGTCGGTATCGCCGAGCAAGACCGGCAACGCATCTTCGAACCCTTCGTCCAGATCGGCCAAACCGCCGCGAGCAAAGGCACCGGTCTGGGCCTGAGCATCACCCGCCAATTCGTACAATTGATGAACGGCAGTATCGGACTAGAAAGCGTCGAGGGCCAGGGATCGCTGTTCCGAGTCGAACTGCCGCTACGCATATCGGAACCGGCCAAAGGCGCCGCTCAGCAGGCCGCGGCAGACGAACGCGAAGTGTTGGGGCTGGCGCCGGACCAACCGGAGTACCGGATTCTGATCGTCGAAGACCAGACCGACAATCAACTGCTGCTTTCCTGGATCTTGGAAGCCGTCGGTTTCAAGGTCAAATTGGCCGAAAACGGCCGGGACGGGGTGGAACTGTTCCAAAGTTGGAAACCGCACCTGATCTGGATGGATCGGCAAATGCCGGTGATGGACGGTCTGGAAGCCACCCAAACCATTCGGGCCTTACCGGGCGGCAATGCGGTAAAAATCGTCGGTGTGTCGGCGTCGGCATTTGCCGAACAGCGCGACGAAATTTTGGCAGCGGGCATGGACGAATTTATCGGCAAGCCCTACCATCCGGCCGAAATCTACGATTGCCTGGCCCGGCAATTGGGGGTACGTTACCGCTGTGCCAATGCGCCGGCCGCCGAGACGCCGGCCTTCAGCACGGACAGCCTGAGCAAGCTGCCGGCTGCGGTGCGCTACGATCTGGAAAATGCCTTGAAAAGCCTGGAAAACCAACGTATCGCCGACGCCATCGGCCAAGTCCGGGCGCATGATGAGCAACTGGCCGCAGCACTGGCGCTGCAGGCCGAAAACTATAACTATCCAGCGATATTGAAAGCATTGCGAGCCAATCGAGGCGATTCGACATGACCAGCCGTCAATCCAGAATTCTTGTCGTCGACGACACCCCGGCATCGCTGAAGCTGTTGTCGGAACTGCTGCGGGCGGAAGGCTACGAGGTCCGCTCCGCCATCGACGGCGAATTGGCACTGGAATCGGCGTTCGACAACCCGCCGGATCTGGTGATGTTGGACATCATGATGCCCGGCATCGACGGCTTCGAAGTCTGCCGTCGGCTGAAAGCGCACCCGGCCACGCGGCAAGTGCCGGTCATCTTCGTCAGTACCCTGTCGGAAACCGAAGAAAAAGTACAAGGCTTCCATTTGGGGGCGGTGGACTACGTGTCCAAGCCTTATCAGCGCGAAGAACTGCTGGCGCGGGTGCGGACCCATCTGGAAATCGAACGCCTGCGCAACCGGCTGGAAGAGGCGGTGGCGGAACGCAGCAGCCAGCTGTACCAGAGCGAGCAAAAACTCAGAACCACGCTGGACGATTACATTTCCGCCCACACCCAATTGCACACCCTGCTGGATACCATTCCCGATCTGGTCTGGCTGAAAGACCCGAACGGGGTGTATTTGACCTGTAACCTCCAATTCGAACGCCTGTACGG